>JBBIHG010000017.1:0-9985 GCA_037447125.1 Chloroflexota bacterium | reverse complement strand
GGCGCGCACATTCTCGACGTGTGCGTGGCCCTCACCGAGCGCCCCGACGAGGCCGCGCAGATGGCCGAGGTCGTCAAGCGGCTGGCGCTGGCGGTGGACCTGCCGCTGATGATTGACAGCACCGAGCCAGACGTGATCGAGGCGGCGTTGTGCCTCTACCCTGGACGCGGCCTGATCAACAGCATCAATCTGGAGAACGGGCGCGGGCGCGCCGACGCCGTGCTGCCCATCGCCGTCCGGCACGGCGCGGCGGTCGTCGCCCTGACCATTGACGAGGCAGGCATGGCCAGGACCGCCGTCCGCAAAGTCGAGATCGCCCGGCAGATCGCCGAGATCGCCGTCAACGAGTATGGGCTGGCTCCGCATGACCTGATCTTTGACGCGCTGACCTTCACCCTGGCCACCGGCGACCCGGAGATGGCCGGCAGCGCCGTCGAGACCATTGAGGGCATCCGCCGCATTAGGGCGGCGCTGCCCGGCGTGCTGACCTCGCTAGGCGTCAGCAACGTCTCCTTTGGGCTGAACGCCGGCGCGCGTGCCGTGCTCAACAGCGTCTTTTTGTACCACTGCGTCGAGGCCGGCCTGGACCTGGCCATCGTCAACCCGGCGCACATCACCCCCTACGCCGAGATTCCCGCCGAGCAGCGCCGCCTGGCCGACGCGCTGATCTTCAACGAGCATCCCGACGCGCTGGCCGACTTCATTCGCTATTTCGAGGAGCACGCGGTGACGGTGGGCGGCGAAGAGCAGGCCGATCCCACCGAGGGCATGGCCGCCGAAGAAGCGCTGCACTGGCAGATCGTCCACCGCAAGAAGGAGGGCGTCGAGGCGCTGATTGACGACTGCCTGACCCGCCAAGACGCGGTCGGCGTGCTCAACAACGTGCTGCTGCCCGCCATGAAGGAGGTCGGCGACCGCTTTGGCGCGGGCGAGCTGATCCTGCCCTTCGTCCTGCAGAGCGCCGAGGTGATGAAGAGGGCCGTCGCCTACCTGGAGAGCTTCCTGGAGCGGGCAGAGGGAGCCAGCAAGGGTACCGTCGTCCTGGCGACCGTCTACGGCGACGTGCACGACATTGGCAAGAACCTGGTACGTACCATCCTCAGCAACAACGGCTTCACCGTGCACGACCTGGGCAAGCAGACTCCGGCCAGCGTGATCATTGACGCGGCGGTGCAGTACAAGGCCGACGCCATCGGCCTGAGCGCGCTGCTGGTCAGCACGTCGAAACAGATGCCGCTCATCGTCAACGAGCTGGCCCGGCGCGGCCTGTCCATCCCCGTGCTGATCGGCGGGGCGGCCATCAACCGCGCCTTCGGACGGCGCATCCTCTTCCTGGAGGACGGCGGCGAGCCGTATGCGCCGGGCGTGTTCTACTGCAAGGACGCCTTCGAGGGGCTGGAGGTGATGGAGCAGCTTGTCGCGCCCGCCAAACGTGAGGCTCTGCTGGAGCGTATTGTCAGCGAGGCGTACCAGGAGATCGGCAGGGAGCGCCCGCCAGTCCGCGACCGGCGCACCCCCGACCGCCGCTCAACGGTCGGCCCCGCCCCGGATATCCCCACGCCGCCCTTCTGGGGCACGCGCACCGTGCGCGACATCCCGCTGGAAGCGGTCTTCCCCTACATTCACAAGCCGGAGCTTTTCCGGCTGAGTTGGGGGGCGCGCAACGCGCACGGCGACGAGTGGGCGCGCCTGGAACGCGAGTTCGAGACGCGGCTGGGACGCATGAAACGCGCGGCGCTGACCGACCGCACCCTGCGCCCCCAGGTCGTCTATGGCTACTTCCCGGCGCAGGCCGACGGCGACGCCGTGATCCTTTACGACCCGGCCCTCTACGCCGGGTCGGGCGTGCTGCGTGAGATCGCCCGCTTCAACTTCCCGCGCCAGCCGTTCGGCGAGCATCTCTGTCTGGCCGACTACTTCGCCCCCGCTGAGGGCGAGCGGGTGGATGTCTGCCCGCTGCAGGTCGTCACTGTCGGCGCGGGAGCAACCGGGCGCTTCGACGCGCTGCAGGCAGCACACGAATACACCGAAGCGTACTTCTTTCACGGGCTGGCTGTGCAGACCGCCGAGGCGACCGCCACCTATCTGAATCGGCACATCAACCGCGAGCTTGGCCTGCCCGTCGAGCGCGGCAAACGTTATAGCTGGGGCTACCCCGCCTGTCCCGGCCTGGAAGACCACGCCACGCTGTTCCGGCTGCTGCCCGCCGAGGAGATGCTGGGCATGTCATTGACACCCGCCTACCAGCTTGTGCCGGAGCAGTCTACAGCGGCGATCCTCGTGCACCACCCCGCCGCGAAGTATTACAGCGTGGGCGTGTCGCGCACCGAACAACTGACGGAGGCGTAACATGGCCCGCGTCCCTTTCCGCGAACGCATGGCGCAGGGCACCATCCTGCTCGACGGGGCGATGGGCACCATGCTCCACGCCCAGCACAACCTGCCCATAGATACCTGCTTCGACCTGCTCAACCTGACCGAGCCGGAGGCCGTCGCCGCCATTCACCGCCGCCATCTGGACGCAGGGGCGGAGATCATCGAGACCAACACCTTCAGCGCCAACGCCTACAAGCTGGCCGATTGCCGCCTCGAACACGACTGCGCGGCCATCAACCGGGCGGGCGTGACCATCGCCCGGCAGGCCGTCGCCGAGTCCGGGCGCGACGATGCGTATGTCGCCGGCTCGGTCGGGCCGCTGGGTGTACGCCTGGCCCCCTTCGGGCGCGTCACGGTGGAGGAGGCCAGCGCCGCCTTCAGCGAGCAGATTGGCGCGCTGCTGGAGGCGGGCGCTGATCTGCTCATCTTCGAGACGTTCAGCGACCTGCACGAGATCGCCGCCGCCATCGCCGCCGCCCGGCGCATAGACCCGGACGTGCCGGTCATCGCTCAGATGACCTTCACCCGCGACAGCCGCACCTTGCTCGGCGACACGCCGGCCCAGGTCGCCCGCGCCCTGCACGCGACCGGCGCAGACGCGATCGGCGTCAACTGCTCCAGCGGGCCAACGCACCTGCTGCGTATTCTCCAACTGATGCGCCGCACGGTGCCGGAAGCGCGCTTCTCCGTCGCCCCCAACGCCGGCTGGCCGGAGATGGCTGGCGGGCGCGTCATGTACCCGGCCACACCGGACTACTTCGGCGAGTACGCGCTGGCCTTCCAGGACGCGGGCGCGTCCATCGTCGGCGGCTGCTGCGGCACCACGCCTGACCACATCCGGGCCATGCGCGCCGCCCTGGACGCCCCGGCCCATGCGCGCCCCGCGACGGTCATCGCCGCCGAGCCTGTGGAAATCGCCGCCAGCGAAGTGCCGGAGGAGCCAACCGAACTGGCGCACAAGCTGGCCGCCGGCCAGTTCGTCGTCACGGTAGAAATGCCGCCGCCGCGGGGCTTCACCGCGCAGAAGGTGATTGCTTCCGCCGCACTGCTGCGCGAAGCGGGCGCAGACTTCATCAACGTCTCCGACAGCCCGATGGCCCGCATGAGGATGAGTCCCTGGGCCGTCTGCCACTTGATCCAGCACCACGTCGGGCTGGAGACGGTGCTGCACTTCCCGACGCGCGGGCGCAACCTGCTGCGCATTCACGGCGACCTGCTGGCAGCGCACGCTCTCGACGTGCGCAACCTGTTCGTGGTCATGGGCGACCCGACGAAGATCGGCGACTATCCGGACTCCTTCGACGCGCACGACATCGTGCCCACCAGCCTGATCCACCTGGTCAAGCGCAGCCTCAACGCCGGGACTGACGGCGCGGGCAACTCCATCGGCCAGCCCACGTCGTTTCTGGTTGGCTGCGCGCTCAACGTCAACGCGAATGATCTGGCGCGCGAAGTCCGGCTGCTGCGCAAGAAGATTGACGCGGGCGCGGATTTCGCCCTCACCCAGCCCGTCTTCGAGCCGGAGAGGTTGGATCGCTTCCGCGCCGCCTACGCCGCCGAGTTTGGCCCGCTGCTGCTGCCCATCCTGGCCGGGATTCTGCCCCTTTTCGGCGAGCGCCACGCGGCCTTCCTGCATAACGAGGTGCCGGGTATCGAGATTCCGGACGTCATCCGTCAGCGTATCGCCGGCGCGAGCGACGCTGCGCCCGCCGAAGGCGTGCGCGTTGCCCAGGAGCTGCTGCTCAGCGTCCGCGAGCGAGCGCAGGGCGCGTACCTCATGCCCGCCTTCGGGCGCTACGACCTGGTCGCTGCGGTGATTGACGCGCTGGGGCGCTCGCGCGTTGGCGAACGCTAACCCGGCGCCCACCATTGGGCAGAGCGCCGGATCGTGCTATCATGGCCTCTGCACGCGCCAGCGCCGCAACCCGGCCCTACCGCTGCGCGTAGAACTGAGCAGAGCACCTGGCTGTTCGTGAATCGCGGAGGCGACCCCTCATGCCCTCTGTCAGACTGTTGACCCTTCTGGCCCTGGTCCTGGCCATCGCGGCCTGCGGCGGCGATGACGCCGCCCCAGAGCCAACGCCCGACCCGCAGGCGCTGCTGAACGAGGGTATCAGCCAGCTTCAGGGAGCGACCTCGTTCAGGTACGAGATTGACGTGAGCGGCTACCCGATCGCTGTGCCCATCGAAGGGCTCGAACTCCCCGACGACATGGCCGTGACATTCAAGTATGCGAGTGGGGCGTTTCAGGTGCCCGACCAGTTGAGCGCACGCATTCAGTTCCGCATGGGCGTGCTGAGCATGACCGCGGACCTGGTCGCCCTGCACGACCAGCAGTTCTTCCGCGGCGAACTGCTGACCGGCAACCGCTGGCTGGAGGCTAACTTCATTCCCGGCTTCCTGCCGTCATCACTGCTGGCCGATCCGGGCGGTATCCCCCACACGCTCTCGACCATCAGCGGCCTGACGCTGATCGGCCGCCGGGACCTCGACGGGTTGAACGCCTACCATCTAAGCGGCCAGGTCGAAGCTGAGCGCGTCTTCTCACTGACGCTCGGCCTCAGCCGGACCAAGACCGGCCCTCTGGCCATTGACGTATTCGTCCAGTCCGCGGACAAGCGCGTCGCGCGCGTTGTGCTGGTCGAGCCGCCGCCAGACTGGGCAGCGGACGCCGAGCCGACCACGTGGCAGATCAGCCTCTCCGATTACAGCGCACCGGTCAACATCAGCGCGCCCAACATGGACGACGGCGGCGCCTCATGACCGAGCGATCCGCCCCGCGGCACGCGCCCTGGCTCGTGCTGGCCATCGTCTGCCTGCCGGTCTTCATCGGTGCGCTTGACCTGACGATCATCTCCGCCGTGCTGCCCGAAGTGATCGTGAGTCTCGATCTGCCGGTCAAGGAGTATCTTGACAAGGCTTCGTGGGCAGTCAGCGGCTATCTGCTGACTTACGCGATCAGCATGACCTTCGCCGGGCGGCTCTCCGACCTGTTTGGCCGCCGGGTCGTTTACATGACCTGCCTGCTGATCTTCATGGCCGGATCGTATCTGGTCACAGCCTACGACAGTCCCGTGCTCAATGACGCGATCGCGCGCTTCTATCGCCAGGTGTTGGGCGAGCAACCGCCGCGCCTGGAGGAGCGCTACCTGTATCTGGTCATCTTTGGGCGCGTCGTCCAGGCTTTCGGCGCCGGGGGAATGGTCCCGGTGACCATCGCCTTGGTTGGCGATCTGTTCCCGCCCGAGCGGCGCGCCCGTCCGCTCGGCGTCGTCGGAGCAGTGGATACACTCGGCTGGGTGCTCGGTCACCTGTACGGCGGGGTGATGGTGCATCTATTCGGCCAGCACGGCGACGCCGTCGTGGATGCCTTCGCCGGGTTGGGGCTGTCCGTTGCCAGGCCCTCGTGGGAGACGCTCTTCCTGCTCAACATCCCAATCAGCGCCCTGGCTCTGGCCGGCGCGTGGTGGGTGCTGCGCGGCGTCCATCGCCCGCGCCGGACCGAGCGCTTCGACGTGCTGGGCACGCTGTTCCTCTCCCTGGCGCTGATCGGACTGAACGTGGGTCTTGGCGCCAATCCTGAGACCGCCGGCACTGCCGAGAGCTTTGAGGAACTGGGCGAGACAGCATCGCGCCACGGGCCGCTGCTGCTGGCGGGGGCAGCCCTCGCCTTCCTGCTTTTTCTGCTGGTCGAGGCGCGCGTGAGGGACCCGCTCGTCCGCCTGGGCATGTTCCGCAGCCGCAACGTCTCCGCCTCGTCCATCACCAACTTCCTGGTGGGCTTCTGCCTGGCGATCGGGCTGGTCAGCGCTCCGCTGCTGGTCAACTTCCGCATGGATAGCCCGACGAGCAGTGAGGTTCAGCACGCCGCCTACACCGCCGGACTGCTGCTGTCTGGCTTGACGGTGCCGATGGCCATGGCCGCGGTCCCCGGCGGCTGGCTGAGCGATCGGTTCGGCTACCGGCTGCCAACGGCACTGGGCCTGCTCATCGCCGCGACAGGCTTCGTCGTGACCGGTGCAACGTGGGAGAGCGACACATCCTACTGGCTGATGGGCGCGCAGATGACGGTCATCGGCGTGGGCCTGGGCCTGACGATCTCCCCCGTGGGCACCGCCGTGATCAACGACGTGACCGAGCGAGAGCGCGGCTCTGCGGCGGCGCTGATCTTGATCCTGCGCCTGGTGGGCATGACCATCGCCATCTCGTCGCTGACGATCTTCGCGCTGCAGCGCTTCGATGTGCTCGTCGCTGAGTACACGGCGAGCGCCACCGCCAGCCTCGAAGAGACGCTTCTTGCCTCGCAGACTGCCAACCTTGAGGCCGCAGTGGATGTCATCGGCGAGCTGCAGTTCGTTGGCGCAGGCGCCACGCTGATCGCGCTCGGCGCCGCCTTGCTGCTGCGCGGAGGCCGTTCCGCGCGCCAGGACGCCTCCCCGGCCTGAACGCGAATCCTACCCCAGCTTGTGACCAATTGCGAAGTTCCTATAATTAGGCCCTAGGGTAAGCACAAGACCGGGCACTCCAGGCGCGGAAGATGTGGTGATCAGCCGGCTAACAAGGAGAACGCCAACACAGATGGCCCTTCAGATCGGCAGTGTACGCGGCAAAGCGGGGCAGATTGTCTACGGAGCCTTCGAGGCATTACCGTTACCTACCGGCGGGTCGGAGTTCTTCCCGGTCATCATCGCTCAGGGACGTGAAGCGGCGCAGCCCGTCCTGTGGCTGACGGCCAACATTCACGGCGGCGAGTACGACGGCATCGCCGTGATCCACCACCTGATCACGCCGGAGCTGCTGCCCCACCTGCGTGGGACGCTGGTCGCCATCCCGACGCTCAGCCCGGCGGGATTGCGCACCGGTGAGCGCAGCCCCTACTACCTGGGCGGCAAAGACCCCAATCGCCTGTTCCCCGGCCTGTCCGCTCCCGAAGATGACCATCCCAACGACTTCGCCTCTGCCCTGGAGCAAGCCTACAGCCGGCTATTTGAGCGGATCAGCGCCACAGCCACCTACCTGATCGACCTGCACGACTTCGGCATCCGCTCGATCCCCTTCGCCTTCCGCGATCCAGTGTTCTACAGCAACGCGGCGGACAAGGTGGTCGCCGAGAAACTCCAGCAGACGGTGGGCCAGATGCTCGATGCGCTGGGCCTGACCGTAGTCAACGAGTACGCCTCGGCGCGCTACATGGAGCTCGACCTGCATCGCTCGGTCAGCGGCGCGGCGCTCAACCGGGCGCGCATTCCCGCTGTCACGATTGAGATCGGCGGGCAGAAAGCGGTCAACACGGATCACGTGCAAGCCGTTGTGGCCGGCGTGCGCAACGTCATGCGCTGGGCGGGGATGCTGCCCGGCCCCGCCGAGCCGCTGCCAGACATCCCCATCGTCAAGCCGGGCTACCCCGTGCGGCGCACGATCCACCCGCGCGTGCCGCAGGCCTGCATCGTCCACCACCTGGTTCAGCCCGGCGACCTGCTGGCCCCCGGCGACGCGGTCGCGCGCATGGTAGACATCTACGGGCGCCCCGTCGGCCCAGACGGCGGGCTATTGCGCACCAGATTCGAGGGGTTCGTGCTGGGCCTGTTCCCCGGTATGGCCTTCTATCCCAACGATGCCATTGTCGGCCTGGCCATCCGCGACTGCAACGACCTGGTCGTCCAGGCTTTACAGATCTGACGGCCCCGCCCCACACCTGAGCACGGAGAAACCGCCGGGTTAGTGTCCCCGGCGGCGAGTGTGTGCAGAATCTGTCGGGCAGTGTGCCGCGCCCTGGTTTGCCTCACCCCCGCTCGGCGCTGGCGCGCCTCACCGCCCCCTCTTCATGCATGGAAAGGGGGCAAGCCGAGCGTAGCGAGGCTGGGGGTGAGGTCAATGCCCCCATGTCAAGCGAGTCGCTGACAACCTTTGCACTCACCGCCGGCGGCGAGTGTGTGCGCGCGGGTCGGCTGCTACCCACCTGCTCCGGCGAGTCGTTCGGCGTACTGGCGCTTGTAGTATTCCAGGTACTCCCCGGTTTTGATCTTGCGCCACCACCACTCGTTGGCCTGGTACCAGCGCACCGTCGCGGCCATCGCCTCCTCGAAGGTGTGCTGCGGCGTCCAGCCTAGCTCAGCCCGGATAAGGTCGTTGGTCAGGGCGTAGCGGCGGTCGTGGCCTGGCCGGTCGGCCACGTGACGAATCAGAGTCGCCGGCTTGCCGAGCGTCTGCAAGATGAAGCGCGTGACCTCGATGTTGTGCAGTTCGTGCTCTCCGCCGACATTGTAGATGGCGCCGGGCGCGCCCTGGTGCAGCACGGAGTCAATGGCGTCGCAGTGATCGTCCACGTACAGCCAGTCGCGCACCTGCATCCCGTCGCCATAGAGCGGCAGCGGGCGGTCGTCAATCGCCTCAGTGATGAAGAACGGGGCCAGCTTCTCCGGGTACTGGTACGGCCCGAACGTGTTGCTGCCGCGCGTGACGGTCGTGTGCAAGCCGTAGGTCACATGGTAGGCGCGCACCATCATCTCGCCGCCCGCTTTGCTGGCCGCGTAGGGGCTGTTCGGCTCCAGCACATCGCCCTCCCGGAAGAAGCCCTCGGCGATGGACCCATAGACTTCGTCCGTGCTGACATGGTGCACGCGCTGCACCCCCACCTGCCGCGCCACGTCGAGCAGCACGTACAGGCCGACGACATCGGTGTAGATGAAGGCGTCTGGCTCCAGGATCGAGCGATCCACGTGCGTCTCGGCGGCGAAGTTCACGATGGCGTCTACGCCGTACTGCTCGATCACCCGTTGCACAGTCTGGCGGTGGGCGATGTCGCCGCGCTCGAAGCGGTAGTTGGGCGCGTCGTGAACCGGCAGCAGGTTGTCCAGGTTGCCAGCGTAGGTCAGCTTGTCGAGCACAACGATGGTGGCGTCCGGATACTTCTCGACCATGCGTCGCACGAACGCGCTGCCGATGAAGCCCGCGCCGCCAGTGACCAGAATCGTCTTCATGAAGCAGTTCTCCTCTCAGAGGGATCGGGTGCAGCCTCTGCGCCCGGCACCGACAGCACGAAGCGGTGAAGCGCGTGGCCGACGCCGTCTTCGTCGTTGCTGCCGGTGACATAATCGGCTGCCGCCCGCACCTCCTCTGGCGCGTGGCGCATGGCCACGCCGATGCCGGCGCGGCGGATCATGTCCAGATCGTTGCAGTTGTCGCCCAGGCAGAGCGTGTCGCCGATGTCCAGACCAAGGTGCTCGACCAGGTGAACCAGCGCCGTGCCTTTGGTCACCCCGGCGGGCATAACCTCCACCACCGAGGGCAAGCCGGAGCGCACGATCTGCGCCCGCCCGTCGAAAACACGCCACAGGTCGTCGAAGAAGCGGCTCACCGCGTCGTGATCCTGGTGCATCAGCACCATCTTGAACGGGCGGTAGCGCCCACGCAGCGCGGTTGCCCAGTTGTCCACCAGGTCGGGCAACGGCTCGTGGTGCACCAGCAATTCAGCGACATTGGCATCGTGGACGGTCGCCAGCAGGCCGTTGGCCACGTAGACCACCGGCGTGAAGCCGCGCGCTTCGGCCATGCCAATTGCCTCCAGCGCGTAGTCCAGCGGGATCGGGTCTTCGTAGACCAGCGACCC
>JBBIHG010000016.1:0-50315 GCA_037447125.1 Chloroflexota bacterium | reverse complement strand
GGAGACCATCGTGAGCGTCAAGCTATCCGTCATCATCCCCTGCTACAACGAAGTGAATACCGTCGCCGAGGTCGTCCGCCGGGTGCGCGCCGTTAACCTGGCCAGCGAGATCATCATCGTGGACGATGGCTCGACCGACGGCACGCGCGACGTGCTCGCTCAGATTGACACGGGCGATGATCTCAAGATCATCTACCACGAGCAAAATATGGGCAAGGGTGCCGCCCTGCGCACTGGCTTCAAGAACGCGACGGGCGAGGTCTTCTTGATCCAGGATGCGGACCTGGAATATGACCCGCGCGAATACCCCGTGCTGCTGCGCCCGATCGAGGAGGGGATCGTCAAGGTCGTCTATGGCTCGCGCTTCCTGGGCGGCCCGCGCAAGGCGATGTTCTTCTGGAACATGGTCGCCAACCGCACCCTGACCTTCGTCACCAACCTGCTCTACAACGCCATCCTCAGCGACATGGAGACGTGCTACAAGGTCTTCCGCGCCGAGGTCATCCGCGACATTCCGCTGCGCTCGCGCCGCTTCGACTTCGAGCCGGAAGTGACCGCCAAGATCCTCAAGCGCGGCTACCGCATCTACGAGGTGCCCATCTCCTACAACGGGCGCGAATGGGAAGAGGGCAAGAAGATCACCTGGAAAGACGGCGTCATCGCCCTGTGGACGCTGATCCTGTACCGCTTCACGGACTGACTCGCGCCTGGCGCGGACGGCGAGCGCCGCTCTACCTGCTGGCGCTCGTCCTGCTCCTGGGGCTGGCGCTGCGCCTCTTCACCCTGGGCATTGACGCCCGCTTCCACCCGGACGAAGCCCTGTTCGCGGCCCAGGCCCGGCTGATCAGCCACGAGGGGGACTGGCTGCTGCGCTACACCGACCTGGACAAGCCCCCGCTCACCCTCTACATCACAGCGCTGAGCTTCCGGTTGTTCGGACCGACCGAGTTCGCCGCCCGCCTGCCCAATGTCCTGTTCAGCGCGCTGAGCGTGGCCCTGGTCTACCGGCTGGCGCAAACGCTCTACCGCGACCGGACGGCCAGCCTGCTGGCCGCGCTGCTCTGCGCGCTCTCGCCGTACCTGCTGGCCTTCGCCCCGACCGCCTTCACCGACGGGCAGGCGACCTTTTGGATGCTGTTCGCCGCGCTGCTGGCCGCCCGCGACCGATGGGGGTGGGCTGGCGGCGCGACCGCCCTCGCCTTCGCCGCCAAGACAACCGCGCTGTGGGCCGTGCCGCTGATCGTCGCGCTTGGCCTGGCGCGGACCGCCCGCCCTGCGTGGCACGGGCGTGACGTGCTGGCGCGGCTGGCGCGCTATGCGCTGCCGCTGCTGGCCGGGGCTGCCCTGCTCGCTCTGTGGGACCTGGGCCGCGCGCCGCGCAGCTTTTTCAGCCTGGGCTACGCCCACAACAATCCGGGCCGCCTGATCCGCTCCGACGAACTATGGCCGCGCCTCGAAGCATGGGGGCATTGGCTAGGCTTCGCCAGCGGATCGCCGGCGCTGAACGCGCTGCTGGCGGCCCTCGTCCCGATGTGGCTGGTGGCGCGCCTGGCTCACTCCCTCTCGCCCCATTCTCCCTCTGCGCTCTCTGCGCCTCTGCGGTTCAACCCCGCTCCCCCCACCCGCCAGGCGGCGCTGGACTGGATCATCGCCGCTTACGGGGTCGCGCTGCTGGGCGGGCTGTGGCTGGTCGCCTTCAACACCTACGACCGCTACCTGCACACGCTTGTGCCCTTCGTCCTGCTGCTTGCCGCGCGCACTCTCGCCGGCGCGATTCGCCGGATCAGCGCCTGCCCTGCGCTGCACCTGGCGGCGGCCACGGCACTGGTAGCCGCCATGCTGCCCGGCACGCTGGCCGCGCTGCGCGGCGACGCCCCGCTCGGCGGCGATCAAGGCGCGCACAGCGGCATTGACGCCCTGGCGGAGTTCCTGAACACGGAACTCGCCGGCGAGATCGTCTACGATCACTGGTTGGGCTGGGAGCTGGCCTTCTATCTCGGCGCGACGCCGCGCGTCACCGTCGTCTATCAGCCACGGCCCGCCGCACTCGCCGAAGAAATGTCCGGCTGCGGCTGCCGCCGTTTCTTTGTTGCGCCGGGGTCGCTACAGGTTGCGCCCTGGCTGGCGGCGCTCGCCCGTGCGGGCGTGGCCGTGACGCCCATCTGCAGCGATCTGGCGGAACGCTTCGCCGTCTACCGGCTGGACGCGCCCGGCCAGTATTAGGCAGCAGGGGTCAAGACAGCTATATTCGGAGCAGTGCCTGGCAACGAGAGGAGCGCGCAGCATGGCCCAACCCGACTCCCCCCTGCCAACATCGTTGGTCATCTTTGGCGCGTCCGGCGACCTGACCGAGCGCAAGCTGATCCCCGCCCTGTTCAGCCTGTACCGGCGCGACCGCCTGCCTGGACGTTTGCAGATTGTCGGCTCAGCGCGCAGCCCGTTCAGCGACGAGCAATTTCGCGCGCACCTGCGCGACGGCGCGCAGCAATACGCCACCGAGGGCTTTGATGCCGCCGCCTGGGACAGGTTCGCCGCGACGATCTCGTACCTGCCCGGCGACTCCAGCGTGGCTGATGACTACGCGAGGCTGGAAACGTTTCTGCGCGAGAAAGAGGGCGGCCCGGCCAACCGGCTCTATTACCTGGCGGTCGCCCCGTCGCTCTACGCGCCCATCGTCGAGCACCTGGGCGCGGCGGGTATGGCCCGCGAGACTGACGGCTGGCGGCGCATCGTCGTCGAGAAACCGTTTGGGCACGACCTGACCTCGGCGCACGCTCTCAACGACATGATTCACCGCGTGTTCGCCGAACACCAGGTCTACCGGATTGACCACTATCTGGGCAAAGAGACCGCACAGAACATCCTGTTCTTCCGCTTCGCCAACACCATCTTCGAACCGGTTTGGAATCGCAACTACGTGGACCACGTGCAGATCACGGTCGCTGAGACGGTGGATGTCGGGCATCGCGCCCCTTACTACGACCAGGCCGGCGTGCTGCGCGACATGTTCCAGAACCACCTGCTGCAATTGCTGGCACTGGTGGCCATGGAGCCGCCCGCGTCATTCAACGCCGACGCCCTGCGCAACGAGAAGGTCAAGGTGCTCAGCGCCGTGCGCCCGGTCGCGCCAGGCGATATGGTTCTTGCCCAGTATGACGGCTACTGCGACCTGAAAGGTGTCGCGCCCGGCTCGCGCACGCCGACCTTCGCCGCACTGAAACTCTACGTAGACAACTGGCGCTGGCAGGGCGTGCCCTTCTACCTGCGCTCCGGCAAGGCCCTGGCCCGCAAGACCAGCGAGATCGTCGTCGAGTTCCAGTGCCCGCCGCACGTCATGTTCGACCGTCCCAGCGACGAATGCTTTCCGCCGAATGTGCTCTCGCTGTGCATCCAACCAGATGAGGGCATTCACCTGCAGTTCGAGGCGAAGGTGCCCGGCTCGCAGCAGGACACGCGCTCAGTGGACATGGAGTTCCACTACCGCTCGTCGTTCGGGGGCGGCAGGCTGCCCGACGCCTACGAGCGCCTGCTGCTCGACGCGCTGCTCGGCGATGCCTCGCTCTTCACGCGCCGCGACGAGATCGAGGCTGCCTGGCGGCTGATTGACCCGATTCTGGACGAACGACAGGGCGAGGAGCTACCCGCCGTCGCTTCCTACAGCCCCGGTAGCATGGGGCCGGTCGAGAGCGACGACTTCATGGCCCGCGACGGGCGCCAGTGGCGGCAGGGCTGCGAACATTAGGGAAAAGCGCGTGGTCGGTCGTCGGTGATCAGTGGTGCGGTTGTTGCGCTGCTCTTGCTGATGGCTGATTACTGATAGCTGATCGCTGTTCTCCTGGGAGGAGCTGTGCACGATCACAATCTTGAAGTCTTCGCCGACAGCGCTGCACTGGCCCGCCGGGCCGCCGACTACGTCGTCCGCATCGCGGATGATGCGATCGCCGCGCGCGGGCAGTTCACCATCGGGCTGCCGGGCGGCTCGACGCCGCGCGCCCTGTTCGGACGGCTGGCAAGCCCTGCCTGGGCGTCGCGCGTGGACTGGACGCGCGTCCACGTTTTCTGGGGCGACGAGCGCTGCGTCCCGCCCGACCACACCGAGAGCAACTTCCGGCTGGCCCGCGAAACGCTGCTGAACCGCGTGCCGCTGCCACCACCACACGTGCACCGCATAGTCGGCGAGCTACCCCCCGCCGATGCTGCGCGGCGCTACGAGGCGGAGCTGCGCGCCTTCTTCGCAGCCGCCGATCCAGCGACGCCGCAGCCGCGCTTCGACCTGCTGCTGCTGGGCATGGGTAGCGACGGGCACACCGCCTCGCTGTTCCCCGGCACGGCGGCGCTGCATGAGACGACGCGCTGGGCCCTGGAGAACTACGTCCCCCGGCTGGATTCATGGCGGATCACGCTCACCGTCCCCGCCATCAACGCTGCCGCCCATGTGCTGTTCCTGGTGAGCGGGGCGGCCAAAGCCGAGACGCTGCGCGCGGTGTTGCACGGCCCGCGCCAGCCCGAAGTCTATCCCGCCCAGCTCATCCAGCCGCAACAGGGCCGCCTGATCTGGCTGGTGGATCGGGCGGCGGCGACGCGGCTGTGAGCGGCGTCTGTTTTTGCGCAACGCCCCATCCAGCACTACACTTAAGGAGCCGATAAATACCCGTGTGTATCAGGAAGAGGAGAGGAAGCGCATGTTTCGGAAGATCAATGTGGGATTGCTCTTGATCGTTGTGCTGGTCGCCTCGTTGCTGCCAGCGTCGGCGGCGGGGCCGGTGTACCCGGACCTGCCTGACCTGGGCGGTCAGGAAATCGTGATCGCCGTTGAGAATCTATACACGCCGTTTCAGTTCGAGAATCCCCAGACCGGCGAGCTCATGGGCTATGAGTACGACCTGGTCGAGGAAATCTGCCGGCGCATCAACTGCGCGCCGGTCTACGAATTCGTCTCCTGGGATGTGATGATCGCTTCCGTCGGCGAAGACCAGTTCGACATGGGCATGACCGGCATCAGCATCATCGAGGAACGCAAGGAGATCGTGGACTTCTCCGACCCTTACATCAACCTCCAGCAGTTCCTGCTCGTCCGCGCCGATGAAGACCGCTTCGCCAACATCGAAGAGTTCGCCGCCGATGATGCGCTGCTCCTCGGCGTGCAGGCCGGCACCTCCGGCTTCTTCGTCACCCTCGACTTCGTGCCCGACGAAGCCCGCCGCGTCGTCTACACCGAGTTCGGCGCCCTCGTCCAGGCCCTCATCGTCGGCGACGTGGATGCCATCCCCGTGGATGCCGCCGCCGCCCGTGGCTTCATCTCTACCACCGCCGGCGCCGTCAAAACCGTCGGCGAAGCCATCTCCGACGACCAGATGGGCTTCATCTTCCCCAAGGGCAGCGACCTCGTCACCCCCCTGAACGCCGCTATCGCCAGCCTGCACCAGGATGGCTTCCTCGACTTCCTCATGAATAAGTGGTTCTTCGACTACAACCCGGAGACGGGCGAGATCTATGCCAACCTGCCGGACCTGGGCGGACAGACGATCACTGTCGCCGTCGAGAACCTGTACATGCCCTTCCAATTCGAAGAAGCCACCACCGGCGAGCTCATGGGCTATGAGTACGACCTGGTCGAGGAAATCTGCCGGCGCATCAACTGCGCGCCGGTCTACGAATTCGTCTCCTGGGATGTGATGATCGCTTCCGTCGGCGAAGACCAGTTCGACATGGGCATGACCGGCATCAGCATCATCGAGGAACGCAAGGAGATCGTGGACTTCTCCGACCCTTACATCAACCTCCAGCAGTTCCTGCTCGTCCGCGCCGATGAAGACCGCTTCGCCAACATCGAAGAGTTCGCCGCCGATGATGCGCTGCTCCTCGGCGTGCAGGCCGGCACCTCCGGCTTCTTCGTCACCCTCGACTTCGTGCCCGACGAAGCCCGCCGCGTCGTCTACACCGAGTTCGGCGCCCTCGTCCAGGCCCTCATCGTCGGCGACGTGGATGCCATCCCCGTGGATGCCGCCGCCGCCCGTGGCTTCATCTCTACCACCGCCGGCGCCGTCAAAACCGTCGGCGAAGCCATCTCCGACGACCAGATGGGCTTCATCTTCCCCAAGGGCAGCGACCTCGTCACCCCCCTGAACGCCGCTATCGCCAGCCTGCACCAGGATGGCTTCCTCGACTTCCTCATGAATAAGTGGTTCTTCGACTACCAGCCGCCCTCCTAGGGCCGGGCTGTGCTCTGGCTTGCGGGGCGGGCGTTCGAAACGTGCCCGCCCCCCATTCCGTCCTCCCAGCGAGCCGCTGCATCCCCAGGCAGTCACCATCGCCCCGGCTCCCCCAACGCTCTACCCTTTGCCTGCGCCCGGCGGCGACTCTAGAGCGTGTTATGAACTTGGCACACTCGGAAGGAAGGCTCTTGGTTGACATCACCCCCTGGCCTCGCTACGCTCGCCCTTTCCCCCTCTCCATTCGAATGGAGAGGGGGCGGCGAGGCCCACGTCAGTGGGCCGAGCGGGGGTGAGGGTAACCATCGGCAACAGATAATCCGCTGACAACATTTTCGTGGCCCGCGCCCGATCGTCCCCCCCGCGCTGCACGAAGAGATGCTACAATAGAGGTGAGCCACCGGCCACGCAGAAACGCCGTGACAGGCATATTGGCCGGTCGCGCGCAGGTTTAAGGAACCTTTAACCAGGCTTAACGAGACTGCCACGAGGATTTGCTCAAATGCCCCACGATCTGGCTGCGCTGGCCCGGCCATTGGGGGGACGCTCCTATGAAGAAGATCCTGCTTGTCGAAGACGACAATACTCTGCGCCACACGCTGGCCTACAACCTTGAGCACGAAGGGTACAAGGTCCTGCAGAGCGGCGACGGGACGGAGGCGCTCGATCTCGCCCGTCAGCATGCGCCCGACATAATCGTCCTGGACGTGATGCTGCCCTCGCTGGACGGGCTGTCGGTCTGCCGCATCATCCGCAACGAGTCTGATGTCCCCATCATCATGCTGACCGCGCGCGGCAGCGAGGTGGATCGCATCGTCGGGCTGGAGATTGGCGCCGACGATTACATCGTCAAGCCGTTTAGCCTGGGCGAGTTCCTGGCCCGCGTCCGCGCCATCCTGCGCCGCGCGCCTTCGGCCCGCGCTGTCGTGGATCGCCTGGAGAGCGGCGACCTGGTGCTGGACTTGATCGCGCGGCGCGCCACGCGCGGCGGTGCGGAACTGCGCCTGACCCACAAGGAATTCGACCTGTTGGCCACATTGATGCGCAACCGGGGGGCGGTGCTCTCGCGCGACCTGTTGCTGGAGCGCGTGTGGGGCTATGACTACGGCGGGCAGACGAAGACCGTGGATGTGCACGTGCGCTGGCTGCGCGAGAAGATCGAAGACGAGCCATCCCACCCGCGGCGGATCGTCACCGTGCGCGGCGTCGGCTATCGTTTTGAAGGGTGAGGCTGCGCTGTGCTTCTTGAGATCATTGCCATTCTCGCCGTGCTGAGCGCGCTCGCCCTGGCCTTCTGGGTGATCCGTTTGCGCGCGGAGGCACGCATGGCGGTGGCGCAAGCAGATCACCTGCGGCAGGCGCACGCCCAGGCCCTGGCGCAGGCCGGGCAGCTCAAGGGCGGGATCATGAAGGGCGTCGAGGATGCCCTGTTCATCCTCGATACGGACCTGACCATCGTTGATGCCAACGAGGCCGCCCAGCGTTTGTTCGGCCAGGACCTGGCCGGCAAGACGCTGATCAGCGCGCTGCGCCAGCCCGACCTGGAGGCCCTGCTGCACGATGCCCGCCGCGTGCGCAGCGAGACGGTTGAGCGACGCATCGAACTGAATCATCGCATCTTCCACGGGCGGGCTTTGGCCCTTGCGGACGCCGAAATGGGGCTGGAGATCATGACGCTGCGCGATGTGACGCAGCTACAGCGCCTTGAGCGCGCGCGGCGCGAGATGGTCTCCAACATCTCCCACGAGCTGAGCACGCCGATCACCTCGATCGGTCTGCTGGCCGAGACCCTGCTCAGCGTGGCCGAGCGCGAGAAGCCCAAGCGCCTGCGTAAGATGGCCAAAGACATCCGCCGCGAGACGGATACGCTGACCCATCTCGTTCAGGAGATGCGCGACCTCTCACTGATCGAGTCCGGCCAGATGCCCATCCGCCTGACGCCCAGTCCCCTGTTGCCCATCGTCTCAGGCACCGTGGAGCAGCTCGAATCGCTGGCCGAGAACAAGCAGCAGACCGTGACTGTGGATGTGCCCACCGACATCGTCGTCCTGGCAGACGAGGTGCAGATTCAGCGCGCGCTGAAGAACATCGTTCACAATGCCATCAAATTCACTCCCAATGGTGGGCACATACACATCAGCGTCCAGCGCGGAGACGCCGAAGCAGTGCTCGCCGTGTCCGACGACGGCCCCGGCATCCCAGCGGAAGACGTGCCGCGCGTCTTCGAGCGCTTCTTCCAGGTAGACCGGGCGCGACACGAGGGAACCGGCCTGGGGCTGGCCATCGTGCGCCATATCGTGCGCGCCCACGGTGGACGCACGTGGGCCGAGAGCGTCGAAGGCGAAGGAGCCACTTTCTACTTCAGCCTCTCTGTCGCCGACACTGAACTTGGCGACGCCCCGGAGACCCCGGACGCTTCCTGAACGTTGCGCCAGGCTGATCGCCGGTGATTAGTTCTTGGTGAATGGTTCTTGGTTGTCTGCTGGTGGTTGTTGGTGGAGCGCAAAAGGCATGCGCCTGCCCTGACTCATACCAGGAGCCAACTACCAACAACTCCCTCTGTCACAGCCAGGGCAGCACTTCGCGTACCTGTTCGGGCAGGCTGCCCAACGCGAATTCCTGGGCCAGCACCGACCGCCCGATGGTGCCTTCCCAGCCCACCAGACCGTAGCCGCGCGCGTAGTAGTAACGCTCAAAGGGGATGGCCTGGGGCTTGCCGCCCGCATCTTCATAGGCCGCCAGCACGGCCACATCGCTCAGGGTGATGCCGCTGGATAAGGTGAGCGCCCTGTGCACCGCCTCCAGCGCGACCCATGTAACGTGCACAAACGTCTTGCCCGGCACGGCAGCGCCGTCACTCTTGCGGCGAAAGACGACCTGCGGCATGCGCTGGAACGGCACGCCGACCGTCATCTTGCGCGGAACCCAGGAGCTGCCGTACTGCCCGTTTTCGGTCAGCGTATAGACTTCGCCGCCGCCGGGTGAGGTGTCGGTGCCCCGGTAGATGAAGTGCTCGTCCGCCCATAGCTCTTCCCACTCGCCATGCTTGACATGGTAGAACTTCGCACCCGCACGCTGCGTCTGAACGCGCCGGCGCGCGCCGCCGATCCAGTCGCAGGCCAGTTCGTAGGTGCGCCCGTCGCCGCGCAGGTACTCCAGCATGTCATACGTCTGGCTGGGGTCCACCACGTCAATCAGCATGAACAGATCATAGTCGAAGAAGCGTCCCTGCGGATCGCGGCCTTTCCATGTGCTCTTGTGAGGGCCAGGAGCGTGGGGAGCAGTCAGCATCAGCGACAGCTCGGCCATGTCGCCGGGCCTGACAGGCGGCAGCGGCACGCTATCCGGCCCGTCCAGCTTGTCATCGCTGAAGAACGCCAGGCTGTACCCCGGCCCCCAGGTCGTCGTGCCGGTGTTGCGCACGCGCCACGTCTTGACGAAGGCTTCACCGGGCTGCAGCGCCATCCCATCAGGGATGGTGACATCGGCGACGTAGCTTAGCTCGCTCAACTGCGGCCTCGGCTGTGCCGGATCGCTGACCTGGATGAGCGCGTACAGGTCAAACTCGAAGAAGTCGCCCTGTGGATTGCGCGGCTTCCACGTGCTGCGCTGGAGGCCCGGCCTGTCCGGCGCGGTGAGCGCGACGGAAACTTCCACAACGTCGCCCGGCGCCGCAGGCGGCAGCGGCACGCTCTCCGGGCCGCCCATGCGCTCGTCACCGAAGAAGGCCAGGGTGTAGCCTGGCCCCCAGGCCGTCTCGCCGGAGTTGCGCACGCGCCACGTCTTGACGAACGGCTCGCCCGCATCCATCACCGTCTCGTCGGGCACGGTGACATCGGCAAGCCAGCGAAGCTCGTCCAGCTTCTGCGCGGGAGCTACCGCGCGGGGCACCAGGATTTCAGCGTACTGCTCGAACTCGAAGGGTTTACCAGCGGCGTCGGTCAGCTTCCAGGTGCTGCGATGCCGCCCGGCGCGAGTCGGAGCGCGCAGCCGCACCGACAATTCGACGACCTCCCCCGGCTTGACCGCGCGTGGCAGCGAGACGCTCTCCGGGCCGCCCATCTGCTCGTCGGCGGCGAAGCGCAGCACGTAGTCGGTGGTCCAGGTCGTCGTGCCGGTGTTGCGCACGCGCCACGTCTTGGCGAACCTCGCGCCGGGCTTGATCACTGTGCCATCGGGGATGGTTACGTCGGCCACATAGGAGGCCTCGTCGAAGGCGGCGATGGCCTTGACCACGATCTCCGTGTAGAACGCGCTGGGGAACGGCTGGTCGTCCGGCCCGCGAAGCTGCCAGATGCTACGCTGGCGGCCGGCCTGGGCGGGCGCGGTCAGCTTGACGCTGACATTGGCTGCCTGGCCGGGGAGAATGGGCAAACCCGGCAGCGGGGCCTCGTCCGGCCCGCCCATCTTGTCACCGCCGGCAAAGACCAGCCTGGTGCCCGCATCCCAGGGCGTGTTGCCTGTGTTGCGCAGCCGCCAGGTCTTGGTGAAGCTCTGGCCCGGCTGCATTGGCGTCCCGTCGGGAATGGTCACATCGGCGACAAAGGATGCTTCACTGAACAGCGGAGCCGCCCCATCGCGCAAGAAAGGCTCCGGGTCCACGACATCGTCCACCGTATAGTCGGCCAGCCCGTGCCCGATGTGCTGCAGCGTGAGATGCAGGTGAATGCCGGTCGAGAAGCCGGTCGTCCCGGCGACGCCGATCTTCTGCCCGGCCAGGACGAACTGCCCCTCGCGCACGCTGGTCGCCGAGAGGTGGCCGTACCATGTAACATAAGTCTGGTCGTCCCAGGCGTGCGCGATGCGCACATAGTGACCGTAACCCTGCCCGCTGAAAGCCACTCGATCCACAATGCCCCGTTGGGCGGCCAGCACGGCCACCGGGCCGCCCTGGGCGTCAATGGCCATCAGGTCCACGCCTTCATGAAGCTGCTTCTTGGTGGGAGCGAAGGCATAGGTGCGCGGCGCGTTGAAGCGGTCGGTGACGACCAGGCTGCGCGCGCAGGGATTGGTGAGGAAGAAGGGAGGCAAGCCAGACATGAGGACGACTCCTTACCGACTCGGGTCTTCGCGCGAGCGCGCAGGTATGATCAGATACTAAGCAGAATCTTGTGATCGTGCAATGCCTCTTTGGGCAGCGCGCCTTCCAGGGCCTGGCAGGGGCGTATTGCGGCACGCCCTGCGCGCCCCGTCCGTAGGGCGCAGGTCATTCCCCAAGCAAGACGGGAGAGGCCCAAGCCCCTCCCGTCCGCTGTCTGCGTTGAGCGTCGCCTGGCTGTCAGGCGCTCATGTTGTTGATCAGGGCGGTGGCGAACTCGCTCGTCTTGACCTCGGTCGCCCCGTCCATCTGGCGGGCGAAGTCGTAGGTGACCGTCTTCTGCTGGATGGTGCGCTCGTAGGCGTTCTTGATCAGGCCGGCGGCTTCCCACCATTCCAGGAACTCCAGCATCATCGCCCCGCTGAGCAGCAGCGAGCCAGGATTGACGCGATCCAGGTCGGCGTATTTGGGCGCGGTGCCGTGCGTCGCCTCGAAGAGCATCACCCGGTCGCCGATGTTGGCCCCCGGCGCGATACCCACCCCACCCACCTGCGCCGCCAGCGCGTCCGACAGGTAGTCGCCGTTGAGATTCGGCGCGACGATCACGTCAAACTCCGCCGGGCGCAGCAGCATGTGCTGGAAGATGATGTCGGCGATGCGATCCTTGACGACGATCTTGCCCTCCGGCTGCACCCCACCGTGCTTTTCCCACAACTCGTCCTCGGTGATGGTGTGCTCGCCGAACTCGTCGCGGGCCACCTCATAGCACCAGGTGCGGAACGCGCCCTCGGTGTACTTCATGATGTTACCCTTGTGCATGATGGTCACGCTCTTGCGCTGGCGCTCAATGGCATAGCGCAGGGCAAAACGCATCAGGCGCTTGCTGGCGAAGGCGCTGATCGGCTTGACGCCCAGCCCGCTGCCCTCGAAGAACTCGACGCCCATCTCCTCGCGCAGGAAGCGGGCCAGCTTCTCGTTCTCCGGCGTCCCCGCCTGGTATTCGATCCCCGCGTAGACATCTTCGGTGTTCTCGCGGAAGATGACCATATCCACGCGTTGCGGCTCGCGCATCGGCCCCGGCACGCCCTGGTAATACCTGACCGGGCGCACGCAGGCATACAGGTCGAGCACCTGGCGCAGCGTCACGTTGAGGCTGCGGAACCCGCCGCCGACCGGAGTCGTCAGCGGCCCCTTGATCCCCACCGCGAACTCGCGCAGCGCGTCGAAGGTCTCGGCGGGCAGGTAGTCTCCGCCGTAGAGTCCCGCAGCCTTCTCGCCGGCGTAGATTTCCATCCACGCGATCTGCCGCTGGCCGCTGTATGCCTTCTCAACCGCGGCATCCCACACCCGCCGCGACGCGGTCATGATGTCGCGGCCAATGCCGTCGCCTTCGATGAAAGCGATGATCGGGCGATCCGGAATGCAGCCCTGGCCAGAAAAGCATCTGATCTTTTCCCCGTGCGCGGGGACCTGGATATGCTGGTACGCCATGCGCTAGGCACTCCTCATCGGTGCATGATTGGACGGTAACTTCTATCTGCGGCGCAGTCACCTGCGGGGGCCCGGCTATCCGCCTGGAGGGGTCGCCGGGGCAGGACTCAGCCGGCCTTCCACTTCACGGTACAGCCGACCGCGTCGGTGATCGCGATCCTGGGAGCCTGGCCGGCCAGCACGGCTTCCAGTGCGTCGCGCAGATACGGGAATTCGACCGAGCCAGGGTCTTCGTAGCTGTCGTCAATCGCTCCCCGGTAGCGAAGCACGCCCTCGCCGTCGAGTAGAAACACGTGCGGCGTGTGGGTAGCGCCGTAGGCACGGGCGATTTCTTGCGTTTCATCGCGCAGGTAGGGAAAGTTGAAGCCCTGCGTCGCCGCGCGCTCCTTCATGTGGGCCAGGTCATCGTCGGGGTAGCGGGTGATGTCATTGGGGTTGATGGCGACCAGCACGACGCCGCGCGCGGCATAATCGCGCTGGATGGCGATCATGCGGCCTTCCCAGGCGCGCGCATACGGGCAGTGATTGCAGCTAAAGATCACCGCAACCGCTTTGTGGCCAGCCAGCAGCGCCGCCAGCGAGTGTTCTGCATCGTCCACGCCGGGCAGCGTGAAGTCAGGTGCTTTCTGTCCGATTTCCAGCATCATCAATTCCTTTTCTGCTCTGGCGATTGTTCTCGTGCCTGGGCCTCCAGCAGAGCGCGCCGGATCATGCTTTCGGGCGGCAGCGGCGACGGGCGGCCATCGTCACGGTAATATAACCGGCACGTCAGGCGGGCCGGCTGGCGCCCCACCGCCGGGTCAATGTCCTGGCCGTTGACCAGAATCGTGGGCGAACCCGGAAACCCCCAGCGCTCTGCGTCCTCGTCCGTAGTGATCTCGATCCGCTGCACGTCGGCGTCCACTGCCAGCGCGTCCAGCGCGCTCAGCAGGCGCTGCCACGCCTCAGGATACGACGGACACTCGGCCCAGTACAGGAACTCGATATGCATGGTGCTTGCTCGCTCTTGGGTTGGATGCGCCTAGCCGTCGCCGGGATGCACGGTGACCGGGCCCACTATACCGCGTTTGCTCCCTGTCTACCAGACTCGCGTGGAACTCCGCGGCAGATCGGACTATACTTGGCCTCATCTGCGAGATTGTCAGCGAGCCGCACTGCCCTTCCGCTGGGGCCGTGCGGCTCAGTGAGTGCCTGGAGCCTTCGTGATCGGTCTGATCATCTACTACCTGGTGCTGCTGGGCGGCCTGGCCACGATGCTGGTCAAAGACCTGGGCTGGATCGCCTGGGGCACCTACTTCGTGGTGATGCCGATGGGCGCGGCGGCGCTGCGGATCAGCCAGCGCGCAGCACGTCCCCCCGACGATCTGGTTGTCAGCCGCCCGGTTCTGGCGCGCGCCGGGCTGGGAGCGCTGCTGGCCGGGGTCTTGGTCCTTGGACTGTTCGCGCTCCTGCTGGGCGTGGGCTGGGCCAGGGTGGACAGCCACGACATCAGTCTGCGCGGCATCGCGCTGGGCGTGTTGGGGCCGCAGTTCCTGGTCGCCCTGTGGGAAGAGTTCGCCTTTCGTGGCGCTGTTCAGCCCGTCGCCGTGCGTCACTGGGGTGCAGTGTGGGGTCTGGCAGCCGCCTCGCTTCTCTTCGGGGCATTCCATGTGCCCAACATCGTTTACCAGGACGTGTCACCGGAACTGATCCCGCTGACCGTCGTCAACCTGACGCTGATGGGATTCGTGTTTGGCTGGGCCTACCAGCGCGGCGGGGGACTGGCGCTGCCCGTCGCCTTGCACTTCGGCTGGAACAGCGCGTGTTTCGCCATCGAGGAGATCGCCACCTACCGCCTGACGGGGCCGCCGGCGCTCGCCGGCACGGCGGCCTGGTTTCCCGAATCGGGGCTGCTGGGCATGGCGGCGCTGGCGGCACTGGCAGCCGTCGTCTCGTGGCTGACAAGACCTGGCCGCACCATTCGGCGGCACGGCAGCGGGGGGAATCATGGGTGAGCAGGCATCTTTGGCGGCACTGCTGCGCGCCCAGCGCGATCTCGCCATCGCCCTCAGTGTAGAGACCAGCCTTGATCGCGCGCTGGCTCTGGTGGTAGAGACGGCGATCGAACTGGCCGGAATGGGCTGCGGCGGCATCTACCTGATAGACCCAGACACAGGTGCGCTGCATCTGCGCTATCACACTGGCCTGCCGGACGAGTTCGTCCGCGCTGTGTCCCATACACCGCCAGACAGCCAGCAGGCACAGATCGTACGCGCAGGGCAGCCTCTCTACACGCACTACGACGATGCGCTGGTCCCGCTCGACGACCAGCGACGCAGCGCCGGCATCGCCGCGCTGGCCGTTCTGCCCATTGCCCATGGCGGACAAGTCATCGGCTGCCTGAACATTGGATCATCTCGCCCAGGACTGTTTTCGGCTGAGATTCAGCACGCGCTGGAGACGCTCGTGGCGCAGACCGGCAGCGCCATCGCTCGCCTCTGCGCCGAGGAGGCGCTACGCGCCAGCGAAGACACTGCGCGCGCGCTCCTCAAAGGAGTCTCGCGCGCCACGAGCCGGCTGCTGGCTATTGCCGACCTCGACGCAGCGATCAACGAAGCCATGGCTCTGCTGGGCGAAGCCACTGGCGTCTCGCGCGTGTTCATCTTCAGGATTCACCCACACTCCGTGTCGGGAGAACCGGCGGCCAGCCTGGCCTATGAATGGGATCGGGCCGGGCTAACTTCTGGTTTGGGGTTGCCTGAGTATCAGAACCTGGGCTTTCACGCACTGGGCATCCAGGGTATCTACGAGCAGTTAAGCACCGGTGAGATGGTGGACGGCCGCGATCCGGCTTTGCGCCAGGCACTGGTCAACCTCCCGCTCTCCGACCTGATTCCGCCCTTCCTGGTTGTGCCTATCTTTGTGCGGGGTGAGCTTTGGGGATCGATCGGGTTTGAGCACCAGGACCCGACCTGGCAGTGGCAGGAGGAACATCGCAGCGCCCTCAGGACGCTGGCCAACAGTCTGGGTGCGGCGGTTGCCCGTCATGAGGCAGAGACCCGGCTGCGTCAGGAGCGCGACGTCGCCCAATTGCTGCGTGACACTGCCCTGGCGCTCACTTCGACTCTGGAACTGGACGACTTGTTGGCCCGCATGTTAGAACAGGTAGGGAGAGTCGTCCCCCATGAAGCAGCGTGTGTCTTCCTGATCGAGGACGAAGTGGCGCACCTTGTGCGGCGGCAGGCCGCCGACCCACGCAGACGCGATCCGCCTGGAGGCAAGCGGACGATGGCGCTCGCGGACTTCCCGCTGCTGCGACGGGTGGTGCACCATCACGAAGCGTGTGTTGTCCCCTACGTGGATCGCGAGCCAGACTGGCAGGAAGTCCCCGATACCGAGCACATCGCGTCATGGCTGGCCGTGCCGATCATCCACCGCGGGCAGGTCCTCGGGCTTTTTGGCCTGGAATCGACTCAGCCCGGCTTCTATAGTTCGGAGCACGTGCGCCTGGTCAGCCCCATCGCCACGCAAGCGGGTATCGCCCTGGCCAACGCTCGCATGTTCGCCAACATCCAGAGTCTTGAGCAGACCAAGTCAGAAATGATTCGCCTCGCCTCGCACGATCTGCGCAGCCCGTTGACACGGATCATGCTGTTGATCGAGCGCCTGCTCAACCGCAGCATCGCCGCGCGCGATCCGCAGAGCAGGCAGGACCTGACGCGCATCCGCGAAGCCGCCCGCCACATGGAGCATCTGGTTGACCAGATTCTGTCGCTGGAGAGAATCGAGGCCCGCCATCGCACCCTGGAGGTGGTGAGTTGGTGCGGGCTGACCATCCAGGCGATCAACGCGCTGCAGACCGAGCTTGACGCCAAGCAACTGCGGCTGTCACTCGTGTGCCCGGAGGAGCTGCCTACCATCCGGGGCGATCCGGTTCAGTTGTACTACGCGGCGTACAACTTGCTGCATAACGCCATCAAGTACACGCCGGCGCGCGGCACCATCGAAGTGCGCGTCCGGCTGAAGCGCATCGGCGAGCACCAAACCCTCATCTTCGAGGTGGAGGACAGCGGCATCGGCATCCCGGAGGATCAGCAAAGCAGCCTGTTCGAGCCGTTCTTCCGCGCCGCCAATGTCGGAACGGTGCAGGCGTCGGGCGTTGGCCTGGGGCTTACTGTGGTCAAGGCCGTAGTCGAGCACCACCGGGGCCGTGTCTACTGCGAGAGCACGCCCGGCAAAGGGAGCCTGTTCGGGTTCTGGGTGCCCACCGGGGAATGAGCCACGTCCGGCCCGGAATCAATCGGAAGGCCGCGCGAGCAGCACGTCGAGCGTATCGAAGGCGTGGCGCAGGTGGGGGATGACGATCGAGCCGCCGACGATCAATCCCACGTTGAAAACCTCGACCAGCTCAGCCTCGGTCGCGCCCAGAGTCACGCACTGAATCAGGTGGTAATCAATGCAGTCATTGCAGCGCAGCACCAGCGAGGCCACCAGCCCCAGCATCTCCTTGGTCTTGGCGTCCAGCGCCCCCTCGTGATAGGCCGCTTCGTCCAGGTTGAAGAACCGCCTGATCCCCAGGTGATCCGCCGCCAGGATGCGCGCGTTCTGGCGCTGGCGTTCGGCGGTGAAGCGCTCGAGGCGCTCGCGGATTTCGTCGCTCATCGCCCTCTCGCCCTCTCAGCCGCCAGCGACATAGGGGAAAATGGCGACCTGGTCGCCAGCGCGGAGTGGTGTGTCCGGCTCGGCGTGCATCTGGTTGACGGCGAAATGCCACGACTCCTGGTAGCCGTCCAGCGCGGGATGGCGCTGAACCAACTGGGCGACCAGATCGCTGAGCCGCGCGCCAGGGAACAGCGTCAGCTCGCACTGCGCTTCGCCGGTCACGTCGCGCAGGCTGGCGAAGAAACGTACGGTCACAGTCACGGCAATTCTCCTTTCGCTCGCTCAGCGCTTGCCTGTCGCTGGCGGGCCACGACTTCGGCCTTCAACTGGCCGCAGCCGGCCTGTATGTCAATGCCACGCCGCACGCGCACTGTGCTGCCCACGCGATAGGCGCGCAGCACAGCCTGAAACGTCTCCACGCGCGCCGGGTTGGAGGGTTGCCCCGCATAGCCTCCGGTGGGATTGAGCGGGATCAGGTTGACGTGGCATCTCAGGCCGCTTAGCAGCTTGCCCAGCGCTTCGGCCTGGGCCACTGTGTCGTTCTCGCCGGCAATGAGCGCCCACTCGAACGTCACGCGGCGGCCCGTGCGCTCAACATAGTGGCGGGCGGCATCTAGCAGAACAGCCAGCGGCCAACGCCGGTTGACCGGCAGCAGGCGGTTCCGCTCCTCGTCCGTGGCAGCGTGCAGGCTGATGGCCAGCCCCACTTGCAGGCCCTCGTCCGCGAAACGGCGAATCTCGGGCACGAGACCCACTGTGCTCAGCGTGATATGGCGCTGGCCGATGGCCAGCCCGCGCGCGTCGTTGAGCCGGCGAATCGCGGCGAGCGACGCCTGGTAGTTGTGCAGCGGCTCGCCCATGCCCATCAGCACAACGTTGCTCAGCCGCTCGCCTTCGGCCTCCAGCAAACGCGCGAAGTCCACCGCCTGGAGGACGATCTCCCCGCTGGTCAGGTTCCTGGCGAAGCCCATCTGCCCCGTCGCGCAGAAAACACAGCCCATGGCGCAGCCAGCCTGGGTGCTGATGCAGGCCGTGCGCCGGTCATCGTCGTAGGCCATCAGCACGCCCTCGATCATCTGCCCGTCCGGCAGCCGCCACAACCGCTTGACCGTCTGCCCATCGCTGGATCGCCGCTCGATCTCCAGCGCCAGACCGCGCAGCCGGAACATGGCGGCCAGCCTGGCGCGCAACGCCTGGGGCACCGTCAGCATGGCCGCGAAGTCATCCACCTTGTGCTGGTACAACCATTCCCAGACCTGCCGGGCGCGAAAGGCTGGCTCGCCCCAGGCGCACAGGATGGCCGTCAGATCGTCCAGGGCCAGATCATAGATCAGGGGGAGTGTCACGTCTCGACTCACTCTCGCTGCTTCAGTCGCGGCGGCGACGAGTCACGAGCAGCGCGCTGCCCAGCACCAGGATCAGCGCGGAGGCCCCCACTACCACACCCAGCACCAGCCGCTCAAGCCCCCCGGCATCGGACTCGGCGCCGGACTCACGTGAGTCAGCCGGGGGCAGGCTACCTGGTGGCAGCGGCGTGTTGGTTGGGGTTCGCACGACAGTCGGTGTGACCGGCAGGACGACCATGGTCTGTTGTGGCACGCCGGGCACCGGCTGGGTCGGCGTGAGGCTCGGCGTGCGGGTCATCGTCGGCGTGCGCGTCGGCGCGACCGGCGAGGCCGTCGGGGCTACCGTCGCTGTGGGTGTCTCCGGCAGGTAAGGCGTCCAGCCAGCGACTCGCATCGCCTCATTCGTGAAAAGCCAGCCCTGCCATGCTTCCCACAGCGCCCTCTGATCGCCACCGGTGAGCGCCCGCAGCGCACTGGTGAAGCCGCCGGAGTCCTGCCCGGCAGCCCGCGCCAGGTCAAACGGCGCCTGGAGTCCGTAGCGATCGGCGAGGGCCAGGGCCAGCGTATAGCTCTGCGCCTCCCACAACACACGGCTGGCATGAGTCGCCGTGTCTGGCAGCGCATCCTGCAACGCCTCCAGCGAGAAGAGCTGTCCGCTGCGAGAAGCACTGCGCACCAGTTCCAGAGCGGTGAAGCCAGGGCGCGGACGGTACAGCGCGGCCAGCCCAGACTCGAACCAGGCGGGCACTCCCGCTTCCCGCCAGAAATCGCCATAGGCCTGGCTTACCATGGCCGCGATCAGCGCATCCTCCAGATCCGCCAGGCCGAACGTGGGCCGCTGGACGAACGTGATCCCCGAGCGAGCGTAAGCCTGGACGAAGCGGTCCCGCGTACAGAGATACTCCACCTCGCCGTCACGTGTCTGCACCACCTGGCGCATCTCGCCGGTCGCATCATCACGGACCGACAGACACAGCGGGGCCACCGGGTCATAGATGGCGAATTCAAAGGCCGGAGCGTCCCCTGTATGCTCGTCCAGCAACTCATAGGCTGCCATGATCTCATCGCGCACGAGCGGCCCGGCCAGGTTTGGGTTGTGCCAGTGCAGCACCACGGGGGGATTCCCCGCCGTGCGCCAGGGACCAGGCCGCGCGTCGGCGACCACCAAGCTGCCTTCTGCCTGGGCCAGGGGCGCAGCGTGGACTTTGACCTCCCAGGCGTAGTCCATTTGCTCGAAGAGCGTGGGTCGCGGCTCACCATCCAGCGGCCATTCGAACAGGAACTGGTTGGCCACGCCTCCAGCGAGCTCGCGAATGAGCGCCGTCTCGATGTCGAGGGCGAAACTGCGGGCCAGGCCACTCTGCTGGCTGACCTCGAGCGCCATTGACTCTATGTCTTCGGGCACCGAATTCACACCAACGACGAAGCGAATGGCTGCGGGGAAGACCACTTCGACCTGGTGCCCAAAGATAATCGGGTAGTCCGGCTCGCCCTCGCCGTCTTGAGCCAGGGCGGCGTTGCGCATCGCTCCCAGCAGCCATAGGCCCAGCGTCAGCAGGATCGCCAGCATACAGCGCGCCACCGCCCTACCCGACTGACTGCTCATGGGCACCTTCCCGTCTTCTCCGTGGCCGACACCTCAATCCTAGCATCAGATGGTGCGTCTGTCACCTGCCCCTGCGCGCCTGCGCGCCAGGTCGGGCCCTGCCCGCGACCACAGGCAGCAGCAAGAGCCAGCCTCATTTACCAGCCACGCGCGGCGTGGGCGAGGGCAGGAAGAAGAACGCCGGTGTCGGGACCAGTGTTGGGGCGGCGGGCGATGCGCCCAGCCACACGCGCCAGCGAGACTCGACCTCGGACGCCGGCAGCCCGGTAACCTGCTCGATGGCATCATTGCGCGCCATGCCCCCCTGCACCAGCGTGATGAGCTGGCGGTGGCCTTCGAGACCGTAGTTGTCAACCAGCCACCGCCAGAACGTGTAGCCGATGTCATAGCCTCGCCGCGCGTCGCGCCCGCTGACGCCTGGCCCCGTGCTGTCGAGCAGCGCGGGCAGTTGCCCCGCCGCGGCCAGAGCGCGCACCGCCGCCTCGTAATCGTAGTACTGCTGCAGCTCGAAGAACGTGGCGTTGCCTTCAATGAACCAGTTGCCCGCCGGCATAAAGGTGAAGGCATCCTGGTAGAGGTGAGCTATCTCGTGCAGCACTGTGCCATAGGCGATGTCGCGCACGCCCTCCCCGGTCACGCGCTGGACGGTGCCGCCCCATTCGCTGCGCGTCAGCCCGGCGATGTTGGCGCTCATGTGGCCCACTTGCCATTCCTGCCAGGCATCGAGGTCGCCGAACAGGATGGCGCGCGGACGGTAGGGGAGCAGATCGCCCCAGGCGACGCGAAACGTCTCGCGCTGCTCGGCCATCGCCTCCAGCGTCAGATCGTTGACCTCCGCCGGCATGCCCTGACTGAAAACGATGATGTCCTCGCTCTCGCTGCGCAGCCACTCGCGGCTGGTGTCGGCATACTCGGCATAACGCGGCTCAGTCTCGAACGAGTTGCCCGCCGCATCGCCCACCGACCAGGTATAGGTCAGCCCCAGCCAGGGCGGCGTCGACTCGCCGGGGCCGGGCTGCCACTCAGCCACCAACAGGCCGCTGTCGGGGTCAACCTGGAAGGGCGCACTGCGCTGCGTGCCCGGCGCCAGTGACCAGATCACCCGCCCGCGCACGATCGGCCCGGCGCTACTGCTGATCTCGGCGGTGAAGACGAACCCGTGCGGGTAACGGCTCTCAAAAGTCAGCTCGCCGACCGTCCATTCGGCGGACGAGTCGCCGCTATCAGGTATCCCAGTCGGGGTACTGGTCCCCGCAGCAGCCGTGACAGGCGACGCCGCGCCCACAGGGAACGCCAGCCCCGCCAGGACGAGGGCGGCCATCAGGCCCGCCGCACCGAACACAGCCAGCACCCGCCTGAACATTCTGTATTCCATCCCCATGCCTCCCTGCTCCATCCTCACTCGCTCATCTCCGCCAGTCCTGGTCAGCCGAGCGCCGCTTCCCACGCCCTTCGCAGTGTCTCCAACGTGTCGAAGACAGCGCCGGCCCGGCCATCGGCCGCGGCCTGCTCCGCGGTCGTGACGCCGGTCAAAACCAGAGCCGTCTGCCACCCTGCCCGCTGAGCGCCCACGATGTCTGTCTCGATTCGATCGCCGACCATCAGGGTGCGCTCTGGCGCTGTTCCCAGGCGATCCAGCGTCACGTCGAACATGACGCGCTCCGGCTTGCCGATCACGACCGGCGCGACATCGGTCGCCGTCTCCAGGAGAGCCAGCAGCGCGCCATTGCCGGGCACCAAGCCTTCCGGCAGCGGGAAAGTGCGGTCGCCATTGGTGCCGATGAAGTCCGCCCCGGCGCGGATGCGCAACGTCGCCAGTTTGAACTTGTCGAATGTCGCCGCGAAGTCCAGCCCCACCACCACGATTTGCGCGTTGGGCGGGTCTTCGCGGAAGCCGCGCCCGGCCAGGGCGCTGCGTATGCCGTCGTCGCCGATGATGTAGAGCGGCGTGCTGGCGGGATAGCGGCGGCTGATGTAGTCTGCCGTCGCCACCGCCGAGGTCACGACCTGGTCAGGGCGCGCCGGGATGCCGATGGCGCGCAGGCGCTCGACGTAAGCCGCCACGCTGGTCATGCTGTTGTTAGTGGCGAACGCGAAAGGAATATCGTGCTGCGCCAGAAAGTCGAAAAAAGACGGGATGCCGGGCATGACCTGCGAGGAGCGCCACAGCACGCCGTCCATGTCGAGGGCCACTGCGTCAACGAAAGCCAGATCGAGTGTCATTGGACCATCATTTCCATGTGCAAGCTGCAAACCTAACCGCGCATAGTATAGCAGCACAGTTGCGCGGCCCGCACCCGCCGGGCAGCGGCAGCCTGCCCGCAGGCGCTTGGCGCTTGGGCGCTTGGTTGCCACTGGCGCACCCGCCGATCCGGTGCTATGATGGATGACAGCAACAATCGCATATCTGGAAACACTCTTATCCAGAGCGGCAGAGGGACCGGCCCCGTGAAGCCGCGGCAACCTCCCTGGTTGGCTCAGGCAAGCCTGCCCACCAGAGAACGGTGCCAATTCCGTCAGGTTTTCTGGAAGATGAGAGCGTTGTCTAGCGACCTCATGCGCCTGATCAATGAGGCCCACCGAGCATGATAACGCCCCCTGAGAGTGTAGCAGGGGGCGTCTCTTGTCCCCGCTGGCCCGTTTATGCACTTGCAAAGGAGTCCCCGTGAGCAACAACCGCAGCACCACTTTCATGTCGTCTCCCCAGTTGTTCTACACGTCGGAGTCGGTCACTGAGGGGCATCCAGACAAGATCTGCGATCAGATCTCCGATGCCGTGCTCGACGCGATCTTGACTGACGATCCGCTGGCCCGCGTGGCCTGCGAAACCGCCGTCACGACCGGATTGGTCGTTGTCATGGGCGAGATCACGACATCAACGTATGTGGACATCGGCACTATCGTCCGCGATGTCGTGCGCGACATCGGCTATACGCGCGGCAAGTTCGGCTTCGACGCCGACACATGCGGGGTGATCGTCTCGATCAAGGAGCAGTCCAGCGACATCGCCCAGGGCGTAGATAGCGCGCTGGAGCGGCGCATGGGCGAACTCAACGAAGAGCAGCTTAACTCGCTCGGCGCGGGCGATCAGGGCATGGTCATCGGCTTCGCCTGCGATGAGACGCCAGAGCTGATGCCGCTGCCCATCACACTCGCCCACAAGCTGACCAGGCGGCTGGCGGAAGTCCGGCGCAACGGCGTCATGCCTTACCTGCGCCCGGACGGCAAGAGCCAGGTCACTGTGGAGTATGCCTACGGCAAGGCCAGGCGTGTGGACACCGTGCTGGTCTCGACGCAGCACGCGCCAGACGCGACCAGCGAGCAGATCCGCGACGACGTGCTGGAGCACGTCGTCCGCGCGGTCATCCCGGCCCACTTGTTGGATGAGAAGACCAGGTACTATGTCAATCCTACCGGGCGCTTCGTGGTGGGCGGCCCCCTCGGCGACGCCGGCCTGACCGGGCGCAAGATCATCGTGGACACCTACGGCGGCATCGCCCGGCACGGCGGCGGGGCGTTCTCCGGCAAGGACGCGACCAAAGTGGATCGCTCCGGCGCGTACATGGCCCGCTACATCGCCAAGAACGTTGTCGCCGCTGGCCTGGCCTCGCGCTTCGAGCTACAGGTCTCCTACGCCATCGGCGTGGCGCATCCCCTGTCCATCGCCATCGAAACGTTTGGCACGGGCACGATCCCCGACGAGCAGATCATCGCCCTGATCAAGAAGCATTTCGACATGCGCCCCGCCGCGATCATCCGCGACCTCGACCTGCGCAAGCCGCAGTTCCGCAAGGTGGCCGCCTACGGGCACTTCGGGCGTGACGATCTCCACGTAGCCTGGGAGCGGACGGACAAGGCCGCGTTGTTGCGCCAGGAGGCGGGCCTCTAGCCCGGCGCACAACCCACTCGATGCTCAGGGGGCGCGCACGCGCCCTCTTGTTCTTGCGTGCGTCCTTGTTCCGGGGCGAGGCATCACCGCTGAGGCGCAGAGGACACAGAGAAGAACCGCTGAGATTCTCTAGCTCTTCTCTGCGCTCTCTGCGCCTTTGCGGTTCAGGTACTTCCGTCCCCGACGCGAAATGCCCCCGCCTGGGTCCGCGTTGACCGCCCTTCGCCGCCGGTGTTATGATGGGCGCGTGACGGCATGACCCGCGCCCAGCCAGCGCCCCGGCGTTCTCTGAAGGAAGGACTGCGTGAACGACACGCCCCCCGTCTGCGACTATGAAGGATCGGGCTATCGCACCGATTTCTGGGAAGGCCGCGGTCGCGACTACGAAGACCTGACCGAGCGCGCGGCGCTACGCCGTCTGCTGCCGGATGGCGGGCGGCGCGCCGCCCATCTGGGAGCGGGCTTCGGGCGGATGAGCAGCGAGTTGAGCGCGTTCGACCAGGTGATCGTGCTTGACTATTCGCGCACCATGCTGCGCGAAGCCCAGGCTCATCTGGGCAGCGGCGGGCGCTATCTGTACGTCGCCGCCGACATCTATCGCCTGCCGCTGGCTGACGGTAGCTGCGACGCGGCAGTGATGGAGCGCGTCATTCACCACATGGCCGACGTGCCGGCCGCGCTGGCCCAGATTCGGGCGATCCTGGCTCCTGGCGCGCCCTTCATTCTCGAATATGCCAACAAACGCAACCTCAAAGCGATCCTGCGTTACGCCCTGCGCCGCCAGGCGTGGAATCCATTCGATCAGGAGCCAGTCGAGTTCGTCGCCCTCAATTTCGACTTTCATCCGGCATACATGTCGCGCTGCCTGCGCGAGGCCGGCTTCCGCACCGAACGCCGCCTGGCGGTGTCGTACTTCCGGCTGGGCGCGCTCAAGCAGCGCGTACCACTGCGGCTGCTGGTGGCGCTCGACCGACTGCTCCAACCTACCGGACAGATTGCGCCGTTCTCGCCCAGTGTCTTCGCGCGCAATATCGCGACGGGCGCTCATCCTCCGGCGGCCCTCGACGGCTCGCTGTTCAAGTGCCTTCACTGCGGCGCGCCCTTGCGTCACGAGGAGGGAGCGGTTGCCTGTGCGGAGGGTCACGGGCGCTGGGCGCTGCGCGACGGCATCTACGACTTCAAGGAACCGCTGAGCGGGTGAGGGGACAATGGCCCAGTTTCGCCGAAGCGCCCCTTGCGCTACAATCGCCACAGGGTTGTTTCTTCCTCTGTAGCGAGAACTGCGACAGGTCAGTCTGACAAGGCAGGAACACATGGCAGAGCAGATGAGCACGCAGCGCGGCCTCTATTTCGAGGACTTCAGCATGGGCATGACCCTGGAGACGCGCGGACGGACAATCGCCGAGAGCGACATCGTTGGCTTCGCGGGCCTTTCCGGCGACTTCAACCCGCTGCACACCGACGAGACTTACGCCCAGGGCACGCAGTTCGGCAAGCGCGTGGCCCATGGCCTGCTGGGACTCTCCATCGCCAGCGGCCTGGCCTACCAGATGGGCTTTCTCGACGGCACGGTGATCGCCTTCACCAGCCTGGAATGGAAGTTCCGCGCACCGGTGTTCATCGGCGACACGCTGCGCGTCCAGGTCAAGGTGACGAACCTGCGCGAGATGAGACAGGCCGGTGGGGGATTCGTCACCTTCGATGTGAAGATCGTCAACCAGGACAATGCCATCACCCAGAAGGGCGAGTGGACGGTGCTGGTCGCCAGCAAGCCGCAACCCGCCGCAAGCTGAGGCCGTTCGGGGCGATTTTGAACCGCAGAGACGCAGAGAGCGCAGAGAAAAGCAGAGGGTCTCATGGTTCTTCACTGCGTCCTCTGCGCCCCGGCGGTAATTCTGTCTTGCAGCGTGCCGAATGTACTTTGCCCGGCGATGGTGGTAAGATCGAGATAAGGGACGCATAGGTATTCGCCACACCAGTCTCTGCACGTCTGACAAGAGATGGGAGTGTCCTTGCTGATTGCTGACCGCTGACGCCTGTTGGCTATCTTTCGAGGGAGCGTCATCGTGGATCACCCTGAGGACAAGCCGGTAGTGCCGCCAGAAAACGCGACCAGGCCCGATCCGGCGTCGTCCGATACGGCCCCTGCCCCCGGCAAAACGCCGGGCGCATCGCCCGCCGATCTGTGGCACGAGCCGCCGATCGAGGAGGGATCGTCGCGCCCGGTCATCGTCGAGGCCTGGTTCACGCCGCCAACCTCGCCCAAACCCGAACCAGATCGGGCGACACCGCCGGCAAGGGACGGGGAAGCCCCCCCACAGGCCGAGGTTTCGCCACGCGAGCGCGGCGACTGGTTCACGCCGCTTGAGGCGAAAGTTAACGCTCTGCTGGCCGGCGCCGACAAGACCATCCCGGAGATTCACGCCCCCGACGATGCCCAGGCTGAGCCGGCAGGGGCGGAGGTCGTCTCAGAGCCACCCGACGCGAGCGCAGTGGGCGACGCCACAGCCGCCGCGGGCAGCACCCCGCTCCCCGAAGACACGCCGCACCCCGCTGAGACGCCCGCCGAAGAGCAGGAAGCACCCGTCCCTGAGCCGTCGCGTTTCGAGCAGGTCGAGCAGCAGGTCAGGGCACTGCGCGAGCGCTACCAGGCCGGGGAGATCACCCGCGAGGCCCTGCAAGACGAGCTACGAGGACTGATGATCCTCGGCGAGGACGGGCACTGGTGGATGCTCGGCCTCGAATCCGACCGCTGGTACCACTACGATGGGCAGGCCTGGGTTCCGGCCAGCCCCCCCGGCTACGAGCAGCGCGTGCGCGGCAGCGCCGTGCGCACCGAGACTAGCGTGCAGCAAGTCGTCGTCGAGTCTGCCGCCGGGCTGGCCGATGACCAGATCACGCTAGATTCGCTGGAAGGCGAGTCCGGGGACGAGAGAGCGCCCCTGCCCTTGCGCGTCCCCCAGGATGATCCCGGCGCGACGCTCGTCTCGCCCAACACACCCTTTCTGGAGCCAGTGCGACGCTCCGACGCGCCCACTCTGCAGAAAGGGCAGGAGGTGGATGCGTCGGCCGCAAACGTGATCACCCAGCCCCACGGGCTTGGCGGGCTAGCGGCTGACGGGCTGACCATCCGATCGTCAGCGGTAGAGGCCGGCGTGACCATGGCCCACGGTGAGCTGCACGCCGTGCCTGCCGAGCCGCCGCCCGTGCCCAAGCCGCCCATCGGCGCTTTCCCTCAGCCGGACTACAGCGCGGCGCTCGGCGCGGCACACAACCGCAACACCTACGTCAGGTGGGGCATTCGCTTCGGCGTCTTCGGCATCATCGGCGGCATGGCCCTCACCCTGCTCGTGCTGCTGCTGATGATTGGCTACTACCTGTACAAGGTGGACCAGTACGCCGAGGCCGTCTCCTCGCTGCACGAAAGCGCATCCGACTTCGAGACAACGCTCATCCTCAACGCGCAGGGGGCCACGCTGGCCGAGTTCAACAACCCCGACACAGGCCAGCGCAAAGTGGTGGCGCTCAACCAGATTTCGCCCTGGCTGATCCACGCCACCGTCTCCACCGAGAATGAGACGTTCTACTCCGATCCTGGCTTCAGCGTGTTTGCCATCGTGCGCGCGGCCTACAACAACCTGCGCGCCGGAGACGTGCTCTCCGGGCCGGGTGCCAGCACGATCACCCAGCAACTCGCCCGTGCTCTGGTACTGGAAACGGAGTTCGCCTCGCAGCGCACCGCCGAGCGCAAGATCGTCGAGATCATCGTCGCCTCGGAGATCAAGCGCAAATACACCAAGAACGAGATACTAGAGATCTACCTGAACGAGATCTTCTACGGCAACTTCGCCTACGGCATTGAGGCAGCGGCCCGGACCTATTTCGGCAAGCCGGCCAGCGACCTCAACCCGATGGAAGCAGCGTTCCTGGCCGGGCTGCCCCAGTCGCCGGCCACCTATGATCCGGTGGTCAACCGCGAGGCGGCCATCCAGCGGATGCACACCGTGCTGCGCCTGATGTCCGAGGCCAACGGCACCGGCTGCATCGCCATCCAGCACGACGACACGACGCGCTGGGGCGTGCCCAGCGGGGGGGCGCTGTGCCTCATCGCCCGGCCACAACCCAATGGCACGACTCTCTACTACTACACCACGCCCAATACGCCAGAGCCGCAAGAGATGTCGCTGGAACTGGCCCTGGTGGAAACCAAGACGTTCACGCCGCCGGCCAATCAGTTCATTCACCCCCATTTCGTCAACTACGTCTGGCAGCAGCTCGAAGACACCTATGGCCCCCAAGCCATCTACAGCGCCGGCTACCGCGTCCATACCACCCTGGACGAGAGCATCCAGAGCGCAGCGGAGCGCGCCGTGGCCCGCCAGTTGGCAGAGCTGCAAGCGCGGGGCATCAACGCGCGCAATGCCTCGGTCGTGGTCATGAATCCCAAGAACGGCGCGGTGCTGGCCATGGTTGGCAGCGCGGACTACAACAACAAGGACATTGACGGGCAGGTCAACATCGCCTTTACCGCCCAGCAGCCCGGCTCGGCGCTCAAGCCCTTCGTCTACCTGACGGCCTTCATGCCCGACGAGCAGGGCCGCTACCTGACGCCGGCCAGCGTCTTGTGGGATGTGCGCACGGATTTCAACGGCTATGTGCCGGTCAACTACGACCGGCAGTATCACGGCCCGAAGACCGTGCGCGAGGCGCTGGGCAACTCGCTCAACGTCCCCGCCGTCAAGGTGCTTGAATTCACTGGACTGCTGCGCTTCACCGAGATAGCGACCCGCTTCGGCATCCGCTTCCCGCTCGGCAATCCGGTTGAACGCAATGCCGGGCTGCCAACCGCACTGGGCGCTGTCGAGGTGCGCTTATTCGACATGGTGGCCGCCTTTGCCGCGCTGAGTAACAACGGCGTGCGCCTCGATCCGTTCTCGATCGTCTACATCGAAGACAGCAAGGGCAACGAGGTCTATCGCGCCGGAGGGCAGGCCGGCAGCCAGATTGTGCCGCCCGAATACGCTTACCTGATCACCAACATCCTGGCCGACGGCGCAGCGCGCGCCGAGGAGTTCGGGCGCGGCTGGCCGTTGGAGCTGCAGGGGGGCCGCCCTGTCGCCGTCAAGACCGGCACCAGCAATGACAGCCGCGACGTGTGGACGCTCGGCTACACTCCCCAATACGCCGTTGGCGTGTGGGTTGGCAATTCCGACAACAGCCCGATGACCGGCCTGACCGGCTACTACGGCGCGGCGCCCATCTGGAACGAGGTCATCGAAGCGGCGCACGCCGGGCTGGCCGTCGAGCCATTCCAGCCGCCGCCCGGCGTTGCTCAGGCGGAGGTCTGCTACGATTCCGGCGCGGTCGCCTCCCCGCAGTGCGCGGGCCGTTCGCACGCGGAGATCTTCGCCAGCAGCGCGCCGCCGCCCGGCCCCGATCAGGACATCTACCGGACGCTCAACGTGGACACGTTCACGCAGAAGCTGGCCAACGAGAGCTGCGCGGGCGAGGCGGAGTTCCGCACCTTCCTGGCCATCAGCGACCGCTGGGCCTATGACTGGCTGAACAACGACCCGGCAGGTAATGCCTGGCTGGCCCAGCGCGGCCTGCAGGTGCCGATGATGCCGCCGCCCACCGAGTACTGCAATCCCGCAGAGCCGCGCCCCTACGTGGTGGTCGCCGCGCCCGCTCAGGACAGCACCGTGCAGGGCGTGATCCAGGTGTTGGGTACCGTCACCATGCCCAACTTCAGCCGTTACGAGATTCGCTACGGCCTTGGCCACAGCCCGACCGCTTTCAGCGAGCCGCTGATCGTGGACCCGCAGGAACGCCGCGAGCCGAACGCCTTGCTGGGCCAGCTTGATACGCACGTGCTGCAAAACGGGCCATACACCCTGCGGCTGGTCGCCATTGACCAGTTTGGGCGCTTCGTCAGGCGCGACGTGCGCATCAACGTCAGCAACCCGGCTGCGCCGCCGCCCATGCCGACGCCCGCGCCCACCTTGACGCTGCCGTTCGCCGAGGGTGTCGTCCCCGACCTGACTCAGGCTCCTACCCTGACACCAACATGGACGCTCACGCCCACACCGAGGTAGACCACGGTCGAGTTGTGAGGTCTCGAGTCATGCGCACTAAGTCACAAGACAGGATCGTATTTCTGACTCAAGACTCATGACTCAGAACCCCCTCTAGGGCGCGCGAGTGAGGAAAGCCATGAGCCTGACCTGGCAGGGCCGCTACCAGCCGGGCCGCGAGCCGGACCGTGTGTTGCGACGGATGACGCCGGAGGACATCCCCGGCGCGCTGGCTCTTTCGCAGCGCCTCGGCTGGCAGCACGACGCGCCGGAATGGGAGCGGCTGCTGTATTGGTCGCCCGACGGCTGCTTCGTGCTGGATGAGCAAGACGCCGGCATCGTGGGCACCGTTACCACCACGCCCTACGGCACCGCCCTGGCCTGGATCGGCATGCTCCTGGTGGCGCCAGAGCGTCAGAAGCTCGGCCTCGGAACGCAGTTGATGCGCGCTGCGCTCGACCATCTCATCGCCCGTAATACCGAGCGCATCATGCTCGATTCGACCGACGTAGGCCGTCGCCTGTACCAGAGCATGGGCTTCCGCCCGGTAGGCAAGATCGAGCGGTGGGAGGGCCGGGCCAGCACCTACCTGGGGCCGCGCGCCCGGCGGATGCTGCCCGCCGATCGGGGAGCCATTCTCGCCTTTGACCAGGCGGCATTCGGCCTCGACCGGAGTCACATCCTGAACCGCCTCATGGATGAGTATCCCCGGTTGGCGTGGGTGGACTACCGGGATGCTTCTCTGGACGGGTATTTGCTCGCCCATCGGCACGGCGACAGCGTCTGCCTCGGCCCCTGGATGAGCCGGACTGTCGCCTCGGCGAAGCGGCTGCTGCTGATCGCCCTCGAACAGCTTCAGGGCCAGCACATCGTCGTCCACATCCCCGATAGCAACGGGCGGGGGCTGATTCTGGCCAGCGATCACAACCTGCGCCGGGTGCAGCAGTGCACGTGTATGATCTACGGGGAGGCTGAGCCAGTGCGAGGAGAGCCGCTCACCGAGCTGGCCATCGGCACGCTGGCGACCGGCTGATTGGCGGCGGGCCGCAAGGTTCCTGGCACTCAGTCGCGCTGCAGATCACCGAGTGAGACCAGTCCCCGCCGCAGCGCGATCAGCCCGGTTTCGAGGCGCGAGCGCGCGCCCAGCCGGGCGATGAGCTGGGCAAGCTGTTGATCCACGATCTGCGGATCGAGACCCAGCCGCTCCGCGATCTGGTCGTTGGTCTTGCCGGCGGCGACTCCGGTCAGGATGGCGCGGTCCAACTCACCGGCTTCTTCCGCGTCCGCGGCAGGCCGCGAGGTATACCCCTCGACCACGCGCTCGGCGACCCCCTGCCCCAAGACCAGACGCCCAGCGACCACATCATGGACGGCGTGGATCAGTTCATCCTCGGCGGTCGTCTTCAAGACGTAGCCATTTGCCCCGGCGCGCAGCGCCTGCATGATGTACTGGTCTTCGGCGCGTCCGGTGAGCACCAGCACCTTGATTCCCGGCCACGTCTGGCGTATCTGGGGCAGAATATCCAGCCCGCTGGCCTTGGGCATGTTCAGGTCGAGCAACAGCACATCCGGCTGGGCGCTGCGAACCAGTTCCAGGGCCTGCTCGCCGTCGTCGGCCTCGCCCACCACGTCGAACTCGTCGGTGGCGGTCAGCATCATCGCCAGGCCCATGCGCAGCACGCGGTGATCGTCGGCCAGGGCCACACGGACCTTGCCGCGCGCGGCAGGCGCGACGGGTGCGGCAGCAGCAGGCGCGTCCTCCTGCGACTTCAGCTCGTCAACCCGCACCGCGTTGGCGCTGAGGGTGCGCTCCACACAGGACCCTGCCGCCCCCAGCGCGTCGGCCATCGCCCGCGCGGAGTCAAAGCGCTCCTCGGCCTGTTTGGCCAGCGCCGTCAGGATGGCGCGCTCCAATGCCGGACCGATGGCAGGATTCAGCTCGCTCGGCGGCCTTGGAGCTCTCTTGACCTGCTGAATCAGCAAGACGCCAATGTCGTCCGCGTCGAAGGGCAGCACCCCCGTCGTCAGTTCGTAGAGCACGACGCCGGTCGAGTAGATGTCCGTGTGGAAAGTCAGCGCGAAACCCTGCGCCTGTTCCGGCGACAGGTAGGCTGGTGTGCCGATGATCCGTCCCAGGGCCGTGAGGCGCTTGGACTCGCCGGAGATGGCCAGCCCGAAGTCCATGAGCTTCACCTGGTTATCCGGCGTGATGTGGATATTGGCCGGCTTGATGTCGCGGTGGATCAACCTGCGCCGGTGGGCGTAATCGAGCGCCAGGCAGATTTGCCGCCCGTACTCGGCGACCACATCGGGCGGTGACGGAATGAAGTCGGACAGCGGGCGACCCTCGACGTGCTCCACGACCAGATAGGGCTGGTCGCCTTCCTGGCTCACGTCGTAGATGGCCATGATGCCAGGATGGTTGAGCCGGGCGGCGGCCAGCGCCTCGCGCTCGAAGCGCTTGCGGGTTGTGCTGTCCACGTGCGGCAGCAGCATCTTGATGGCCACCGTGCGCTGCAAGCGCGTGTCCAGCCCGCGATAGACGACGGCGGTCGCGCCCTCGCCGATGCGCTCCTGAATCTCGTAGCGGTTGCCCAGCGATTGCCCAATCATGTGCGGCGCACTTCCTTTCCTGCTCAGACGGGGACAGTGTACAAACGTCGCCGCGTCTCCGCAACAAGTGCGCTGCCAGCAGCGATCCCGAACCTCGCGTCCCCCCTGGCTACGTCTCAGCCACGCCGCCCCGGAATTTGTCAAGCGGGGGCAGGGGCTATACAGTTACACGAGCCATGCACTTGTGAGCGAAAGGATGCTGTTGATGGGCTTCCCTGCGCGAATTGGACTGCTGGGCGTGCTGCTCATGACCAGTCTGGGGGCCTGCGCCACCGTTGATACAACGCGCGAGACGGCGGGCACCGTTGACGATGCGGTCGCGCTGATGCAGGCGCTCGACGAGCGCGGGGCTGCCTCGCGCGTCAGCCAGGGGGTGGACGATCTCGGCACAGCAGGCGCAGGCTATGAGGCGACGGTCATCGTGCGCCAGGGCGGTCTCAACGCGGACGGCACGACCGGCCCCGTCGCCCGCGAATGGACCTATACGCTGCTGGTTGACGCGGACGGCGATCTGCGCGCCGCGCTCGCCGACAGCGAAGCGGCCACGTACCTCGTGCCGGGCGATGAACCTTTGCTGGCATCCGTCTACCGCGCCACGGCGGACGGCTACGTCTGCGCCGTGGAAGACCCTGCAGCGGTTGGGCTGAGCGCGGGCCTCGCCGGGCTGATCGCCGCGCATAATGCGCTCGCCGTCGCGCCACAGGCGCTGGCAGTCATCGCCCGGCCAGCAGAGGTGACGGTCGCTGGCCGCGACGCGACGCAGTACACCTTTGTCTCGCGCGTCCCAGACGCCTTGCGCATCCTGGAGGAATACGGCGGGAATGATGCGCTGGAGCAGGTCATCGCCGTGGCCGAACGGGTCGCCTTTGGTGGCGAAGTAGTTTTCGACGACGCAACGGGCGCGCTGCTACGCCTGGACAGCACCACCATCAGGCGTGACGAGGGCCTGTGGACCGGGTTCCGCCTTGAGCTGACAGCCTGGGATGGCGTTGCGGACATCCCACGCCCCGCCGCCGAAGAGATCGCCGCGCCATGTCAGTAGGGCCGCCACTCACGGTGCGCGCGCGGTCAGAGCATAGATGGGACCGGTCTCGTCCAGCACCAAGATGTAGCGCCCATCGCCCGGCCAGACGAAGTCAAAGAAGGCCACGCCATCGGGCAGACCCATCCCCCGCCGATCGGCTCGCTGCAGAACCGGCTCTTCTCCCGCCGCTGTCTCGCGCAGGTGGGTCAGATTCCAGAGGAAGAGAGCGCGCCCTGGAGTCGGCATGGTCAGAAGCAGCGATCCGTCCGGCGCGAAGGCCGCATTGCGGCAGCCCTGCCCTGGCAGGGCCAACAAGGCGATCTGCCGCCTGGTGGTCACATCCCATATGCCGATCGCTGGCTGAGCGCCGCAGCCCACCAGCCAGCGCCCGTCGGGCGAGAACCTGATCTGGTGCGATGCCTGATGGCGGGCGACCGGTATCGTGCCGATCATCTCAGCGGACGGCAGCGCCCAAAGCTGGATGTCGCGATCAGTAGCGACAGCCAGCAGACTGGCATCGGGCGAGAACGCCGCCCGGGCTGCCACTGCCTCGACCTCCACCTGGTCGGCGTCTATGATGGCCTGCAACAACTCGCCCGACGGAACTTTCCACACGCGCACGCCATGCTCAGCACCGATGCTGGCCAGGTACCGCCCGTCCGAGGAGAAAGCCAGGAAGCCCACCGCGCCACGATGCGCCTGGAAGTGAGCCACTTCCTCCGCCTGGGGCACGCGCCACAGCCTGATGTCTCCGCTCTCTGTTCCAAAGGCGAGCACCGTCCTGTCGGGTGACTGCACAACCGGCCCTGCCGTCGCTGGTACATACCCCACGAACTCGGCCAGCAGGCTCATCCCATGAGGCAGAGTCCCTTCCAGCGCCCACACCCGCGCCAGACCATCGCGGCCCACCGTGACGAGCGTCTCGTCACCAGGGCCGAAGAACACATGGCGCGCCGGCAGGTTCTCCCGGAAGAACAGAGCCTCTCCCTGGGCCAGATCCCACATAGCGACCACATCATCAGCGGCTGCGCTTGCCATGTAAGCGCCGCTCGGCGACAGTGCCAGGTCGTTGACAGTGCGCTCGTGCAGCCGCAGAACGCCGCTGACCCCGACGATCGGATTGTCCACGCCGATGATCGCCTGGGCAGGCTGCCAGGGGAGAACCAGCGGCGCGGGCGTGCTGGTCGGCAGCGGGACGCCGCCCGACCTGCCATCGCCGCAGGCTGCCAGTGCCACCAACATCACCACAGTGAGCCAGTTCGCCGTCCGCCACGCGCCGCCGCGTAGTGTCCGTCTCATCGCCGCAGCCCCCTTCTCGCCAGGCAGTCATTACGGTGGGATGATTGACTTCGAGACCGCCCTTGTGTACGCTAGACACTGTGTATTGTATCCGACTTCAGCCGCGCCGGTTGCCCAGACTGGCCCGGCTCCTGCTCCCCAGGCGAAACTCACCTTGACTGACGCAGAGCTCGCCGTGCTGAGTATCATCGCCGAAGGCCCGGTCTACGGCTACGACCTGCAGACCGTCATCGCCCAGCGCGGCCTGCGCGCCTGGACGCAGATCGGCGTCTCGTCCATGTACTACGTCCTAGAGAAGCTGGTGCGCCAGGGCCTGATTGAGGCCAACGGCACGCCGGGTCTCGATGATGTCGCGCGCCGCCAGTACCGCATCAGCGCGGCAGGCTTCGGCGTTCTGCAGACCGCCGTCGCCGATCTGATCAGCACGCCGCGCGAGCATCCTGACGAGTTCGAACTGGGGCTGGCCAATCTCCACGTCCTGCGCCCGGACCAGATTCGCACCGCCTTCACCGCCTACCGCCAGGAGCTTACCTCGCTGCTGGCCCAGGCCCGCGAGCGGCAGGAAACGCTGCGGCGGAGCGGCGCGCCCTTCCACATCGTGGCCATGCTCGGTCACCGCGAGGCGATTCTCTTCGCCGAGCTGACCTGGATGGGCCAGTTCGTCGAGGCCTGGGAAGCTCAAGCGCCACCGGACGAACCCCCACCTGCCCCGCCTGAGCCTGAGGACATCCCGCGCATAAAGCAGCGCGTGTGGCCCCAGGACCCGGATTCGCCGCACCGCCACGTCACCCGCCGCGCCCGGCGCACGCCTTCGTCCAGGCAGACAGAAGCCAGCGCCGGGGCACCTGCCGGCCCGCCAGACGCCCCGCCCGACGAAGCACCCCCTCCGTCCGACGAGGCACGCTGATCGCCGTTCAGGCCCGATTCCGCGAAAGCGCCGCACGCTGTACAATAGCTGCGAGCATGTCCGTCCATCCTGGCGAGGCCCAGTCATGTCTCCAGCGCCGACTATCCTCTACATTGACCACGATGACGCGCGGCGATCGCGCATCTGGCGTGCGCTGACGCAGACAGGGGGCCAGGTAGCTCTGGCCGTCAGCGCGCTCGACGGGCTGGAGGAGGCCCAGCGCCTGCAGCCCGATCTGATCCTGATTGAGGGCGATCTGCGCGACCGGCGCACCCATCACCTGGTGACCCGTCTGCGCGCGGACCCCAGTCTCGACGCGGTGCCCATCGTGGCTCTGACCGCCCCCGGGCGCGCCCCGCGCCGCGACAGGACGTCGGACGCCGGACTCGATGGCTGGATCGCCGACTCGACCGACGACCGCACGCTGGTGCAGCGCCTGAAGAACTGGCTGGCTGACTTTTACCCGGACGCCGGCGCGCGAGATGCTGCGCAGCCGCTGGCACCCCAGGATGCACTCACCCGCCTGGAGGCCAGCGTCCGCGAGCTGGAGGCCAGCAACCGCCTTCTGCGTCGCCTGGACCGCATCAAGGAAGACTTCATCCAGCTCACCGCCCACGAGCTGCGCACGCCCTTGACAACCGTCTACGGCTACAGTCGGCTGGTGCAGACCTCGCCCGCCATCCAGGAGCTAATGGCCCGCGACCCCGAGGTCCGCGCCTGCATCAGCGGACTGATCGACTCGGTTGAGCGCTTTCACCGCGTCATTGACGAGATCATCGTCGTCTCGCGCATCGCGTCCGATCATCTGGACCTGAAATGGAGTCCAACCAGCCTGGTCGGTCTGGCCGAGCGAGTGCTAAAAGACTACGCCGGCATCGCCGGACAGCGCGGCATTGTGCTATACACCGATCTCGTCCGCGAGTCTGAGCTGTTCTTCGCCGACGCGGGCCTGCTCGAGCTGGCTCTGGGCAATCTGCTGGGCAACGCCATCAAGTACACCCCGGATGGCGGGAGGATCACCTTTCGCGGCGCGATCACCGATGATGGCGCCGTGACGATCAGCGTCCATGATACCGGCATCGGCATTGACCCGGCTGAACAGGAGCAGATCTTCGATCGCTTCTACACCGCCGGCGACGCCCAACTGCACACGACGAGCAAGACCGCGTTCCGTGGCGGGGGACTGGGACTTGGGCTGGCCATCTGTCGCGGGATTGTCGAGGCGCACGACGGGCAGATCTGGGTCGAGAGTGAGGGCTGCGACCCGGAGCGCCTGCCCGGCAGCACGTTCATTATCCAGCTACCCCTGGAACGCACCCCGCCGGGCGCCTTTCGCTGAGCAGCGTGAGCGCGGTTTGCGGCCCTGCCCCTCATCGCTACAATCTGGGCAAGGATGGGAGAGGCGAGAATGGACAAGCGCACCTGCCCGCACTGTGGCTACGAGAACCTGGAGCGGGCTGTGTATTGCTTCGTCTGCAACACCAGCCTGGGCAGCTCGCCAACCGGGCGCGGCGCTCGTCGCCGACACCGCCAGGCCGAGGAAACCCTCCGTTCCTCGCGCGGCCAGGATGCAACGCTGGCATCACCGAGCCAGCGGGCGACTCGTGTGAAAGACAAGCCCAGCCCCGCTCCTGAGAGCACTCCGATCACCTGCCTGCGCTGCGGCACGCGCAACCGGCCCCAGGCCGGCGCCTGCGCTGGCTGCGGCGGCTCGCTCGCCCTGCCCGACGCCGCCCACCCCGCCGATCTGGTTGCGCTGGTCGCCGCCCTGAGCAGCATCGGCCAGGTGCGCAGCAACAACGAAGATCGCGTCGGGCTGTGGGCGCGGCGGGGCGTCGTGCTGGCTTTGGTAGCTGACGGCATGGGCGGCGCGCTCGCGGGCGAAGAAGCCAGCCGGCTGACGCTGGAGGCCATCCAGGCGGATTTCGTGGGCGAGGCCCGTGGCAGTGAGGGCTTGTTCGACCTGCCCGACGACGAAGTGACCGACAAACTACGGGCGGCCATTCGCCGGGCCAACCGCGCGGTCATGCGCCGCGCCGCCGGGCACCCGGAGTTTCAAGGGATGGGTACTACGGTGACGCTGGCGTTCGTGCGCGGCGGGCAGGTGATCATCGCTCACATCGGCGACAGCCGGGCTTATCTGGTCAGCGGCGGCGGGGGCTGGCTCAACCAGATCACCGACGATCACAGCTTCGTCGAAGCGCTGATGGCCGCCGGACACATCACCCCAGAGCAGGCCGCTGTCCACCCGATGCGCAACGTGCTGTACCGCGCCCTCGGCCAGGTAGACGAGACCGACGCCGATCTCTACGTGCGCGCGCTGAACGCAGGCGACTGGCTCCTGCTCTGCTCCGACGGCCTGACCCGTCATGTCTCAGCAGAGGAGATCGCCGCCATTGTGCGGGACAGCGACGCGCCCGATCAGGTCGCCCAGCGTCTGGTGGCCCTGGCCAACGAGCGCGGCGGCGAAGACAACATCAGCGTCGTCGCCATGCTGATGGCGCGCGCTGGCGAAATTCAGTCCGGCGCCTAAGACGCGCTCACGACAGGAAAAACTCGGTGCCGCAGAACTGGCAGGTGGCGATGCCCTTGCCGCTGAGCGTGATCGCCCCGCCGCAGTTTGGACACTGCTGCAAATCGCGGAGTTGCTGCGCCTCACTCGAGTAGAGCACGCCTTCGTCCCACTTCACATAGCCGCTGAAGACGCCCAGCCCCACCAGATCGTGGATCATGTCCTTGATCCGGTCGCGCGGGAGCTGTAGCTCCACGGCCAGCTCGTCCAACCGCACCTGACCGCGCGTCTGCACCACATTGAGCAATTTGCGTTGCCGCGCGGCTTCGGCATCCTGACGCGCCTGCTGGCCGCCAAAGGCCAGCATGTACACGCCGCCGCCCACCAGCGGGGCGACAAGCACCAGCAAGGCAATGGCCAGCCCCAGGATGCGCGCCGACCCTTCCAGGTCCTCGTTGCCGAACAGCCACGCCGCAGCCAGCGCGCCGACGGTCAGCCCCACTACGACGAGCAAGACGCCAGCCAGCCGGTTAAGATTCATCGCCAACCCCTCCGTATGCCGTCGTTAGCCAAACCCGCGACTGCCGCCACCGGAACCACCTCCGCCGCCGCGACCGCCACCACTGAACCTCCCGCCACCGCCGGAGCTCTGCGGGCGGCTGGTCATGGCGCTCGACGCATCGTTGAGCATCCGCGTCAGGCCGCTGTTCATGGCGTTCAAGCCCTCAGTGAGCGAGTGGCTCATCTCGTTGAGGCCGCCCGGCCCACCGAGCGAGAAGTCGCCGAAGCCGCCCGGCCCGCTCGTGGACATGGGGCGGACAGGCTGCCCGTGCCGGTAGCCGCCGTGCCAGGGGCCGCCGAGGTAGGTCGGGACATACCAGCCCGGCATGGCGGTCATGGCGGGCACCACCTGGCGCACCAGGTCTTTCTCGATGCCAAAGGCGATAGCATAGGCCAGGAACGCCTCGAACCTCTCCGCCGCGCTGGCCAGATCGCCATAGCTCTCGATGTTCTTCAGGTAACGCTTGAAGGCCTTCCAGCGCGCCGCTTCTTGCGCGCCCCTGGCTGTCTTGGCCGGCATGGATTGGCTGGCCAGCGCCGCGGCCAGCCCGACAATCCCCATGCCGATGGGGGGCAGGATGACCAGCGGCGAAATCAGCGTCGCCCCGCGCAGCAGCCAGAAGGCCACCGAAGCGATGACCATCAGCGCGATGCCACCCCACATCCACAACTGGCGCGTCGTCTCCGGCGACCGGGTGAAATAACCCTGCTTGAGCAGGTCGGCGTACAGCTCGCGCTTGATGATCGGGATATGTGTGTAGAACTTGGTGCGCAGTTGGCTCAGTGTCGTGGTCTCACGGCCTTGGGGGAAGAGGCCCTTGAGCAGCGTCGCCTCATACAGGCGCAGGTCGCTGGCCGGGGCCTCGGTGCGGTGGAAGGTGAACTCGGTGCTGGTGAAGAGGCCCCCGACCGCGCTCTTCTCAGTCTGCTCAATGACCACCAGCCCGCGCCGCGCCAGGTCCAACAGCGTGGCCATGACGTCCTCCATGTCTGCTTTCTCGTCGAGCAGCAGGCCGACCACGCCGGGCCGTTCGCCCGAAGGCGGTTCGGCGAGATACTCTGGCACCACCAGGGCCTGCGGATCGCGCCCGTGCCTCAGGTAGCGCAGCAAGACGAACAGCACACCGCCCACCGTCAGCAGCACCGTGATCGCCGCCAGCAGGAGCGACACAATCGGCTGCCAGTTGTCCAGATAGGCCTGCTCGCGGTCATAGGCGGGCTGCCAGGCTGGTTTCTTCATGCGCGGGTCGTGCTCGTACTGCACGCGCACTTCGACCGAATCGCCCTTATCCATTCTGCCGGTCGACTCCCAGGTGATGACATTGCCCTCGATGGTCTCCGTCCACGTGCCAGGGTAGCTCGCCGTCAGCAGCGGCGGGCGGTCTTCCGGCATGGTCACCGTCACCTTCGACGCCATCACCAGGAAGGCGCGGTCGCCGGGCACAGCCACCCAGTAGAGCTGATCGCCGCCGTTGTACGAGCGCAACGCGCCATGCACCTTGTAACGGATGGCGATCTCACGGCTCTCCCCACTCTGGATCGGGCGGGTGAAGTTGTACTCAATGCTATAGACATCGCCCTCGTCGCGCACGCAGATCGTGCCTGCGGAGCCACTGCACGAGGAGGTCAGTGGAGTCCCGTCCTCGAAGACTGCGACACCGGCGATGCGCTCCAGGCGACCCGTGGGAATTTCGGCGAAGCCATAGCGAAAGGGGCCTGCCGGGACGGAGATCGCGTAGTGCTCGGTGACCTGGAAGCTGTTGGCCGCCGTGTCTATGTCCTCAATGAGCACATCGTAGCGATCCCACTGCAGGCGGCGGTTGTCGCTGCTAGGCTCCTCGAAGACCTCGCTTATCGCAGCGATCACATTGCCGAAAAGGATGAATCCGGCGATGAGAATGACCTGGAAGACAGAACGTTTCATGGTGATATGCCAATTCATCTATGTGCGGTCGGTTGTCAGTGTTCCATTCTAGCGCGATACTGCCAGTCGCGCACAAACCACTGATCAGGCGCGGGCGATGCCATAGATATGTGGCCTGACAATGGCTGGATAGGGCGCATCGTACTCGTGTAGCTCCAGCGAACGGAAGCCGGCTGCGCCAATCGCTGCTCCTGTCCGCCGGGTGAGATGGCATCCATGGCCGATGGTGCTCCACGCCGGGTTGATCGCCCGCTGGACGACGAGCGTCAGCGAGCGCGGCGGCGCAGCGACATGCTCCAAGAACAGGAACTGCCCGCCAGGGCGCAGCACGCGGCGGATCTCGACCAGCACTGCCACCTGATCGCGCACTGAGCACAGCACATGGGTCGAAACCACCGTGTCGAAGCTGCTCGCCTGGAACGGCAGATTCTCGCCCTGCCCGCGCACGGCGTCCGCCCCAACACCCAGCAGGTAGGCCAGCAGGTAGCGGTTAGGCTCCAGCAGCGTCAGCCGGGTACCAAGCGGGTACAGGGCCAGATTCGCCCCATCCCCTGCCCCGATTTCCAGCACATCATCCCGCGCGCGGGCCAGGAGCGGTGCACGCACCTCGCGGGTCAGCGCGTCCGCGAAATCCGCCGTCCCCCTACCGCTCAACAGTGTGTGATAGAGCCAGGCAAACCAGCGCTCGCGCAAAGTCATAGCCCCATCCTGTGGCGGGTCATGCATCTCGCCGCATCGCTCTTAGGCCCTGTCGGTGAGGGGCCGCGCGTCTGGCGAGAGCTTAGTGAGACAGACTCGATCATAGAAACTTTATAAGAATGGGCTAAGCAAAATTGACAAGAAGACGCTAAATATCATACAATCGAAGCAGTACGTAAGTGCTAATGACGAGCGCGGCCAGAGCCGCGTTCATGGTGATTATCGGCACAGTGGTGTACATTCTACAACAACGCAGCGCGTGAGGGCGCTATGGAATACCCTGACTACTATCGCATTCTCGGCGTGGACCGTAACGCGTCGGCCAAGGACATTCGTAAAGCGTACCGCCGCCTGGCCCGCCAGTATCACCCGGATGTGAATCCCGGCGACAAGCAGGCCGAGGCCAGGTTCAAGCAGATCAACGAAGCCCACGAAGTGCTGTCCGACGAGGAGAAGCGGCGCAAATACGACGAGCTCGGTCAGAGCTACCAACAGTGGCAGCGCATGGGCAGCCAGCCGGGCGGTTTTGACTGGGGTCGCTGGGCCGGCGGGCAGCCCGGCGGCTTTCGCGTCGAGTTCGCCGACACGGACTCTGGGACTGGCGACCTGTTTTCGGATTTCTTCCGCAGCATCTTCGGGAATATGGGCCAGCCGCAGGCCGGGCAGCATCGCGCCGCGCGAGGCGCTGCCCGTGGGCAGGACCTGGAAGTGGCCGCGCACGTATCGCTGGAAGATGTCTATCGCGGCACCGAGCGCCTGGTACAGGTGGGTCGCCGCCAACTCAGCGTGAAGATCCCGCGCGGTGCCCGCGATGGCACGCGGGTCCGGCTGCGCGGGCAAGGTGACCGTGGCTATGCCGGCGGGCAGGCTGGCGATCTCGACGTGATCGTGCGGGTGAGCGATCACCCCGTCTTCAAGCGCGACGGGGACGATCTCTTCGTCGATCTCAAGGTGCCGCTCCTGACTGCCGTGCTCGGCGGGACGGTGCGCGTCCCCACGCTGGACGGCGGGGTCAGCCTGACCATCAAGCCGGGCACGCAGTCCGGCCAGAGCATCCGGCTGCGCGGCAAGGGGACGCCGCACCTGCGGCAAGCCGGAGACTATGGTGATCTCTTTGCCCGCGTGTTGATCCAGGTACCGACGCACCTGAGCGATGAGGAGCGCGCGCTGTTTGAACGTCTGCGCGCCCTGCAAACCTGAGCGGCCCGGTGTTCACCCCACCGGGGCCGCATCTACCGTCTCGCAGCGGGTCGGGTTGAGCCTGTAGCTGAAAGATGACCACTGATGGGCTGGATGCATGAAGATGACCTGTACGACGAGTACCACGAGTACGACGCGCCGAAGAACGCGCGCGAACGCCTGACCGGCTTTCTGATCGGGCTGGCAGTGGGCGCGCTGACGCTGGTGCTGATCGCCGCGCTGATCCTGACTTCGGTGGATCACCTTCTATTGCGCGACGAGGCTGCCGCGCCAACCCGTCCCGCGCGCCCGGTGATCACGCCCTCGCAGGCTGACCTGCGCGCGGCCAACTACCGCCCCAGCGAGTGGATCGAGAGGGACGCGCAGCAGATCGTTACCCCCACCCCGCTCGCCCCGGAACTGATTGCCCAGGCCGATGCTGAGCACGCACTGCTGACCAACCTCTACCTGCGCACCAACCCGTCAGTGGTCAATATCGAGATCGTGTCCAGCGTTCACACCGCCGTTGATGTCGTTGACAGCAGCGGATCTGGCTTTGTTTTTGACGAAGACGGCCACATCGTGACCAACGCTCACGTCGTGCGCGATGCCAGAGAGATTCTGGTCACGTTCTCCGACGGGCACGTGCTCAGCGCCGAACTGGTCGCCGTTGACGATTACAGCGACCTGGCCGTCATCCGCGTAGACCCGGCGCGCGCCCCGCTGGTACCTGTGCTGCTGGGCGACAGCAACCAGTTGCAGGTCGGCCAGCGCGTCATCGCCATCGGCAACCCCTTTGGACTGGATGGCAGCATGACCGTGGGCATTGTCAGCGCCCTTGGCCGTTCGCTGCCCTCGGCCCGCCTGCTCGACCCGGCGTACGAGCGCTACAGCAATCCGTCCATTATCCAGATTGACGCGGCGGTCAACCCCGGCAATTCCGGCGGCCCGCTGCTGGACTCGTATGGACAGGTCGTCGGGATCAACACGGCCATTCGCACCGACAACGGGGGCTTCCAGGGCATCGCCTTCGCTGTGCCGGTCAACACCATGAAACGCATTGTGCCCCAACTCATCGAGGAGGGTCGGGTCCAGTATTCGTGGTTGGGCATCTCCAGCCCGGCAGCCGAGGGGGGCTACAGCGTGGCGGCGCTGGCTGATGAGCTGAATCTGCCCGTGCGCAACGGCATCCTGGTCAGCGAGATCACCCCTGGCTCGCCCGCTGCCCGCGCCGGTCTGCGCGCCGGAACGCAGACAACCACCATACGCGGCGTGCCCATCCCGCTGGACTCCGACATCATCGTGGCCGTCAACGGCCAGATGGTCCGCGACATTGACAGCCTGGTCGCCTATCTGGTGGAGAACACCTCGCCGGGCGACACCATCACACTGACGATTGTGCGTGCCGGGCAGACGCTGGACCTGGATGTGACGCTGGGGGTCCGGCCCTGAGAGGAGGAGGCGCGGTATGAGCATCCCGCCCGACGAGCCGTGCTACCCGATCAGTGTGGTCGCGCAGATGGTGGACCTTCACCCGCAGACACTGCGCAACTACGAGCAGATGGGCCTCGTTGTCCCGCAGCGTAGCGAGGGCAACCGCCGCCTGTACTCCGCCGCTGAGGTCGAGCGGCTGCGCAAGATCAGCCGTCTGACCCAGGAGTTGGGCGTCAACCTGGCCGGGGTAGAGGTCATCCTGCACATGGCCGACCAGATCGAGAGCCTGCAAGTCCAGATCGCCACCCTGGAAGCGCGGCTCTCAACGACGAGCGAGAACGCCCAGCTAACAGCGGATTAGCGCCTCGCCGCCCGCGAAAGGACCGCCCATGCCGCCCACTCACATCCTGCCCCGCCTGGCGATCAACAGTGACCTGGCACACACGATCCTGGTCAAGTTCCTGCGCGACGCCGTGCACAAGGTCGGCTTCGAGCGGGCGGTCATTGCCCTCAGTGGCGGCATCGACTCGGCGCTGGTGACCTACCTGATCGCCGAGGCAATTGGGCCAGAGAACGTCCTGGCGATCCGCATGCCCTACCAGACCTCCTCGCCGGATAGCCTGACCGACGCGCAGGCCGTGGTGGATGCGTTGGGCGTGCGCTGCGACACCGTGGACATCACGCCGATGGTGGACCCGCTGTTGGCGCGCTTCCCGGACGCGAGCGCCGTGCGCCGGGGCAACATCATGGCGCGGATGCGCATGGTCGTGCTCTACGATCAGTCGGCGGCCTTCGGCGGGCTGGTGATCGGCACGAGCAACAAGACCGAGACGCTGCTCGGCTACACCACGATCTACGGCGATAACGCCGCTGCGGTGCAGCCCATCGCCGACCTGTACAAAGCCCAGGTGCGCCAGCTCTCAGCAGCGCTCGACCTCCCGCCCTCGATCCTGGCCAAACCCCCTTCGGCGGACCTGTGGACGGGCCAGACCGATGAAGGCGAACTGGGCTTCACCTACGATCTGGCCGACCAGGTGCTCTACCTGCTGGTGGACCAGCGCTACACCGTGGACGAGGTAACCGCCGAAGGGTTCGAGCGCGACTTCGTGGCGCGCATCTGGCGGCAGGTACGCCTCAACCACTACAAGCGCACGATGCCCAACGTCGCCAAGCTGAGCGCGCGCACCATTGGGCACGACTTCCTCTATCTGCGTGACTGGAGCGGCTGAGCGACGGGCTATTCCACCCCGCCGCTCGCTCTGGCTGCGCGGATGGTCGCCACCTGCCCGGCGCAGACGCTGACGGCCTCAGGGGCCACCTCATAGACCGTCTGTAGCCCGCTCCTGCCAGCGAGCCGGGCTGTGCGCCCCAACGCGGCGGCGGGACGCCCACACGCCTCGTAAGTGGCCCGATCTGTGACGATCCCGCCGGGCGGAGCCTTCGCCTGGAGCCGACTGGCCAGGTTGACCGCATCGCCCATTACGGTGATCTCCTGCCGGTCCTGCGAGCCGACCCGCCCGATCAGACTGATCCCCGTAGCCAGACCGATGCGCGTGGGCAACGACGGGCGCAGGGCGGCGACCTGCCCGGTGTTGAACAGGGCGACGCGCTGCTGAAGGATCAGCGCGCACTCCAGCGCTGCCACAGGGTCCTCGAAGAAGGCCAGCATCCCATCGCCCAGGAACTTGTCCACATCGCCCCGATACTGGTAGACCGTCGTGGCCAGCAGGTCAAGATAGCGGTTGAGACTCTCCAGCAGCACCGCCGGGTCAACAGCTTCGCCCAGACGCGAGAACTGCTCAATGTCAGTGACGAGGACAGTCAGTGGCAGGACTTCAACCGTACTGCGCGTATCGGGCGGAGAATCGCTCGCTGTGCGCGCCTCATCCCATGCCCGCTGCGAAACCAGCTTGCGCACCACGCCTTGCAGCCGCTCAAGCTCGCGCGTGCGCTCGCCCAGGGTGTGATAGAGGCCGAGCACCTGCTGGTTGTTGTGTTCCAGATAACGCACCAGAGACCGCCCGAAGACGGTATAGGGAGACTCGAAGGCCAGGAGCGCGTCGGGCGAGCGCTGCACCGGGATGTGCGGCCTGCCCAGCGCCCCGTCCAGCGCACGCCGCGCTGCCGCAACCAGCCGGTCTTCGAAGGTGATCAGGCCCTCATACAGCCGGCCACGTCCGAACTCCAGCACCCGGCGGGTGACTCGCGCAGGCGCGTCACCCAGTTGGCGGGTGAGCAGCGCGGCGCCGAACAACTCATGATCCACCACAATGAACCACTCGCGTGCCAGCGGCGCGTCCGCGGCCAGCGCCACGTGGTGAATGCCGGGAATCCGCGGGAAGGGCACATCTGCTACAGCGAAAAGGAAGACCTCGCCACTCTGCGCCGCCAGCCGGGCGAAGCGATCTCTCTGCGGCATGAATGACGACACGCGCTGGAACCCGGCGTAGAACGGAGTCGCCAGGCCGTGCCGCACCAGCACGTCCTCCAGGCTGTGACTGATAGCCAACAGCGTGTGGACCGAATAGTCGCCAGGTCGTGCGGGCTCCGCGCGGCAACCAGAGGGTACAGCGACAGTGTATCCAGCGACGGTATCTCCATAAGCCCCTCTCAGAATCGCCACCTCACCGCGTGGCCTGCAGATGTATCTCGTCGGCAATAGTCCACACGGCATCAAGTGGCTCAAACTGGCGCACGGCGGCTGAGCGACGGGCCAGCCCCGCCCTACCCTCGGCCAGCCATTCGGCCACGGTGTCAGCTACCGCGCCGGGGCCGGGCGCGTAGGCACCAAGCTGGTGGCGTAGCACGAAAGCCACATTCCCCTCTTCTTGCCCCGGCACTGCCCCGCTGAGCACGACCGGCAGTCCCGCGGCGCACGCCTCGCCGATGGTCGCCGGCCCGGCCTTGGTTACCAGGATGTCGGCGGCGGCCATCAGGTCGGGCATGGTGTGCACGAACGGGGTGATCAGTGTCGGCTGACGCCAGGGCACTTTCTCCAAGCGCCGCTGCAACGCGCGGTTGCGCCCGGCGACGACGACAAGCTGCATGTCCAGGCCGCGCTCGTTGAGCGCCCTGGCGATGCGATAGACCGGCCCCATGCCATCACCCCCGCCGACGAGGACGACGGCCGGCAGCGTGGGATGCAATCCGAGAGCCTGGCGCGCCTCGTCTCTGCCCGGCAGCCCGTTGAGGAAGCGAGGGTGCACGGGCAGGCCGGTGAGGCGTAGCCGCGCCGGAGACAGGCCGTAGGCCAGCCCGCGCGCATAGGCTTCCGGCGTGGGCACCAGGCAGCGATCCACCTCCGGCTCGTACCAGAAAGCGTGCGCCGTCACCAGGTCGGTGATCACCGTTACGAAGGGCGGGCGCGGGCCGGGCTGTGCCCGCAGCGCGCGCAGGGTCGGGCGCGAGAACAGCGCGTGCACGCAGACAAGCACGTCACCGGGATGCTCAGCCAGCATCCGCCGCAGCCCCCGGCCCCACAGACGCCCCAGGACAGTCATCACCATCCGCGAGCGATCCGGCGCGTCAGCCAGCCAATAGCCCAGCCCCCAGCTACGCCGCGCCCAGTTCACCCAGCGCGGGTATAGCTCCGGCAGGTACTTGTAGGGGAACGGCGTGTAGCGCCGATAAACGTCTACCAGCTCGCAGAGATACTCGCCGGGGTAGCAATGTTGCAGCCCGGCGTGGATGGCGTTGGCTGCCGAGCGGTGGCCCGCGCCGGTGTCGGACATGAGGAAGACGACGCGCTTAGGGCGCATGGCTCCTGCCCCTCCCCGCAGGCAGGTTGCAGCCAGCAGTACCTCGCCGCGCCAACCTCACCCCCTGGCCGCGCTGCGCCTGGCCTTTCCCCCTCTCCGTAAACGGAGAGGGGGCGGCGAAGCGCGTTAGCGCCGAGCGGGGGTGAGGTAAAGCCAGCCGCCTACAAGCCCCCGCCATCACCCGCCCCCCGCCTGATCCCCGCGCAGGATGGACTTCACCGCGCGCTCGAACTTGCGCCGGGGGAGCATGACCCGGCGGTCACAGGTCAGGCAGCGCAGCCCGATATCGGCCCCCACGCGGTAAATGCGCCAGCGGTCGCCGCCGCAGGCATGTGGCTTGCGCGTGCGCACGATGTCCCCGATCTGAACGTCCAGCGGCATGAGTCTCTCCCCAACAGCCGCCCGCAGAGTCCGCGTGCAGGCAACGGAGCGCGTGCGCCCCATTATACCCGCTGGAAGGGGGCGTATCTCATTTTTCGGGCAGAAGATCACCGCTGAGGCGCAGAGAGCGCAGAGAAAAGAGTAGGTCGGAGAGGGTGTTAGTTCTTCTCCGCGTCCTCTGTGTCTCTGCGGTTCAAGCATTTCGCCCCCTTGGTGAGAGGCACCCCTGGAAGGGGCAAACTTGAAGAGAGCGAGTGTCAGCGCTTATAATCCATCTGCTGGCGAAGGAACCGGGCGCAGCGTGGTTGCGGGAGAGGGCACGGATGAGCGGTTACCAGTTCGGGCTGGTGGGGCTGGGCGTGATGGGCGCCAACCTCGCGCGCAACCTGGCCGCGCATGGCTACCGTGTGGCCGGCTACGATCTCGACGCCGGGCAGCGCGCCGCCTTCGACCAGGGCGCGTCAGACGGCGCGCTCGAGAGCTTCGCCGAAGTCGCGAATTTCCTCGCCGCGCTGGATGTACCGCGCCGCGTCATCCTTCTCGTGCCGTCGAGCGCGGTGGACAGCGCCATCGCCGCGCTGACCCCGCACCTGGCACGCGGCGACCTGCTCATTGACCTGGGCAACAGCTTCTTCCTTGACACCGAGCGCCGCTCGGCAGAACTGGAACGAGCGGGACACCTCTTCCTGGGCAGTGGCGTCTCCGGCGGGGCGAAGGGGGCGTTGCACGGCCCCTCGCTGATGCCGGGCGGCCTGCGCGAAGCCTACGCGCTGGTGCAGGAGGCGTTCGAGTCCATCGCCGCGCAGGTGAACGGCGAGCCGTGCGCAGCGTACATTGGGCCGCGCGGGGCCGGGCACTACGTCAAGATGGTGCACAACGGCATCGAGTACGGGGTGATGCAGCTCATCGCCGAAGCCTACGACCTGCTGCGGCGGGGCGCGGGCGCTTCGGCGGACGAATTGCACGACCTGTTCGCGGCCTGGAACAGCGCCGAGCTAAATGCCTACCTGGTCGAGATCACGGCGGCCATCTTCGCCCGGCGCGATGCCGAGACCGGGCAGCCGCTCGTTGAGCTAATCCTGGACGAGGCCCAGCAGAAGGGCACCGGCAAGTGGACGAGCCAGAACGCGCTCGACCTGGGCGTGCCGGCGCACACGATCAACGCCGCCGTCGCAGCGCGCATCATCTCCGCCCTGAAGGCGGAGCGCGTCTCCGCCGAGCGCGTCTTCCCCGGCCCCGATCCCGCCTACCGGGGCGACCGCGCCGCGTTGATCGAGGGCGTGCGCGCAGCGCTCTACGCTTCCATCCTGACCGCCTACGCGCAGGGACTCGCCCTGATGCAGGAAGCCAGCCGTGAGTACACCTACGACCTGAACCTGGAGACCATCGCCCGCATCTGGCGCGGCGGGTGTATCATCCGCGCCGCGCTGCTCGAAGACATCCGCCGGGCGTATACGGCGCAGCCGGACCTGCCCAACATGCTGCTGGCCGAGCCGTTCCGCGCGCAGATCATTGAGCGGCAGGCGGCCTGGCGGCAGGTCGTGGGGACGGCGATCGGGCTGGGTATTCCCGTGCCGGGCATGACGGCGGCGCTGGCCTACTTCGACGCCTACCGCAGCGGGCGGCTGCCCGCCAACCTGACCCAGGCCCAGCGCGACTTCTTCGGCGCGCACACCTACCGCCGCACAGACCGGGCGGGCACGTTTCACACCGAGTGGGAAGAGTGA
>JBBIHG010000015.1:30740-50641 GCA_037447125.1 Chloroflexota bacterium | reverse complement strand
GGGCTGGGGGCGGGACTGGTCTACGCTGCGCGCCACTTCCGCGCTGAGCCGGACCTGTGGTATTGGCTCTGGCTCGTTGTGGCGCCGCTGGGGCTGGTGTTCGCCTTCTCCTACCTGGTGCACCCGCTCTTCGTGGACCGCTATTTTGTCGTCATCCTGCCCGCGCTGATCGTGCTCATGCTGCGCGGATGGGTGTGGCTGGCCGGGCCGCGCCGCCCGTACCTGGTTGCCTTCCCCACTGCACTGGTTTGTCTGACCGGGATCATCATCACCCTGGACACGCTCCATGCGGGCAACCACACTGTAGAAGATTGGCGCGGCGCGGCGCAGTATGTCGCGTCGGACTTTCAGGAAGGCGATGGCATACTCACTACCAACCCGGTTGAAGTGCTCGCGTTCAAGCGCTACTTTGGTCAGCAGGAGTTCCCCTACGCATGGACACTCGATGAGGATCTAGCAGACCACTTGCCGTTCGCCGAGCCAGTCACGCGCGTCTGGGTGATCGCGCGCAGTTACAGACCATTCCCGTGGGTGAACGCCCGCCAGGATCAGGTCTTGTTGGAAGCGCCGTTCAAGGGGCTGACTGTCTGGCTGGTGGACACGCGCGCCGAGGCTGACCAGCGCGCCAACACGGAATAGGCCCAGGCGCTGGCGCTGCGCTATACTCTGCCCGGTATCCCGCTGCACATTCTGGATGGAACCATGACCGTTAAGGACAGCGTGCTGACCACATTCGCCGACCGCTTCGGGGGCCAGCCGACGCTGCTGGCCCGCGCCCCGGGGCGCGTCAACCTGATCGGCGAGCACACCGACTACAACGACGGCTTTGTGCTGCCTGCCGCCATTGACCGCGCCGTGTACGTCGCCGCCCGCCCGCGCCCTGATCGCAGGGTGCGTCTCATCTCAACCGACTTCAGCGCCGAGACGACCTTCGCCCTCGACGACCTGGACGACCCCGACCTGCCCGCCTGGAGCAGGTACCCGCGTGGATCGCTGTGGTGGCTGGAGAACCAGGGCCACACCGTGCCCGGCTTCGACGCGGTCATCGGCGGCGACATCCCCATCGGCGCGGGGCTGTCCTCCTCGGCGGCGGTCGAAGTAGTCATGATCGAGCTGGGGCTGGCCCTGGCCGGGGCGAGCCTGTCCCAGGTTGAGAAGGCGCTGGGCGGTGTCGAGGTCGAGCACCAGTTCATCGGCATGCCCTGCGGCGTGATGGATCAGATGGCTTCGGCGCTGGGCCGGACCGGGCACGCCCTGCTCATTGACTGCCGCAGCCTGGAAACGCAGGCGGTGCCCGTCCCCAAGGGGGCCAGCATCCTCATCATGGACACGGCCAAGCGACGCGGGCTGGTGGACTCCGAGTACGCGGCGCGGCGCGAGCAGTGTGAGGCGGCGGCGGAGAAGCTTGGCGTGGAGGCGCTGCGCGATGCCACCCTGCCGCAGCTCGAAGAGGCCAAAGAACTGCTTGGCGACGTGCTCTACCGCCGGGCCAGGCACGTCGTCAGCGAGAACCTGCGCGTGCGCGTCACCGTCATGTCGCTGCGTGGCAATGCCCTCAAGACGGTGGGGCAGGCACTGCGCGAGAGCCACGCCAGCCTGCGCGACGACTACCAGGTAAGCTGTGCCGAGCTAGACGCCATCGTGGACATCGCCAGCGCCCAGCCCGGCTGCTACGGCGCGCGCATGACCGGCGCGGGGTTCGGCGGCTGCGCGGTGGCTCTCGTCCAGAACGAGGCGGTGGACGCCTTCGTGGGAGCGGTCGGCCCCGCCTATATGGCCAGGACGGGCCTGACGCCGCAAATATACGTCTGCCAGGCGGCGGAAGGCAGCGGCGTCGAGCGGCTGTGACGGCAGATCGCCCGCTCCGCCCAATGTTGGTACACTGAAAAGCGGCGAGCAAGACGTTCAGCACTCGCACCAGCCATGAGCGACCAACGCAGCCTCTTCTTCGACGAATGGCAGTCCTGCCTGCGCGCGCATTACGTCCACGTCCTGCGCACCAACGACTCCATCACCGAGCCGACGCTGCGCCACGTGCTGCACCAGACGGGCATCACCGACGAGGAGTTGGCGGCGCTGCAGGCCGAGGGCCTGAGCGGACGGCTGACGCCGGAGAGCGCCAGCGCCGCGCCTCACGCAGCGGAGAGCTTCGACGAAGGAAGTGAGGATGCTGAGTTCGCGCCGCTCGCTGAGGACACAGCCCTTGACGCCGAGGGCGGCGAGGGCGACGACGAGCCGCCCTTCATCCCGCCGGGGCAGCTTTCGCTGTTTTGAGAGAGAACACTACCCCTATCCGGCGGCGAGCCAGACGCGCAGCGTGGTAATGTAGCGCTCTGGCGAGTCCATCATGATGAAATGCCCGGCATCGGGGAACCACTCAATCTGCGCATGGGGCACGCCGGCTTTGAGCACCTCGTGCTCGCTGGGGCGTACGATGATGTCACGCCGGCCATACATGCCCAGCGCCGGCAGGGTCAGCCGGTGCAGTTCTGGGCGCAGGTCGGTCTGGCGCAGCGTGCCAATGCTCTGGAAAAACGCCTCGGCGCTGATTTTAGAGACATCCTTGGTGATCATGCGGCCCAGCGCCCGGCCATCGCGGGCCATGAAGTGGCTGTAGCAGCGCAGGAACAGGCGCAGCCCGCGCCCGCCGAACAGCCAGAACAGCGCTGCCACCCGCCGGCGGCCCGACAGCCTGAGCAGCACATTGAGCGAGCTGCCGTTGATCGGCGAGCCGATCACGCAGACCCTGGTGACTCTCTCCGGGTAGCGAATGGCCATGCTCAGCGCGACTGTCCCGCCCATCGAATGGCCGATCAGCGGGGCGCGCTGGATGCCCAACCGCTCCATAAACTGGTAGACCATCTCGACATAGGTGGGCACGGTGAAGGCTTCGAGCCGGGCGCGCCGGGAGCCGGTGTCAGCGACACCAGGCACGTCGGACTCGCCGAAGCCGAAGAAGTCGAGGGCGTAGGTGCGGTACTCACGGCCCAGCACCTCGATGGTGTCGCGCCACAGCTCCCACGAACCGAGCCAGCCGTGCAGCAGCAACACGGGACGCCCGCGCCCATAGGTCTCGTAATGGATGATGCCGGGACTAGTGACTAGTGAAGGCACGTGTGACCCACCTCTCGTCGCGCCAGCGAGCCGCGTTCTTCACGACACGCCCTCGCAGCCTGCCACGCTCGCGCTGCTAGGCATCCATCTCGTCGAGAATGGCGTAGAGCAGCTCGAGCAGCACGTTTTTGACGCTCTCTTTGTCGGTGGCGACACACGGCAACAGCTTGATGTGGTCGTCAATGCGCAGGGCGATGCGCAGATCGTCGGGTATCCAGGCTTCGGGATTGTCCTGCTTGTTGGCAGCGACGACATAAGGCGTGGGGGCATAGGCGCGGAAAGTCTCTAGAATGCTCTTGGCCTCGCGGAAAGTCTCTGGCCGGGCGCTGTCTACCACGACCACGAAGCCCAACATCCCCTCGGCCAGAATCTCCCACATGAAGTCGAAGCGGCGCTGGCCCGGCGTGCCGAACAGGTAGAGGACCAGGTCATCGTCCACCGTGATGCGCCCGAAGTCCATGGCCACAGTGGTCTGTGGCTTAATGCCATATTCGGGCGCGTCGCGGGAGATCGTCTCGTCAGTGGTCACCGCCCCAATCTCGCTGATCGAGCGGATGAATTCCGTCTTGCCCGCGCTGAAAGGACCGGTGACGACCATCTTGACGAATTGCATGGGGTGATTTTCACTCTTTCACCAAAACACCCGAAAAGGTTAGAATCAACGAACCACAGACGGCTGTCCGCGTGGAATCACGCCTCGCGGATGCGGGCGATCAGGCGCTCGACGACGCTGCGCTTGACCTGCGGTCCCTTGGGCAGCGTCCGGCGCGTGCCATCGGCGACCTGAATCTTGGGGGGCTGCATACCCGGCGGGCGCACCAGCTCGACCAGGCCCGCCTGCAGCAGCCCGTAGACCACGCGCCGGATCTCGGTATCGGTCATGCTGCACGCTTTGGCGATCTGGCGAATGGAGTTCTTGGGGTTGACGAAGCCGACGACACGCCATTCTTCGACACTGAGATGCACACCCCGGAACTTCTCACTGGGCGACTCGGGGAACTTGAGCGCCAGGTCAAGGTTGGGCAGTTCCTCTTCGAGCGGTTTGATCTCGCGGGCGCGGCGCGTGCCCTCGATGATCACGTTCCTGAGATCGATCGGCACGGTGATGCGGCCCGGCGGTGGGGTGACATTCTCCTCAAAGACGAATGGCTCGCGCTGCCAGGTCATGACATCGTAGACGATGTCCAGGGTGTGCTGGCGGATGCTGCGCACGATGTCGGCTTTGGTCACATAGTTGGCGTTGATCAGCATCAGGGCCAGGGCCTTGTCGGAGTACTTGCTGCCCCGCTCGCGGATGACGCGCGTCTGCTCGACATTGAGCTTGCCGGCCTTGTGCAGCACGCTGGCCAGATGCCCGTCGCGGTCGCCCATCGTCGCCAGGACAAGGCGGCCCGCTTCGAATGTGACCGAGGCGCGCTCCTTCCCAGCAATGACCTTGGGGCGCTTGTGACCAGCGCCATCGGTGATCATCTCTTTGGTGACAACCGGCTCGTAAAGGCGCAGGGTGCCCGTCTTTTTAGCCAGGTTGATCAGATGGAGAAGCTGGTTCGTGCTGAAGTCCGCCAGATTGCCTTTGAGCGCCATCTTATCTCGTTTCTACCTACTTTCAGGGTCGCACGGCGGGTGGGATCGGGCGGGTGGTCTTGTGATAAGCTGGGCTGGTAGGCATTATACACTCCCGAAAATGGGCAGTCAACCGCGCTGGTGTGCACTGCCAGACCGCCCTGCCAGCCTGTATCCTCGCCGCGTCCCTGTCGGGCATCTTCCGTCTATCTCAAGACTGCATCCCATTTACGTTTATCATTATAGGCCATATTGTAACCCACAGGTATTGCCTGAGATGAGCCAACAAACGAAATTCGTAAAAAATTCATTCAGCGTGCCGCTCTTCCGGCTGTTCACCGCCATCCTGCTGCTGGCCCTGCTGGTGGGGTGCCAGCCGGGCAGCAAGCCGCCGCTCATCATCACCGCCACGCCGGCCAGCGCCCCGACGCGCGTCGCCGCTGCTGCCGCCCAGATCGCCCATCCGGCGAACGTCAATCCCCTGACCGGGCTGCCCGTCCCAGACCCGGCGGCCCTGGCCCGCCGCCCGCTGGCCGCCAAGATCTCCAACGCGCCAGACAGCGTGCGGCCCCAGGCGGGCATCGGCGCGGCGGACCTGGTCTTCGAGCACTATGTGGAGGCCGGCCTGACCCGCTTCACGGCCATTTTCTGGACGCACACCCCGCCGCGCGTCGGCTCGATCCGCAGCGCGCGCCTGATTGATCTGGAGATTCCGGCCATGTACAGGGCGCTGCTGGTCTATTCCGGGGCGAGCGAGCCGATCCGCCAGCGCATCGCCGGGCTGCCGTTCGCCCCACGCGCCTACGAGGGCGTCACGACCGGCGCCCCGCTCTACTTCCGCGACCCGTCGCTGGACGCGCCACACAATCTGTTCGCTGTGCCGGCCGAGGTATGGGCGCGCGCCCGTGCCGATGGCCTGGCCGACCCGCCAGACCTGCGCGGCATGGTCTTCGACCCGGCCCCGCCAGGGGACGGCGCGCCCGTCGCCGCCGTGACCGTTGACTATGGGCCAGACGTGGTGCAATGGGCCTACGATTCGCTCAGCGGGGAGTACGCACGGCGGGTAGACGGCGATCCGCACAGCGACGCAGACAGCGGCGCGCAGGTCACGGCGGCCAACGTCGTCATCCTCTACGCCCACCACGAGGACGACCAGAGCATCGTCGAAGGGGAATGGAACGGGACGACGTTCTACTCGACTGAGATCGCGCTGTGGACGCTTGGCCCAGCCACGCTCATCCGCAACGGCGTGGCAGTGGACGGCTTCTGGATGCGCTGGGCTGAAGACGCGCCGCTCACTCTGTGGGCGGACGAAGAAGCCGCCCACCCGCTAGCATTCAAGCCGGGCAAGACCTGGTTCCAGGTGGTGCCGCTCGATTTCGGCGGCGTGCGCCTGGAGTAGTGTACAATGGGGAGAAGGAAGAGCGGGCCTGGCGCTGGGCAAGCAACGTCGCGGCCCGCGCGAGTAGCGCACGGTTGACCGGATGTTCGATCCGCGCTATCCCTGGCTGGCAGTGGGCTTCCTGACGGTGATCGCTACGGGCGCCCTGCTGCAACGGGCATCGGTCGTCTTTGGGCTGTTCAAAGACCCGCTCATGACCCGCTTTCGCCTGTACGGGCCGGAGATGCCCTTTTCGCCGCTCGCTCGCTTCATGGATATGCTCGGCGTGTGGAGCCTGATGGTCGCCAGTATGCTCGACGCGCTGACTGCCGACCAGCGCGGCGTTTGGGGCTACGCGCCCGTGATCTTCTTCGCGGTGATGCTGATGGCCTTCGCCGGGAGCTATGTCACGCGCAAGAGCGACCTGTTGCGCCATGCCCTGCCCCCCTGGTACAACGAGCTGATGGCCAGCACTACGCGGCAGGAGCGCCGCCACCTGGCCTATGCCTGGCTGCGCATTCCGCGCAAGATGCGCTGGCGGCTCAATGCCGACCAGGCGTCCTTTCGCGTGTTCGTCGAGCTGGTGCGTCTGACCTCCTTCTATGGGGTGCGCGACCCCGACGATCCCTGGGCGATCTGGCAGTGAGTGCGGGGACACTCTCGCCTGTGAGGCAGTAAGGCACCGCCGGGACGCCAGCGCGAGTCTGCTGAAGTCACGAGAAAGAACGACGGGCTTGTGGGAGCATATGGCCATGCGCCCCTACCTGACAGGTTTTGCACGCACCCTGACATCCGCCCGAATTGCTCTCCAGCCCTGGCTGGGCGATACTGATAGCGGTGATCGTCCGCGCTGGATGAGGGCGGTACGTGCAGTGCAGACTAGGGTGAGGTGAACCACGATGCGTCGGTCTCGCAAGCTGCGCCGGTTCGTGATCGAAGATGACCGCCTGATCGCGCCGTTCAATGAGCCACCGCGCGATTTGAGTATCCTCAACAAGCCGCTGAAGATTCACCACGCGGACGTGCTCGACGCGCTGTGCGGCCCGGCCAGCGTGGAACCGCCGCTGGATTCGATTCACGACCTGGCCCGCCTGTCCGCGCGCGGCGACGAACTGATCGCCTACCGCGACAACCTGTACTTCGACGAGGAGTTCTTCAGCGCGTTCTATGAGCAGGCGCTGGCCGGCGGCGTCCCCTGCCGCGCGGCCCTGCCCGCCGAGGACGCGGCCTGGAAAAAGTACGCGGCACCGCTCTCGCGGCTCAAGCTCGTCAGCGACAGGGCCGGCATGCCGCTGTACTACCCGCTCGACCTGTGGTACTTCCCCGCGGGCTATGTCGAGCCGCCCCAGTGGCACACGGTGCCCATCGCCAGCGACTACAAGGAGATCGGCTACTACAACGTGCCGGACTCGATGGCCAACGTGCGCCCCACCGCCACCGAAGGCGAGATCGCCCGCGACCTCGATCTGACTCACCTGCTCACCGAGCGCACCTGCCTGTCCATTGATAGCTGGGTTCACCTCTATTTCGCCAACGTCATCCTGGGCGTGTTCTCGCGTGGCAAGCGCTTTGAGAAGCGCATCAGCGAGCACAACCTGCTGGCGCTGCGCATCCTCTGGCGGGCTATCATTGAACAGAAGCAGGTGCTCACCAGCTCGGAAGTGGTCAAAGTGGGCGAGGGCACGACGATCGATCCGTCGGCGGTCATCCTCGGCCCGACGACGATCGGGCGCAACTGCACGATTGGGCCGGGCGTGGTCATAGACAACTCGATCATCGGCGACAACGTCAACATCGCCCAGGGCTGCCAGATCATGCTTAGCGTGGTGGGCAGTCACTGCTTCTTGCCCTTTCGGGCGGCGCTGTTCATGTCCACGATCATGGAGTACTCGATCATCGCCCAGAATACCTGCATCCAGATGGGTGTGATCGGGCGCAACAGCTTCGTGGGCGCGGGCACAACCTTCACCGACTTCAACCTGCTGCCGGTGCCGCTGCGCGCCCTCAACGCCTACAACCAACTGGAGAATACTGGCCAGCCGGTCCTGGGGGGCTGTGTCGGCCACAACGCGCGCCTGGGATCAGGGATGGTCGTCATGCCCGCGCGAGTCATCGAATCGGACGTGGTGCTCTTCGCTTCGCCGGACCGCCGGGTGATCACCCGCAATGTGAGCTACGAGGAGAGCGATCACCACAAGGTGCGCGCGTCCGCGGCCCGCAAGCACCGGCGACGCTATCCGCGTGTGGCGGACTCAGAAGAAGCGTTCCTGGAGCCGTGGTAGGCCAGCCCGCAGCCATGAGCGATTCCGCCTCCTTCGCCTTCATCATTCACCCGATTGATCCCAAGACCGACGTCGCTCGCAAATACCCCCTGCTGGGTAAACTGCTGAGCGAGGGGCAGATCAACTTTTTCTCGCGCTTCTTCCCGCCGGTGTACATCTCCGAGATCGCCGGCGTGCGCTCGCTGGCAACAGGCCAGGAAGCGCGCGGGTGGTTCATCGCCTGCCCGTTCACGCCCAAGACCATGCTCAGCCTGCCGGTGGAGACGGTCTACGGCAAGATCGTGGCCTGCGGTCACATGGCCGAGCGGCTGGGCGCGCGCATCCTGGGGCTGGGAGCATATACGTCGGTGGTGGGCGATGCCGGCGAGACGATTGCCCGGCGGCTGGACATCCCCGTCACCAATGGCGACGCCTATACGGTCTATATCGCCATCGAAGCGGTGCGCGAAGCGGCGCGTTGCATGGGCCTGAACATGGGCGAGTCCACGGCGGCGGTCGTGGGAGCAACTGGCGTGATCGGGCGGGTGTGCGCACAAATCCTGGCCCGCGAAGTGCCGGAGCTAATCCTGATCGGGCGTCGCTCGGAAATGCTGGCGGAAGTACACGCTCAATGCAGTGGACACCAGGCGCACGTGCACAGCGGGACCGAATTGGGCGCGCTCGGCGAGGCCGACCTGGTGCTGACCGTGACCAGCGCCACGACGGCTGTGATCGAGCCGGAGCACCTCAAGCCGGGCGCGGTGGTGTGCGACGTAGCCCGCCCGCGCGATGTGTCGAGGCGTGTGGCCGAAGTGCGCGACGATGTGCTGGTCATTGATGGCGGTATGGTCGAGGTGCCGGGGCCGGTGGACTTCGGCTTCAATTTCGGGTTTCCGCCGGGCAAAGCCTATGCCTGCATGGCCGAGACGATGGCCCTGGCCCTGGAAGGGCGCTATGAAGACTACAGCGTGGGCAAGCAGATCACGTTGGCCCAGGCAGAGGAAATCGGCGCGCTTGCCGCGCGGCATGGGTTTCGTTTGAGCGGCTTTCGCAGCTTCGAGCGCGCCGTCACCGACGCGCAGATCGCCGCCGTGCGTGAGCGGGCGCAGCAGACGCGGCGAGTGCGTCGCCCCCGGCCCAAGACTGTGAAAATTGTGTGAAAGTTGAGGGGTGCTTAAGGACTCTTCGCCTGGTGCGGCGCGTATCCTCCATGTCTCAATCACGTTCTCATGGTATAGTGGGGCTGCCGAAGGCTGTGCGTGGCGCGCACTTCTGTCCGGCTTGTGGCAACGATGAACACGGCCCATTCCTGGCGCGCCAGGCGAACCCCACCTGTGGGAAGGACGCAAACGGATGAGCAAGGGCAGAATCCTCGTGGTGGAAGATGATTTCGACATCTCCAACATGCTGCATATCTATTTCAGCGGGTTGGGGTACGAAGTCCAGGTGGCGTCGCGCGGGGGTGACGCACTCCACGTCATCCGGCGCCAGCTACCCCAGTTGATCGTGCTGGACATCATGCTGCCCGACATGAACGGTTACGACGTCTGCCGCCAGCTTCGCTCGACCACGCGCACCAGCCACATCCCGATCATCTTCCTGACGCAAAAAGACGAGCGCAGCGACAAGATCGCCGGGCTGGAACTGGGCGCCGACGATTACATCACCAAGCCCTTCGACATCGAAGAGCTCAAGCTGCGCGTCAAGAACCAGATCGAGCGCGCCGCGCGCGACCACTACACCGACCCCAACAGCGGCCTGCCCAGTAGCGCCCTGATCGAAGACAAGCTGCGCGAGATCATGCGCGAAGACAGAGCCTGGGCCTATCTCGATATCAAGCTCCAGCACTATGAGGCGTTCAAGGACGTTTATGGCTTCGTGGCCGCCAACGACGTGCTGCGCTTCATGGCCCTGCTGGTGGGCGAGGTGCTCGACGAGCTGGGCACCCCGGGGGATTTCGCCGGACACGCGGGCAGCGACAACTTCGTCATGATCACCTATGCGGACAAGGTCGAGCCGCTGCTAGAGCGCCTGGCTGCCCGCTTCGCCGAGGGAGTCGTGACGCACTATTCCTTCATTGACCGCGAGCGCGGCTTCATGATGAAAGACGACGAACGAGTGGCCTTGATGGCTCTGGCCATCGGCTGGGTCAGCACTGCAACGCGGCAGTTCGCCGACATCCGCGAGATCACCGAGCTGGCCGCCGAGAGCCGCCGGCATGGGGGCACCAGCGTGCAAAAAGCTGTCATCACCGAGTGGTAGCGGCCAGCGCGTCCCCATGCCCTAGAGCGCACGATTGCGCCGCAGACGGCGCGAGCGACGGCAGATGCTTGAAGCTTCTCTGATCCTCATTGGCCTGGTCTTCTTCGCCTGGTTGTTCGTCCTGGTCCGCCAGGCGCAGCGCGGGCTGGACGCGGGGCGCGATACGCCCGCGCGGCCCGTCGTGCCGGTGCGCCTGCCGCCCAGCGATGATGCTGTCGTCGTCGCCGAGGGCCGCGGGCACGTCGTCTTCGCCAACGAGTCCGCGCGCCGTTGGTTCGGGCTGGACGGTGAGACACCCAGCCTGGCCGTCCTGGCCCGCCAGGCCCGCCCCGCCGAGACGCTCTACGACCTGTTCGCCCACCCCGGCCGGGCGGCGCTGCGCATTGGCCCGCGCCACGTAGAGGCCATCTCCCACGCCATCCCCGGCCCGGACGGCGAGCGCATGGTGTTGCTGCTGCGCGAGCTAGCCGGGGGTGCGCTGTCTGCAGCCGCCTCCGCCGAATTCGACGCGCTGCGCGCCCTGACCATCGCCGAAGACATCAGCCGGGCGGCGAGCGCTCAGGTCGAGCTGTCAGCGCTGGTCCAGACGATAGTGACCAGCCTGGAGCCGTCCATTGCCTTCGACTCAGCCGAAATCACCCTGGCCGACCCGGAAGGCAGCCGGTTGCGGTCTGTGGGGGGGGCGCGCCGGGCCGAGAGCGGTGAACTGGTCCCCCTGGACCTGACCGCGGACGAGGCGGTCTACGCCCCAGGCGAGGGGTACACAGGCTGGATCGCTCTCTACCGCCAGCCGCTGCTCATTGACGATGTCAGCCTGCGCGCCGATGTGCGCCCCCAGGCGGGCACCGCTGGCTTTCGCAGCTATGTGGGCGTGCCGCTGCTGGACGGCGACCGCTTTGTGGGCACATTAGAGTTGGGACACAGCGCGCGAAGCGCCTTCGCCCAGCGCGATCTGGCCCTGCTCGAAGCGATCGCCGGGCAGACGGCGGCGGCGCTGCAGATGACACACTTCGCCCAGGCCCAGGCCCAACGCCTGCGCGAGTTGGGGGGCGTGCAGCAGCTCGCCGAGGCGTTTGGCTGGCTGGGCGACACGCGCGCCATGATCGCCCAGCTCACCGAGCGGGTAGCAGGGTTGGTGCGCGCCGAAATGTGCGGCGTGCTGCTCTACGACGAGGAGCAGGAGGTCTTGCGCGCCCGGCCGCCCTTCTACGGCGTGCCAGAGGCGCGCATCGCCGGGCATCGCGTCGCGCCCGGCGACAACGCGGATCTGTTGCAGATGTGGCGCGAGAGCGCCGTCTGGCATACCCACGAGCCAGGCGAAGACCTGCTGCGCGCTCTGGGCCTGAGCGCCCTGACGACCGCCATCGCCATCCACAGCCTGGCCCTGGTGCCCATGACCGCCGGTGCGCGGCGGGTGGGCGTGCTGCTGGTCGCCAACGCGCGCGAGCGGTCCCGCTTCGACGCGGACGATCTGCGCCAACTGGACGCGCTGGCCATTCAGGCGGCGGCCCTGCTCGACAGCGCGCGCCTGTTCGAGCAGACCGAGCGCCACGCCCATGCCTTGAACGGTCTGCAACAGATCGCCCAGGCCAGTGGCGCGCTGCGCAGCCCGGACGAGCTATACGCCCAGATCACGGCGCGCATCGCCGCCCAGCTCGACGTGGAACTGTGCGGCATCCTGCTCTATGACAAAGAAGAGGAGGTGCTGGTCAGCCAGCGGCCCTTCTACGGCATGGACGACGAGGAGCGCGTGCGCTTCTACCAGGTGCCCTCGCCGCCCGAAAGCCCGGTCATGCGCCTGTGGCAGGAACGCACCACCTGGCTGTGCAACGACCTGCGGGGCGACCCGCAAGCCATGGAGACGGCCCTGGGCGCGCTCTCTGCCGAAGTGGGTATGCGCCAGACGATCGTGGCGGCGTTGGAGGCGCGCAAGGTGCGCTTGGGCATCATCCAGGTGGCCAACCGCCGCGACGGGCGCGACTTCTCCGACGATGACGCGCGGCTGCTGGCCGTCTTCGCCGGTCAGGCGGCCATGCTCATTGACAACGCTCGCCTGTACGCCGAGATGCAGCGCCGCACGCACGAATCGGAAGGGCTGCGCGCCATCGCCGCCATCGCCACGCACGGAGTCCCCACCCAGGAGACCGTAGAGGACGTGCTCATCGCCGTGGCCAATGTCCTGCAGTCCGGCTGCGTGGCGCTGGCCCTGGTCGAAGAGAGCAGTGGCGCTCTGGTGCTCGACCCGCAGTACGTGTGGGGCGCCGCGTTGGAAAGCCCCTACCGCATCAACGCCTACGCGCCCGGCTTCGAGAACAGCGTGCTCGTATCACGCCGGCCCCTGCTCAGCCATGACCTGTCGGCAGACGAGCGCGTGCTGTCGCAGTATCGCCCGCTGATTGAGCGCTTCGGGCTGCGCGACTGGGTTCAGGTTCCTCTCACCCTCCAGGATCAGTGCATCGGCGAGCTCACGGTCGCCAACCGCACGACCGGCGTCCCCTACGACGAGGGCGATGTGGACCTGCTGGCGGCGATTGCCACCCAGATCGCGGCCATGATTGACCGTATGCGCATGGGCATGGCCACGGACCCGGACTTGCGCGCCCGTGTCCAGGAATTGAATGCCCTGGGGCGTGTCACTCACGAGCTGAGCCGCACGCTTGATGTGGAGCGCGTATTCGAGGTCATCCGCCAGGAAGCCCTGCGCTCGACCGATGCCAGCGCCGCGAGCATTGTCCTGCTGGCCGACCGCGACGAGTGGGAGCGTGAGGACCTGCCGGTTCTCCAGCGGCGTTTCGGTGAGGGGCGCGTGCTGGGCGAGCTGGCGCCGGTCGAGCGGGCGGCCGTCTTGAGCGGCACGATGCAGATTGTGGATGATTATGAGCACAGTGCCTTCGAGGCCCGTCCGGCCAGCGCGCGCTCGGCCCTGGCCGTGCCCATCACCTACGGCGACCAGGTGATCGGCCTGATCCATCTCTACAGCACGCAGCCCCACGTTTTCGGTCAGGCCGTGACCGATTTCGCCGTCGCGCTGACCGATCAGGCCACCGTCGCCATCACCAACGCGCGCCGCTACCAGGAACAGATCGAGGCCAGCCGGGCGCTGCGGGTGCGCGCCGAGCGGATGGGCCGCATCTTCGACCTGGGCGAGATGTTCCGCGCGGGAGCCAGCCTGCAAGAACTGCTCGAAGAGGTGGCGCACAGCATTCAGGAGACGGTGGGCTTCAACGCGGTGCTGATCAGCGTCGTGGACGAGGGGGCCAATGTGCTGCAGCGCACCGCCCAGGCGGGGCTGCCCCTGGCCGCTTTCGAGGAACTGCGCCAGACCACGCCCCCGCTCGAGCAAGCCCTCAGCCTGATGCAGGAGAGTTACCGCCTCAGCAACAGCTACTTCCTGCCCGCCGAGGGTACCGAGGAACTGACCGCTGGCCTGTCCACCTATGTGGGGCTGCGCGAGCGCATGGGCAGCGGCCCGCGCGCCTGGCACCCCGACGACATGCTGCTCGTGCCCCTGAGAGGCTCTGGCGGGCAATTGCTGGGGCTGATCAGCGTGGATGAGCCTCAATCGGGCCGGCGACCCAACTTCGCCACCGTGGAGGCGCTGGAGATCTTCGCCGGGCAGGCCGCGTTCAGCATCGAGAACTACCGCCTGGTCGAGCGCATCCAGAAGGAAGCGGAAGCGACTCGCCGCGAGCGCGATCGGCTGGCCCAGCTTCACCTCGTCGCCAGCAAGATTCAGGTCGCCAGGGACATGCCCGCACGCCTGCAGGTAGTCGCCGAGGGTATCCACGAAACGGGCTGGGGCCATGTCGTGATCACGCTGCGCGACAGCCGGCTTGAGCCAACTGCGTTGATCCAGGTGGGGTATACACTTGATGAAGCGGCCCACTTGCAGAGCGAGATCGTCCCCGGCGCGGTCTGGCGGCGCTGGATCAACGACCTCAACTTCTACGATCTCAAGCTGGGCGCGGGCTACTATCTGCGCTATGACCATCCCTGGGTGCGCGCCAACGCGCCCAGGGCACGCGCCACCGATGTGCCACCCGTCCCCGCCGATACCTGGCACCCGCACGATGTGTTCTACCTGCCGCTGATCGGGCAAGACCAGCAGCGGATCATCGGCATCATCGCCATGGACAGCCCGGCGGACGGGCGCGCGCCGACCGAAGCCTCGCTGCTGCCCTTTGAGCTGTTCGCCTCGCAGGCGGCGGCGGCCATCGAGACGACGCGCCTGACCCAGGAGACAACCCGCGCCGCCGAGCAGGAGCAGCGTCTCAATGAAGTGATGGAGGCCGTATCAGCCTCCATCCGCCCGGAGCAGGTCGTCGCGGCCATCGCCCACGGCTTGGGGCGGTTGGTGCCCTTCACGCGCATGAGCGTCGCCATCTATGACGAGACCGCCCGGCAATTTGACGTCTACCGGGCCGATGTCACCGGCAGCGCGGCGGTGGACGTGGTGCGCGACACGACGCTCTCCCCCGCCAGCAGCGCCACCTGGGAATCGTTCCAGCAGGCGACGACCCATTTCTTCCAGCTTGCGCGCGACGAGGCCGCCCGCGTGCAGTACAGCGACCTGCGCGCCTGGTACGAGAGCGGCGAGCGCAGCACCCTGCTCGTGCCGATGATCTCGGGCGTGCAGGCGGTTGGAGTCCTTCGGCTGGGCACGGAGCTGGAGAATCCCTTCGGCTTTGAGGAGAACCGCGATCTGGTCCAGCGCCTGGCCAACCTGTCGGCGGTGTCGCTGGAGAACGTGCGCCTGTTCGCCCGGGCCCAGGAACGCGCCGTCGCGCTCGAAGCGCAGGCACAGCGTATGGCCCTCCTCAACCGCGTGGCCCTGGCCCTGGCCCAGACGATGGACCTGGAGAACATCTTCGAGATCGCCCTGCGCGAGATGGCGATTGCTCTCGGCGTCAGCGAGGGCGCGGCCCTGCATGTGGGCGCGGAGCGCAACCAGGGAACGGTCATCGTCGAATATCCGCGCGGCGACACCCCGCCAGAGCTGGTGCTGGACCTGGCCACCAACGCGGCGCTGCGCCAGATGCAAGACGACCTGATCCCGCTGGTCGTTGAGCGGTCGGACAGCGACGATCTCTATGAGTCGGTCCAGCGGTGGATGCGCCGCGACGACGGGTATCGCTCGCTGCTCGTTCCACTGGTCGCCGGCGGCCAGGTGATCGGGGTGCTGCGCCTGGACGCCGTGTCGAGGGAGCGGGTCTTCAGCGACGAACAGATCGAGCTGGCCCAGACGATCGGCAGCCAGGCCGCCATTGCCGTGCAGAATGCCGCCCTGTTCGAGCAGACGACGCTGCGCACGCGCGAACTGGAGACCCTCTTCGAGTCTGCGCAGGCGACGGCGGTCACGCTCGATCTCAACGAAGTGGCCCGCCGCGTGACGATGCAGATGCTCAGCGCGCTCGATGCAGACACCTGCATGGTCTTTTTGTGGGACGAGATCCACAACACCCTGACGGTGTGCGGGGAGGTGAGCGCCCGGCCTGACAGCGCGCTGAGCGAGAGACCGGGTGATGTCTACAGCCTGGCCCCGTATCCGTTGCGGGCCAGGGCACTGCGCGAACGCACGCTGGCCGTTATCCATGCCGCCCAGGACGGTCTGCCACACGGCGAGCGCGACTTGATGGCGCGTCATGCGGCGGCGACGCGTATGCTCATCCCCCTGGTCGTCAATGACATCGCGATCGGCCTGGTTGAGGTAGAGCTGCTCGACCCGGCGCGCAGGTTCGCGCCGGGCGCGCTGCGGCTGGCCCAGGCGCTGGCCAGCCAGGCGGCCATCTCCATCGAGAACGCGCGCCTGCAAACCGAGACGCGGCGCACGGTCGAAGAACTCTATGTGATCAACGAAATCTCTGGCGGGCTGGCATCGGCGGAGACGCTGGAAGACCTGCTGACAGTGATTGACGCGCTGCTGCCCAGCCTGAACGACGCCGAGCGGCTGTACGTGGCGCTGTACGATCCCGCCACGCAACTGATCAGCTTCCCGTTGGCCACCCTGGTGACAGAAGAGCGTCCGCTGGACGAGCCGCCGCGCCCGCTGGGAAAGGACGAGTTTTCGGCGGTCATCCAGAGCAAAGCACCGCTGCTGCTGGCCGGCGAGAGCCTCGAGACTCTCACGCGCAGCCTGGGAATTGTCACCGCCATGCCAGACGCACGCTGCTTCCTGGGCGTGCCGCTGCTGGCCGGCGACGAGGTGATCGGCGTGCTGGCCGTGCGCGACGACCGCGATCCGCTGGCTTTCTCGGCCACCGACCAGCGCATCCTGACCACGATTGGCGCCCAGCTCAGCATCGCCCTGCAGAGCACCCGTCTCTTCCAGCAGACGGTGGAACTGGCCGCAGAGTTGGAGCAGCGCGTCCGCGAGCGCACCGCTGAGCTTGAGCGAGAACGGCAGCAGCTCGCCACGCTGTACAGCATCACCACCGAACTGGCCACCAGCCTGGACATGGAGCGCCTGCTCAGCCGCGCGCTGGAGATGGTCGCCCATGCGGTGGGCGCCACCCAGGGTGTAATCTTGCAGGTGGATCGTGAGACCCAGCGGTTGTGCGCGCGCGCGGGCCTCGGCCTGCCGGACAATCTGTCGCCGGCAGAGGGCGGCTTGCACGGCTTCCTGGCGGTGGGGGAGGGGCTGGCCGGTTGGGCGGTGCGCCACCGCCAATCGATCATCGTAGACGATGTGCAGAAGGACAAGCGGTGGCAGCGCCTGGGCCCAGACGATGATATGCCGCGTGCCGCCCTGGTGGCGCTCATCGAAACCGCCGAAGACATCCTGGGCGTAGCCATGCTCTACAGCGACCGGCCCGGCGCGTTCGGCCCAGAATCGCTGCGGCTGGTGGGGGCGGCGGCCCACCAGGTCGCCAACGCCATGAACAACGCCGAGCTGTACGGCCTGATCCGCGACCAGGCCGAGAGGCTGGGCGTGCTGCTGCGCCAGGAGCAGGTCGAAGCGACCAAGAACGCGGCCATCCTCGACTCTGTGGCCGACGGCGTGATGGTCGCCAACGAGCGCGGCGAGATCATCGTCTTCAACCAGACGGCGGCGCGCATCCTGGGACTGCCGGTCGAAGAAATGCTGGGCCGCTCGACAGCGGACATCGGTGGGCTGTACGGGACAGAGCGGGCGCGCTGGACCAACACCGTTGGGCGCTGGCAGGCCGACCCGGCGGGCTACCAGCCAGGCGACTTCTTGGAGGAACGGCTGGAGCTGGATGACCAGCGTGTGATCAGCGTGCGCGTATCGCCGGTGATCCTGGGCGATCAGTTCCTGGGCACGGTGTCCATCTTCCGCGACATCACCCGCGAAGTGGAAGTGGACCGGCTCAAGAGCGAGTTTGTGGCGACCGTCTCGCATGAACTGCGCACGCCGATGACCTCGATCAAGGGCTACGCCGACCTGTTGCTGTTGGGCGCCGCCGGGGAGATGCCGGCCCAGCAACGGGGCTTCATCGAGACGATCAAACACAACGCCGACCGCTTGAGCAAGCTGGTCAATGACCTGCTCGACATCTCGCGCATTGACCAGGGGCGCGTCCGGTTGCAGTTCGCCCCGCTGAAAGTGGCCGGCGTGATCAACCGGACGGCGACGCACCTGCGCGGTCGCAGCAAAGACGAGGGCCGCGCTATGAACATCGTCGCCCACCTGCCCGACGGCCTGGAGTTGGTGGTGTGGGGCGACCACGATAAAGTGGCCCAGATTCTGACCAACCTGGCCGATAACGCCTTCAACTACACGCCGGAGGGCGGCACCATCACCCTAGCTGCCCGCAGCGATGAACAGACCGGCCATGTGATTCTCTCCGTGGCCGACACAGGGATAGGCATCCCGCCAGAGATCGCCGGGCGTGTCTTCGAGCGGTTCTTCCGCGGAGAGGAGATGCACGAGATGGTGCTCGATACCCCTGGCACTGGCCTGGGGTTGGCGATTGTGCGCGAGCTGGTGGCCTTTCACCAGGGCCGCATCTGGTTCGACAGTGCGGTTGGGCAGGGGACGACTTTCTACGTGGTGCTGCCCGCGCGCGTACCGGACATGGAAGCGTTGGATCACGCGATACAGGCTAGCGGAGAGTGATGGTTCTGGCTATGGCGCGCATTCTGATTGCTGAAGACGAACGCGACATCCGCGACTTGATCGAATTCACGCTGCAGTTCGGCGGCCATGAGGTGATCACGGCGCGCAACGGCGCCGAGGCGGTTGACCTGGCCCCCTACGAGAAGCCCGACCTCATTCTGCTCGATGTGCGCATGCCGCGCATGACCGGCTACGAAGCCTGCCGCGCGATCAAGGCGCTCGATGAGCTGAAGGACATCCCCGTGGTCTTCCTGTCGGCTAAGGGGCAGCAGAACGAGATGGAGTCTGGCATGGAGGCAGGGGCTTATGATTATGTGCTCAAGCCCTTCACGCCAGACGACCTGAACACACGAGTCAACGAGGTTCTGACCAGGTCGAAGAGCACTTGAGCGGGGCCAGGCTCCCTGGCCCCACGAGACGCGGCATGAGCGTTATCACGATAGACGGCGAGCTGGTGCATTACGAGGTGCTGGGCCGTGGCCGCCCAGTCATCTTGTTGCACGGCTGGCTTGGCTCGTGGCGCTACTGGGTGCCGGCCATGCAGCACCTGAGCATGAAATACCGCGTCTATGCGCTTGATCTGTGGGGCTTCGGCGATTCTGCGCGGATACCCACGCGCTACCATTTCGCGGCCCAGGTAGAGATGGTAGCCGGGTTCATGCGGCAGATGGGTATCGTCAAGGCGGCGCTGGTCGGGCACGACCTGGGCGCGGCGGTCGCCGCCCGGCTGGCCATCCAGCACGCGGACTGCGTGCCGCGCCTGATGGCGGTCAGCCCGCCGCTGTTCGACCTGCCGGAGCCTCCCGACGCCGCTCCACCTGACCCGGCCCCCGCTGTGCCCGGCCTCCTGCCAGAGCGCCCGCCCTCACCGTCCGGCGACGGGGCGCATCTACAAGCTGCGTTCGAACAGACAGCGCGGGCCATTGGCGAGGCGCGCCTGGCCGCCGGCCCCGCCAGGCCCATTCTGACGCCCACAGCCCCGGCCTCTGCACTGATGCAATCCCTCTCGCCCGCGGCAGCGCTGCTCGGCAACGGCTCGCCGGCCCAGGCCTCGCGCTCCAACCCCCTCAAGGAGCACCTGACTGCGCTGGATCGCCTCGAACTGCTCAAACAGCACGTCGAGCCTGGGCCAGACCAGGACAAGCTGCGCATTGAGGCGGCCAAGGCCGACCCGGTCGCTTTTGCCGCCAGCCTGGATGCCTTCGCCGCTGTGGATACGCTGCGCGACCTGCGCGCGCTGACC
>JBBIHG010000015.1:0-30640 GCA_037447125.1 Chloroflexota bacterium | reverse complement strand
GGCGCTACTCGAAGCGGGCCAGAAGAGCCTCGGCAACATCGTCCGGCGCTGCGCCTTGCAGCACCTTGCTGACCGCTTCTTGCAGGGCGAGCGCTGCGCTGTTGGTGCGCTGCGCTTCTGGCACCAGCACGGCAGCCGCCAGCAAGTTCTGGGCGAACTCGGCATACTCGCGGTTTTCCCACAGGCGCAGGGCGCGCGTTTGCGTGGGCAGCAAGTCGAACGCCTCGCTGAGCACGCTCTGCTGGCCGATGCGCATCACCCAGGCCAGGAACACATTTGTCCGCTGGCGGTGCTCCGAGTTGTGCGTGGTCACCACCCACATCCAGCCATCGAGGGCGGTGATCGGCGCGCCGTTGAGGGTAGGGAGGGGCACCGGCAGGGCGCTGGGCACACTGCTATGCCGGCGCAGGAAGGTCGTTGTGTCCACACCGACCAGGTCGGTCTCGCCGGTGACGAACCGGTTCCAGTAATCGTCGTACCGCACGTAGCCCAGCAACGCCGGGCTGAAGATGCCCGCCGCCGTGCCCGCCGCGTAATAGCTGAGCACCTCCAGCAGCGGATCGCGGTCGAGGATGGCCGCCCCGCCCTCATCCACCAGCCGCCCGCCGGCAGCACGGTACTGCAGCAGCGCCACGCAATTCACGGGCGTGGTTCCTGCCGGGAACAGGTGTGCCGTCTCCGCGTTGAGCACGTCGGTGAACGAGAGCGGGGGGGAGGCGAGCGCCGCCGGACGATAGGCGTTGTGGACGATGTTGAGCATGTAGGGTACGCCGTACAGCACGCCGTTGATCTCACCCAGCGAGCGCACACCGGGCAGCAGGTTGTTCGCGGCCACATCCTCAGGGACCCAGTCGTCCAGCGGGACGATCAGCCCTTCGTTGGCAGCGGTGAGCATATCGGCGCGGCGCATCAGCGTCAGGTCGGGCAGCGCGCCGGGAGCGACCGGCAGGGCGGTGCGTAGCGTGGGCAGGATGCCGCCCAGGCCGCTCGTCCGCTTGCGGCGAACCTCAAGATCGTAGGTCGTATAGGTCTGGGCGAAGCTCTCGAACTGACTCTCAAGCGCGTCGCGGGCTTCTCCCTCTTCCTGCGGGTAAAGCTCGTCCGGCCACCAGACGCGCACCGTCTCCCTGGCGGGCGTGGGCGTGATCTGGGCAGGCGGGGCGAGGGCCAGCAACTCGCGCTCGATGCCCCGCGACGATACCAGCGTCTCCGCTGGAAGCTGCCCGCCAGTCGTAGGCGTGGGCACGGGGAGCGAAGATAGCTGGGCTGACCCGCATGCGGCCAGCAGCGTCGCCACCAGCAGCGCCAGCGCGATCAGGCGGGTGGTATGTCGCGGCATGACATCTCTCCTCAGGAGGCCTCGTCCCCGGCGGGTCGCGCCGGATCACGCCAGGCCGCGCAGCACGCGCGCGACCATCTGGTTGAGCGTGTCCAGGTTCTCGACTGTCAGCTCCGGGTCGGGGATATACACGCCAAAACGCTCCTCCGCGAAGACGCCGAACAGCGCCAGCGAGAACGAATCCACCAGCCCGCCGGTGATCAGCGGCTCGTCGTCCTGCAGGTCATAGGTAGGCAGGCGGATCATGTCGTTGAGCACGAATGAGCGCAGCGCGTCGCGGACGTGGCTGGCTTCCATGGTCTCCCTCAGGCGATCTGTCTGGAGCGATCAGGTGTCGGCGTTCAGGGCGGGCTGCGCCCCACCATTCAGCAGCGACCGGCGACCGATAGCACCTCGTGGGCTGGCGCTGGCCGCCAACCCCATTCGTTATAGCGTGCGCGCAGCGGGTGCGCAAACCAGCACTGCCCCTATCCCTGCCTGAGACCGCGGCGCCACAAAGACAACGGCCAGCGCATGGGTCTGGCCGCAGCAGTCGGGATGTGGCAAACAAGCTGGGAAACGTCAACGCCGGTCGCGGGAAAAACGCTGGCGGAGGGGGTGGGATTCGAACCCACGGTGGCGCGAAGCGCCACAACGGTTTTCGAGACCGCCCCATTCAACCACTCTGGCACCCCTCCGTCTCGGACGTGCTATGCTGTTGTTATTTCTGGCCCTGGGCGCGCAGCCCGGCGAAGAACTCGCGGATCAGCGCGGCGGCCTCGTTGGCCAGCACCCCGCCAGTCACCGCCACGCGGTGATTGAGTTGGGAGTGGCTCAGCAGGTTGAGCACGCTGCCGCTCGCCCCGGCTTTTGGGTCGGGCGCGCCGTAGACCAGGCGCGGCAGCCGGGCCAGGACCATCGCCCCGGCGCACATGGCGCACGGCTCAAGCGTACAGTAGAGCGTCACCCCTTCGAGCCGCCAATGACCCACCACGGTCGAAGCGGCCCGGATAGCCAGCAACTCGGCGTGCGCCGTCGCGTCACCATCCGCTTCGCGCCGGTTGTGCGCCCGCGCGATGATCTCGCCGTCGCGCACAGCAATCGCGCCAATGGGCACATCGTCGTGCTCCAGCGCGCGACGCGCTTCGTCGAGCGCCAGGCGCATCCAGGTGCTGTCGTCCATCGCTGGGCATTATAGCATGGGGCATAGGCGATCGGAAGTCCGAATTGAGCGGAGGAGTGAGAGGAAGCGCGTCAAGGCGCCCTGTTCTATCTCACCCCCAGCCTCGCTGCGCTCGGCTTGTCCCCTCTCCATTCGAATGGAGAGGGGGCGGCGAGGCGCGTTAGCGCCGAGCGGGGGTGAGGTCAACCAGGGCGCAGCGGAACAGGTCCCTACTGTCTGACAGGTTTTGCACGCACCCGTCGCTGCCGCCGCGCAGCCTGTTTGCCAATCCACGCAGCGGTGAGTAGGCTATGCGCAGGTCCGCCGTCCGCAGCCGGGAGCCGCGCATGTCCGCCGCCGAAAACAGGTCGCTGGCCCAGTGGGTCGCCCTCAGCCTGATCCCCCACCTGGGCAGCCAGACCATCACCCGGCTGCTCGACCGCTTCGGCTCATTGGAGGCCGTGCTGGGCGCGGACGCGGCGGCTCTGCGCTCCGTCTACGGCGTAGGCCCCAAGCTGGCCGCGGCCATCAGCGCCGCCGACGTGCCAGCCATCCATGCGGCGCTGGCGTCTTGGCTGGCGGACGGCATCGCTGTGGCGCAGCGCGATCAGGCGGACTATCCCGCCGCGCTGCGGGCGCTGCCGGACGCGCCGCCGGTCCTGTTCTGGCGAGGGACGCTGGCGGCGGCTGACGAACGCGCCGTCGCTATCGTTGGCACGCGCCGCCCCACTGTCCAGGCGCGCCAGACAGCGGTGGCACTGGCCGCACAGGCCGCCGCTCACGGCTGGACGGTGGTCAGCGGGCTGGCGGTGGGCATTGACGCGCTGGCCCACCAGGCGGCGCTGGCCTGTGGCGGGCGGACGCTGGCCGTGCTGGGCAGCGGCGTGCGCGTTGTCTATCCCTTCGCCCATGGGGCACTGGCCGCCGAGATGATGGCGCGCGGCGCGCTGCTGTCGGAGACTCACCCTGACGCCAGCCCGTCGGCCCCGGCGCTGGTCGCGCGCAATCGCATCATCAGCGGGCTGAGCCGGGCGGTGATCGTGGTCGAGGCAGGGCCGGAGAGCGGGAGTCTTCATGCGGCGCGCTTCGCCCGCGCTCAGGGCCGCCCCGTCCTGGCGGTACGCAGTGCGGCGACGGGCAACGCGCGACTCCTGGCCGAGGGGGTGCAGACTATTGGCCCTGGCCCGGAGGATTGGGCGTCCGTAGAGGCCTTATTGAATGAGTGAAGTATAAACAATGAATTAAGGTTTGAGATAGGTTTGATTAAGGTATGTGAATAATTCCTGAAATTCTCCCTGAAATAGAGTCCCTGCTGAGCGCCAGGTCTGGATCACGCTTGCGCCCAGTGCCATACTAAGGTACCGTAGTACCAACAACTATTGTGTCCGAGCCGCGGTTCGTTATTCTTTACCAATTCCTTCCAGGTCACGATCGCGCGCACTGCCGTGGACGCCCCGGCAGTCTCGTGACCGGATGGTGTGCACGTGCCGGGCTGTCTGGCCGTGCCCGGCGCAGTTCTGAAGCATCCAGCGGGGGCAGACTACTAGGGAGGGACCTGGATGACTCGCGACGATCACCGTTCACCAGGACGACTGGCGCCACCACGTCCCGATCATCGCTGGGGACCCGGTGCCGCCTCCGTGCCCAGCCGGCGCCCCACGCCCGAACGACGTCCTGAGCCTCCTGCCGACTTCTGGGAGCCGGCGCAAGAGCAGCCTTACCCTGACCCCGAACCACATGACTCGTATCCCTACGGGGGCGGTGAGGCTCACCCATCCCGCCCGCCGGCGCCACTCTACCCCGGCGAGCGCCGGGCGGCAGCGCGTGTGCACCCGGCCAGCGAGCAAATCTATGACGACCCGCGCGTGGCCGACTACAATCCAGTGCCGGCGGAGCCTGCGCCACGCAGCACCTACTTCGACCAACCGCCCCCCAGCCCGCGCCACGCCATCTACGACCCGGAGCCAGAGCCGGACCTGCTCTCCATGCAGGAACGCTATGTGGTGCTGATGCGCGCCATCGAGCTTCATGATGACGTCTGGCGGCTGGCCAGCATCCGCTCCAACGAGGCCAAGGAACGCCTGGAAGCCTACCTGATCCCCCGCAACAAGCGGCTGGAGCTGAAAGAGGCCATCCACCGCAACCAGTTCATGGTCATCACCATTGACCGGCTGGGCAATACGACGATCAAAGAGCCGAAGCGTCCGGGCCCCATGCGCCGGTTGCTGCGCTGGCTGTTCGGCGGCGATTGAGCGCCCCCTGACTCCAAAAGCGAACCCCGCCTCGCAGCGGGGTTTCTTGTTGTGGGTGGCTGTTGGTCGTTGGTGATTGGTGGTTGGTTACTGGTTGTTGGTGGAATACGTCTGGAACAGAGCCGCCTTCGCCAAAAACCAAGAACCAAAAACCAATCACCGCATCTCTACAGCCCGTAGATGTCGCTGTACTTCGTCTTGAGGTAGCGCAGGAACGGCCCCACCCGGATCGGCTCGCCGGTCACGCGCTCGGTCAGCTCCGTGGGGAAGTACTTACGCCCGTGGCGGAGAATGTGCTCGCCCAGCCAGCTCCGCAGCGAGCCGAACTCACCGCGCGCGATGTCGTCGGGGATGGACGGCACGTCCTGCAGCGCCTTGTCCCAGTACTGCACCGACAGGAAATTGCCCAGCGAGTAGGTCGGGAAGTAGCCGATCAGCCCCGCAGACCAGTGCACATCCTGAAGTACCCCGTGCTTGCCATCATCTGGCGGGGTGATGCCCAGGTAGGCTTCCATCTTGGCGTTCCAGGCGTCGCGCAGGTCGCGCACCGCGAGCTTGCCTTCGAGCAGGTCGTTCTCCAACTCGAAGCGCAGCATGATGTGCAGGTTGTAGGTGACCTCGTCGGCTTCGACGCGGATCAGCGAGCGGGTCACGGCGTTGATCGCCTTGTAGAACGCCTCCAGGCTGACGTCGCCCAACTGCTGTGGGAACAGTTCCTGCAAGTCGCGGTAGAAGAAACGCCAGAAGCCCCGGCTGCGCCCGACCACGTTCTCCCACAGGCGCGACTGGCTCTCGTGCACGCCCAGCGAGGTGCCCCCGGCCAGGAGCGTGCCCTCGAAGACCGGGTTGCTGCCCTGTTCGTACATGGCGTGCCCCGCCTCGTGGATCGAGCCGAACAGCGCCGAGGGCATCCAGTCTTCGATGTAGCGGGTGGTGATGCGCACATCGTCAATCGAGAACTCGGTGGTGAAGGGATGCACCGACTTGTCCTGGCGCCCGCGGTTCATGTCGTAGCCAATGCGCTCGATGACGCGCAGGCCGAACTCGGCTTGCCTGGCGATGTCATACTTCTTGTGCACCGGCGAGTCGTCAACAGCGTCCAGGTTGGCGAAGATCTGGGCGACGAAGGGCACCAGCTCGGCGCGCAGCTCGGCGAACAGGCGCTCGACTTCGGCGGTCTTCATGTTCGGCTCGAACTGGTCAAGCAGCGCGTCGTACATGCGCTCTTCATAGCCCAGCGCCTCGGCTTCCTGGCGCTTGAGATCGAGGATGCGCTCCAGCATGGGCACAAACGCAGCGAAGTCGGCCTCGGCGCGTGCCCTGGTCCAGATCTCATGCGCCTGCGATGTGACGCGGGCCAGCTCAGCGACGAGCGCGGTCGGCACGCGCGTGGCCAGGTCATAGTCGTGCTTGACGACGCGCACCAGCGCGGCCTCATCGTTGTCGGGGCCTAGCCCGTCTACTGCGGCAGCGGCAGCCTCGATCAGCCGCCCGGTGTCCTCAGCGGTGAACATCTCGTGGGCCAGGCGACTCAGGGTGGCAAGCTGCTCGGCGCGCGCGGCAGCGCCCCCCGGCGGCATGTTCACTTGCTGATCCCAGGCCAGCACGGCTGCTGTGTGTCTGAGGTGCACCACGTCGGCCAGGTGAGTTTTGAGTTGCTCGACTTTCTCCATAAGGTGTATGTTCTCGCTTTCCAGGCTATCGGCAGGCAGCCCTGCCAGGCGACTGGTGGCCCGCTACAGGGTCCCTACCAGAGACTAGCCGACAATCCGCCACAGGGCAAGTGAAACCAGTAAGGGGGTGTTGCGAGACCTGTCAGGCAGTTTGCCGCGCCCTGGTCTACCTCACCCCACTCGGCGCTGACGCGCCTCGTTGCCCCCTCTCCGCCGCGGAGAGGGGGCGAGCCGAGCGCAGCGAGGCTGGGGGTGAGGTCAATACCCCCACGGCAAGCGATTTGGTGACAGCCTTTGCCCGCCCCACTTCGCCCTGGGTTGTCCGCCCGGTTTCCACTCTGTGCTATTATTGGCGGGGAACCAACGGCCTCTGCGCCGCATGGAATTAGGACGCGCCGCCATGATCAAGCTGATGCGCTCTGGGCACCGGGACTGGATGAGTCTGGTCGTGTGGGCGGTTGTGCTGGCGCTGGGCGTCGCCGGCCTAAGCGCCTGCGGCAGCAACAGCGCCGCACCCAGCGAGCCGCCCCAGGCTGTGACGCCCGCCCCATCAGCCGACGGCGAGCCTGCCCCCTCACCCTACGAGCGGCTGCGCCTGCCGGTCAGCGAGTCGCTGGCTCTGGCCTGGTCGCCAGACGGGAGCACCCTGGCCGTGGGCGAGGGGCCGCGCGTCTGGCTCTACGATGCCGGGTTCAAGCCACTGCGCGCGCTGGAAGGGCACGGGGCGGCGGTGCGCGCCCTGGCCTGGTCGCCGGACGGGTCGCAGTTGGCCAGCGCCGGGCTGGACAACACCGTCCGCCTGTGGGAGCCGGCCACCAGCGCGGCACTGGCGCTGCTCCAAGGACACACGGACTGGGTCTTCGACGCCGACTGGTCGCCCGACGGGTCTCAGTTGGTCAGCGCGGGCGCTGATGACAGCGTGCGCCTGTGGAGCGCGGGCGGGGGCGAGTCGCTGGCCGCGCTCGGCCAGACGCACGTGCTGGCCGTGGCTTTCAAGCTGCTGGACCGGGACCTGATGCGGACGATCAACGCGCTCGAAGCGGCGGAGAAGACGCTGGCCGCCCTCGAGGCCGAGCCGCTCACCGATCTGGTGACGCGCCTGCGTGCCACCGACTATCACCTGTTCGTCACCTTCGACGACGCGGCCTTCGTGCGGATGCTGCTGGCCGTTGACGCCAGCCCCTACCGCCTGACCCTGCACACAGGCGACACTGCTCTGGACTCCGACCTGGCAGCCCTGCCGAATCGTGATGTGGCCGCGCTGCTGGCCATGCGCGACGACGCGGGGGTTAACGCTGCCCTCGATGCCCTGGAAGCGGCTGAGGCTACCCTCGCCGCCATTGACTCGCGCGATGATGCCGATCTGATTCGCACGGTGCGCAGCCTGCAGAATCAGGAACTGGTCATCATCATCACCGCGGCCAGCGGCGCGAGCGCCACCGCGGGTGCTGGCGAAGACTTCATCGCCACGCTGGCCGATCTGGAGGGCGAGGACCTCTCCATCTCGTTCGGCGTGGAGAACGGCGAGGTGATCGCGGCCAGGCTGCAAGACCCGGAGTTCGTGGCGGCGCTGCGTGATTATGACGCCGCCGTTGACGCCATTGGTGCCTTCAATGCGCGCGAGGACGCTGGCCTGCTGCGCCTGGCCGGGCGGCTGCGCGATCACGAGGCGGCGCTGACCATCACCACCGGCGACGACACCCTCAACGCCGCCCTGGCCGCGCTCGACGAGGCGGCGCGCGTCCGGCTGGCGCTGGCCCTGTTCGACGAGACGGTGCTGCCCATCCTCCGGCAGCTTGGCGCCCACAACTTCGACGTAGCCGCCGTGGATGGGCTGGGTGCGCGCGAGCTGGGCGCCGCGCTGGCCGGGCTGCCCCACAGCCTGTCGTTCCAGGTGAAAGGCGATGAGGCGCTGGCCGCCGAGCTGGACGCGCTGCCCGAAGCAGAGGCGCTGCGCGCGGCGACGCTGCTGGATGACGTCATCTTCGTGGGCCACCTCAACGGACGGGCGCGCGCGCAGGAGATGGTCAACGACATCGCCGGGCGCGACGACGCCGCGTTCATCCAGGCAACCCGTGCGCTGCGCCTGGAAGCGTTTCAGCGGAGCGCCCAGGGGCGTCTGCCGGTCGAGCGCCTCGACCGCCTGGGCTTCTATCTGGTCCTGGTGCCCCAGGATGAGGCAGCGGGCGCGCTGAGCGCGCAGAGCGACGCGGAGATCGCCAGCACATGGCGGGCGTTGGGCGCAGAGGGCCTGGCCGCCGAGATCACCACCGGGCGCTACGAGCTATTCCCCGCCCTGGAGCCAGTACAGATCGAGGCAGTTCTGGCCCACGCCTTCGATGACCTGTTTGCCCTGGAAGTGCTGCGCGAAACCAACGGCCACGCGGCCAGCGCCACAGCGGTCGCCTGGTCGCCGGGCAGCTCGATAGTCGCCAGCGGCAGCGCGGACATGACCATTCGCCTGTGGGACCCTCAGGAGGGGCGGCTGCTGGCCGTGCTGGATGACCACCAGGACAGCATCACCGACCTGGCCTGGTCGCCGGATGGGACACGCCTGGTGTCGGCAAGCTGGGACAAGACAGTCCGCATTTGGGATCTCGCCGCCGGGCCGGAACAGGCGCGGGTGGTGGCCACGCTCAAGGGACTGGACCGGCACGTCATCGCCCTGGCCTGGTCGCCGGACGGGGCGACGCTGGTCACTGCCGGGCGGGATGGGGCTGTGCGTCTGTGGCGCGCGGCGGACGGCGAGGCCCTGCAAGTCCTGGGCGCGCACGGGGCCGACGTCCGCGCGGTGACGTGGTCGCCGGATGGCACGCGCATCGCCAGTGGGGGGCTGGATGGCTTCGTCCGCGTGTGGGACGTGGCGGCGGCGCTGGCGACGGGCGATTAGCGGCGCCCTCACCGCCCCAGGATGCCAGGCGCTCATTCAAACCGTTTCCTAACCAAACTTTGCAGTTCGCGCCATTTGGCGTATGGTAATAGCAGACCGTTCGTTGCCTGGGAAAGGGGAGGGTCGTGCCTCTACAAACCGCAAGCCGCCGCATTCGCCGGCTCTCCGGCAGCCTGACTGCCCTGCTGGCCCTGGCCGCGCTGCTTGTCGCCCTCTACGCGCTCTACGCGGCGCACCGCGACGATTCCGGCCTGGCCCCCAGCGTTGACCTCAGCGACGGGATCAGCGAGGCCGAGGCCCTGGCCATTCTGGAGCGGGCCAACAACGCGACGGCCTTCACCGGCAACCTGCTCAGCTTCCTGGAAGTCTCGATGGCGGCGATCAGCATCGCCCTCGTGCTTGGCGCGTGGATGCTGCGCAGCATGATTCTCGACCAGGTGGAGGAATCGCGCGCGCTAAGCGCCCGCATGGAGGCGACGCTCGGCGACTATGAGGAGCGCTTTGCCGCGCTGCAGGCGACGGTCGAGCGCGAGGTGGCTGTGCTCTCGCTGCAACTGCTGGCCGAGCAGCAGGTCCGCGCCCACAACTACGACACGGCCATTGCCACGCTGCAGCGCGCCCTGACCATTGACGAGACCGATCACGCCACCAATTACCTGCTCGGCTATCTCTACACCCAGCGCAAGGAGATCGCGCTGGCCATCGCTCACCTGGAGCGCGCGCTGGGAAAAGAGCCGGGCTTCACACCGGCGATTGCCGCGCTGGGGCTGGCCCTGCGCCGCCAGGGGGATGGGCTGGACGCGCCCGGCCAGGAGGCCGAGCGCCAGCGCATCTGGGAGCAGGCCGAGGCCCGGCTGAAAGAGGCGCTGGCCCGCGACCCGCGCCTGACCGACGCCGAGGGCGAATCCTACTACGGCTCGTTGGGCGGGCTGTACCGGCGGCAGGGGCGGCTCTATGCCGCGCTGGATGCTTACGAGCGCGCCCATCAGGTCACGCTGCACTCATCCTACCCGCTGATCAACCTGGCCTCGCTGCACAAGCGGCTGGGCAATGATGCCGACGCCGAGCGCACCTTCCGCGACGTGGTGCAGCGCGCCCAGTGGCAGCTTGACGACGACCCGCGCGACAACTGGACGCGCTGCGACCTGGCTCAGGCCTATCTGGTGCTCGGCCAGCCGGACGCGGCCTTCCAGCACTTCGCCCGCGTGCTCGACCAGGGGGCCGAGCCGGGCATGTTGGAGACGGTGCGCAGCGGGCTGACCTTCCTCAGCGAGTCGCCGACGCCCATCCCCCGCCTGGACGCGCTGATCGCGCGCCTTGACGAGGCGCTGGCCCGCGCTTCCCAGGGCGCCGCCCTGTGAGCGCGCTCCCCCCGGACAATCCCGCCGCCCACGTGCTGCGCCTGGCCTTCGGGCGGGGCGTCGCGGCGATGCCCGCGCCGGTCGCGCCGGGTGAGAGCGAGCATGGGCTGGCCTTCGCCCTGGACGCACCGGGCGTCCCCCCCTACGTGCTGCTGCGCCGCTACCCGCCCGCCCAGCAGGTGCAGGCCCTGCGCGCCTTCCGCGTGATGCGCGCGCTGGGCGCGCTGCGCTTCCCCGTCCCGGCGGTGTACTACCTGGGCTGGAGCCAGCACGACGATCACACCCTGCTGCTGGCCGAGAGGGTGGCGGGCTGGCGTGTCGCCGGGCAGCCGCACGCCTTCTTCGCCCGCGCCGGCGCCGACTTCGCCCGCACCCTGGCCCGGCTGCACGCTCTGCCCTGGGACACGCTGCCAGACCTGCCCGTCACGCCGCTGCGCTACGCCTTTGGCGAGCTGGCCCGGCTGGTGCGCCGCCTGGAGACCTGGGAGCTGCAAGAGATTCTCGACTGGCTGATCCGGCGCGTGGAAGCAGTCGAGGAACTGCCGCGCGCCATCACGCACGGCGAATACACGCTGGAGCGGGCTGTCGCCCAGCCGCCGCGTATCGTTGCCATCGAAGGGTGGGAGCACGCCGTCCTGGCCGACCCGCGCTTCGACATCGGCTTCGCCAGCGCCATGCTCGGCGCTTACGGCGTTGCGCTCAGCGATCAATTCCTGGATGCCTACGAGGATGTGGCGGGCGCTGTGCCAGACCTGGTCTTCTGGGAGGTGTTCAGCGCGCTGCGACTGTTGGCACGGGTGGGGCGCAGCCTGTCCACGCTGCGCGCCGAGCAGCGCGAGCGCTTCCTGGCGCGGGCGTTTCCCTACTGGCAGGGGTTGCTGGCGCTGGTGGAAGCGCGGACGCGGGTGAGGCTCACTTAGCCGCCCCCGCCCGGAGCGTGCTACAATCAGGCACCACTCTATCAGGTTCAGACAACCCTGCTCGCTTGACGAAAGGAACCGTAATCACTCATGGACTCCCGCATAACCAAGATGGCCCACGTTCTGCTGCACTATTCGACGAGGACGCAGCCGGGCGAGCGCGTGCTGATCCGCAGCACCAGCCCCGCCGGCGAGCCACTCTGCCAGGCGCTGTACGAAGAGGCGCTGCGCATGGGCGCGCGCCCCGCCGTCTACATCCATATGAGCGAAGAAGAGGTACTCGGCCTGGAGGCGACCACCGCCCCCGACCTGCTGGCCGATGTCAACCCGATGCTTAAGCTGATGTACGAAGAAGCGCCGGTCATCATCCGCATTGACGCCGAAGAAAACACGCGCGACCGCAGCGCCTACCCGATCGAGATGCAGGTGGCGCGGGCCAAGGCGCGCTCGGCGCTGATCACCATTCAGATGCGGCGCGAAGCAGCCGGAGAATTGCGCCGCTGCTCGACGCAGTTCCCCACCTTCGGCTACGCGCAGAATGCGGGCATGTCGCTGCGCCAGTACACCGACTTCGTCTTCGGCGCGTGCAAGCTCGACCTGGACGACCCGGTCGCCGCCTGGAAGGCGTTCTACGGGGCGCAGGACCGCCTGATCGCCTGGCTGAAGGGCCGCAAGCATCTTCACGTGCGCGGCGACCACATTGACCTGACCATGTCCATCGCCGGGCGGCTGTTCAAGAACGCCGGCGGCAGGGAAAACCTCCCCGATGGCGAGATCTTCACCGGGCCGGTCGAAGACAGCGTCAACGGCTGGGTGCGCTTCACCTACCCGGCCTACTTCCGCGGCAATGAGGTCAAGGGTGTCGAATTGGAGTTCCGCGACGGGCTGGTGGTCAATGCCCGCTCCGAGACGAACCAGGACTTCCTGATCGCCACGCTGGACACCGATCCCGGCGCGCGTCGCCTGGGCGAGTTCGCCATCGGCACCAACTGGGACATCCAGCAGTTCACCGGCTCGATCCTCTTCGACGAGAAGATCGGCGGGACGGTGCACATGGCCGTCGGCCAGGGCTACGGCGAGACGGGCAGCGTCAACAACTCCGACGTGCACTGGGACATGATCTGCGATATGCGCCAGGGCGGCGAGATCGTGGTGGACGGGATGCTGTTCTACAAGGACGGGCAGTTCATGGTCGGCTGATCCTCCACAGACCTCCCGATGCGCATAGAAACCCCGGCAATCCACCGGGGTTTTGTGTGCCTCCGATCCTCGGCGGAGAGCGGCGGTGAGGCACAGCAAAGAGGCGCTCCGTCCTGCAGACCAACCTCGATGCCTGTCCGCCCTTTCCCAAAGCGCCTTCAGGGGCGGACAGGCATCCAGAAAGCATAAAGAAAGATCGGCTTGTTTCGTTTACCTCACTCCCGGCCTCGCTGCGCTCGGCCTGCCCCCTCTCCGCGGCGGAGAGGGGGCGGCGAGGCGCGTGAGCGCCGAGCGGGGGTGAGGTAAACCAAGGCACGGCAAACTGCCTGACAGATTCTGCACACACCCGTGCCGGCGCCAGTTGACAAAACCCGGCGGAGCACTACAATGGTTGACGGTGCGTCTATCATTAGACACTTCGTCTTCTATAGATCGGGCAGTCGAGCGAGTCCGATGACCCACCAGCGCAATCGCCACGCCCGGCGCAAAGCCGAAACCCACCAGCGCCTGATTGACGCCGCGCGCGAACTGATCAGCGCGCACGGCTACGGCCAGGTGGATATCGCGACCATCACCGAGCGCGCCGACGTCAGCAAGGCGACCTTCTACAAGCACTTTGCTAACAAGGAAGGCTGCGTGCGCGAGCTGATGGGGCAGGGCTTCGATGCGCTGGTCGCCGAGATCCTCGCCATTCCCCACGCCCACCCGCTCGATCCGGCCTGGATGCAGCACAGCTTCGCGCGCGTCTTCCGCTGGGCGGACGAGAATCGCGAGCTGATGCTGATCATGGTTGGCGGGGCGGCCTCGGCGCAGCTCAACGCCTTCGGGCGGCAGTACATGGCCGAAGTCATCGAGCGCACCATCGTCAGCGAGCTTGCGCAAGTGGGCCTGTCCGGGCTGATCCCGCCGCGCGTCCTGGCTCAGGTGATAACTGGCATGTTGATCCAGTTGCTCGGCTGGTGGCTGGAGAACGACACCGGCTACAGCGCCGCCGACATGGCCAGCACCATGCTCACCGTGCTGCAGCAGGGCGCTGCGGCGCAGAAACCGGGCTGAACGCCTACAGCGCGGAGGTACCTCGCATGATCTTCGAACGCCTGGGACGCTTCACCACCCGCTATCGCCTCCCCATCCTCATCGCCTGGGTGGCGGCGGCAGCCATTGTGACTCTGATCGCCCCCAGCATGACCGATGTCGCCAGCTCGGACCTGGCCGACTTCCTGCCCGACGACGCCCCGTTCAAGCACGCGAGCGCCCTCTACGAGCAGGTGTTCCCCGCCGAGACCGCCGCGGGCGGCTCGGTGATCGTCTTCGACGCGCGCCAGTCCGCCGAGGGGGTGCTGAACCCGGACGTGCCCTCATTCGACGCGCAGCTTGACACCGAGGCCGGGCGCTTCATCCGCGCCTTCACCGACTGGGCGCGCAGCGACGAAGCGCCAGAGGTCCTCGACGCGGTGATTTCGCCCACCCAGTCGCCGGCGCTGGCCGCGCTGCTGGTGGCGGGAGAAGCGAGCGCCGACCCGCTCCTGGCCAACCGGATCGCGCTGGTGCGGGTCAACATGACCGAGAGCGCCACTGAGCCGCCCTCCATCGAGGCCATGCGCCAGATCGATGCCTGGCTGGAAGCCAACCGCCCGCCGTCCGTGCGCGCCTATCAGACCGGAACCAGCCCGCTCGTCTACCAGACCAGCGAGTCGGTCGTCGCCAGCGCCGACCGCGCCATCTGGGTGACGATCACGCTGGTCATCGTCCTGCTGCTGGCGGTCTACCGCTCGCCGGTCAGCCCGCTCATCCCCCTGACGGCGGTGACGCTCGCCTTTCTGATCACGCGCGGCATCGTCGGCTGGCTGGGGGCCAACTACCTGACGATCACCACCTACGCCAACGTCCTGTTGATCACGATCATCTACGGCGCGGGCACCGATTACTGTCTCTTCCTGATCAGCCGCTTCCGCGAGGAGATGGCCGACCATCCCGGCACCGAGGCGGCCACAGCCCACACCGTGCACCGTGTCGGCGAGACGATCACCAGCAGCGCCGGCACGATCTTCGTCGGCTTCATGGCCATGATCTTCGCCGAGATGGGCATCTTCAACACGACCGGCCCGGCGCTCGCTCTGGGCATCGTGGTCACGCTGGCTGCCGGGCTGACTCTGGTCCCGGCGCTGCTGGCGACCCTGGGCCACCGCGCGTTCTGGCCAGGCCAGGCCACCCATCGTCCGGTCGGGCGCTGGTACGGCATGACCTCGCAGTGGGTCAGCACGCGCCCGCTGCTGGTCATCGTGGTCATCTTCGCCCTGATGCTGCCGCTCTCTATCTACAGCCTGAGCCAGCCCGTGACCTATGACTTGCTCGATGACCTGCCAGACGAGAAGCCGGTCGTGATCGGCTTCTCGCTGCTGCAGGACAGCCTGGGCGCGGGCAACACCATGCCGCTGACCGTGGTCGTGACCGGGCGCGACCCGCAGCGCATCGCCGCCGACATCGTGCGCCTCAGCGACGAGATCGCGGCCCTCGACGGCGTCTTCGACGTGCGCGGCCTGGACGATCCGCTCGGTCAGGGATACGCTGATCTGCGCGATGTGCTGCATGTCGGCGCGCAGCTTCGCCTGGCGCTGGGCATGATCGGCGATGCCGGGCAGATGAGCGCGCTGGAGCCGGCCCAGATCGGCGCGGCGCTGGCCGGGATGCAGGGCTACACAGACCTGCTGGCCGAGCGCTTCCCGGAAGTGGCTGACGACCCGAACCTGGTCTTGATCCGCGACCTGCTGGCCAACCCGCTGCGGCTCCTGACGCGGCAGGAGGAACTGGCCACTGCCGTCGAGGGGCTGGCGGCCCGCTTCGACACCGTCGCCGAGCCGTACCTGATGCCGACCGCGCTGATCGATCTGCTGGCCGACATGCCCACAACCGGCGACGGGCTGGACCCGGCGCTGGCCGGGCAGCTCGCGGCGACCTATCTGGCGGCGGAAGACACCGCCTTCAAGCTGGAGGTCATCCTCTCCGTCTCGCCGAGCAGCAACGAGGCGCTGGATACGGTCACTGCCATCCGCGGCGTCCTCAGGGGTTACCAGGACGGCGGTGACGCGGTGGTCAGCGGCGGCCCCGTGATCAACACCGACATCCGCAATACGATGAACCGCGACCTGCTGCGCGCCATCGGCTTTGTGCTGCTGGGCATCTTCATCGTGCTGCTGATCATGCTGCGCAGCGTCGTGGCCCCGCTCTACCTGATCGGCACGGTTCTGCTGTCGTTCACGTTCACCCTGGGGCTGACCCACCTGATCTTCACCACGCTCTACGGCGTGGCCGGGCTGACGTGGTACGTGCCCTTCTTCTCCTTCGTCTTCCTGGTCGCGCTGGGCATTGACTACAGCATCTTCCTCTTCGGGCGCATCAAGGAAGAGGTCGGCTATCATGGGATGCGCGAGGGCGTGCATGTCGCCGTGGCCACGACGGGCGCGATCATCACCTCGGCGGGGATCATCCTGGCCGGGACGTTCGCCGCGCTGCTGACCGGCGAGGTCGCCGGCCTGCTGGAGATCGGCTTCGCGGTGGCCGTGGGCATCTTGATAGACACCTTTGTCGTGCGCACCATCCTCGTCCCAGCGCTGACTGCCCTGTTCGGGCGCTGGGCGTGGTGGCCCAGCGGCGTCCCGCGGGCGGCGCGGCGCGCGCGCCCGTCGAAGCCGCAGGCGCTTGAAGTGGGGGACTGAGCGGCAGGGGGCGCATACGCCCCTCACATCCGGGGGCGCAGCGTCACCTCGCGCTGGACGGGCACGCCGGGGAACAGCGCGTCGGCCTCGTCCGGCAGGTAGCGGCGCACCATGTCCATCGTCAGGGCGTTGGCCGCGCAGATTTCGCCGTACAGCCCGGCGCTGCGGCGCGGCGTGCGGATTTGCGTCTGGGGGTCGCAGGCGAACAGCCCGCAGCGCAAGCGCGGGTCGTAGCCGTCCGCCCACTCGAAACCGTCCACCAGCGTCCGGTAGAAGTAGCCCTTGACCAGGAAGTTGTAGTTGAGCGCGTGCCACACGCTGCGCAGCCCGCGCACGAGGACGAGCGGGCGCAGCGCGTCGTCGGCGTCGGGGACGCCGTGCTCGGTGATGTAGATCGGCTTGCCCGTGCGCTCGGCCAGCCAGCGAATCTGCTCGAACAGCCCCTCCGGCCAGATTTCGCCGTCCCGCTCCGGCTCCAGCAGCCCGTGCCTGGGCGGTCTGTGCTCGACGAATGCCTGGCGCGGCTTGAGGAGGTTGAAGCCGGCCACGAAGCGAGGGCCGGCGTTCAGGCCGATCCAGTCGAGCGTATCGCGCGCTTCGGGGACGGCGACCGTCCGGCGCAAGAAGCGTAGCTCGCCGGCCAGCAGGGCCTCGACAAAAGCGCGGTTGAAGAGGTGGCGGAGCCGGTTGCGGCCTGGCCCGTGCAGCCAGGAGGGGCGGCGGGCCAGCAGGCTGATCTGGCGCGCCGCCAGGCCGATCTGCGCACCGGGCTGGACTCGCTTGATGGCAGCGTAGGCAGCGGCGTGCCCGCGCAGCAACCCCTCAGCGACGCGCAACGCGCGGCCCAGGCTCCGCTCGCCGGGCGGAAAGCGCCCCAGCCAGTAGCCCTGCATGGCATAGACCAGCGGCGCGTTGATCGTGCACCACATGGTCACACCGCCGCCCAGTTCCTCGGCGACGATCTGCGCGAAGCGGGCGAAGCGGTGCGCCGTCTCCGGGTTGAGCCAGCCGCCCTGCTCGGCGATCCACAGCGGGTCGGTGAAGTGATGCAGCGTGAGCAGCGGCTCCATGTGCCGGGCGCGCAGCGCGGCGATCATGCCCGCGTAGTGGGCGATGGCTCCCCCGTCGAACTTGCCGCGCTCCGGCTCGATGCGGCTCCACTCGACTGAGAAGCGGTGCGCATTGTGACCCAGGACGGCGGCGCGGTCGAAGTCTTCCGCGTAGCGCCCGCCCCACCAGTCGCAGGCCAGGCCTGCCCGCTGATCCTGGTGGATGCGGCCCGGCATCTGCTCCCAGGCGGTCCAGGTGTTGGGGGCGCTGCCGCCCTCGACCTGCTGGGCGGCGGTCGTTGCGCCCCACAAGAAGCCAGCCGGGAAGGTGAGGGTGAAGTCAACCATGGGGAGTTATCAGTGATTGGTTCCTGGTTGTTGGTGTTCGGTTGTCAATTGTCAGTGTTTGGTGATCAGTTTTCAGTCTTCAGTGGCCGGTGATCAGGGGCAAGGTCGCCCGAACGGTTCCCGTCGCGCCGCCCGCTGACAACTGAAAACCGATCACGATCACTACCCTATGTACACCACGTCCGCGTAGACCTGGCGCACGCCGGTGTCCACGTAACCAAGCGTCTCGGCGATGCGCCGCGACGGGCCGTTGCCGTCCTCGACCAGGTAGAGCGGGATGCGCCCGCTCTGCAGGACCGCCTGCGTCACGCCCGCCGCCACGCTGGTGCCCAGGCCGCGCTCGCGCAGCGCCGGATCGGTGTGCACGAAAATCTCGGCGAAGGCGGGACTCTGCCAGTTGACCCCGGCCACGGCCTGCGCCCCGCCGGACTCGATCACGCAGCGCGGCGTGCCGTCGTAGGCGACTTCGCTGCGGGCCAGCACGTTGATCACCGGCTGGAAGCGGCGCGGGTCCAGGCGCAGGATGTGCAGAATGCGGTGACTGCCCAGGCGCAGCACGTCGCTGACCAGCGGAAGCTGGTTGACCCGCGCGAACAGAATGTACGGGCGGCCTGCCTTCAGCGCCTGGCCCAGCAGCGCGGCAGCGCAATCGGCGTCCGGGCACTGCAACGTCAGCAGCGGGCGAAACAGGTCAATCCCGGTCTGGCACACGGCGACGAAGCCGGTCACCCGTCCCTTGTCATCCGCGTGCGTGAACAGGGCGGAGCGCGCCGGGTCGTGGAACAGCGCGTAATAAGCAGTGGGAGCGTCCGCCGGGCTGGAATCATCGAGCAGACGGCGCACCTGCGTGCGCTGCGCGTGAATGGACATTGCCTTATCCGCCGGAGCGCTCACGGGTACAGCCGGTTGAGCATCCGCGCGTAGGGGATCGTCTCGCGGATGTGGGGCAGCCCGCACACCCAGGCGACAGTGCGCTCGACGCCCAGCCCAAAGCCGGCGTGTGGCACGCTGCCATAACGGCGCAGGTCGAGGTACCAGGCGTAGTTCTCCGGCGAGATGCCGATCTCGTCAATGCGCGCCTTGAGCAGCGTGGCGTCGTAGATGCGCTCGCTGCCGCCAGTGATCTCACCGTAGCCTTCGGGGGCCAGCAGGTCTACGCTGCGGCAGACTTCGGGCCGACCCTCCACCGGCTGCATGTAGAAGGCTTTGGCCGCCGTCGGGTAGTGGTAGACGAAGACGGGCCGGTCGAACATCTCGGCGATAGCCGTCTCGTGCGGCGCGCCGAAGTCATCGCCCCAGGTGATGGCCAGCTCCGCCTTGCGCTCCGGGTCATCAACTGTGGCGGCCAGGGCTTGCAGGCGCTCCACTGCCTCGTCGTAGCTGATGCGCGGGAAAGGCGGCTTGGTGGCCTCCAGGCGGCTTATGTCGCGCTCCAGAATCTCCAGTTCCGTGCGGTGCTTGCCCAGCACCGCGCCCACGATGGCGCTGACGAACTCCTCTTCCATGGCCATCAGGTCTTCCAGCGAGAAGAAGGCCATCTCCGGCTCAACCATCCAGAACTCCATCAGATGGCGGCGCGTCTTGGACTTCTCGGCGCGAAACGTGGGGCCGAAGCAGTAGACCTTGCCGAAGGAGGCGATGTTGGCTTCGTTGTAAAGCTGGCCGGTCTGGGCCAGGTAGGCGGGCGTGCCGTAGTAGTCAATGGCGAAGAGGGTTGTCGTGTTCTCACCGGCGGCGGGCGTCAGGATGGGCGTATCCACCAGGATGTAGCCGTGATCGTCCAGCCAGGAGCGGATCGTGCTGCTGATCGTCGCCCGCACGCGCAGGATCGCCCACTGGCGCAGCGAGCGCACCCACAGGTGGCGGTTGTCCATCAGGAACTCGACGCCGTGCTCTTTGGGCTGGATCGGATACTCCTCGGCCATCTGGATCAGCGCCAGGCGGGTGATGCCCACCTCGAACTTGCCGGGGTAGCCCGGCGCGCGCTCGTCGGCGCGGACGACGCCGGTGACCTCGATAGAGGACTCCTGGGTTAGCTCCTGGGCGAGGGCGAACATCTCGGCGTCCAGTTCCTTCTTGAAGGCCACGCACTGGACGATGCCCGTGCCGTCGCGCACGAGCAGGAATTGCAGGCGGCCCTTGTCGGTGCGGTTGTACAGCCAGCCGCGCAGAGTCACTTCCTGGCCATCGTACCGGCCAATGTCGCCAATCTGAACGAGTGTCGCCACGAATCCCGTCCTCGCTTGTATGCTATAATCTCATAAAAGAGCGCAGTTGACCGCCCCGCGCCCCGCTAACCGACCGTATTCTAGCGCCGGGGCGGGGCGGGGTCAAACGGCGCGGTCGCCCGCCGGGATGCATTTGTGCATGAAATACCTATATTTTCTCGTTGATTTTCGTTAAAATATGTGTAGGGTATTCTGGGACGGGAGCGCACCCACATGTCACCACTTACAGGGCTTTGTGGTTCGCGCGCTGTGCACAGGTGGGGCAAGGCCCCCCCAAGGAGGTTACTGTTATGCCAGGAGCCGCGCCATCCTTTGTGGAGATGGAACTGCGGTCTTTTGATACGCGCCGCCACTGGTCGGCATCGTCGCAGGCGTATGCGCCGGCCGACGTGCTGCTGGGCTACCTGGTAGACGGCTGGCAGCTTAGCCCGGTCGTGGGTCTGGAGGAACACTGGCACTCCGGCGCGCGGCGGGTTGATGTCTTCCATTTTGAGCTGACCAAAGAAGACCAAGTTCAGATTCTGCCGGTGCAGAGCAACCCGATCGTGCGCCGGTTGCTGCACGACCGCAAGCTGCGCGTCGTGCTGCTCAAGCGCGAGTCGGTCAGTGCACCCGATGAGCACGAGCCTGTCGGCTGAGGGCAGCGCGTAGTAGAGACTGCTTTTGAGGGCGACTTGATCGCGCCTGCGATCGGGGCGCGTTGATTGGTGTTTGAGAAGCACAAAGAGTGCCCGGCGTCAGGCCGGGCTTTTTTGTGGGCAGTGAGGGTTGGTCAGGGCGATGTCTGGGCAGGCACTCCGCGCAGCGCCCAGCGGCGCAGCCGCCCCGGCAGCAGCGGCGCGACACGTGCCAGCTCCTCCAGCCCGAACGGGCGCAGCACCAGCAACCCGGCCCCATAGACCAGCGGCGAGAGGAGCAGCCCGGCCAGCGGCGCGACCTGCCACAGGGCGAATGTTACCCCCAGCAGAGCCAGCGCGGCCAGCGCCGGGCGCACCAGCGCGCGCCGCCAGCCCATCCCCCCGATCTCCTGGCGGATGATCCAGTAGAAGGCGACGAAGAGCATCGCCTCGGACAGAATGTGGATGACCGCCGCCGCGCGATAGCTGTAGGCGGGCAGGAAGATCAGGTTGGTCGCGACGTTGAAGATCACGCCAACAACGAACGCGAGGGTCAGCGTGCGCTGGCGGTCGAGCGCGACGATGACGTAGTTGGTCACGCTGTTGATCCAGCCGATGGGGATGCTCCAGATCATGATCTGCAGGGCGATGCCGCCGGCGGGCAGGTACTCCGCCCCGCCCAGCACACGGATCAGCGGGGCAGCGATGAAAGTGGTCATCACCGCCACCGGCAGGGCGACAATCACCAGCAGCTTGACGGCTAGCGTGTAGTTGCGACGCAGCGCGGCGCGATCCTCATGGGCCTGGCGGGCCATCACCGGCAGCAGGGCCATCGTCAGGAAGGCGGGGATGATGTTCAGCGCGTCGAGCCACTTGTAGGCGGTCGAGTACTGGCCGACGATGGTGTTGCCGTTGATCGCCTCCATCAGCACGATGTCAATCTTGAAGAAGACCGTCGCCAGCAGGTGGTTGATCATCAGCGGCCAGCTCGCGCCGATCATGCCGCGCATCAGCGCGCCGTCGAGCCGCGCGGCGAAGGCGCCGCGCGCCAGCGGGCGGGCCAGCCAGCCCAGCGCGGCCAGCGTCACCACGTTAGTCAGCACCGCGCCGCCGGCCAGCCCGACCACGCCCCAGCCGAGCAGCAGCGTGCCCAGCCCCAGCGTCACCTTGACGAGCGTGCTGACGGTGGTGATCGCCGCCGGATGCTCGGCCTTCTCGAAGGCGTAGAAGAGCGCGGTCAGCCCCGTGCTGATGCTGCCCGGCAGCAGCCCGACGTAGAGCAGCAGAATGGCGGCGATGGCCTGCCCGTCCAGCGCCGGGCTGACTGTCGCCTGGCGGACGGCCAGGAAGCCGATCAGCAGCGGGATGCCCAGCGCCGACAGCGCCAGGCGCAGCGCCGTGCTGTTGAGCAGGTAGCGGCCCGCCGCGCCCCGGTCGCGGGCCACTTCGCGCGTCAGCAGCGTGTTCAGCCCAAAGTTGGCCAGGATGTCGAACCAGCCGAAGATGACGATGGCATAGTAATAGACTCCCGCGTCCGCCGGGCCGAGGATGCGCAGCATGATGAAGGCGAAGGCGAAGTCAATGCCCCGGTTGAACAGGTTGAGCACGATCGGGGCCAGGCTGTTCTTGGCGATGCGGCGGGCGCTGTCGGCTTCGGCGGCGGGGCGGTAGAGCCGCCGCCACAGCCACAGCATGAGCATGAAAATGAGCAGCATCCCGCTGAGGAACGACAGAAACGCGCCCACCTGGAAGGTCGGCGGGCTGTAGCGGAAGCGCACCGTCCACGCGCCCGGCTCCAGGCGCACGCTGCGAAAGTTGCCGTTGACCAGGTGTATCGGCGTCTCCTGCTCCTGGTCTTCGCCGCTGCCCGTCGGGCGGACAAACGCCTTCCAGCCGGGGTAGTAGCTGTCGGCCAGCACCAGCCAGGACTCTTCGGCGACCTCCGGCGCGACGATGACCTCAATCGCGCCGTAGTGGGTGATCTGGGCGTAGACCGGGTCGGCCTCGTGCTCCGGCCCCGGCCACTCGTAGACCAGTTCGCAGTCCTCCGCGTCGGGGAAGCCCTCGATGACCACGCGACGCGGGTCGGCGGCGAAGTCGGGGCTGGTCACAATGGCCGCGAAGTTGTCCGGCTGCGCGCCACAGAGCGGCTCAGTGAGGTCGTAATAGGGCAGCGTATAGGCGCGCGGCAGGGCGTCCACGTTCTCGTAGATGCGCAGCGCCTCATCAGCGTACACTTCGCGCAGGCCGAGCGCCCCGGCCTCCTCAACAGCCCGGTCGGCGACGATGTAGCGCACGTTGAGCAGGTCGAGCAGCGGCGAGGTGAGCGCCTGAGCATTATTCCCGGCGATGGGGTCAATGCGGTTGTGCAGCAGCCCGCCCTGCGCCGCGATCAGCCCCATATACGCGGCGTACTGCCTGGGGATCATGCTGTCGTAGCCGCGCGCGTCGTACAGGTCATAGCGCCAGGTGCTGTTGGCGTGCAGCGGATTCGCGCCGAAGTTGATCGTCGTGTAGCGGAAGGGCACGCCCTCCGTCTGCCGGTCTTGCAGCCAGCGCACCGCGTCCGGCGTGTAGTCCAGCCAGGCGGGGTCGGCGGAAGGGTTGAAGCCCCAGCCGGCGATCATCAGATCGAGGGCGACGACGCCCACCGCCAGCGCTCCCCAGAGCGGGGCGCCGCCCAGTCGGCGGGGCAGGCGCGCCCGGCTCCGGCTGAGCCATACTACCACCCCCGACGCCAGGACGAGCAGGCCCAGGGCCAGCACATTCCAGAACTGGTAGCTGTAGAAAGAGCGCGCGTCCGGGAAGGCCTGATCGGCCTTCGCCAGGCCCGTGTAGACGCGCTCCACCAGCGGGGCAAAGCTGTCGTAGGCGGCCCGCGAGAGCAGCAGCCCGCCCAGGATCACCACACCGAGCGCGATCAGCGCGCCGCCGAGCCACGTCACCCAGCGGGCGCGCTGGGCCGCCGCCCGGCGCAGCGCGTCCACGCCAAAGCCCGCCAGCGCCGCCGCGCAGAAGGTGAACGGCCACACCCAGCGGAACGGCGTGTGTAGTTGGTTCAGGTTGGGGAAGACGTAGTAGAGGATGGCGTAGGTGGGCAGGCCGAAGGCGAAGGTCAGCGAGACAAGGGCCAGCAGGCCCAGGATGGCGCGGTGGGGGGCGTCGCCCTGCTGCGCCTGTCCTGGCTCGTAGGGGCGCTGCTCTGCTGCGTCCTCTTGTTCGGCCGCGCCTTGTAGGGGCGGGTTTCCAAACCCGCCCCTACGATCATTGACCGTATCGGTGGGACGCCGCGCCAGCAGCCCGATCCCCGCCAGGACAAGCGTCAGGATGCCGACATACGCCCCACCCTCAACGTAGTTCTTGATCCCGAAATCGGTATCGGTCACGCGGGCGAACCCGCCGGGGCATTCGGCGCACGGGCGCTGCCAGTCCTGGGCGATCGCGTCCCCGCTGAAGACATCGCGATAGCTGTGCTGGGCGGGGTTGCCGAAGGCGTCCGGCAGCAGGAACTTGGCGACATGCCGCGCGGGGAAGGCGTAGCCGCGCACCTCGTCGAAGCTGGCCGCCGCCTCGCGGAAGTTGCGCGTGCCCAGCTCATAGAGCGGCAAGAACTGCGCCGCGCCCAGCCCCACCCCCAGCGCGACTAGCAGCAGCAGCGACCCCGCCGGGCGCAGTAGCCTTCGCCAGGCAGCGCGATCGCGCCACCACGCCCACAGCAGGCGCGCCGCCGCCCAGTAGGCCATGACAATCAACGTGTAGTAGGTGATCTCGACGTGCCCGGCGAAGATGTTCATCATCAGCGCCAGCGCGCCCAGCGCGATCCAGGGCACAGTCGCCGGGCGGTCGCCGCGCAGGGGCCGCCGCTCGATGACGAACTCGATCATGAGCAGCAGCAGCGGCAGCCAGGCTGCGCCGGCGATCATCATCGGGAAGACGGCGCTGACGATGAAGAAGGCGCTGAACTGGTAGGCGACGCCCGCCACTGCCCCCGCCGCCCGGCTGAGGCGCAGCCCGCGCGCGAAGGCGTACATCAGCGCGCCGGCCAGCCAGAGCTGGCTGACCGTGAACCAGCCATAGGCGCGCGGCAGCGGCAGGATGTAGTACAGGACGCTGAACGGGTAGAGCGCGCCGTGCTGCCCCGCCGCCAGGAAGGGCGTCCCGGCGAACTGGTTGGGCTGCCAGAGGGGGATCACGCCCGTGTCCAGGCTGCGGCGCAGGAACGTCTTCCACTGGTAGTTTTGCAGCACCAGGTCCGACAGCAGGGCGTTGTGCGGAATCTCCGGGACGCCGACGGCCTCGCGGGCGCTGCGCCACGGCTCGAACTGGTACAGGTTGTCGGCGGGGAGCAGCGTGCGCCCGCCGAGCGTGACCGGCGCGAAAAACAAGAGTGGCAGAAGCAACAGCCCTGCCACGATCAGTGCGTCGGGGGATACCTTCTTCAAGTTCGCTGTACCTCAGTTCTCAGACTGCTCTTGAAGCGTCTGAAGAATCGCGTCGGTCGTTACCCTGATCGCCAGTCCATTCCTTTTTGCTCATGACCTCACCCCCTGGCCCCCTCTCCGTTGCGGAGAGGGGGAAGTTGAGCGAAGCGAAACGGGGGTGAGGTAAATGGCCAGCAATCAGAGTGTGCTCACAGCGGCACTACGGCCTGCAAAACCTCATCGCGGATCAGGTAGTGCAGTCCTTTCTCGGTGACGACATCTACCTCACGGCCCAGCAGATCGCGCAAATCCATGACCAGCCGCCCGTAATCCATCAGACTGCGATCGGGATCGAACTCGACCAACAGGTCAATGTCGCTCTGTGGCCCGGCGGTACCCTTCGTCACAGAGCCGAAGACGCGCACGTTCCGCGCGCCATGACGGGCAGCGATGCGCAGAATAGCGTCGCGCTGCTGTTTGAGCAGGTCGTCCATCTCAGAGCGTGTACGGAAACCCCTCACCCCTGCACCCCTCTCCCTCACCGGGGCGAGGGGAAATCCCGCGCTTTGCCCCCCTTCTCCCCCTGGAGGGAGAAGGGGTCGGGGGATGAGGGGAGCTTACCATACACCCTCTCAGACATCTATCATGCACTCACTTGCCCGGTCGGACACCTTTGCGCTACGGCTGGCAAGGTGAATAGATACGGTCGGACACACTACTGGCACGGCACGGGCAGCCGGTCTGCCGGGCGCAGGCGCCGGTGCCGCCACCAGACCTGCCACACGCGCAGCGCCGCTTCGCTCTGCACCTTGAAGCTCATCTTGGACTGGCCGCGCTTGCGGTCGGCGAAATAGATCGGCACTTCGCCGGTCTGGTAGCCCAGCTTCTCGGCCACATAGATGGTCTCCACCTGGAAGACGTAGCCGCTGGAGCGGATGCGATCCAGGCCCATGCCTTTGAGTGTGTCAGCGCGCCACAGGCGGAAGCCGCCGGTCGCGTCCTTAGTGCCGGTGCGCAGGATCAGATTGACGTAGATGCTGTTGGCCCACCAACTGAGCAGCTTGCGCCCGATGCCCCACGTCTCATCCACGCTGCCACCTTTCGTGTAGCGTGAGCCGACGACGACATCGCAGCCACCGGTCTCCGCTTCCTCGACCATGGCCGGGATATATTGGGGGTCGTGCGAGAAGTCGCAGTCCATCTGCAGGATGTAGTCCGCGCCTTTCTCAAAGGCCAGGCGAAAGCCATCTATGTAGGCGGTGCCCAGGCCGCGCTTGTTCCGGCGATGGAGCACGTCCACCCGGCCCGGATGCTCCGCGGCCAGTTTGTCAGCGATCTGGCCGGTGCCGTCCGGCGAGTTGTCGTCCACGACCAGCACCGCAAGCTCCACCGGCAGGTCGAGCGCCAGCAGCCGCCCGACCATCGTCTCCAGGTTCTCTGCCTCGTTATACGTGGGCAGCACGACTATCAGCTTCATGCCTTGTTCTCCGCCTGCGCAGCGCCCGGCTTCTCTGCCAGCGCGATCTGTGACATCATCCACTCGTGACAGAATGGCTCTCCCGCCTGCCCCAATCATACCGCGAAATGGCGCGTTTGTCGGCGAGAGAACGAGACTGCCGCGGGCGATCGCGTCAAATTGCTGCTGGGGAATAATAGGGTGTGTCCAGTGAAGAGGCGCCCCTGTCAGATGAGAATCCCATGCTGATCCGCTCCTGGCTGCCACACGCTTTCATTGAGCGCTTGAGAACAGCTTACACTGGTTCTGGATGTGATCTTCCGCGAAGATGACGCTCGCGTCCGGCTTGGGCATGCGGCTCACACCCTGGCTGTCCCGCGGCAGATGGCCCCCAGGGAACGTCCAAAAGGGAGCATTCGCACCAAACGTTTCAAAGCCGGTCTCGACAGCACCTTCCTTAAAACGCTGCCAGACCCGATTTGATGCAATCGCCCTGTATACACCCCGCCTCGCTCGTTCTGTGCTAGAATTACCGGCGGCATCAGCATGATCGTGGTTTCTTCAGCGGAGGTAAGACCGTGATAGACGAGGCTACCCGCGAGCAACTGGCCCGTCGTTTGAGCGCCATGAAGATCAAGGATGTGCGCAAAGAAATCCGCGCCCTGGACCCGGACGCGATCTTGAAGTACTACCGCAACGCGATATGGGACGAGTATCACACGCTGTGGGTGCTGCCCAACGCCGGGCTGAGCATTACCATTGTCGAGCGGGCCACCGTCTCCGACAGCAACAAAGAAATCGGCGGCGGCCCGCGCGGGATGAAAGCCAGGAAAGTCGCGTTTGTCTACATGGAGACGCGCGTCGAGCCGCTGCTGCGCCCGGCGCACAAGCGCGGCGGGACCGGGCCGGTGCCGGCCGTCGCCGCAGCCAGGCGACGCGACGGTTCGAAACCGTGACGCCGGCCGCGTGCCCTTTGCTGGCGGGTGTATTTCACGAGGGAGGGTGAAATGCTTGAACCGCAGAGACACAGAGGACGCAGAGGAGAAGCGAAGCTTGAAGATTCTTGGCTTTTCTCTGCGTTCTCTGCGCCTCTCAGCGTCTCTCTGCGATGATGCTCTGCACCAGAACTGGAATACGCCCTTCGCCGGCCATTGACGGCTGATCACTGAAGACCGATCACTGCCCGCGCCGGATCGCCCTAGTCCTCCAGGTCTTCCTCGGTCATGGTCAGGCCGAGGATGTGGTACCCGCCGTCAATGTAGACGGTCTCGCCCGTCACCTGGCGACCCCAGTCGCTGGCCAGGAAGACGGCCACATTGCCCACGTCCTCCTGGGTGACCTGCGAGCGCAGCGGCGTGACCTTCTCGCTGTAATTGAGCATCATGCGGAAGCCGGGCACGCCCGCCGCGGCCAGCGTCTTGATCGGGCCGGGGCTGAGCGCGTTGACGCGGATGCCCTGCGGACCGAGGTCGGCGGCCAGGTAGCGCACGATGTTCTCCAGCGCGGCCTTGGCGACAGCCATGACGTTGTAGCGCGGGACGACCTTCTCCGCCGCATAATAGGTCAGGGCCATGATGCTGCCGCCATTGGGCATGAGATCGGCGGCATGGCGGGCCATAGGGATCAGGCTGTAGGCGGAGATGTCCAGGGCCATCTTGAACCCGTCGCGGCTCACGTCGCGGAAGCGCCCGCCCAGGTCTTCGCCCGGCGCGTAGGCGACGGAGTGAACGAGGATGTTCAGGGTGCCGAACTTCGCCCCGGCTTTGGCGAAAGTCGCCGCGATCTGCTCGTCAGACGTCACGTCGCACTGCTCCACGAAGTCAATGCCCACTTCCTGAGCCAGCGGGAAGACGCGCTTTTCGAGCACCTCGCCCGCGTAGCTGATGCCGACCGTCGCGCCCTCGCGCAGCAGCGCCTCGACGATCCCCCACGCGATCGAACGCTTGTTGGCCACGCCGAATACCAGCGCGGTCTTGCCTGCCAGCACTCCCATGAGTCATTCCTCCCTGCTTACGTGCTGCGATGATGGTGGATTGTTGTAACACACCCGGCGCGGTTTTGTCACGCGGGCGCCCATCCAGGAACATCTGGGGTAGGGAGCGAGATTCTCTGAACCGCAGAGGCACAGAGGACGCAGAGGAGGATCTTGAAGGTAGCTTAGGAGGCTTGTTCTTCTCAGCGCTCTCAGCGTCTCTGCGGTGATCCTTTGGCCCACAACCCCTATGCCCGTTCATCCTCCGCCCGCCGTCGGGCTGGGCGCGACGGTCGGCTCTGGCGGCAGGCCCTCCGGCTGGACGACGCACAGCCGCGCCCCGCCGTTGAAGCTCCCCGCGCTCGTCAGGCGGACCGCTTCACCGGTCGTCACGTCCAGCAGGGCGATTTGCACATCACCCGGCCCGCCGACCGAGGCCAGCAGGTGCGTGTCATCGCCCCAGGCCCAGGCGATGGCAGCCCCCGCGCCGGCGCGGATCGCCGCCGGCTCCGGCTGCTCGAAATCCAGCAGCCAGATGTCGGCGGTCTGCGGATCATTGAGATCGGGCCACACGGTGTAGGCGATGCGGTCGCCGGTCGGGTCGAAGACCGGCCAGAGCTGGTTAGCCTCGCTGAACTCCGGCGGCAGCACGGGGAACTCTCCCTCCACGTCCTCGCCGATCACGGTCAGGAAGATGTTCCAGGGGCCGAACTGCTCGCTGGAGTAGAGCAGTTGACGCCCATCAGGACTCCACGACGGCGACGTGGCCCGGCCCAGCTCGGTCGTCACCTGGTGCTGCTCGCTCCCGTCGGCGTTCATGACCCAGATCGTCGGCACGCCGTCGTCGCGCGTGGAGACGAAGGCGATCTGCGTCCCGTCCGGGCTGAAGACCGGGGCGAAGTTCATCCCGGCGGAAGCCGTGAGCGCGACCGGCTCGCTCCTATCCAGCCGCAGCAGGTGAATCTGGTAGCTGCCGCTGGCGTCCGAGGCGAAGACGACCGAACGGCCATCCGGCGCGCAGGACGGCTCGCGCTCGTCCGCGGGCGAACCGGTCAGGCGGCGCTCGGCGCCGTTGAGCGTCATCAGGAAGAGGTCGTCGCTGCCGTCGCGGTCGCTGTAGAAGACGACCTGGTACGGCTCGTCGGGGAGCGGAGGGGGCGTGTTCGTCGGGGTGATGCGCGCCCGTGCCGTCTGCGTCGCGCCGACCACCGCGGCCACTGTCTGGGTGAAAGGCAGAGCACCTGCCGCTGCCGTGTTGGTCAGGGCGATGCCCGTCGCGCCGAGAGCGGCGGTGCTGAGCACGGTGGGTGACGCGGTAGCGGTCGGCGGGATGGTGGGCGTGACGCTGGGCGTGCTGGTCGCTGAGGGCGGGGGCGTCCGGGTAGCGCTGGCGAGCGCGACGACGGGCGCGGGCGTGGTGAGCGGCGGCGCAGCGACGGGCGGTTCAATCGGCGGCGTGGCAGGCGCAGTGGCCCCGGCGCGCGCGGTGGCGAGGTCTTCCAGGCGGGCCAGCGTCGGCAGGAGGGCGGGGTCGTCCCCACCGTCGCCGTTGCCCGCGCCGCCACACGCGGCCAAACCGAGCGCCAGCAATCCCAATGCGAACACTATCCACCGGATGCGCGTTCTGACCATTGTCACGCTGCCCCTCCTGCTTAGCGGTTGCGGGGATGGGGCCTTCATGCCCCGCGCTCATTGTAGTGCACGCGGCACGATTCGATCAACCGGCGCAAAAGAGCGAAAGATCACCGCAGAGGCGCAGAGGACGCAGAGAAGATCGGAGAATGTTTCTTGCCTCTACCTGTCTTTCCTCTGCGCTCTCTGCGTCTTTGCGGTTCAAAAGAGCTTCGCCCTGTGCAGCAGAAGTGTCCGCGCGGTCAGCAAAAACGCCGGGCGAGATCGCTCCCGCCCGGCGCTGCAATCGGTCGTCTGCCCCTGACCGGCAGCCTACATCATACCGCCCATGCCACCAGCGCCGCCCGCCGGCATGGGCGGTTCGGGCGCGGGGATGTCGGTGATGAGGGCTTCGGTGGTGAGGATCATGGAGGCGATGCTGGCCG
>JBBIHG010000014.1:0-51205 GCA_037447125.1 Chloroflexota bacterium | reverse complement strand
CCTTGGCCAGCAGGTCTATCCCGTTGCGCAGCCCGCTGCGCGCTTCCTGGTCGAATACTAACTGCTTAGGCATTTTGTACTCTCCTCGCTTCAGTCGCTAGTGGGTGATTCTGTCTGATTGCGTCTTGGCGACACAACCTTCCCATACACGCTCACAACTTTCGGCGCATCAAGCCTGCGCACTGCTTAGCACTCTGAAGGCAAGAGTGCCAGATTGCGCTCGATCTTACCAATGCGAGATCGCACTGTCAAGCGCAATTTAGCACTCTGAGCCTTTGTGTGCTAACGGAGGGCGTTAGAAATGCACAAGAAATCTCGGCGCGAAGAGATCGGAGGCGTTACTGGCTGCCATCGCTGCCAGGAGAGCCGGTGACCGGTGCGCCGCACGATTGCAGCACATTGGTGAACATACCCTGGCGTCTGGCATCTTCTCGCTCCAACGCAATCTGATAGCCCTGTTGGAGATAGGGTACGGCCAGGTCACAGCGCCCCAACGAAGCGTGCGAATGGCCGAGTTGGTAGAAGTCATCCGGGTCCTTTGAGCCGAGGGCAATGGCGCGCTCCAGGTTGACCGCAGCGGTGACGAAGTCCCCATCAACCCACTGCAGGCCGCCTAGATAGGACAGGCAGAGCATATTCTCTGGGTCAATATCGAGGCAGCGCCGGAAGTACTCGAAGGCCCGATCCATGTTCCCGCTGCGCGTGTGGGCGCTGCCCAGCGAGAATAGCACCGACGTATCGCGCGGGTTGCGTTCTAGGGTTGCAGCCAGCACTTCTATCGCCTGATCTATCTCCCCAAGCGCCACGTGGTTGTTGGCCAGCTCCACCGCGATGTAGGGCTGGTTAGGAGCGTTCTGTAATGCGGCCTGGTATGGCTGCAAGGATTCCTGCCAGCGGCCCTGGTTCGAATACATCAGACCCAGGTTCCGGAAAGAGTCGGCGACGGCGATGCCTGCCGTGTCCAATTTCAGTGCCTGCTCCAGGTAGCTCTGCGCCACCTCGTAGCGCCCCAAATCAACGTAGATCTCACCGAGAACGGCGTATGTCGGGGCATGAGTGTCATCGAGTGCGCGCGCGTGCATGGCCGAAGCCAGCGCCTCGCCATACGCGCCTTTCCAGTCAAGCACCCTGGCGCGTATGGCCCAGCCATCAGGGGCAAACGGGTTGGCATTGATCGCCTTCTCGGCGAAGGCAAGCGCCTGGCTCAGACGGTCGGTGTCCAGCCCGAAATCGGAGGTGATGACCAGGGTATGGGCGATCTGGTAATGCAGCGCCACGTCGTTCGGGTTCGCCTCGGCCAGCATTGTGCAGTGCGTGATCGCCTGCTCCAGATCGCCCTGCCGATAGGCGTTGGCACACTCGACCTCGGCCAGCACAACGTCTGGCGTTGCCGTGGGGGTGGGGGCCGGCGCGACCTGGGTCTGGACGGCCTGGGCCAGGCCCTCCAATTCGGGCAACACGGAGGTGCGCACGCGCTCGCGCTGCTCCCAGATCAGCCAGCCCGCCCCGGCCAGCATAAGAGTCAGCAGGAGCCTGCCGAGCGCGCGCCCCGAGAACAGGCGCAGGTGACGCTTGCGCCCTGGCCGATAGCGTTTGGGGGTGCGCAGATACATGGGCGCCGCCCTAGAACACACCAATCGGCGGAGGCGGAGGAATCTGCGTGGGGACTGGTGTGGGAATCTCGCTGATGTCGTAATCGTCGTCGTAGTTCACGCAGAGCATCAACCCCTCATTGATGAACCCTTTGATGTTCTCAGCAGGGTTCATCTGCAGCGCGTCCTGAAGCACTGGCCAGGCTTGATCGCAGCGAGCCAGCAGCGCCCAGGCCAGACCGCGCAGGTAATAGCAAGCCTTCTCGCGCTCAGGCAGGGGGATACCCTGCTCTTCCTGGAGCTGCGCACAGGTCTCGAACGATTCGATGGACCCCTCGTAGTTGCGGCTCGTGTAACGCACCATGCCCAGCTGGCGGTGCGCTTCGGGGTAAGCTGGGTCAAGCTGGATCGCCTGCTCGCACGCTTCCTGGGCCAGCGCATCTTCGCGCATCCCGAAATAAGTCTCGCACTTGCGCGTGTACGCTTTGACGTTGTCTGGCTCCATCGCCAGCACCTGGTCGTAGGCGGCAATGGCCGCCTCGTAGTTGTCCTGCGCCTTATAGTACACCGCCAGCTCGAAGTACAGCGCGTCGAAGCGCGGGTGGATTTGAATGGCGCGCTCGTACTGCTGGATGGCCGCATCGAACTGGCCCACGAAGGCCAGGCCCAGGGCCAGGGCGCGACGGGCGTCCAGGCTGTTCTCATCCAACTGGACGGCCTCATCCGCTTTCTGGAATGCCTGGTTGGGGCGCCCTGCGCTGCGATAGGCCATGGACAGATAGGCGCGTGCCTCTGCGTAGTTGGGCGCGAGTTGCTCAGCGCGTAGGCCGGCGGCGATCGCCTCCTCCGGACGGCCATTCTCCAACAGGGCGAAGCACAACAGCGCCTGGGCGCGCGCGTTGTTGGGGTCTGTCTCGACCGCCTGTTCGGCCACCTGCAGCGCCTCGGCTGCGCGGTAGCGGTAGTTGCGCCCTGCGTAACTGCGGTAGACTAGCATCCGACCGTACTCAAAGAGAATGTCCATGTCGTTGGGCAGCAGGCGCGCGGCTTCCGCGTAGTGACCGATAGCGCGCTCGATGTCGCCGACCAGATAGGCGCGCTCGCCCAACTGCGCCTGGGTGATGGCGTCGAGTGTTGGCGTGGGCTGCGCCCCAACGCCGGCGAGTACCCAACTCTGCACCCTGCTGAACTGCCATATGACAGCGATAGCGAACACCATGGCCGTCACCCAGAAAGCCAACAGCAGGCGGCTTCCACGACGCCGCGTCTGGCGTCCGAAATGCAGATTCGACTTGTCGCGACGGATATACATGGATTCGCCAGCCCGGTCTCAGTGTCGTGATGCGAGTGATCCGGGAATGCTCTGGGAAGGAACAGACCCCAGCAAAAAAAGACCGGTGAGTGCGTGTCCCCCCGGCAGCAAGCACGCAGTCTCATTGCGCGCGTCAAGACAATCGTAGCACCAGGACTGCCGCCTGTCAAAGCGTCGTGGCAAGTCTGCTGGCCAGCAAGGAACAGCGAGGGTCGGTGCCCTCCCCCTGCTGAAGCGGTATAGATGAAGCGCTGCGTGGCAATCAGAAAGGCCAGAACGCGAGAAATGGAGAGAAGCCTGACCCCGGTCGAATTGCTGAACCTTGAAAGTCAGGTGGGCTGGCCGTCGCAGACGGTTAGTGCGCCCTCAAGAAAGGGTGTTGGTTCCAGACCGACCGGGATCCGACCTCTCTATTTTCAGCATACACCCAATCGCCCGCCGGTACAAGAGAGCTCCGCAACGTTGCGGTGGCTAGGCGTAACACGACATACGGTGGACTGTGGCCCCGGCAGTACAGCGCATTCTGGCAAGCGACTCTGCCAACGGCTGCCTGACGAAGCTTATGCATGCGCGGCTCACCCTTCCGGCGGGCGCCAACCCAGCCACCCGCGCGCCTGCCACGCCATATACAGGGCAACGGCTCCGGCAGTGGCCACATTCAGGCTCTCAACATGGCCGCGCATCGGCAGGGTGACACGCAGGTCGCAGGTGTCGCGCACCAGCCGGCGCAGCCCCTCACCCTCGCTGCCCAGCACCAGAGTCAGTGGCCGGTTGAGGTCCACCTGGTCGGGCGGCACGGTGTCTGGGCCGATGTCCAGACCGACCAGCCACAGCCCTTCTTCCTTCAGACGGCGCACCGCCGTGACCAGGTTGGTGACAACTGCCACGCTCATGTGCTCAACGGCCCCCGACGAGGCGCTCACCACCGCCGGCGTCACACCGACGCCGCGCCGTTCTTGGAGTACGACCCCGTGCACACCCACCGAATCCGCCACGCGCAGCAGTACACCGACATTCTGTGGGTCCTTGAGCAGATCGAGCACCAGCAGGAACGGCGGCTCGCCGCGTTCCCGGCATACCTGCAGAATGCCGTCCAACTCCACATACGGGTAATCGCCCACACGCATGGCGACGCCCTGGTGATTGGCATTCTTGGCCAGGTCGTCTACTACCCGCCGGGGCACGCGCCGCACGCTCACGCCCCGCTCGTGGGCCAGGGCCAGCGCGCTCTCCAGCGCGCCCTTCTCGTCAGTGCCCTCGGCCACCAGCAGTTGGTGGAACGCACGCCGTCCTGCGCGCAGGCTCTCCAGCACGGGCCAGCGACCATACAGGTATTCGCTCATCTCTGCCCATCCCCCTGATCAGGACAGGGCGCTCCAACACGCCCTGCCACTCGCTCTGTGCGCGGGCACGAGCCGCCCGCCACTTCGCCCCCTAGTTCAGACGCCACACAGTGCCATCGGAACGGTCTTCGAGCACCACACCCAGCGTCGCAAGCTGACCGCGAATGCGGTCAGCGGTAGCGAAGTCCCTGGCAGCGCGGGCCTCGGCTCGCATGTCAATCAGCAGACGAATCAGTCCCGTCTCACGCTCGGCGCTCGCCTGATCAGTGCCCGCCGCCTCGTCAGGGACGATGCCGAGCACACTGCCGCCCAGATCGCGATAGGTTGCGTCAATCGCCTCGAGTACGGCCCGTCCGACGGGCTGGCCGCTGTTGAGCAGCGTGTTGACTTCGCGCGTCAGGTCGTGCAGCGTGGCGATCCCGCCGGGCGCATTGAAATCGTCGTCCAGCGCGGCGATGAACTTCTGGCGCGTGGCGTCCAGCACCTCAAGGAAGGCCGCGCCGCCGGCGCCCGCGTCGGCGCCCCGCAGCTTCTCACGGGTGAGTCGCACCGCGCCGTAGATGCGCTCCCAGCCCTTGCGCGCCGCGTCCAGCGCCTCTTCGCTGAAAACGACCGGGTTGCGGTAGTGGCTGGTCAGGATGAACGTGCGCAGTACTTCGGCCCTGTGCAGCTTCAGAGCGTCCTTGATGGTATAGAAATTGCCCAGACTCTTGGACATCTTGACCGGGATGCCGAACTCATCAGGGACGGTCAGGCTACCCACCAGCATCCAGAAGCGGGCGAAGGGCGCCTCATTGGCCGCCTCAGACTGGGCGATCTCGCATTCGTTGTGCGGAAAGATGTTGTCCACGCCGCCGCCGTGAATATCGAACGTCGCGCCGAGATACTTCTTGGCCATCGCCGAGCACTCGATGTGCCAGCCAGGGTACCCCACGCCCCACGGGCTGTCCCAGCGCATGATGTGTTCCGGCTCGGCGGCTTTCCACAGGGCGAAGTCCTCGACGTGCCGCTTGTCATCGCGGGGGTCCACGCGGGCGCCCGCTTCCTGTTCCTCCAGGCGACGATTGGAGAGCTTGCCGTATTCCGGCCAGCGGTGGACGTCGAAGTAGACGTTGCCGCGCTCGGTGACATACGCGTAGCCGCGCGCCAGGAGCGTCCCGATCATCGCGATCTGCTCCGGGACGTGGCCGCTGGCACGCGGGCTGATGTCGGGCCGCACCACGCCCAGGGCGTCCATGTCCTCGAAGTAGCTGCGGGCGTATGTCTCCACGATCTGCATGGGCAGCGCCTGGGCCTGGCTGGCCTTCTTCAAAATGCGATCCTCGCCGGAGTCCAGCAGGTGCCCGACATCGGTCAGATTCTGCACATACAGCACGTCATAGCCGCGAAAGCGAAGATAGCGCACGACAACGTCGAAGGAGATGTAGGTCTTGGCATGACCCACATGGGCGTGATCGTATACCGTCGGGCCGCAGACATAGATGGTGACTCTGCCTTCGTGCAGCGGCTCGAACGGCACTTTCTCGCGATGCAGGACGTTGTAGATGTGCGGAGCCATAGCGCATTGTCCTTCGAGCGAAACGCAAGCCGAAAACCCAGCTTTGATTGTAACCTAAACGCCAGCGCGCGTTAAGGGCCTTTGCCGAGTGCGTGGCGGCGAGTCCGGCGGCGTACCCCTGCCCTGAGCCCGCTCAGCGTCTGGCACTGCCCCCCGAACCTGGTACAATGCACCGCACGCGCATCTATCGCTGTGAGGAGCGGGAAGTGATGACCACCATCTGGATCAAGGGCGCCGACATCGTCACGCTCGACAGCGCGGGCACGATTCTGCGCAGCACTGACATCCTGATCGAACAGGGACGAATCAGCCGCCTGGGGCACGTGCCCCCCCAGACGCGCGCCGACGAATTGATTGATGGCCGCAGGCACGTTGCTCTGCCCGGTTTCTTCAACGCTCACAGCCACGCGCCGATGACATTCGAGCGCGGCTGGGCCGAGGACCTCCCCTTCCCGCGCTGGCTCAACGAGAAAATCTGGGTGGCGGAGAGCGCCCTGACGCCCGATGATGTCTATTGGGGCGCTGCGCTGGCCGCCTGCGAGATGATCCGCAGTGGCACGGTCGCCTTCAACGACCATTACTTCTACATGGATCGCGTTGCCCAGGTTGTTGCCGAGAGCGGCATGAAGGCCCAGTTGGCCTGGTGTACGTTTGGCATCGGCGATGACAAGGAAATCGGCCCTGGGGCTGCGGCACAGCTCGCCTTCAGCCGCGAGTGGCAAGGCGCCGCCGATGGCCGCATTCACACCTGCCTGGGACCACACTCGCCGTACATCTGCCCCCCATCCTTCCTGGAGCATGTTGTCGCGCTGGCAGCGGAGCACGGCCTAGCGATCCATCTTCACCTGGCCGAATCGCAAGAACAGGTAGACAACGCCCGCGCGCGGCACGGTATGACCCCCGTCGAGCAGCTCGATGCCCTGGGCGTTTTCGAGCATCCCACCATCGCCGCGCATTGCCTGGCCCTCACTCCCGGCGACCTCGCCATTCTGGCCACCAGGGGAGTGTTCGTGGTGCGTACGCCGATCACCTACATGAAGCTGGCCATGCCTGTTGCTGTCTGGTTCACCGATCTCCTGGCCGCTGGTGTCAGCCGGGTGGCCCTGGGATCGGACGGGCCGGCCTCCAACGCCATCATGGATATGTGGGACATCCTGCGCCAGACGGTGTGGCTGGAGAAATACGCGCAGCGCAACCCCGAAGCCCTGCCCGCCGACACAGCCTTGCGCATGGCAACCCAGAACGGCGCGCAGGCGATGGGCTTCGCGGCCAGCGGAGTGATCGCCGAGGGCATGGCCGCCGACCTGATTCTGGTGGACATGGACCGGCCTCACCTGTACCCGCGCCACGATCTGGTCGCCAGCCTGGTCCATGCCGCGCGTGGCGCTGACGTCACGCACGTCATCGTCGCGGGTCGCCTGCTGATGCGCGATCGCACCCTGCTCACGCTGGACGAGGAGCGCATCCTGGTCGAGGCAAATCGCCGGGCACTGAGCATGGTTCGGCAGAACATGAATCAGGTGCGCGAATACCGCGCCTGACCAGACTGCGGCGGCCCGCCATCAGCGGCGCAGTGAGCCTTCGGGCTGGGCGAAGTACATGCGCCCGGCGTTGGTGACGATGTAGCGGGTGATCAGCACGGGGATCGTCCTGTCCATGTAGCGCTTGCCATCTTCGACGACGATCATCGTGCCGTCCTCCAGGTAGCCGACCCCTTGATCCGGCTCGCGCCCCTCCATGACGATGTGGATGTCAATGACCTCGCCCGGCAGAAAGATGGCCTTGACGGCATTGGCCAGCTCGTTGATGTTGAGCACGGTGACGCCCTGCAGCTCTGCCACACGATTCAGGTTATAGTCGTTGGTCATGACCGGGATGTTGCGCTGCTTGGCCAGCAGCACCAGCTTGTCGTCCACCTCATCAACGCCCACGACATCCTCATCAATGACGCGCACCGGCGTGCGGCTGCGCTGCTGCAGCTCGCTCAGCACCTCCAGGCCGCGCTTGCCCCGGTTGCGGCGCAGCATCTCCGGTGAATCGGCCACGTGCTGCAACTCGTTGAGCACGAAGCGCGGGATGAGCAGCGCCCCCTGGATGAACCCTGTCTGGCTGATGTCCACGATCCGCCCGTCAATGATCACGCTGGTATCGAGCAGCACCTCGCCGGTCGCCCCGCCGGGCAGCCGGCGCAGCACGCCGGTGCTGCCACGTTGCAGTCCGCCGACCAGGGCGAAGACATCCTGAGCGCGCAGCGAGAAGACCTGCACGCTGGCATAGACGCTGAGCACAGCGACGATGGTGGGGAGGAACTGCCCGAACGGCTCCGGGAGAAAAGACAGCGGCCAGGCGAACAGCGCGGCGATGATCATCCCCAGGACCAGCCCCAGGACCAGGCTTGCCAGCCTCTCCGGAGGCATTCTGACGATCGTCCGCTGGGCCGCGCGCGCCGGATACGTCGTGATCCAGGGCGTGATGATCAGGCCAGTCAGCGCGCCCATCAAGGCGAAAGTCAGCCCGCTGGCTTCGGGCGGGAGGTTCAGCGCGTCAGAAAGGTCAATGCCGAGGAGCGCGCCGAGCAAGGTGAACAGCATCATGCCCACCAGGCGCAAGAAGAAGTCCAGACTCATGGATAATGTCTCCCTGGCTACGCACACGCCCCCGCCCGGATAATCGGATGAGGGGCGGTCCGGCCCAGCTCTCTTCTGCGCAATGCCTGGTGCCCAGGAGATGGCAGGCCGGCACGAGCGGTGCCCGCCGTTGTGATGAAGCCCGTCGAAGAAGGACCCGGCTCGCCCGGCGTATTCGCCGGAGGTGGCAGCGAACCGGCATCCGCAGTTGCTGTCACTTTAGCACGGAACACAACAGCGCGTCAAAGGAATCGGCAACGCGCCGCCAGGAAAGCGTCCAATCGGCGCTTGCACAGAGAAATCGGGTTGTCGCAAGTAGGGCAGGTGAGATTCGAACTCACACGAGGTCGCCCTCAGCGGATTTTAAGTCCGCGGCGTCTACCATTCCGCCACTGCCCCAGCAGCAGGCCACAAGGTAGCCCCATCCTGGAATGTAGCACGCGCGATCGGTCCGGTCAAAGTCCGTGCGCTCGGCACTCAGGCTGGCTCATCCCCACCTTCTCGCCGACCGCATAGCCTGAAAATAGTCACAGTACGCGGTCAGGGGACATTCGTCGCAGCGCGGACGCCGGGCCTGGCATACCTCACGCCCGTGCCGGATGATATTCAGGTGGCTGGCGTAGTAATCCTGCGGCGGGATGATCGCCTCCAGTTCGGCATGAGCGCGCTCGGCGCTGGTCCTCGGCCCGATCAGGCCCAGCCGCCCGGTCACACGATGGATGTGCGTGTCCACCGGAAACGCCGGCTTGTTGAAGGCAAAGAGCAGGATGATGGCCGCCGTCTTCAGCCCGATGCCGTTGAGCCGGGTCAGCCAGGCCCTGGCCGACTCGACATCGAGGTCTACCAGGAAGTCCAGCGACAGATCACCGCGCTCGCGAGTCAGGTTCTGTAGCGCTTCCTGGATGCGCGGTCCCTTCTGGTTGGCCAGCCCCGCTGAGCGGATCGTCTCGACGACTGCCTCGACAGACGCGTCGCGCACCGCTTCCCACGACGGAAAGCGCGCCTTGAGCGCGTCGAACGCCATATCCCGGTTGGAGTCGGTTGTGCTCTGGCTCAGAATCGTACTGACCAGTTCGTCCACTGGGGGCAGATGCTGGCGCCATGTCGGGTAGCCGTACAGGTTTTCTAGCAGCTCGGCGATCTGCGCGTACTGCTTGCGCCGCAGGGCGAGCGTCTGCGGGTCGAGAGGCGTGGGCTGTGCGCGTGCTGGCATGACTCCATCCTTCAGCGAAGCGCCAGACTTGCGTCAGGCAGCACGGGCCAGGCTTGTGGGTGGGCGCAAGGCTCTGCGCTCATGACTCGTCGCCGCGCAACGGGGGTGCGTCTGGGCGCTGGTTCTCAGTCAGATGATCAGCTCGCCGTACAGCCGGTCCAGACTCAGGTCGGGAACGACCGTGTGGCGCGTGCGCAGCGTCAGCGCCGCCGCGGACGCGCCCAGGCGCACTGCCTCATCAATGGGCATATCATGCAACAGGCCGAAGATGATCGCTGCAGTGACCGCATCGCCGCTGCCGGTAGTATCCACCACCTGGGTCCGCAGCGCGGCGACGTGCCCCGCGCTGGTCCCGTCGGCGTAGGCCAGCCCCTGCTCAGCCATCGTCACCACCGCGATGTCCACGCCCATGCTCACCAGGCACTGGGCTGTCTCAATCGCCGCCTCGCTGGTCGCTGGCGGCTCGGCCACGCCGCACAGCACCGCTGCTTCGCTGGCGTCGGGAGCGACCATCAACAGCGAGGGCAGATAGGGGATGAGCTTGGTGGCCAACACCGGTGAGGTCGGGTCCGCGCAGACCGGCAGATCGTAGCGCCTCGCCCAGCGAAAGACCGACGCCAGAGTCTTCGGACTCAGGTTTGCGTCCAGGGCAACCAGGGCAGCGCCGGCGAATAGCGAGCGGTGCTGCTGCAGGTAGCCTGGCGTAATCTGGCTGACGATGTCGTACTCGCTGATAGCCACAACAAGCTGGCCCGCTTCATCGAGAATGGCAGCGTAGCTGCCGGTGTTCTGCTCCGGCACGCGCAGCACGTGACTCGTGTCCACGCCCGCGGCCCCGGCATGTTCCAGCAGAAAGTCCCCCGAAGGATCCTCTCCCACTGCCGAGAGCAGAATCGTAGGGACTTCGAGCCGCGCCAGGTTCTCAGCGACGTTGCGCGCCACGCCGCCAACGCTGTTGCGCACTACCCCGGTGTTTGACACTCCCATCTGCAGGGACTCCCTGGGACGCCCCTTGATGTCGATGCCGGAGGCCCCGATCACGAGTACCGGTCCATCAGGGTTCATTGGCAGTGCTCCTTGTGCCTTCCGATAGCCTGAACTCGCCCGGCAATGTTCCTGACAGGCTGGCAGGTGCCTTTATTGTGCCCCAGCACACCCCCGCCGTCAACGTGGCCGTTCTGGCTCCGGGGAAGGGATCGGTTGGCGTCGCCTGTCTCCTATAAGCAATGGCCCCTGTCCCCAGGGACTCCCGACCCCGTCGGCACTCCGGCGCTCCATCTGCGGTCCGGCCCCAGGTCACTTGCCAATTAAGCGTAATGGGACTATAAAAGTGTTGGGGAATTGTCAAGGACCGTGGGGGGCTTCCACGACATTCAAAGGGGCAGATGCGGATGAATCCGGGCTTCGACAGGAAAGGCAGCGCCGAACCGACGCTCGAGGACCTGATGCAGATGGGTATCCAGGCGGCGCGACAGGGCAACAGACCCAGTGCCCGCCTGTTCTTCCAACAGGTGTTGGACGCCGACAAGCAGAACGAGCGCGCCTGGTTGTGGATGGCCTCCGTTGCCGAGACCCAGGAAGAACGCATTCGTTTCCTCAAGACGGTGCTGCGCCTTAACCCTGCCCACAGCGCTGCCCGCGATGAGCTTGAGCGTATGCGACGCCGGCGTGAGACCGGCAACACCCTGGTGCTCAAGTACGGCTTCATGGGCCTGGCGGTGTTCCTGGTGCTCTTCGCCATCGTGATCGCGCTGCTCCTCGTGTTCTGAATCGTGCGTCCGTGGCAATCCGTCCCGTTGCTCGCAGGCCCATCGCCTATGCGCATGTCTGCGGCCCTTCGCGCCCGACCAGGACAGGACACAGACGGTGACACTCACCGCCCCGACGCCACAATCCGCCAGCCGGCCCAGGCTGTGGCCGCGAAGCCGTATGCGCGGGACCTATCTGCCCGCTGTGGTGCGCAACCATTTGCGCAAGGATGAGGGACATTGCCCACCGACGATATCCCGACCTTACTGCGCACCGCCATAGAGGCTGCGCGGGGCGGCAACCCGGCTGCCGCCCGCGAGATGCTGCGCAAGATCATCAGGCGAGATCCCGACAATGAGACGGCCTGGCTCTGGCTCGTGGCTGTCGCCGAGTCCGATGAGGAGCGCTTGCGCAGTCTTCGCCGCGCGCTGACCATCAACCCGCGCAACCAACAGGTTCGCCAGGCCCTTGAGCATCTGGAACGGCGCAGGCGCGGCCCGGTGGCTCCCGCGAATCTCGAGCGAGCCAGGCCGCGCAGCGCGCCACGGCGGCAGCGCGGCCTGCCCCGTTGGGCATTCTGGACTCTGGCTCTGATCGCTACGGGACTGGTATTCGCCGGGCTGGCTCTCCTCTATCTGGACAGGCGCGGCGGCGACGCACCTGTTCTGGCACCCACTGCGACGCGCCCTCCCGGCCAGCCCGTGGCCACCCGTGTCGTGGACTACATCTCCCCCACCCCGGTTGGTGGCGCGCCGCGCACATTGCCTCCTCGTGAAACCCTGCCGCCCACCTGGACGCCCACCGCCACCCGCACCCCCACTTCGACGCCTCAACCCCCGCCCACGCACGTGCCGTTGAGCGACTACACGCTGCTTGTCTCTGCACAGCGCGGAGGCGGAGGCTGGGCGCTGCACACATTGCGCGCCGATGGCTCGGAGGAGCAGCCGCTCGCCTTCGCTCTCCCACAAGGCACCAGTCCTTCGCTGTCTCTGCTGGCGGTCTACGACGCCGAGTACTCGCCGGATGGCAGGCAGATTGCGCTCTCCGCCCGGCTCGCCGAGTCGCGCCTCGAGGGAGACACGCTGCTCCGCTCGGAGTTCGAGGACCTGTTCGTCGCGCCAGCAGAAGGAGGCGCGCTGCGTCGCCTGACAGACTTCGCCGCGCCGCGCGTGGGAGACGCTGCCTGGTCGCCCGATGGGCAAGCCATCGCCTGCTCTGCCAATCCTGACGGGGATTTCGATATCTTTCTCGTCTCCGTCGAGACCGGCGAAGTCACGGCGCTGGTTCCCGGCCCGACCGAGGATCGCGAGCCAGCGTGGTCACCTGACGGGCGCTGGATAGCGTTCACATCCGACCGCAGCGGGCCCGGCGCAACGGAGATCTGGCGCATGGACGTGAATAGCGGGGCAGTCAAGCAACTCACGGACAACATAAACAGCAGCTTCTCACCGGCCTGGTCGCCCGACGGGTCCACCATCGTCTTCCTGTCGAATCGGCGTGTGACCACAGACCTCTACCTCATGACGGCCAACGGCGATGGAGAACGCTCGCTGTTGCGCGCCGACGTTCAGGCCGAGGAACGCGACCCGGCCTGGTCGCCCGACGGGCGCTGGATTGCCTTCAGTTCGAACCGGGCCGGCGCCACATTCGACCTGTACGTCGTCCGGCCAGATGGCAGCGAGCTGCAGCAGGCGATCAGCGGTGACGGCGATACACGCTATGCGACGTGGCGTCCGGCAGCCCGGTAGCCAGTGACGCACAAGGGGGGACGCGATGAGCGAGCGGGAAACCGATGCGCGGATAGATGAGCTTCTGCGGCAGGGGATTGAAGCGGCGCGCGCCGGCAACAAGGCTGTGGCGCGGGCTTTGCTCGAGCAGGTAGTGGCGCTCGACCAGCACCACGAGAAAGGCTGGTTCTGGCTGGCGGCGGTGTCAGATGAACTGCATGAGAAGATCACCTGTCTGGGCAATGTCCTGGTCATCAACCCGGACAATGCGCGCGCCCAGAGTATTCTGGCCCGGCTGGAAGGCGAGCCAGTCCAGGGCGTCAGCCCGGCCCTGGCTGCCAGCGCCACACGAAGCCGTGGCCCCTGGACTCTGGCTATTGGAGTGGGCCTTGCCGCCGTGCTGGTGCTGGCAGTGCTGCTGGTCGTCCTGCTTGGCGGCAATGGGGACGATGACAAGAGCGGGCCGGTTGCCGATTCGGGCGACTCCGGCTCAAGCGGGCTGGTAGCCACGCCGACCGGCAGCCCTACCGTGCAGCCAACCCCGACCTTCACGCCGCCGCCCACCTGGACGCCGGTCCCCAGCAGAACCCCCTTACCCGATACGCCGCCGACCCTGTTTCCCCCACCCCCGTCTGCGCTGCCCGGCCACATCATCATGCGCTCCGGGCAGACGCCCGGCGATCCTGATAACCAGCCAATTGTCCTGATCCGCCCTGACGGCAGCGGCGCGCGTACGCTCTCCGCCCCGTATACGCGCGGTCATGCCCCTGCTCTGGCACCAGATGGCAGCCAGTACGCGTACATCCTTTACGCAGCCGGCACGCGCGACTTCCTCTTGCAGATAGACAACGTGCAGGGCACCGATCCGCGCCCCGCAAGCAGCTATTGGACCGGCAACCCCACTCTCCTCAAACAGGAGTCTCCAGCCTGGTCGCCCGATGGCGAGTGGATCGCGTTCTCGGCGCAGGGGCTGGGGGCGGCGACGACCGACCTGTTTCGCCTGGCGATCGTGGATCGGCGCGGTGATCCCGCCCAACTTGAGCGCCTGACCAACGACAACGCCATCGAGAGCTGGCCGGCCTATTCGCCGGACGGCTCGCAGATCGTCTATGCCGCTGACCAGCGTTTGAACGTCCGGGGTGGAGCGACTGACCTGTACATCCTGGACGTGACCACCAGACGGGCTACTGCCCTGACCACTAATGGCGCAGGTCTGGTTGAAGCGGCCCCGGACTGGTCGCCGGACGGCCAGGCGATCGTGTTTCAGGCAGCCGCTGCCGGAAGCGCAACCAACGACATCTACCGCATTTCGCCAGCAGGAAGCGCGCCCCAGGTGCTCATTGCCTCCGACGCCGACGACATCAAGCCGCGCTTCTCGCCGGATGGGCGCTTCATCGTCTTCTCGTCCAACCGCACTGGAAACTGGGATGTGTTCGTTTTCGAACTGGATACAGAGGAACTATTCCAGGTCACTTCGGCGCCGCACACCGACGTAGCCAATGACTGGGGCCCTTAGCGAGCCGGTGTAGCACCGCCAGGGCAATCGTACAGAATGCCGTCACGAGGGGGGAAGCACGATGGGCATCTCGTCAGATCTATTGAACGCACCCAGGGAGTTCTTGCAGCTCTTCAAGGAAGGGAAAGAAGCAGCCAAGCGCGGCGATCGGGATCGAGCGCACGAGTTGTTCCGGCGCGCCGTTGAGATAGACCCCTATCATGAGCAGATCTGGCTCTGGCTGGCCAGCGTCGTTGACACCGATGACGACCGCCGCGTGTGCTTCGAGAACGTGCTCGCGCTGAACCCGACCCACCCCACGGCTCGCCAGCAACTGCATCTGCTCAACGAGAAGCGGCTGCAGGGAGCACTGCCAACAGCATCTCCCTTCAAAAAGCGCCTTTCGCGCCGGCGCAAGTTCTTTCGCCTCGTGCTCGTCCTGCTCATCGCGGTAGCCGCATCGCTGGCGATCATCGCCCTGCGCCTGTGATTGCCGCTCTCTGTGCGCTGAATCGCAGGGGGTCAACAACCTGGCGTTGAGCAGGCGAATGTGGGCGTAACCAGAGCAGCCGGCGCTGTCCGAAGACCCAGGATTGCTTCGGTCCAGAAGACGATCAGTGGCGGAGCTAAATATCGTTGAAGCGGTAACCCACGCCTCGTGACGTCAGGATGTATGTGGGCTGCGTCGGGTCTTTTTCGACCTTCTGGCGCAGATAGTGGATGTACAGCTTGAGGCTGTCAATGGCATCCCCGTACTCTGGCCCCCATGCCTCGCGGACCAGCTCCGTGCGGTCCAGCACGCGCCCCGCGTTGCGAGCCAGCACGCCCAGGAGATTGAACTCCTTCGGCGTCAGGTGAACGGGCCGGCCACGCACGCGCACCTCGCGGCTGATGAAGTTGATGCGCACGTTTCCACCGTCGAAGACCAATTCCTCAGAGACTGCGGCCTTGGGCACGCGGCGTAGATGTGCCTTGATGCGGGCGATCAGGGCCTCGTTGTCGTAGGGCTTGGTGATGTAGTCATCCGCCCCCAACTCCAGACCGCGCACCAGGTCGCGCGTGTCGTCCTTGGCGGTGAGAAACAGAATCGGCACATCGGACAGCTCGCGCAGGCGCCGGCAGACTTCCCAGCCGTCCATGTCCGGCATCATGATATCGAGCAGGATGAGATCGGGATGGGTGCGATAGGCGGCGCGAAGACCCTCCTCTGCGCTGCACGCCTTCACCACCTCGTAACCGCGCCGTTCAAGCAGAATGCCTATCAGGTCAACGGTCATTCGCTCATCGTCAATCACCAGTATTTTCTCGGACATGCTGGGAGCATCCTTTGACCAGTGACACACGGCAGGGCCTGCCCTGCCCACCCGCCAGGTTAGATTTTTCTAATGCACTCTACCACGCGCTGGATTCTGGTGCAAGTGAGGCTGGACGCCTGAACAGACCCGATTTCCTGGGCACGCTTTACTGAGTCATTGAGATGAGGAGCTGCGCCAGACGAGAAGCGCAGGCTGTCACTTCCTATCGCGGCACTCAACTGGCGACTCACAGGCCAGGAACCGCGCGCAGGCGCTGCTCCAGCTCGCTGAGGATGATCGCGGTGGCACCCCACACCTTATGACCGAAGACGTCGTACCAGGGGACAAACACCCGCGTCCCCTGCACGTCCCACTCCTCGCACATCTTCCGTCTATCATCGAGCAGCCAGGCCAGCGGGCAGTCCAGCACCTCGCTGACTTCGGCAGGGTCTGGCTGCCAGACCGGGCGCGGCGCAGCGTAGCCGACAAAAGGATGCACGTCAAAATCGCTGGGGGGAATGTATAACGTGCGCAGCCTGCCCAGAACCTCAACTGGCGTCTCGACCCCCATCTCCTCGCGGGCTTCGCGCAGCGCCGTGGCGAGGGGCGTCTCGTCACCTTCACGGGTGCCGCCCGGCAGGCCGATCTGTCCGCCGTGCACGTCGTGCGGGTTGGCCGCGCGGCGTTCCAGGGCGAAAGCCAGTCCTGCAGAAGATGGGTACAGCAGCACGAGCACACTGGCCTGGCGGGGCAGCCCGGCGTGCCCATTGCTGCGGCTCATGGTGCGGGGCCGGGGTGCCATGCGGCGCTGAGCAACCTCGCTATCGAAGTCCGGCAGCGCCAGTGCCGCGCGCACCTGCGCCAGGGAGATGAAGGCGGTCACGGACTGTACCAGGCGCGCCGCTTGCGCAGCGAGACGCCGGCGTCCAGCTCGTCGCGGGCAGTCGTCCGTACCCGCCCGCGCGGGTCAATGTGAATCTGGCCCGCCTGCTGCAGCCGCGCGAACTCCTCCGGGGTGATGTCCGGCGCCGGCTCGCCGCCCAGCCGTTCCAGGCGCGGACCGAGGTCCTGCGCATTGCCGCTCTCTTCTTCGGGCGGGCGGCCATCATCGCCGGCGCCGGGTGGTGGAGCAGCGGGCGGCGCATCGTCCGCCGGAGGAATCGTGTTCTTGTGATCGGACATTGTTCTTACCCTTCGTTTGCGCTCGTGCTGTCGTTCGCTTCGAGCGTGACATTGCCCATGCTGATCAGGTCGTCGAGGGAGACTGAGTCGCACTCGGTGACGCTGGCGCGCTGCTGGCTTCCGCAGACCAGGCACGTCGGGTTGCGCGGCACGCTCACCCATTCCGCAGTGTGAGGCAGCGCTGTCTTCCCCTCATAGATCTCCAGATACGTGTTGGCCTGGACGATCGTGTTGGCCGGCAACGTCCGGTGTCCAGGCGTATCAACGAGCAGGTGATTCAGCGCCAGGTCGGCCTGGATCGCCGCCACGCGCACCACGTGCAGCCACAGCCCCGGCTCCGCGGCCAGCGTGCCGTCCGGCCCGATCATCCCATAATCCAGATCGGCCTCCGCCGCCGGGTGCGACAGCCCTTCCCGCAGGCGCTCGGCCCAGCAGGCATAGCAGGGTCCCTCGTCCGGGTAGATGATGCATACGTCGCCGCCCTCACCGCGCTCGTAGACGCCAGCATAGATCGCCGTCCGTCCGCGCTCGATACACGCCTGGTTAATGGCGAACTTGGGCTGCTCGTGATCCACGCCGATAACCACCACATCCATGTCGGCGAGCAGGTCGAGGTGACCCTCGATGCGCCCCACGACCGCGCGCACGTCGGCAGCCGGATTGCGCTGGCGAATGAGGTCGGCCATCACCTCCACTTTGGAGCGCCCAACTTCACGGAGGTCGGCAGCGTGGCGGACGGTGTTGGCCGCTTCCAGCACATCATCGTCCACCAGGATGAAGCGCCCGACGCCACTCATGGCCAGGCTCACAGCCACAAAGCTGCCGCCCGATCCCAGGCCGATAATCCCAACCGTGCGCGTGCCCAGATGGGCCAGCACGTCCTCACCGAACAGCCGCGCCACCCGATCCCAACCCGTCATCGCCCGTCACCTCGCCTACCAGCTATCACGGCACCGCTTTCTCTACATGCCATACGAGCTCGATGAGCGTTCGTTTCGAATCCCAGGTCCAGTCGGGCAGCTCGGTCAGCAGCAAGGGCCGCGACCCGGCATACAGGCGCTCGAACAGATCGTCACCCTCGGTCGCCGCGACCAGTGGAGCCACGCGCACAGCGGGCATGGCTGCCGGATAGTCTGCGCCGGTGACCAGGATAATCACCCGGCTGGCCCCTTCGCGGTACACAGTGAAGCACACTTCGTAGGGCGGTTTGCCGTCGGCATCCCAGCGCACCACGTCGGCCAGGTACCCGGCCTCGCGCAGCAGGCCGAATTCCTGCTCGAAGCGGCGTGGACGGGCCAGGTGCCAGGCCAGGGGCGGCAGTCCCGGCAAGCGGTTATCCGGCAACAGGGCCGGGACAACCGCCACAAAACGCGGCGCGCGCTTGCTCATGTACCAGAAGTCAATGCGCACGAGCCAGCCCTCGTCGGGGCAGCGACGCACTATGCTGTGTGGGGCCGCGGGGGGCATCGTCTCCGCCGCCAGATCGCCCGCTTCTGCGCTCTCGTCCGGCTTCGGCTGGAGCGGGTACATGGTGACGATGGGCGCCACGATCTGTTCGACGGGCGTCTCAGAGTCGGCGATCATGCTGCGGGCGGTCTCGGCATCGCCGTCCGAAGGGGCGATCATACTGTCGGGCTGCTTGTGCCAGTCCCCGACGTGGCGCAGCGGCACGTCCCACTTAGCGGCGAGAGCGCTGCCATACGAAGGGCGGCGCATCTCGCGAAACGCTTCCCAGTTGACATACAGCCAGTGAAAGACGTCGCCCTGCCAGTCGTCGCCTTGCTCGAACCTGCCCCACTCGCGCACAGCGTGCTGACCAGGGCTGATCGTGTCCAGCACGTAGATGTCCGGCTCCAGCCTGCCCGCCTGCGGGACGACCAGACCGGCCATCGCCTCGCCGGTTTCTGGCTCCGGATAGAGCAACGCACCGCGCACGATCTTGTCTATCACCCGCTCGGCGATGACCACGCGCGGCAGGTCGCGCGCCCCTTCGGGCAGTGGTTCAGTCGTCATCGTCTTCTCCTCTGGTAGCCAGTGCCCTTCGTCGGACGTAGCGCCTCTTCAATGCCAGGCCAGGTTCCCGTAGCTCGCCAGGTGTAGTAGGCATACAACCATTGGATCGCCCAGCCGGCGACCGTCACCGCCGTTGACGTGGATGGATTCCAGCCGTAGGTGATGCCATCCTTGGGATTGAACAGGCAAAGCTGCCCGTCCTCAAACTGGTGCTTCTCGCTGTAGACGACCGGCTTCAGGACATAGGCTTCAGCGGGGCGGTTCGGGTAGCCCTCCACGTAGACGATCTTCAGCGTGTGCAGCCGCTCTGGAATGCCCCGCAGGTTGATCTCAATATCGCCGATCCAGTACAGGTCGCCGCGCTGTGGCACGACCAGCCGGAACGTATCAGCGAACGTCGCGCGCATCATCTCCACCTCCAGCCGCAGCCGGGTGGATACCTGCTTGTGGGTCCCCCACCAGGGTACAGTGCTCATCACACCCCCGTCCTCACAGTCATTCGTTCGCCCCGCCGGGTCGCTCCACTCCGCGGATGGCACCGGTCTGCTGCTCACCTCTCCTGGCTGAGCAGGTCCGACAGGCTCATCGCTTCCAATGGCTGAGCGTCTAATGCGCGCTGCAACTCCGGCGATATCTCGCCGTCGCTGGCCATGTAGCGCTGAATCTCGCTCCCGCTCACCGGCTGCCAGCCGAAACGGTGCGCCGCCAGCAGCAAGTCTCCCGCGCTGAGCCGAAGCGTCCACTCGCCCGGTTGACTCTTCTTGTCGCGCAACGGCAGCCAGGTGCCCGGCAGGAGTGTGTTGCGCCCCGCCCCCAGATCGTAGCGCGCCTCGTCGGCGTAGCGCAGGCGGCCATCGGCGTCTGTCAGCTCGAAGCGAATCGTGCCCCGGGCCTCGTGGGGCAGCCACAGCTCAGCGAACGGTCGCAGGTAGTCCGTGTCGGTCAGCACTTTGCCCGTGCGCACCAGCCGCGGCTCATCAAGGCCACGGTAGGCCAGCAGCCCTATGTCCATCACGTTGACATAGGCTGGCCCGCCCGCATAGCCGGCGCGCTGCGTTGCCTGGCGGGCCGACGGCGAGCGCTGCCCAACCTCTCGCTGCCGCGGGACCTGCTGAGGAGCCCGTTTCGGCTTGGCGGCGCGGTTCTGCCCTCCTGCGGCTGGCAGAACCGTCAGCAAGAGGATGGCGAATACCGCCAGAAAGACGATGAAGACAACTGGCTCCAGCATGTGCATGGCCGGCGGTGACCTCTCACTGTGCCCGCTGCTGCCGGCTCTGCGCCCTCAGCAGTTCCTCCAGGCTGAGCGGGAGGGAGTCGTCGTCCTGGGTGCGCCACACGCGATCGCGCAGCAGCTCACCATCCGGCCCCATCTGCCGTCGCATCTCTGCCAGCGACTCCGACAGGTTAAAGTGGTAGATGCCCAGCGCGCCGCCATCAATGCTCACCTGGGCGGCCCACCCGCCGGACTCCAGGTCTGCCGCGCGCTTGCGCACTGGTAAACGGTAATCGGGAACCAGGATATTCTCACCGGGCTGCAGCCAGCGCTCTGCTTCATGCACGTAGCACAAGCGGCCGGCACCATCGCGCAGCTCGAAGCGCACCAGGGCCAGCCCGCTGCCAAGCGCATCGGGCACGCCAATGATGGCGAACGGGCGCAGCCCGTCATCGTCGAGCGAGACGAACCGCCCGCGCCGCAGCGCCATGCCGTCCGGGCGCTGCTCGTCCACGATCAGACCGATGTCCAGCAGGCGGTACAGGCTGTCGTGGTTGGGCAGGCTGCGCGCCCGCGCCGCGGCTTCGCGCGCCACTTCCGAAGGCTCGTGCCGCGCACGGCCACGCCGCAGGGTTTCGCCGAGCGCGGCACTGAAGTCCGCCCCGCGCGTCACTCCGACCAGCAGCAATAGATAGGCGGCCAGCAGCGCTGCGCCCAGGCTGGTGGGGACATTGCCGGCCAGCAGGGTCAGGCCCAGGGCGGCGCCCACAATGACCAGCCAGACCAGCGTTCCACGGTTGCTCTGTCGAAACATCTGGCTCACCTTCGCCCAGTCCGAACGGACAATGCCACCAGGAGCGTGCACCCCCCCCTCTCTAAAGGAAGTAGCGCCCCTATCTTAATCAAGTACGGCAAAAATGACCAGGGAGTTGCATTTGCGCGTCTGCCATGCCGAGCTAGCCGCGTTAGCGCCGAGCGGGGGTGAGGTAAACCAGGGCCTGGCAGACTGCCTGACGGGTTTTGCCCTCCGGACTCGCGCTTGACGGGGGCCTGCCTATCCTTTACAATTCCTCGTCGGCATCCTGACGGGAGAGCGAAGCAGCCAGCATGTTCGAAAGTCTCAGCGACCGCCTGCAGGACGTCTTTGAGCAGCTTGGACGCAAAGGCAGGCTGACCGAGGACGACGTCAATACCGCCATGCGCGAGGTGCGTATGGCCCTGCTCGAAGCCGATGTCAACCTTAAGGTCGCCAAGGACTTCATCAACCGTATCAAAGAGCGAGCCGTCGGCGCTGAAGTCCAGAAGAGCCTCAAACCGTCGCAGCAGGTGATCAAGATCGTCAACGAGGAGCTGATCGCCACGCTCGGCCAGCCGGGTCGCCTGAACTTGAGCGGCCCGACGCCGCGGGTGATCATGCTCGTCGGCCTGCAAGGCTCCGGCAAGACGACGACCGCGGCCAAGCTGGCCCTCATGCTGCGCCGCGACGGTCGCCGCCCGTTCCTGGTGGCCGGCGACACGTACCGCCCTGCCGCCGTAGACCAGCTTGTGACGCTGGCCAGGCAGACGAACATCCCCTACCACGAAGAGGGGACATCCGCTGCGCCGCCAGATATTTGCGCGCGCGGGGTACAGGCTGCCCGCAACGCCGACGCGACGGTTGTCTTGCTCGACACCGCTGGACGCTTGCAGATTGACGACGAGATGATGGACGAGCTGGTCGCCATCCGCGAGCGCACGCAGCCCGCCGAGATTCTGCTCGTCGCCGACGCGATGACCGGTCAGGAAGCGGTACGCATCGCCGAGGGCTTTAACCAGCGCGTCGGGCTGACCGGGCTGATCCTGACCAAAGTGGACGGCGACGCGCGCGGCGGCGCGGCCATCTCCATGCGTGCGGTCACGGGCGTGCCGATCAAGTTCATGGGCACCGGCGAAAAGCTGGACGGCCTGGAGCCGTTTCACCCGGACCGGCTGGCGTCGCGCATTCTCGGCATGGGCGATATGCTCACGCTCATCGAGCGCGCCGAGGAGCTATTCGACGAGCGCGAAGCCGAACGGTTGCAGCGCAAGCTGCTCAAGAACCAGTTTACGCTGGAGGATTTTCTCAAGCAGCTTCAGCAGGTCAAGCGCATGGGCAGCATCGGGCAAATCCTCGATATGCTGCCGGGCATGGGGCGCTTGCGCCAGCAGATCAACATTGATAACGAAGACGCGCAGAGACAGCTTAAGAAGGTCGAAGCGATCATCTACTCGATGACGCCCGCCGAGCGACGCAATCCGAAGCTGCTCAATGCCCGCCGCAAACAGCGCATCGCCGCTGGCAGCGGCACATCAGTCCAGGACATCAACGCGCTGCTCCGCCAGTTCCGCGAGATGCAGCGTATGATGCAGATGATCGGGCGCGGCAACATCCCGCGCATTCCCGGTCTGTTCAAGTGACGGGGCCGGTCCCCGTCGCCTGCCGCGGCTGTACCGGCAGTCCTTCCCTGCCAGCCCTCTCGCAGCACGCGGCAGCGCCAGTTCATGCACGCTAACATTCGCCATCAGCGAGGGATAGGGATCAAGGATGGTTCGCATTCGTCTGCGCCGTGTGGGGCGCAAGAAACAACCCAGTTATCGTGTCGTCGTCACCGACTCGCGCAGCCCGCGCGACGGTCGCTATATCGAGATCATCGGCTTCTATAACCCGCGCACCGAGCCAGCGACGATGACGCTCAAGGAAGAGCGCGCGCTGCACTGGCTGAGCGTGGGCGCTCAGCCTAGCGATGCCGTTCGCCGCATCATGGACAAGCTGGGTACGCTGGCTCGCTACCAGCGTCTGACCAAAGGCGAAGCTCTTGATGCGCTGGTCGCTGAGGCCGAGGCGGCGGCGGCGGCCAGCGAGCCGATCAGCCCCAAGACTCGCCGCCCGGCACCGCTCAAGGCTGAGAAGGCGACCGAGGAGACCAGCGCCGGCTAGGGCCTGTTGCAGCGCCCTCGCGGCCTGACCGCCACGATCATGCCTGATGCGGACAGCGGGCGCCATCTCCGGCTGTCCGCATCTGCCCGTTCACCGGCTATGGAGCCTTGCGGGTCTTTCGCTGGCTCCCCCAAACAAGGAAATGCCGTCATGAAGGAACTGGTCGAGTACATCGCTAAATCGCTGGTTGAGGACCCGTCTCAGGTGCGGGTAACCGAGACCGTGCACAGCGGCACCACGATCCTCGAGTTGCAGGTCGCCCAGGACGACATGGGGCGCGTCATTGGCAAGAACGGGCGGGTTGCCAACGCCATGCGTGTGCTCGTGCGCGTGCTGGCTTCTCAGCGCGGCAAGCGAGTCACGCTGGACATCGTGTGACTGGCGTCCAGAGGCCACCCTACCCCACCCAATGACCTCCCCCACCGGAAACCCTCCGTTCCTGCTGCTTGGCCAGGTGCTGCGTCCGCATGGCATACGCGGCGAGCTGCGCGTTGAGGTGATGACTGCCTATCCTGAGCGCATCCTGCCGGAGCAACACATATACCTCGGCCCGGACCCCGCTGATGTCAACGCGGCCCGCCTGTACACGATCGTCCAGGCACGCCGGCACCAGCAGTATCTCATCCTGCAGCTTGTAGGAGTTGGGAACCGCAACGCTGCCGAGCTGCTGCGCGAGCAGTACGTGATGGTCGCCCTGGAAGACGCCGCCCCCTTGGAGGACGACGAGTATTACCTGTTCCAGGTCATCGGTCTGGACGTGATCACCACGGAGGGCGAGGCCCTGGGGCGCATCACGGATGTGATTGAGACGGGCGCCAATGATGTCTTCGTGGTGCGCGGCCCGCGCGGCGAAGTCCTGCTGCCGGTCATAAACGAGTGCGTGCGGGATATTGACCTGGACAAAGGGACGGTCACTGTTCACCTGATGGCAGGTCTTCTCGGCGAGTGAGGCCCAGTCTCCGCCGTTCTTCCCCGAATTCAGGGCACCCTCTGCCTTTCTTCTCTCGCGCTTGACAGCGCCCAACGCCCCTGCTATGCTGAGACCTTCAACGGGAAGGGAGAGCGATGAACGCGCGCAAGTACTGGCTGGGCTTCAACGTCGTCAAAGGCATTGGCCCGGTGCGCCTGCGTGCACTGCGGGCCGCCTTCGGCGATCTTGAAGCGGCCTGGGGCGCGCCCGAACCCGCACTGCTCGCTGCCGGGCTGGACCGCCGCACCGTGGAGAGTCTTTCCCAGGCGCGGCGCGCGCTCGACCTCAACCGCCTGCTCGACGACGTGGATGCCGCCGGAGCCACGGTGCTCACCCTCGATGACCCCGACTACCCGGCGCTGCTGCGCGAGCTGCCCGACTCCCCGCCCGTGCTCTACGTCAAGGGCACCCTGCTCGACGACGACCGCTGGGCGGTCGCCTTCGTTGGCACGCGCCGCGCCAGCACCTACGGGCGCGACATGACTCATCACCTGGTCACTTCGCTGGTGAGCGCCGGGATCACCATCGTCAGCGGGCTGGCCCTGGGCATTGACGCGGAGGCGCACAAGGCCGCGCTGGAGGCCGGAGGACGCACCATCGCCGTACTGGGCTGCGGCATTGACCAGGTGTACCCGCCCGAACACCGCCACCTGGCTGCCGCCATCGCCGACTCCGGCGCGCTGGTCACCGAGTTCGCGCTTGGCACGCAGCCCGAAGCGAAGAACTTCCCCGTGCGCAATCGCCTGATCAGTGGGCTATCGTTGGGCGTGGTCGTGGTGGAGGCTCCGGCGGACAGCGGCGCGCTGATCACGGCGGACTGCGCGGTCGAGCAGGGCCGCGACGTGTTCGCCGTGCCGGGCAATGTCACCGCGCGCACGACCGCCGGCACCAACCGCTTGATTCAGAATGGGGCCAAGCTGGTCGTGGACGGCAACGACATCCTCGACGAACTGAACCTGACGCGCACGACCGTCGAGACGCGCGCGCAGGTGCGGGCCGTCGCGCCGGACACGCCCCTCGAGGCGACGCTGGCCGATCTGCTCAGCGACGAGCCATTGCACATTGACGAACTGGTGCGGCGCTCCGGCCTGACGATCACGGAGGTCAGCAGCACGCTGGCCCTCATGGAGTTGAAAGGCATGGCTCGCCGCCTGGAAGGGATGATGTATGCCCTGGCCCAGAGCGGCGCCGGGCAGGTTCGCCTGGATTAACTGAGACTGCTGCGCCGTGCGTTGCGGCGCTTGAACAGACTCGTTGTGGGATAGGCACCATGGACTCCTTGTACGCCCTGATCATGGCGGGCGGTGGTGGGACGCGCCTGTGGCCGCTCAGCCGCCGCGACCGGCCCAAGCAGATGCTGGCCCTGGTCGAAGACCGCACCATGTTCCAGATCTCTGTCGAGCGGCTCGCCCCCCTGCTGCCGCCAGAGCGCATCTTCATCGTCACCGGCCAGGACCAGATCGCCGCGCTGCGCGCCGACGCGCCGCATATCCCGCCGGAGAACCTCGTCGCCGAGCCATTCGGTATGAACACCGGCCCGGCGGTCGGTCTGGGCGTCATTCACATCCAGCGGCGCGCGCCGGAGGCGCCGGTCGCCGTGCTGACCGCCGACCAGCACATCGCCGACAAAGCCCGCCTGCGCCAGGTGCTCGCCGCCGCCGCCGAACTCGCCGCGCGCGGGCAGATCGTCACCCTGGGCATCACGCCTCACTTCCCCTCCACCGGCTACGGCTACATCCGGCGCGGCGCGCCGCTGGCCCAGGTCGGCGGCTTTCAGGCGTACCACGCCGACGGCTTCGCCGAGAAACCCGACCTGCCGACCGCGCTCAGCTTCCTGGAGAGCGGACTGTATAGCTGGAACAGTGGCATGTTCATCTTCCGGGCCGGGCGCATCCTGGACGAGTACCAGCGCCAGCAGCCAGCCATGCACGCGCTGCTGCAAGCCATCCAGGGGGCCATCGGCCAGCCAGATTACGAGGACGTGCTCGCCGAGAAGTGGCCGCAGATGCCGCGCATCTCCATTGACTACGCGGTGATGGAAGGCGCGCAGGGCATGGCCGTCATCCCGGTGGACATGGGTTGGAGCGACATCGGAAGCTGGCAGACGCTCTACGAAGTGCTCGACCACGACGCAGATGGCAACGCGGCACGCGGCAAAGGCCGCGACCATGTCTACGTAGACACCTCCGGCACGCTGGTTTACAGCGACCGGCGCGTGGTGACCATCGGCGTGGAAGACCTGGTGATCGTCGAGACCGACGGGGTGCTGCTGGTCTGCCGCCGCGACCGCTCCGAAGAGGTACGGGCGGTCGTCGAGCGGCTCAAAGCAGGCGGGGAGACCGACCTGCTTTAGCGGACGGGCGCGCCATGATCATCGTCGCCGCCACCATTGACCTCGACCTGCCGGGCGTGGCCTCGCTCAAGGAGAAGCGCGGCATCCTCAAGTCGCTCATCGCGCGGCTGCACAAGACGTTTGACATCGCCGCCGCCGAAGTGGACTATCACGATGCGTGGCAGTCGGCGGCGCTGGGCGTAGCCATCGTCAGCACCACCGCTGCGCACGGCGAAGCGAAGCTGGAGCAGGTGCTGCACTGGATCGAGCGCAATCGCCCGGACGTGACCGTCATTGATCACACGCTGGAAGTGATTCACGTCGGCTGAGAAGCACCTCTCTCGCCGAGCAGGGCCTCCCAGCGAGAGAAGGCTCTCCAATCCGCAATTCGCAATCCTCACTCCGAAATCCGAAATCCTTACTCCGAGGTGATGATCTCGATGGTGTCAATCCGCGCCCGCAGCGCCTTCGACTGCGCGCCCTTCTCCAGCAGGGCGCGCTTCTGCGCCTCGCAGCGCTCGCCCAGCACACCAAGCTGGCTGAACACCGGCGCGAGAATCTGCTGCCCGTACTGCAACAGGCGGCTGCGCTCGCGGTTGGTCAGGTCTACCATCGCTTCGCGGTAGCTGGCTTGTAGCGCGTGCAGGCGCCTGTCTAGCTCTTCGTTGGCATCGTGCTTGATCTTGCGCCAGTAGAGCACCGCCGCCGTCCCGCCGCCGACGAACAGCGCCGGCCCCACCACCAGCGCCGCCAGCGCGCTGCCCACCGCCGCCGTCACCGCGCCGTGCGCCGCCACGCCCAGCACGACCGCCGCAATGCCGCCCAGCGCCGCCGTGAAGCCGGTGGTGAAGCCAAGCAGATTGCCCCGGAAGGTGTTGCGCAGGTCCTCGGCCAGGCTGTTGTCCGTGTAGGACTTCAGTTCGGCGTCAGCGATAGCGATGGCCGCTTGCAGAGCGGCGCGCTGCCCGGCGTAGCCGGTCGCGTCCACGCCGCCAACGTCCTGACCCAGCTTCGTCTCCAGGGCCACCAGCCGGTCGAGCAGGCTGCGCCAGTAGCGGCGGCTGCTATCCACCACTTCGTTGACGTACTGCTCGGAGATGGCCGTGATCTGGTCGAGGGCGTTGCCCACGACTTCCTTCTCGAACTCGGCGCGCATCCGCTCGCGGTTGAGCGTCTGCGCCGCCCGTCCCAGCGTAAGGTTGTGCTGGATGAATTGGCGGCCCCGCCCGCGCAGCTCCTCGAAGGCGCGATCTAGCTCGCGCTGCGCCGACTCAAGCTGCTCGTCGAGTGTGCCGGCCTGCCGGTTGAGTTCCTCGCGCAGGCTCTCCGCCAGGGCAGTGTCGCCGGAGATAAGTGCCATCTGCGCGTCGAGCGCCGCGACATGCTTGTGCACGATGCTGTCCACAAAGTCAAGCTGCGCGTAGAGCTTCTGCTTGGCTGGCGGCACGCGCTCGAAGATTGCGCGCAGGTGCTCGCGCACGGCATTCATCCCGCCGGGGTCGTTGGCGGCAGTGGCGAAGATACCCCCGCCCTTCTCCTTGAGCGCCTGCCTGGCCGAGACGACGAAGATCTCCGGGCGCAGGTCGAGCAGCTCGTGAAGTTGCTGGCGGACGAAGGCAAGCACTTCCTTCTGCTCGCTGCGCTGCAACAGGTCCGATTGGTTGATGACGACGACGATCTTCTTGCCGTAATCTTTGGCCAGTTCCAGGTAGAGCCGTTCGGTCTCGGCCAGGGCACGCTTGGCGGATAGCAGGAAGATCACCAGGTCGCTGCGGCTGAGGAACCCCTTGGCAATCTGCTCGTGCTTGCGGAAGACGGAGCCGGTCCCCGGCGTATCCACGATGACCACGCCCGGCCCGCCGGTGTTGGGGTGCAGCCACTCGCGCACGACGCCCCGCTCGCGCCAGGTGGCGTCATCACGCCGTTTGCTCGCCCAGCGCACCAGTTCGATGGCGTCGGTTGTCGGCGTGATGCCCACCGGCAGCAGGTCGTCGCCCAGCAGCGCGTTGACGAACGTAGACTTGCCCGCGTTGAACTCGCCGACCACGACCACCAGGAAGAACATCTCCTGCAAGTCGGCGGCGTTCTGCTGCAGGCGCTTGCGGTCGTCGGCGCCGTCCGCGCCCATCCGCCCCAGGATGTCAGCCACGTCGTGCAACAGGCGCACTTCCTGCTCGCGCACGTCGGCGATAGGGCCTTCCAGCACAATGCTCGTCATACGTCCTGCACGCTTTCTTCAAGGGGAACGGCCCGCCGCTTGCCGGTGTCCATCTCGGCCAGACCGCGCTGAATTGCCACAAGGGATTGTTGGTGCTCGCTCAGGTCGCGCCGCAGCGCTTCCAGCGCCTCCGTCTGTGCCACGACCAGCCGGGTGAAGGGCGCCGTCGCGTCGTGGCGAAGCTGCACGCCATGTGCCACCAGTTCGTCACAGGCGCGGCGCAGCGCGCCGACGTATCCATCGCGGAAGCCGCGCACCCGCCGCTCGAAGTTGCGGCGCAGGAACCACCCGCGCAGCGGGATCAGCGCCAGGCCCAGCAGCACCGCCGCCAGACCAATCGCCAGGACGACCAGCAGACTCCCGGCGTCGGGCACGGTGTTGCCGAAGCCGCCTGCGGCTGCTGCCAATACCACACTCACCGTAAGCACTTCCCACAGCGCCAGGATGATCAGCGTGTTGCGCAGAGTGCGATCCAGATGGACGATCTCAAACCGTTGCGCCTCGCGCAACAGGTCGTCCAGGCGCGGGCGGACGTTGCGCAGAAAACTGCGCTCGTAGCGCAGCGGCGTCTGCACCTTGCCGACCATCTTGCCGGACAGGTTGGGCGGCAGCTTCTGCACCGCGCCGCGCGTGTAGTCTACCAGGTCGTCAATGTCTTGCAGGTCGCGCCCTTCCAGGCGCGGACCGAGCTTGTCGGCCAGCTCAGGCACGCGCTGGAACGTCTCGTGCACTTTGTGGCGCTCGAACGCCGATTCGGCGCGAGTCCGCCCGCTGAAACGGCGCGCCAGCCGCCCCAGCCCGACGATCTCGCCCAGTCCGCTGAAGAACAGCCCCACCCCGCGTGAGAACTGGAACATCTCGCCGATAGCCTCGCTGCCCCGCGCTGTGGCCTCGTCCCAGGTGTGGCCGATCTCAGCCAGGCCATCTTCTATTGTCTTCTGTTGCGCGCGGCGGCCCTGCTCGATCTGCGCCTCGATGTTGTCCAGTGTCTTGCGGTGCGCGTCGAGCGCAGCCTGCTGCTCCTGCACCCTGCCGAGCGCGTCTTTGGTCACGTTCTGGCAAATCTGGAGGGGAGTTTCCAGCTTCTGGCGCAGTCGCTCGATGTTGCCCAACGTCTCGCGGATGTAGGCTTCAATGTCCGCAAAGCCAGAAGCATCCCACTGAATCTCGTCGCGCGGCAGCTCCTGCTGCGCGGCCAGTGCGTCGCGCGCCGACACCAGCCAGACCGGCGAGTCCATCCCCAGGTGCAGGCGGCACTGCTCCTGCACGAAGTCGCGCACCTGGCTGCGTTCTCCCTCGTCCAGCAAGTCCACCTGGTTGACGACGACAATCACCCGCTTGCCATAGGCTTTGAGCGCCTGCAGGTATTCCAGGTTGCTGGCCGAGAGCACCTGCGTGGCGATCATGACCAGCAGCACCACGTCAGCGCGGTGCAGGAAGCGGCGCGTCACTTCGTCGTGCGTGCGAAAGACCGACTCCAGCCCCGGCGTATCCACGAGGCTGAGGTGTTCCAGCAGTGGACTGGGATGAAACACGGTCTCGACATCACCAGCGCGCGTGCGCTGCACGTCAGCGCCGCGCCGCAGGATGACGATGTGATCGGTGGTGGGGATCGGCCCCACGTCCAGGATCGCCGCGCCGAGCAGCGCGTTGATGATGCTCGACTTGCCGGAGCCAAACGGCCCGACCATGACCATCAGGAACGGGTGGTTGGCGTGGAACAGTGCATCGCGCACCTGCTCCATCTGGCTGGCGGGCAGGTCGTCCACACGCGCCAGCGTATCGAGCAGGGCCGTGATCTGCTCGTGTTCCTGGCGGCGCACCGCTTCGTACTGGCTGAGCAGTTTGCCCGGCAGCGAACTCTTCACTTCCACCCGTCACCTGCCCTTCGCAGAACGCGCCAGCCCGTTCGCCTTACGCAGGCGCAGTAGGCATCAGCGCGCCAGGGACATAATCGCGCAGAATCGAGCCGCCGATGAACTCGCGCAGCAGCGAGTTGTCCGGCACCAGGCTCGCCTCCATCGGCGTCAGCCAGGCCAGGATCGAGAGCAGGCGGCGCGCCTCGATGTAATGGGGTTGGCGCGGCTCGATCTGCAGGAGCAGCGGCTCCGCCAGCGGGCGCAGCACGGCCAGCTCGTACAGCAGCGCCGAGTTGAACATGACATCGGCATTCTCTTGATGCGGGAAGATATTGCGTTTCTCGCCGCGGCGCACGCTTTCCCAACGCGAGAGCGTGTCCAGCGCCGAATAGCCGCGCGTCCGCGCGTCGCGCACGATGCGCCGGATCAGGCGCACGTCGGTCGTGGGGACGCGGTTGTGCCGGTCAATGTTGACCTGGGTCAGCGCCGACACATAGACGCGGTACAGCCGCTCGGTGGGCAGGGATTGCACCAGACGGGGATTCAGCCCGTGAATGCCCTCGAGAATGAGCACCTGATCGCTGGACAGGGTGATCGTGTCCGTCTCAAAGGAGCGCAGCCCAGTCTTGAAATTGTAGTGCGGGATATGCACCGGCTCGCCAGCCGTCAGCGCCAGAAGCTGCTCGTTGAACAGCGACAGGTCTACAGCCTCGAGCGCCTCGAAGTCATACTCGCCCGTCTCATCACGCGGCGTCATGTGGCGCTCGACGAAATAACGATCCATCTCCAGCGTGTAAGGATGCAGGCCGTGAGCCATGAGCTGGATGGCCAGCCGTTTGGAGAACGTCGTCTTGCCCGATGACGACGGCCCGGCGATGAGCACGATGCGCAGCCCATCGCGATGGCGGGCCGAGATACGCCCGGCGATGTCGGCGATGTGCTGTTCGTGAAGCGCTTCGTTGATCAGCACCAGCTCGCGGGCGCGCCCAGCGCGGATCGCCTGGTTGAGATGGCCGATGTCCTCCACACCGAGCAGCGTGAGCCATTCCTCGGTCTGGCGGAAGACCTCGGCGAGTTGCGGCGATTTCGTGTGCGGGCGGATGATGTTCGGGCTTTCGCGGCGCGGGTATTGCAGGATGAAGCCATCATCCTCAGGCAGGACGTTGAACAGGGTCAGGTAGCCCGTATGCGGCACCATGTACCCGTAGAAATAGTCGGCCTCGCCGCGTAGCTTGTAGACGGTCAGGTAGTCCTTCTGGCGGAATTCGAGCAGCCGCACCTTATCATCGTCGCCGCACTGCTCGAACATCTGCCGCGCTTCATCGAGCGGAATGCGGTGGCGCGTGATCGGGTCACAGGCCGCCACGATCTCGCGCATGCGCGCCTTGATCGCCTCCAACTCCTCCGGCGAGAAAGGAGGCCGTTTGTGCGCCCGGCAGAAGAACGCTCCGCTCGGCAGCGCGTAGTCTACGATCACCTGTGTTCCAGGGAACAGCTCCGCCGCCGCGACGGTCAGCAGGAAGGCCAGCGAACGCCGATAGATCCGGCTGCCATCTCCCGAATCGGAACGCACCAGCTCCACACTGACATCACGCGCCACAGGCATGGTCAGCTCGCGCAGCGCCCCATCCACAACTGCCGCCACAGTCAGCGCGCTATCGGTGGACTGCTGCGCCTCATAGGCGCGAACGTAGGTTTCCAGCGGCGTGCCAACGGGCGCTTCCAGGATGGTGCCATCGGGGAACTTCACCTGCGCACAGGTGCGCGGCTCCGCTCGCCGGATCACTGACAGGTCTTCGATCATCTATCTCACTCACAATACGACAAGGCCAACAAACGGTTGCAGCACAAATCCAGCCGGAGTCATGGCAGGCGCAGGACGGCCCCACTCCGCCCCGCCAGCGTGACGGTGACCCTGTTGCCCTCGACCGCCACGCGCCCCTCGCCGAACACGAACTCGGCCAGGTGAGGCGCTGGATTCAGCGGCAGGCGCAGCGTGCCCTCGTCCTGCGCAACGTTGAAGGCCACCACCAGCCGCTCCCCCTGGTAATCGCGCTCAAAGGCGAACAGATCCCCTTTGGCCAGCAGCGCCCGATACGTCCCGCGCCGCAGGGCAGGGTGGGCATGGCGCAGGTGAATGGTCGCGCGCACGTAGTCGCGCAGCGCGCCATCCCACAGCGATTCATCCCAGGGCATCGGCCCTCGGCACTCCGGGTCATAGCCTCCGCTCAGCCCGATCTCGTCGCCGTAGTACACCGTGGGCGCGCCCGGCATAGTCATCTGGAAGAGCATGGCCAGGCGCAGCGCAGACTGGTCGCCGCCGGCCAGCGTCACAAAGCGCGGCATGTCGTGGCTGCTCAGCAGGTTAAGCTGCGCAGTGGTGATAGACCAGTCGTACAGGGCCAGCATCTCCTCAATGGCGCGGGCGAAGCCGGGCGCTTTGAGTGGCCTGGGCGGTGGGTATGTCCCCCCCATCCACATAGGGGCGAGAGTCTGCGCCGCAAAGAAGCGCAATGCCGCGTGCGTTTGGATGTAGTTCATCACCGCGTCGAACTGGTCGCCGCGCAGCCAGCGCTTCGCCTCAACCCAGATCTCACCGACGATATAGGCATCGGGATTGACCCCCTTCACCCGCTGGCGGAACTCCTGCCAGAAGGCATCGTCGTCAATCTCCGCCGGCACGTCGAGCCGCCAGCCGTCCGCGCCGAAGGCGATCCAGTGCTCGGCCACGTCAAAGATGAAGGCGCGCACCTGCGGGTTATCGGTGTTGAGCTTGGGCAGCGCGTGCAGCCCGATCCAGGCTTCGTAGTTAGGCGGCTGATCCTCGTCGTAGGCGCGCAGCGGGAACCCCTTGACCGTGAACCAGTCCAGGTACGGCGACTGGGCGCCGCATTCCAGGATGTGGTTGAACTGGAAGAAGCCGCGGCTGGCGTGGTTGAACACACCATCCAGCACGACGCGGATGCCACGTGCGTGAGCCGCCTCAAGCAGCGTGTGCAGGGCCTCGTTGCCACCCAGCAGCGGATCCACGCGGTAATAGTCATGCGTGTGGTAGCGGTGGTTCGACGCCGACTGGAAGATAGGGTTCAGGTAGATAGCTGTGATACCCAGGTCTTGCAGATAGTCAAGACGCTCGGCCACTCCCAGCAGATCGCCCCCCTTGAAGCCATGCGAAGTCGGCGGGCTGTCCCACGGCTCAAGATTCGCTGGCTTCTCAACCCTGTCACTCCTGGTAAAGCGGTCGGGGAATATCTGGTAGAAAACCGCGTCTTTGACCCACTCCGGTGTTTGGACTGGCTGTGTCACACCCCGTGCTCCTCGGTGAGACGCCCTGGCCGTGCCGCGGCCCAGGCATGATCTGCTCCGATCGTACCGTCTCTGCTCTTCGGGGGCAAAAGGTATGTACAGGAGGGTGTGTGCGAAATCTGTCAGGTAGTTTGTCGCGCCCCGGTTTACCTCACCCCCGCTCGGCGTTAGCGCGCCTCGCCGCCCCCTCTCCATTCGAATGGAGAGGGGGCAAGCCGAGCGAAGCGAGGCTGGGGGTGAGGTGAACAAGGGCGCAGCAGAGCAGCACCCATGCCAGGCGCTGGTTCAGGCAGGCACCACCGCCTACGGCTCGTCGCCCTCGTAGTATTCGGGGGGCGCCCCGCCGTGTTCGGGGGCGAGCACCCACAGGTCGCGCTCGTTGACCACGCGGTTGTTGAGCGCATCGTAGGCGTGAGGGTTCGCCACTGCGTCAACGGCGTAACGCCAGCGGCCAGGGCCTACCTGGCGGAGTACCGAGCGGCATTCATCGCAGCGCACCACGCGGCGCACGCGCGGGATGCCGAGCATCCGGTAGCGGCGCTCTTCAATGGAAAGCTCCCCGCGCGCACAGATCGGGCAGACTGTCAGTAGGAAGCCCTCCTGGTAGCGAGCTAGGTTCGCTGCCTGGGCCACGTACACGCCGGCGTAGATCAGCACCAGCAAGGCGACCGCACCCCCCAGCAGCAGGTAGGGCGCCGGCAGGCCGGAGTCGCCATCATCCGGCGTCACCACTATGACCGGGGCGGCAGGAGCGCCACCCGGACTGTCCGCTGCTTCGGCGACCGCCAGGGCCGTCGGGGTCGCGCTGGGCGGAGGGGACGCTGTCGCCGTTGCGGCAGGGGTGGGAGGTGCTGTGGGTGTCTCGGTGGGAGTCTGCGTGGCTGTGGGCGATGGTTCCAGCGTCATCGTTGCCGTCGCCGACGGTGTGCTGCTAGGCGGCAGCGCGGCGGGCAGGGCCGGCAACGTCTCGGTCGGTGTGGGTGAGGGCGTGGAGGTAGGCGTTTCGGTCGGCACGGCTGTTGGCGCAGACGTAGGAATCTCTGTCGGCGGAACTGCGGGCGTTTCGGAAGGCGACGGGGTCGGCGAAGATGTCTCAGTCGGCTCAGCCAGGGCCGCAACCGCCACCGTCTCCGTGGGTGTTGGAGTTGCTGTCTCTGTAGCGGTCACAGTTGCCGTCGGCAGATCGGTGCTGGTCGCCGTGGGACTCACCGTGACGGTCGGTGAAGGCGTCTCACTCGGAGACGCGGTAGGAGTCGCAGTGTGCGTGGCCGAAGGCGTCGCCGTGGGTGTTGCTGACGATGTTGGCGTCAGTGTGGCCGTGTCTGACGGCGTGAGCGTGGGCGTTGCGCTGGGCGGCGGCGTCGCTGTGAGCGACGGAGTTGGAGTGAAGGTCAGAGTTGCCGTCGGGGTGAGGGTATCGGTCGGTGTGGAGGAGGGCGTGAGCGTCTTCGTCGCTGTCGCCGATGCGGTGGGACTGGGCGTGATCGTCGGGCTGGGCGTGCGCGTAGCCGTTGGCACGAGCGGCACCGGCGTGAACGATGGCGTCAACTGCGGCACGTCCACCACCGGCAGGGACTCGACAGTAGCTACCCAGGCCACCAGGTCGCGGCGCACCCAGCCGTAGCCGTCGTCGAAGCGGATCAAGACCCAAAGCCCAGCGGTATCGCGCGCCACCGGGTCCACCACATCGCCGGTGAAGACTGTGCCGATCGTCGTGTAGCCCCGACCCGGCCCGGCGCGCACAAACCCGCCGTCCACCCCGACATCCACCCAGTTGGCATTGGGCGTGTAGGTGGGGCCGCCAGGCGTGTTGTAGAGCGGAGGGGGGATCGGCGTGGGCGACAGGACGGTGATCACCGGCAGCGCCGCCGTGTTCAGCCGCCAGCTCACCCCGTCTATGCGCACCCAGCCCTGCGTATAGAGATAGCTGATCAGAACCCAGTCGCCGTCGTAGTTGCGCGCCAGCGGCTGCACCCATGCCCCCACCGGCAGCGCCCCGACAACGTTGTAGCGCAGGCCCGGCCCGGCGCGCACGTTAATACCCAAGGGCATGTGCACCCAGTTGACGTTGGGTGTCAGCGAAGGCTCGCCTTGCGCCCAGATGACGCGCGGCAGGTCGCTGCCGGCGATGGCCAGCCCCAGGACAATCACCGCCAGCAGCGCCGCGCAACGGCAGCGGACGATGCGCCTCATCCCACCCCTCTCAGTGCACGCTTTGATGTGCCTATCCTACCACGAGGGTCAGCGCCAAACCAATAGGCCACAAGCACCACGAACCAGCAGCGCCGCGCGCTGGGGGCACGCGGCGCTGCCTCGGTCTCACAATCTGCCGGGCCGCTCACGGCCCGACGCGCCGATCATTGGGTCAAGATGTAGGCGATCATGTCGGCAAGCTGAGCCTCGTCATACTGCTCCCCGTAGGTCTTGGGCATGATGTCAGCGAAGCCGTTGACGAGATGCACGCCTGGCTCAACAATTGCCTCGTGCAGGTAGTCCTCCGCCGACATACCCTCCACGCGCGTCGCTGCCCGCTCACCCATGCCGGGCAAGGCCGGACCTGCGCCATCCACTGCGCCGTGGCAACCGCTGCACGCCTGGTCGAACACAACCTGGCCGCTGACCGGGTCGCCGGCAGCGGGCGCTGCGGCAGCTTCCTCGGCAGGCGGAGTCTCAGCAGCGGCTCCAGCCAGGATGTAGGCGATCAGCGCCTGCAGTTCCTCTTCGCTAAACTGCTCACCATAGTTCTTGGGCATGATGTCACTGAAGCCCTCGACCACGTGGGCGCTCGGCTCGACGATCGCCTCGTGCAGGTAGTCTTCCGCCGACATGCCCTCCACGCGCGTCGCCGCTCGCTCGCCCATGCCGGGGAAGGCCGGGCCTGCGCTATCCACTGCGCCGTGACAGGCTTCGCACTGCACGAACAGCTCTTCGCCCAGCGCCACAAGCTCCGCCGAGCCGGCGCCCTCGCCCCCGGTCTCAGGAGTCGCTGTCTCAACTGGCGGGGCAGGCGTGGCCCGCAGCGCATCCACGAGCGCCGGCTCTTCGCCCTTCGGTAGCGTGGGGATAGGCGTCAGGTCAGTCGCCAGCCGGCCCCCACTACATGCGCCTAACACCACCGCCGCCGCCAGCAGCAGCACAGATGCCATCCAGGTTCGTTTGAACACAACCGACCTCCGTTTCATATGCCAGTTCTCGGCCCCCTCACCCCGCGCGTAGGCGCTCAATCGCTCAAACTGCGCACGTAGTTGACGACATCCCAGGTCTCAGCAGGAGTCAGGTTCTCCGCCAGGCCAGGCATGCGGTTCTTGCCCAGCCGGATCACCCGGAACAGGTCTTGATCCGTCAGCATCTCAGCCCGCGCCGCGAGCGACTGGGGAACCTCCGGGAAGTACTTGCCCACTTCCGCGCCCACCTTGTCGCCCTGCATCCCGTGACACATGGCGCAGTTTGTGCCATAGAGCATCTGGCCGCGCTGCAGCGAGACATCTGTCGCGGGCAGCGGCGCGGTGGCCGGCTCGCCAGCGATGAACACTGGTCCCTGAACGGGCACGGACTCTGCCGGAGCAGCCAGCCGTGGGCTTTGCTGTGCGCCGACTACCACCGTGTTGTCCATCTTGTTGATCCAGGGAATCTGCACGATGTCGTAGCTGAGCAGCAGCGGGATGAGCAGAGCGGCCAGCCCTCCTGTGCCAACTGCGCCCCAGAACAGCAAATGGCGGATGCCCTGCGGCTTGAAAGCAGCCGCGTCCTCGCGCTTGATGACACGGGCATGGTGCGCCTCGAGGACTTTCACAACCTGTTCGGCTACCGCCAGCGGCGCGCGCACTTCCAGGCCGATATAGCCGTCGGTGATGCGCTCGTCGTACATACGCCGCGTCAGGATCGGGAAGCGGTTCTGCAACAGGAAACTGGCGAACGCCCCCAGCATTGAGAACAGCGCGATCATCTCGAAGTAGATGATCGCCGTCGGCGGGACGGGGCGCAGCCCTTGCCCGCCCACTTCGATGGGGTAGATATGGGGCGTGACATATGTCAGAAAGAACGCTACCAGCGCGCCCAGCGCCGCACCGCCCAGCACAAACGGCAGGAACCAGAGACGTACCGGCTTGCGCGCGAAGAACCTGCCGGAGTACGGTACGTTCGACATCACCGTCATCTGCTCGTCCTGAACGCCGAGCGCGCGCACCTCGTCAATGACATCGGCGGTCGTCTCTACATTGTCAAACAAGCCTAGCAGCAAGAAGTCGGCCATGCTCCCCTCCTAGTGGACTTCCGTCCGCGTGGACACCACGGCCCGACCAACGCGGCGAGTTTCCTGCAGCGCCTGGCCCTCGTAGACTTCCCACACCGGGATGATCGGCACGAAGCGGGTGAAGACGATGTACAGCAAGCCCAGGAAGGCCAGCGTGCCCAGCGTGACCGTCACTTCCGGCCAGTGCGGCGTATAGTTGACCCAGTTGAAAGGCAGCTCATTGCGCGACAGCGAGCCGGCCACGATCAGCACGCGCTCGACGTACATGCCGATCTGGATCAGGATGCCGATGACCAGCATCGCCGGCAGCGACGTTCGCACGCGGCGCGACCACAGCGTGCCCAGCGGCACCACGATGTTGCAGAACAGCATCAGGTAGAACAGCGGAGCCAGCGGGCCGGTGAGCATGGCCTGAATCGCCTTCTCCATAGGCAGGTTGCCGTACCAGTTGGTGATCCACTCGGCGAAGTAGAAGTAGATCCAGGTCAGGGTGAGGATCAGCAGGAAGATGCCCATCGCATTGAAGTGCTCTTCGCGCATGAAGTAGCCGAAGCGCAGCGTCTTGCGGATGATGATCATGACGATGATCACCGCCGCGACGCCTGAATACAGCGCGCCGACGACGAAGAACGGGCCAAAGATCGCGCTGTGCCAGCCGGGTTGGATGGCCATTGACAGGTTCCAGGACACGCCGGTGTGCACCGAGAACATGACCGGGATGATCAAGAAGCTGAGGATGTTGCTGACCACCTCCAGGCGGTGCCATTCGCCATCAGCGCCGCGCCAGCCCAGCGACAGCGCGCCATACACCTTGCGCCGCCAGCCGGTCGTATGATCGCGGGCCATGGCGAAGTCGGGGATGAGCGCGACGAACATGAACAGCGTACTGCCGATCAGGTAGGTGGTGATGGCCATCATGTCCCAGAAGAGGGCCGAGCGAAAGTTGGGCCACAGCTCGCGCTGGTTGGGGATGGGCATCATGTAGAACAGCTTCCAGATGCGCCCGACATGGATGATCGGGAACAACGCCGCGCAGGCCAGGCCGAACAGTGTGATCGTCTCGGCGGCGCGGGCGATGGGCCGGCGGAAGTCCATGCGCATCAGACGCAGCGCCGCCGAGATGAACGTCCCGGCGTGGCCGATGCCAATGAAGTAGATCAGGTTAGCGATGTATGGCCCCCACATCACCGAGCGGTTCAGGCCGGTGATGCCCAAGCCGCTAAAGATCTGGATGGTCCAGGCGGTGAGGAAAGCCAGCGTCATCGCGCCCAGCCCGGCCAGCACGATCCAGAAGCGCGGCCCGGTCTGGCGCATCGTCGCCAGCGTGAGCTGGTTTAGCTCGGTGGGCGGACGCGCGTCGAGCAGGAGATGCTGCTCGCGCTCATGCTCGACCTGCCGGGCCAGACGCTCATCGTCGGGCACCGGCTTTTCCCAGTAGGGACCCGCGGTGGCTCTACTCTCCAACATGCGTCTCACCGCCTTTCAGATAGTAGACAGCCGGTTCCGTGCCCAGGCTCTCCAGCAGCTTGAACTGGCGCTCGCTGGGCACCATCCGCGCGACACGGCTCTTTTCGTCCCACTTGTCGCCAAAGACAAGCGCGTCGGCTGGGCACGCCTGCGCGCACGCCGGGACGATCTCGCCATCCTCGAGCGGACGGCCCTCGATGTTGGCCTGCTCGCGCCCGCGGCGGATGCGCTGGATGCAGAAGGTGCATTTTTCCATGACGCCGGGGCTGCGCACGGTCACATCGGGGTTGAGCTGCTGCTCCAATGGCGCGTCGAAGTGTGGCGCCCAGAAGTTGAAAATGCGCACCCGGTAGGGGCAGTTGTTGCCGCAGTAGCGTGTGCCGACGCAGCGGTTGTAGACCTGGATGTTGATGTTCTCTTCGGTGCTGTGGTACGAAGCGTAGACCGGGCAGACCGGCTCGCACGGGGCATTGCCGCACTGCTGGCAGAACACCGGCAGGAAGCGCGCCTTCACGTTTGGGTATTCGCCCTCCCAGTAGCGCTCGATGCGTATCCAATGGTTGGCCCGGCCCCGGATCACTTCCTCCTCGTTGGGCATGGGGACGTTGTTCTCCGCGTGGCAGGCGACCACGCACGCCTGGCAGCCCGTGCACTTGTCCACGTCCACGATCATTGTCCATTTATGTCCGTTGTTGCGTTCTTCAGCCATTCACATCACTCCTCTGACGCTCACAGGGTTCGCTCTCAACACGGGCTGCGTGCTAGAACGGAACATGGATGTCCTCGCCAGGGTCAATCGTGCTCTCGATCCTGGCCAGAGCCTGCTTCTTGTCTAGCTTGGTGATGCGCACGCGCAGCGACGACCAGGCCAGGTTACGCCCTGCGTCATCAAGCGCCGCGCCAACCAGGCGTAGCGCGTGGCTGCCCCGCTCGCGGGCGTAGCGGCCCAGGTCGCTGTGGCCTTGCCCCAACGGGATGGCCACCGTGTCGGGACGGATGGCCGGGAAGACGTAGACCGGAGCCTCTATATCACCGTGCAGCGACTCGACGTGCACCACGTCGCCGTGATCCACACCGAGCGCTTGGGCCGTCGCCGGGTTGATCTCCACCCACGTCTGCCAGGCGATGGTCGTCAGCGGGTCGGGCGCGCCCTGCAGCCAGGGCAGGCTCGCCCCGCGCCCGTCGCCCAGCAGCACCGAGGGATAGAGGTGCAGGTAGTAGGGGTACTGCGCTGCCTCACCTTCGAAGGCCACCGGAGCAGCTTCAACTGGTCTCTGAGCGGTGAGTTCCAGCGCGGCGCTCTCCGGCGCCGCCTCCGGCCACCAGCCGCCATGCTGCTGGAAGCGCGCCCAGCGCACCTCGTCATCATCGCCGCCGCTCGCGCCTTTGGGCAGGGCTGTGATCAGCTCCTTGATGAAGGCCACTTCATCTGTCCAGAGGAGCGCCGAAGCCGCCGCCGGAATGCCGCGCGCCGCTGTCAGTAGCACGTCTCCCGTCGGGCGCACGTCGTAGAACGGCCCGACAACCGGCTGCTGGCTGCTGACGACTGGCAGGCCCCCGAAAGCGGGCTGCACCACCTCGTAACCCCACCCTTCCAGGTACGTCCGGTCGGGCAGGATGTAATCGGCCACCGCGGAGGTCTCGTCCACCAGCGGGTTGAACGAAATGATCGTCTCCACCTTCGCCAGCGCGTCGGCGATGCCGGAGCCAGGCGGCAGGTCGTAGACGGGGTTTGCGCCGTGCACGAGCAGCAGCTCGACCTGGCCCGCACTCATGCGCTCGACCAATGCCTGCACCTCCGCGTAGGAAGACCAGGGGGGCGCAGCGAGCGCCGCCGGGACAGGGGGTGTGAAGCCCAGCCCGCTCGCTCCGGCAAGCGCATTGAGCGCCTGCACCGCCGACACCGCCGACACGCCGTTGCTGGCCCCGGCCAGCGCCCCGCCCGGAATAGCGACCGGACGCTCCGCCTCGGCGAAGGCACGGGCCAGGGCCACCAGATCGGCCAGCTTCAGGTCACAGGCCGCTGCTGCCGCGTCGAGGTCTACCTCACCGGCCAGCGCCGCCGCCATCTCAGCCTTCGCCGGGCCGCCGAAGCCTTCATCGGCGATGATGCGCAGCAGCGCCCCGGCCACCAGCGCCTCCGCTCCCGGCTGGACGGGCACCCAGCGGTCGGCCTTGGCCCCGGTGATGGACATCTTCGGCTCGAACTGGACGAGCAGGCCGCGCTTGCCGAACGGCTGGCTCCGAAACTGACCGAACTCGACGCCGAAGCCGGTCGCCGAAAGCCACGCCCCCAGGAAGTCCGCGCCGAAGGAGAAGATGACATCGGCCTGGGCCAGGGCATAGCTGGGCAGCGCTGCCCGGCCAAACAGCGCGTTGTTGGCCGCCGCCAGCGCGCCAACGCCGTTCAGGACACTGGTCAGGTCATAGCGCAGGGGAGCCGGCGCGCCGACCGCCCCGGCGTAGCGGGCGAACAGGTCGTACAGGTGGCCGGAAGTCGTCGAGCCAGTCCAGATGGCGACGGCATCGCCCGCTGCGTCCAGCTTCTCATAGAGCGTGTTGATCGCCTCGTTCCAGGCGACCGGCTCGAACTTGCGGCTGCCCCGCTCCCCTTGCTGGACGGCACCGGTCACGCGGTCGGGGTTATAGAGAAGTTGCAGCCCGGACTGGCCGCGCGCGCATAGTTTGCCCCGGTTGACGGGATGCTTTGGGTTGCCCTCGATCTTGACCGCACGGCCGTTCATCACACGCACGATGATGCCACAGCCCGCCGGGCACATGCGGCAGGTGGAGGCGTACCAGTTCGGGATACCGGCAAGCTGTTCTTCGGGCGCGCGGACATACGGCTCCAGCGCCACCCAGCGTTCGGATTCTTGAGCGCAGCCTGCCAGAATAGCTGTTGCGGTGCCTGCCGCGCTGACTTTCAAGAATTCACGGCGAGTGAAATGAGTCATACGTCTCTCCTAGCGGTGGCAGACGGCACAGTCCCACAGCGCGTCTTTGTTCTCTTGCTGAGCGTGGCAATCCAGGCAGAAGCCCATGTTCATGTTCACCACCCGTTCAGCGACGGTCATCTCCTCCACCGACCCATGACACGCCCCACAGCTCACTGCGGCGGCGGTGTGCGAGGCGTGATTGAAGTAGACGAAGCTGGGCTGGTGATAGACCCGCTTCCAGGGAACAGGCTCCTGACGCTCCCAGTAGCCCTGCAGCTTTTGAATCTCCGGGCTATCGGTGGCGATGTGCTGGTGGCATCCCATGCACTTCTCGACGCTGGGAATGCCGGCGACCGGGCCTTTGGCCACGCCCACGTGGCAGAACTGGCACTGGATGCCATTCTCGGCGTGTCGCTTGTGATTGAAGGCGATCGGCTGCCCGTCATCGGCGCTGGTCTGGGCGATCACCACAACCAGCAGGATGACGACGAGCGCCGCCCCACCCAGTATTGCCCCACCGGCAAGCAGGCGCTGTCTGAACGATAAGCTAGTTAGTCTACGCATGTGGCCTCCTTCTGACATTCGTGGTCCCGCATGGCACCGGACAGATAGTGCACTGATGTAGACTGTCAGCGCGGCGACTTACGCGTGCAGTAGCGTGGTTCCCACCCCATGAGGATCGGGCAGAACGTGTACGGTCCCAGCCCCATGATGACCGTGTGCAGTCGCCTAACTATACAATGAATTCCCGCGCCATTCAAAACAATCGCCAGCGAACCATCGAATTCGGTGGAACTATCGTGGTGGGTGGAGAGGGTACACCTCATTTCTGAGGCAAAGCATCACCGCAGAGGCGCAGAGAGAGGGCAGATAAAGAAGGCTCTTCAGTTCTTCTCCGCGTCCTCAGCGCCTCTGCGGTTCAAGAATCTTGCCCCATCGTGAAACGCCCCTTGTGGGCTTGTGGGCACTGCGGCTTGGAGCATCCCGCCGATCTGGTATAATCTCGTGCTGGGCGCGCGAGCGGCGCGCCATGCCTCGTGCAGGAGAGTCGTTATTCCATGCGCATTGTGGTGCACGGCGGCCAGCCCCTGCGCGGGACGGTCCGCCCTTCAGGCAACAACAACGCCGCGCTGGCGCTGATCGCTGCTGCCCTGCTCACCGACCAACCGGTGCGGCTTGCCAACGTGCCGGATACGCTGAGCACTGCCTCCATGCTCAGTGCGGCGGGGAAGCTTGGCGCGAAAGTCACCCGGCAGGGCGGCGACGTGCTGCTGGAGACGCCGTCGCTGCTCACCCGCGCGCTCGAACAGGAACTGACCGAGAGCCAGGTCGGGGCGGTGCTGTTCCTGGCGCCGATCCTGGCCCGGCGCCGCCACGCCCGTATGGAGGCCCCTTACGCTCTCAGCCGTCTGCATACTCATCTGCTGGCGCTGCGCGACTTGGGCGTGAACGTGCGCGCCAGCAACGGCGTGATCGAGTTCGAGGCGACGCCCTGGGGGCAGCGAACCATCACTCTCCTACAGCCCAGCGTCACCGCTACTGCTCTGGCGGTCATGCTGGCGGCTAGCCTGGGCCAGTCTACGACGATCCTCAACGCCGCTTCCGAGCCGCACGCCCAGGACCTGCAACGCTTCCTGGTCGCCCAGGGCGCGCAAATCGCGGGCATCGGCTCGAACGTATTGCACGTGCAGGGCACGTCCCCGCTGGGCGGCGCCGGGTACACGGTCTCGCCAGATCACATCGAAGTCGCCAGCCTGGCCGCGCTGGGGGCGATCACCCGCGGCACGCTGACCGTTGAGGGCATTGTCCCCGACCACCTGGCGGTCATCACCCGCGTTTACGCCCGTCTGGGCGTGCGGCTGTTCACCAATGGCGATGCGCTTATCCTGCCGGCGCACGACGCGCTAATTGCCTCTGAGAGCGAGGAGGAGCTGGACGTGCCCATCGAGACCGCGCCCTGGCCTGGCTTCCCGTCCGATTTGATCGCCATGACCGCCGTCATCGCCACGCAGACGCGCGGCACGACGCTCATCCATGAGAAGCTCTTCGACAACCGGCTGCTCTTCGTTGATAAGCTCGCTTCCATGGGCGCGCAGATCGTGCTGTGCGATCCACACCGCGCACTGATTGTCGGGCCGTCCGAGCTGCGCGGCGAATACCTGGATACGCCTGACGTCCGCACGGGGCTGGCCCTCCTGGGCGCGGCGTTGGCTTCGTCGCGCAGTGTGATCATTGACAACGCCCAACTCATCGAGCGCACCTTCGAGAACGCGATGAGCAAGCTTCTAGCGCTTGGCGCGCGTATTGAGGTCGTCCAGTCGTGATGAGCGAGCCACCCATCGTCGTACGGACCATCGCCGGCCTGCGCACAGGGACCTGTGTAACTGGCAGCGGGATTCCCGTCGTGGCCCTGCACGGCTGGGGCGGCAGCGCGCGCAGCTTTTGGCCAGTGGCTGAGGGCCTGGCGGCTGAAGGATTCGCTGTGCACCTGCTCGACCTGCCCGGCTTCGGCCAGAGCGACCCGCCTCCCGCCCCCTGGGACGTGGCCGATTACGTGCGTTTCGTCCTGGCCTATCTGGACGCCAGCGATCTGCCCCGCGTTGCCCTGCTGGGGCACTCATTCGGAGGGCGCATCGGCCTGATGCTCGCCGCCCAGCAGCCAGAGCGCATCAGCAAGATGGTGCTGGCCAATAGTGCCGGGCTGCGCACTCCTCTGTCGTTGACTCAACAGACGCGCATCGTCCTGGCGCGAGTCGTCCGCGAGACGCTCGACCGGGCGCAGTTGACTTCAGCGCGCGAGCGATTGCAGGCATTCTACAATCGCCGCTATGCTTCCGAGGACTATCGCAACGCCGGCGCTCTGCGCGAGACCTTCTTGCGCGTTATCGCCGAAGACCTGACGCCCTATGCCAGGCAGGTGCAGACACCCACCGTACTGATCTGGGGCGACCGCGACGCGGACACGCCGCTGTGGCAGGGCCGCAAGCTGGAGCAGTTGATCCCCGATGCTGGGCTGATCGTCTTTGAGGGCGCGGGCCATTTCTCGTATCTGGAGCGACTTGACGATTACGTGCGTATCGTTGTGCAGTTCCTTGGCGACAGGAGCAAACTCTCTCATGGTTGAAAGTCTCATCGTTGTGTGGCTGGCCGGCATCCTGCTGCGCATCTGGCGGCTGGCCCGCTTTTTCCAGATTGAAGGTTACAATAGCCGCCGCTTTTTGCATTGGCTGTTCGGACGTCCCGGCCGCTACATCATGTGGCGCGCGCTGGTCTTCGTCGGTGTGGCAGCGCTAACCTCATTCGTGCTGAGTTGGTTCGGTCAGGACTCCGACCTGCTCTATCTGCTGATCTGGGGCTTCACCGCTGTCCTGGCCACCTGGCCAGAGCCGCCCAAAGAGGTCAAGCAGAAGTTCAAGCTGACGCAGCGTGCGACGCGCCTGCTGGTCACAGCTTTCGCCCTGGCGGTGATTGTGGCGATCGGCACCGGGATCACGCTCAACACAGCAGTCTCGGCCAGCGACCGCACCAAGTTTGTCGTGGTCTCGGTAGTCGGGCTGGTCGTCTACCACCTCAGCCCGCTCGCCTTGCCACTGGCCAACCTGCTCATGCTTCCCGTCGAGGCGGGCTTCCGGCACATGTTCATCGCCCGCGCCCGCCGAACGCTGCGCCAGGCCGGCCCGGTGGTAATCGGCATCACCGGCAGCTTTGGCAAGACGAGCACCAAGCAATACCTGGCCCACATCCTGCGTGGGCACTATGAGGTTCTGGCCACGCCTAAGAGCTACAATACGCTGATGGGCGTCTGCCTGAGCATTAATACGGACCTCAGGCGTAGCGGCCCGCTCGACTACTTCATCGTCGAAATGGGCGCTTACATCGAGGGAGAAATTCGCGCCATCTGCAAGCTGACCAAGCCGCAGATCAGCATGGTGACCGCCGTCGGGCCACAGCATTTGGAGCGTTTTGGCAGCATCGAGGCGACCGCGCGTGCCAAGTATGAGATCATCGAGGCATTGCCGCGCGACGGCGTAGGCATCTTCAATTGGGACAACCACCACGTGCGCATGATGTACGAGCGCGGCTACCCCGACACGCGCGTCGCCGTCACCTGGGAGAACGCTGAGCACGCCACGCAACTCCGCTTGCTGGCGCGCAACGTCCGCCAGACGGTAGATGGCCTCATCTTTGAAGTAGTAGATACGCTGACGGGCGAGCGCGAGCAGTTCAACACAGTGCTGGTCGGCAAGCACAATGTGACCAACATCCTGATGGCGACGGCGGCGGCGCGGCACCTGGGCATGCCGCTGCGCGAGATCGCTATGCGCGTGGCCACGCTGGAATCGGCGGAACATCGTCTACAGCGCAAGACGCTGCCGGGGGGCATCACCGTCATTGACGACGCCTACAGCGCCAATCCCGTCGGGGCGCGCAACGTGCTCGACGTGCTCTCCCTTTACCAGGACGGGCGGCGCGTCCTGATCACGCCTGGCATGGTCGAGCTGGGGCATCTGCACGCCCAGGAGAACCAGACCCTAGGCCGGCTGGCCGCCAAAGCCTGCACGGATATTGTGCTGGTCGGTGTTGAGCAGACGCGCCCCATCCAGCAGGGCATTCGTGAGGCGGGCTTCCCTGAGGAGCGACTCGTCGTCTGCGACACTCGCGAGGAGGCCATAGCCTGGTTTCACCGCGAGCTGAAAGAAGGCGACACGGTTCTGTTCTTGAACGACCTGCCGGACACGTACCTCTAGCCACACCGGCGGGTCTCTCTCTGCGACAAAGGATTGCGTTCAGCATGGGCAGCGAAACGGCCAGGAAGACAGTAGGAGTCATTTTCGGGAGCCGCTCGGTCGAGCACGATGTCTCGATTGTCACGGCGCAGCAGGTGATGCACGCGCTCGACGCGCGCAAATATGAGGTCGTGCCGATCTACATCACCCGCGATGGCCGCTGGGTCTCCGGCCCCGGACTGCGCGATATCGGCACATTCCGCTCCGACAACATCTCGGAGATGATGGGCATCAAGGAAGTCATCATCTCGCCCAGCACCGTCCATCACGGGCTGATTGTCTCGCCGGTAAGCAGGCTATTCGGGCGTAGCCAGCTTCGCGCGCTGGATGTGGCCTTCCCTGTGGTGCACGGCTCGCATGGCGAAGACGGCACGCTGCAGGGCCTGTTCGAGCTGGTGGACCTCCCCTACGTCGGCGCGGGCGTGCTGGCCTCCGCCGTCACGCGCGACAAGATCATGCTCAAGACCGTGCTGACTGGCCTGGGCATCCCGGTCGTCAAATGGGTGGCCTTCACCCGCCAGGAATGGGTCACCGCCGCCGACATGCTCCTGGCCCGCATCGAGTCCGAGATCGGCTTCCCTGTGTTCGTCAAGCCGGCCTCGCTGGGGTCGAGTATCGGTGTGGCACGGGCCAACGACGCCGGTGAGGCGCGCATCTACATCAACGTAGCCGCCAACTTCGACCGCCGCATCCTGGTCGAGGCAGCGGTCGAAGGGGTGATGGAGATCAACTGTGCGGTGATGGGCAACGCCGATCCGCGCGCGACTGTGCTCGAACAGCCGATAAGCTGGCAGGAGTTCCTGACCTACGAGGAGAAGTACATGCGCAGCGAAGGCGCTGCCGGTATGAAAGGCGCCGAGCGCCGCATCCCCGCCCCCATCAGCGACGACCTGGCCGGGCGCATCCGCGAGATGGCCCTGCGCGCATTCCGGGCGGTGGACGGGCGCGGCATCGCCCGCGTGGACTTCCTGGTGCGCGAGGAGGCCGGCGAGGTCTTTCTGAACGAGATCAACACCATGCCCGGCTCGCTCGCCTTCTACCTGTGGCAGGAAGAAGGCATGACCCCCGCCCGGGTTGTTGACGAGCTGATCCGGCTGGCGCTGGAAGCCCACGCCGAAAAGCGCAAGACCGTCTACAACTACAAGACCGGTCTGATCGCGCACGCGGCGGCGCGCGGATTGAAGGGCATCAAGAAGTAGCCGCGCCCGCGCTGAGATGACAGGCCCCGTGACTCAACCAGGCTGCCCGCGGGCAGCCTGGCGACTCCTCTCTGGTGAAAGCCCTGGTCAGGGCCCGACGAAGCGGTACCCCACGCCATATTCATTCTGAATGTAGACGGGCGCCTTGGGATCGCGTTCGATCTTGCGGCGCAGGTGCGAGACATAGATGCGCGGGTAGTGGTGCTCCGTGCTGTACTCGTGCCCCCACACCTGCTCCAGAAGCTGCTGGAACGACAGCACCTGCCCCCGGTGGCGGACGAACGTCACCAACAGGCGGAATTCGGTTGGTGTCAGGCGGACCTCTTGCCCGTCCACAGTGACCCGCCGGCCCCTGATGTCCACCGCCAGATAGTCATCCGCGTAGCCTGTCTCGTCATCGGCGTGATCGTCGCTAAGGCGCGCCCGCCGCATCAGCGCGTTGATGCGGGCGTGGAATTCTAGGGCGCGCAGCGGCTTGATCAGGTACTCGTCTGCTCCCAGATTAAGCCCCTCGGCCATCTCCTCTTCCGACACAGCGTGCGCGGTGATGATCAGGATCGGCACGTTGGACAGCTCGCGGATGCGCTGGCAAACCGTCAAGCCATCCATGCCCGGCAAGGCGATGTCCAGAACCACCAACTGGGGCCGCACCTGATGGAACTTGCGCAGTCCATCCAGCCCGTTCGTGCAGGTGTATATCTCATACCCGTGTCGTTTCAACTCGATCTCTAGCAGACGATTCATCTCAACATCGTCTTCAACAATCAGAACTCTGGGAGCCATCAGCCGCCTGCCTGTCTTCCTGTTTACAGGTCCTTTACTGAGATTTTACAGGATCGCTACAGTTTGCAAAAGGGCAACGCGCCTCGCAATCGCTTATTGCGGCACTGGGGGCGGCCTGTTAAGCTCATTGCCGCGCCGTGGTTTGTTACAGAGCGCGCGCGGTGTCTGCCTTTCACCAGCCTGTGACCCATGTCCCCTCATTCTTTCACCGAGGCAGCGTACAGCCCGACCGCACCCGACCGCGCCCTTCAACGTGCGGGCGAGGCGCTGCCGGGCGCGCTGGCCTGGCTGGTAGCCCCTGCGGGGCTGCTGGCGGCCTGGGTGGCGCGCGAAGTCCTGCTCTGGGCAACGGCCCTGCTAGCGGCCTATATCGCGGGGCGCTTTGTCCTGGCAGCCGTGGCCCACGCGCGCGGACTGCGACTTGTCCGCCAATGGGAATGCACCGACTGGCGCGCCGAGCACTCGCGCCGGGCCGGGCCGGGCAGCCTGGCGCGTGGGGACGTGCACCATCTGGTATTTCTGCCCTGGGCGAGCGAGAGCGACGCCCTGCTGCGCCGCGCCCTCGATCGGCTGGCCGCCTGGCCCGCTGCGCGGCAGTCCATGACCGTCGTCCTGGCGGCGGAGGCGGTGTACCCTGAGGCTCCGGCCCGCGCCTGCCGTCTCCGCTCCGCCTATACTAATCGGTTCCAGCGGATGCTGGTCACCATCCATCCGCCCCGTCTTCCTGGCGAGATCGCGGGGAAGTCGGCCAACCTCGCCTGGGCATTGAGCTGTGCCCGGCGTGCCCTCTGCCACGAGGAGACCTTCGTCGCCGAAGAGACCGTGGTGACGGTGATGGACGCCGACACGCTATGGCACCCGGCCTATTTCGACTGTCTGACGACGCTCTTCGCCACCGATCCGGCGCGTCACGGGACGTACTGGCAGGCGCCCATCCGCTACCATGGCAATGTCTGGGCAGCGCACCCGCTTCTGCGTCCGCTGCACGCGCAGGCGTCCGCCTGGGAGCTGGCCTATCTGGCAGCGCCCTGGTGGATGGCCCTGCCCATGTCGTCGTACTCGCTCAGCCTGCGCCTGCTGGACGAGTCTGGGGGCTGGGATGGGGACGTCATCGCCGACGAGTGGCACATGGCCATCAAGTCCTTCTTTGCCTGCCGCGGCCAGCAGCGGCTCCAGCCGATCTTCCTGCCCTTCCTGGCCCACACGGCAAGCGGCCGCACCGCCTGGGGGACTCTCGCCGCTCGCTACCGTCAGACTCTGCGCCACGCCTGGGGCGCAAAGGAGATCGGCTATACCCTGGCCTGTGCCTGGCGGTGCCCGGCTGTGCCGTGGCGCGCCGTGCTGCGCCTGGCCGGGCGCGTAGCCCACGACAGCCTGCTCGCCGGAGCGGGTGCCCTGCTGCTGGCTGCCGGGACACAACTCCCCGTGCTGCTCGCACCGGGCTGGGTGCGCGCTCAGCTTCTTGGCGCTCCCTACAGTATCCTCAACGCATCGCTGCTGGTCATCGCCGGAGCGTCGGCGTTGCTGTGGATACAGGACCTGCGCCTTCGCCCGCCGCGTCCTGCTCCCTGGACGGCGCGCGCGCGGCTGGCCGAGCTGATCGCCCTGCTCCTGCTGCCGACCGTGACCGCCCTGTGCCTGACACTGCCCGTCCTGCACACACAGACGCGCCTGATGCTGGGACGTTCCCTGCGCTTCACCATCACGGCAAAAGACTGATTTCCACAGGGCAGCCCAGAACCGCCCGCGCGTCAGCGATCCGCTCGACGGGCAGCGCCAGCAAATGGGCCTCGCAGGCGCAGTCCGACGCGCCGAACCCGG
>JBBIHG010000013.1:37302-52161 GCA_037447125.1 Chloroflexota bacterium | reverse complement strand
ACGGTACTTAGTTCGCATGGTGTTTATCCCCTTGTTGATACGTGCAATCCACCCAAATCCTCAAAACGACGTCCCAGAATCCAGACGAGTTGGCGATACGGCGCTGTCCCTGTACATCCCCTGGGGGCACCGCCCGATGAAGAGTTCCACCCCGTGGCGCGCTCCTTTCCAGAAGCCACCGCTTCTGCTCACCCACCCCATGACCGCTGGTGAGGCGGTCGGGCGTCCCGACGATGGGCGCGGCAGTAGGCGCCCTTAGTCACATAGTACTGGAATACCGGGGGGGGGTGACAAGGCCTATCCGGCGATATTGATGAAATTTTCATGAATGTAAATTAATTAAGAAAGAATATAATACTTTACACTTTGCCAAGGCATATCCTACAAGCCGGTGGTCGCCACAGCGCGGCGAACGACGGCGCGGCCTGCCGGAGCCAGCGCATCAAAATCCGCTGCGGCCTATACATTGCCCACATCTCGGGCCGTGCCTGTCCCCCCCCCATCCCTGACCCTTCCCCCACCAGGGGGGAAGGGAGAAAAGTGGCAGGCCCGCTCCCCTTCCCTCCGCGCGGGGGAAGGGGCCGGGGGATGGGGGGGACAGGCACGCCAACAACTTGTTCGTGGACCCGTCCTGCCCCAGGCCATTTCGCACTCGCCGCGCGTTGGTGTATACTCTCCACACATCGTCGAGCAGCCTTCTTACCGCCGGGCCGCCGGGGGGAGCTCCGCCATGAAGTGCATTCACTGCAATGAGCAGGCGCAAGCGATCTGTCGCTGGTGCGGGCGCGCGGTGTGCAGCCAGCACATCAAGCCCATGACCTACATCATCTCCGTCTATGTCGGCGGCAAGAAGGTGCCCAAGTCACTGGTCGTCGCCGACGCGGTCTGGTGCGGAGTCTGCAAGCCGCAGCCGGAGCCGATCGAGATGCCCTATCTGGATTGAGGTTGTTGGTTTCTGGTTATTGGTTTCTGGATGTTGGTAGCTGGCAGTTTCACCAATAACCAACAACCAATCACCAATGACTCAACCACCCTACGGGGGGACGACGAGCGCATGAGCGAGCAGGCAGCAGGTCTGGCCAAGATCACCTGGGACGACCCCGAGGGCGGCGAACGCCGCGAGTACGTGCTGGTCGCCGGCGCGACGGCTACCATCGGGCGCGGCCCCGACAACCCGATCCACATCCCGGAGCGGCACGTCTCGCGCGAGCACGCCGTGATCAGCTTCCGCGACGGCATCTTCATGATCACCGACCTGGGCAGCGCCAACGGCACCTTCGTCAACGACAGGCGGCTCACGGATCCCTTCCCGCTGGCCCATGGCGACGTGATCCGCCTCTACGTGCCCATCCTGCATTTCTCGGCGCTGGTGAGCGAGACGGAGAAGGAGCGGGCCAGGCAGACGGGCACGCTGATCGTCCCGGCGGGCGGCGGCGGCATGCCCGCGCTGCACGTCACCTCCGGCTCGCAGGAGGGGGCGACCATCGCCCTGCTCTCCCCGCGAGCGACCGTGGGCCGGGCCACGCGCGACGCCGCCTGGGACATCGCCCTGCAGGATCGCGCCGTCTCGCGCCCGCACTGCGAGATCGTCCTGGGCGAGGAGGGCACCTGGGCCGTGCGCGACCTGGGCAGCGCCAACGGCACCATCGTCAACGGCATTCCGGTGGGCGGCGAGGAGCCGCACCCCTTGCACGATGGGGCCGTGATCACCGTCGGCGAGACGACGCTGCTCTTCCGCCTGGGCGCATGACCACCACCGTCCGATCACTGGCAACTGATTACCTTGACAATGTCTCATTTGACCCCCATCCCCGGCCCTTCCCCCGCAAGCGAGGGAAGGGAGAAAGGCTTGCTCTTGAAGTCCCTCCCCGCAGGCGGGGAGGGATTTAGGGAGGGGTTAGAACCTGCGTCTAATCTGACATTGTCAAGTTACTGACAACCACCAACCAATAACCAATCACCAACAACCAACCATGGCCAACATCTACCGCAACCGGGGCGCAGTCATCAAAGATACGGGCGGTCTGTGGGAACAGCTCGACAGCCAGATGGCCGCGCGCGCCGCCGCCCCGCTGCCGGAGGGTATGGGGCTGTGGGGGATGATCGTCACCGGCAGCGCTGGCGGAGTGTGGGACCAGCTCGATAACGAGACCGTCCTGCTGCGCGCGGATCGGCTCAAGACGCCGCGCCTCGACCTGTGGAGCGCGGCCGGCGACGAGACGCTGATCCTGCCCCGCGAAGGGCTGCTGCCACTGTGGGAAGCGGCCCTGGTGCGCACCAACGCCGCCGCCGGCGCCGACCACGACGGCACGCTGATGCTCATGCGCCCGGACGCGGCGGACATCTGGCACAAGTCCGCCGAGGAGACGCTGGTCATGGCCCGGCCCACCGAGAGCGTCTTCGCCCAACAGGTGCGCCCCCGCGACCTGTCGTCGTTTCGCCCGCGCCGCATGCAGGGTTACGCGCTCAAGAAGCTGACCGACGCGCGCGGCGACACCTACTGGATTCTCAAGAACCTGCGCACGGATGCCTACCTGCGCCTGACTGCCGAGCAGGTCTTCCTCTGGGAGCAGATGGACGGCCAGGCCAGCGTGCAGGATATCGCCGTCGCCCACATGCTGGCGCATGGCAAGCTGGCCATTGGGAGCCTGCTGGCCCTGCTCGACCAGCTTCAGGGCAAGGGCTTCATCGCCCCGCTGATTGACGTGTATGGTGCGGTGGATCGCAGCGTCGCCCAGCGGCGGGGCCGGACGCCCTGGCGGCGGCTGGCCGGCGCGTTCGCCAACACGGAGCTGTCCATCGGCGGCATTGACGGGCTGGTCACGCGCTCCTACCAGATGGCCGGACGCTGGCTCTTCACCCCGCTCGGCCAGGGGATCATGCTGGCCGTGATCGCTGCTGGGGCCATCGCCTTCATCAGCCTGCTCTTTGGCATCGTGGATCGCCAGGTCGCCGTGCTGGGCGGCGCGGGAGCGGTCGTCGGGCTGCTGACGCTGTACGCGCTGCAGGCGCTGACCCTGCTCGTGCACGAGTGGGCGCACGCCATCGCCACCAAACATTACGGGCGCGAGGTGCGGCGTGGCGGCTTCATGATCCACATGGGCATGCCCGCCGCCTTCGTGGACACCACCGATATCTGGATGGAGCCGCGCCGCCCGCGCCTGGTGGTCAGTTGGGCGGGGCCGCATTCGGGGCTGTTCGTCGGCGGGCTGGCCAGTCTGCTGGTGCTGGCCGGGCCGGGGCCGGTGATCGGCGGGCTGCTCTTCCAGTCCGCGCTGCTCACCTACCTGACCAGCTTCATGAACATGAACCCGCTGCTCAAGCTGGACGGCTACTACATCCTCATGGACTGGCTGGAGATTCCGCGCCTGCGCGAGCGCAGCCTGGCGTTTATCGGCAAGCCGCTGCGCGCCAAGCTGAGGAGTCGTGGGCCGTTCACCCGCGAGGAGCGCATCTTCACTGTGTTCGGCGCGCTCTCCGGCCTGTGGACGTTGATCGCCGCCGGGACGCTGATCCTCACCGCAGGCGGCTACGCGCTCGGCTTCGTGCAGACGACGCCGGGCCTGATCGTGGCGGGACTGGTGGCGCTGCTGGCCGTGCTGTGGATTGCCAGGCGTCGCCTGCGCCGGGCGCGGATCGCGCGCCTGCGGCGGGCTACCTGGTGACGGGCCGCAGATACACTACGGTAGTGTGTCCTTTTCGGTAGATACTCGGCACGTAGGGATGCATCCCCCATCCCCGGCCCTTCCCCCACGAGGGGGGAAGGGAAAAAAGCGGCGGGTCTGCTCCCCTTCCCTCCGCGCAGCGTGGGGGAAGGGGCTGGGGGATGGGGGGTCACACGGCAGCCAACACCAATGCCATTTCCTTGCACGGGTTACTGCCCCGGCTCGTCCTCCGGCTCCACGAAGCGCACTTCGAACATCCAGGGCCAGTGCTTGCCAGTGACCAGGAAGGTGTCCGTCTCTGGCAGGTAGGCGATGCCGTTGAGCACCTCTTGATCGTCAAGCCCGGCGCGTTCGTCGTCGGTGAGCAGGCTGGAGGCGTCAATGATCGCGGTCACCACGCCGTTGCGCTTGTCAATCTGGACGATGTAGTCCGTCTGCCAGATGTTGGCGTAGATGTGGTCGCCGACGCACTCCAGCTCGTTGATGCGCTCGACGATAGACCCCTGCACCGTGACTAGCCCGCTGAAAATCAGCTCGAAAGTCTGCGGGTCGCGCACATCCAGGAAGGGCGTGCCGTCGCTCATGTAGAGGTACCGCCCGTCCGTGCACAGCCCCCAACCCTCGCCCTCGTAGGCGAAAGTCCCCACCTGCTCGAACGTCTCCCAATCGTAGACGAAGGCCACTTCCGACTTCCAGGTAAGCTGGATCAGCCGCTCGCCGACCAGGGCCAGCCCTTCAGCAAAGTACTGCTCCGGGATGCTGATCTGCTGCAACACCTCGCCGCTCAGCGGGTCTACCTTGCGCAGCGTGGAGAACCCGCTGCGTCCGGTGCTCTCATAAAGGTAGCCGTCATGCAGCAGCAGGCCCTGCGTATAGGCCGTCGGGTCGTGCGGGCGGATGGAGAGCACCTCCGGCACGAGCAGCATGACCGGGGCATAGAGCGGATTCTCACCCTGAGCCAGCGTTGGGACGGCTACGCTCGCCGCGATGAGCACCAGCAGGATCAGGGCGGAGAGGAAGCGCGCAAACCGTGTCATGGGATTCTTCGCTTTCGCTGGGCAGGACTCATGCCGATCATGCGGACGGGACGGGGCGCGGCGCGCCGTCACCGTGCTGGATGACAGTCAGCGCCTGCTGGTGCACCAGGCCGTTCGTGGCCAGGATGCGCTGACCAGACAGGGCCTCCCGGCTCAACTGGCCCGCGTAGTCGCTAACTGTACCCCCGGCTTCGTGCACAAACAAAATCCCCGCCTGCACGTCCCAGGGGCGCGTGCCCTCCTCCCAATAGACATCGAAGCGCCCGGCGGCCACCCAGCACAGATCGAGCGCCGCTGACCCGCCGCAGCGCGCCGCCTGCACTCGCCGCAGGAAATGGCCAAAACGCGCGCTGTTGTTGTCGTCCACCGTCCACGACGTATAAGGGAAGCCGGTGATGACCAGGGCCTGGGCCAGATCGGGCACGCTGCTCACGCGCAGCCGCTGCCCGTTGAGCGTCGCGCCGCCGCCGCGCACACCCTTGTACGTCTCGCCGAGCAGCGGGGCGTGCACCACGCCCAGGATCGGCTGGAGGTCTGGCCCGGAGAGCGCCAGGCTCACCGAGAAGATGGGGAAGCGGTGGGCGAAATTGGTCGTGCCGTCGAGCGGGTCCACGTACCAGTGGAAGGGTGTCTCGTCCGGCGGGGGGCCGTAACCGCCGCCCTCTTCGCCGCAGATGTGGTGATCGGGGAAGGCGGCGCGCAGCGCGGCGACGATCAGCGCTTCGCAGGTGCCGTCCGCCTCGGTCACCAGGTCCACAAGCGCGCTTTTGCTGCGCGCGGCGCGGGGGCGCTGGTAGTGCTCGGCCAGGACGGCCCCGGTATGGCGGGCGATGGCTTCGGCGGTGTCGAGGGCCGCCGCAGTGTCCAACGTGTTGGTCATGGCGAGCAGGTATCCTTGTGTGCGCGGGTCGCAGGCTGCTGACGGAGCCATTATACCGCAGGGGACATACGACGCATGCCGCCCCTGGAACAGAACAGCACCGCAAAAGACGAAGGTCACCGCAGACATGCGGAGAACGCAGAGAAGAGACGAGCAAGGTTTTCTTTCTGTTCTCCTCTGCGCCTCTGCGGTTCAACTGATCTTGCCCCCATCGCGAAATGCACCCCGCGCGCCCAACGGGTGCGTGCAAAACCTGTCAGGTAGGGGCGCTGCTCTGCTGCGCCCTGATCTACCTCACCCCCGCTCGGCGCAACGTGGGGAGGGGGCAAGCGAAGCGCAGCGAGGCCTGGGGGTGAGGTCAATGCCCTGCGTCCAGCGAGTCGCTGTCAACCTTTGCACGCACCCCGCCCAACTTGCCCCGTGACACTGGCCCCAGTTTGTGTAAGAATCTCTGGGTTGTGCTATACTCGCTAGAACGCCTGTTCGCGAGTTCTGTGCTCGTAGCGGCGGAGTGACAATCATGGGGACGAACGGCAAGAGCGAATTCACGGTTCAGGGCGCCTTCCGCGGCAACCAGCGCAGCGCGACCTGGTGGCTCGTCTCACATATCTGGCGCTACAAGTGGTTGTTCATCGGCGCGCTGCTGTGCAGCGTCGTTGACTACTACGCCTTCTCCCAGAACCCAGTCCTGATCGGCAAGGTGGCCGGCGAGCTGCTCTCGCCCACGCAGGACGGGGCATTGCTCCATCTCGCCCTGCTGATCCTCGCCGCACTGATGGTCAGCAGCATCGCCTTCTGGATCGGCGGCCTGCTGATCGAAACGCTGGCTCAGCGCCTCGAAGTCAGCGCCCGCCAGGAGCTGTACATCAGCCTACTGGGCAAGAGCCAGACCTTCCACGACCGGCAGCGCGTGGGCGACATCATGGCCCGCGCCACCGACGATGTGCGCCAGCTCAACGCGATGGTCAGCCCTGGCCTGCGCTTCATCTACGAGATGGTGCTGGGCATTGTCGTCCCGCTGGCTTTCATCGCCGCCATCAGCGCCGATCTGCTGCTGGTGCCGCTGCTCTTCGTGGGCGCCTACATCATCACCGTGCGCCGCTACACACGCCGCCTGAACCCGGTGATGACCCGCCAGCGCGAGCAGTTTGGCCAGCTCAACGCCGGGCTGGAGGAAGTGCTGTCGGGCATCGAGGTCGTCAAGGCCAGTGTGCAGGAGTCCCATGAGCGGGGGCGCTTCCAGCGCAACGCCCGGCTGTTCCGTGACTATTTTGTCGAGCAGGGGATGATCGAAGCGCGCTATCTGCCACTGCTGATCTTCGGGGTCGCGCTCGGCCTGACGCTGCTGCATTCCATTCTGCTCTACCGGGCGGGGAGCGTCAGCCTGGCCGAGATCGTCGCGGTGATGGGACTGATGAACGTGCTGCGCTGGCCGGTCTTTAGCTCAATCTTCTCGTTTTCGCTGGTGCAGTTGGGTCTGGCCGGGGCAGCGCGCCTGCTGCAGATCATCACCGCCAAGACTGAGCTGGACGAGAACGTGGGCGGCTATGCCGCGGCCATGCGCGGTGACATCACCTTTGAGAACGTCAGCTTCTCCTACGAGGGAGATGGCCGCGAGGCCGCCGTCATTGAAGGGGTGTCCTTTCACATCCAGGCCGGGCAGACGGTGGCCGTCGTCGGGCAGACTGGGTCGGGCAAGAGCACGCTCTCGATGCTGATCAACCGCACCTACGATGTGTCGGCGGGGCGCGTGCTGGTGGACGGGATGGACGTGCGCGAGTGGAACCTGGACGTGCTGCGCTCGCAGATCTCGAAGATCGAGCAGGACGTGTTTCTCTTCACGCGCACGATCGCCGAAAATATCGCCTTTGGCGCGCCGGGCACGCCTCAGGATCACATCGAGCGGGCCGCCCGCGAAGCACAGGCGCACGATTTTATCCTGACCTTCAAGGAGGGCTACCAGACCAAGGTGGGCGAGCGCGGCGTGACCCTGAGCGGTGGACAGCGCCAGCGCATCGCCCTGGCCCGCGCCTTCCTCAGCGACCCGCGCATCCTGATCCTCGACGACTCGACCAGCGCCATTGACAGCGCCACCGAGGATGAGATTCAGAAGGCGATTCACCGCGCGCAGCAGGGGCGCACGACCATCCTGATCACGCACCGCCTGTCGCAGATTCGCTGGGCGGATGTGATCCTCGTGCTGGACCAGGGGCGGCTGGTGGCGGCGGGATCGCACGAGGACCTGCTGCGCACGTCGCCGCACTACCGGCGTATCTTCGCCCGCTACGATGTCGAGCTTCCACCGTTGGAAGTGGGTAGTGATCAGTTGTCGGTGGTCGGTAAGCAGTAGCCGGTAGTCAGCTGATCGCTGACCACCCACCAGCATTAACACGGAGCGACTGCCATGGGCTTCATCATGGATGGCCTCGACGCCGAGGACTACGACCGCCAGTACAACGACCGGCAGCTTGTCGTGCGCATCCTGCGCTACTTCCGCCCCCAGGCGGGGCGCATGATGGCGGTCGCCATCACCATCGTGCTCACCTCGTTGGCCCAGACGGGGCTGCCGATCTTCATCTCGTGGAGCATTGACCGCCTGCAAGACGATACCAGCACGCGCACGCTGCTGTTCATCACCGCGGTGACGATTGTCCTGGGCAGCCTGGGTTGGGCCTTCAATGCCGTGCGCCGCTCCCTCTCTGCCCGGGCGATTGGCAACGTGGTGCTCGACCTGCGCGAAGACGCCTTCGACGCCGTGCTCAAGCGCGACCTGTCGTTCTATGATCAGTACCCTTCCGGCAAGATCGTCAGCCGCGTCACGTCGGATACGCAGGCGTTCTCGCAGGTCGTGGCCCTGACCACCGAACTGCTCAGCCAGGTGCTGCTCGTCGTGCTGCTGATCGGCTACCTGTTCAGCGTGGACGCCCGCCTGACACTCGTTCTGCTGGCAGTCGCGCCGGTGGTGGTCGGCGTGGCGCTCGGCTTCCGCAAGATCGCCCGGCGCACGGTCACCCAGTCGCGGCGCGTGCTGGCCGAGGTTAGCGCCCACATCCAGGAGTCGGTCAGTGGCATCGGCGTGGCCAAGAGCTTCCGCCAGGAGCACACCATCTACGACGAGTTCGAGGATGTCAACGCCCAGTCGTACCGCATCAACCTGCGCACCGGCTACGTGTTCGTCTCGATCTTCCCTCTGCTGAGTATCATCTCGGCCATCGGCACGGCGGCGATTGTTTATTTCGCTGGCCTGTCGGCCAGGGGTGGATCGCTGAGCACGGGCGACTGGTACCTGTTTGTGCAGGGCATGGGCATGTTCTGGTACCCGCTGACCAGCATCGCCTCGTTCTGGAGTCAGTTCCAGCTTGGGCTGGCCGCCGGCGAGCGCGTCTTTGCCCTGATTGACGCCGAGCCGAAGGTCGCGCAGACGGGGAACGAGCCGCTGCCAACCATGCGCGGCGAGATTCGCTTCGAGCACGTGGACTTCGCCTACAACGAGAACGAGCCGGTGCTGCATGACTTCTCGCTGACCATTCACGCCGGCGAGACGCTGGCCCTGGTCGGCCACACCGGCTCCGGCAAGTCGAGTATCGCCCGCCTGATCGCTCGCTTCTACGAGTTCCAGGGCGGGCGCATCCTGGTAGACGGGCACGACATCCGCCGCCTGAGCCTGGACGACTACCGCGATCACCTGGGCATCGTCACCCAGACACCGTTCCTCTTCGACGGCACGGTGCTGGACAACATCCGCTATGGGCGGCAGGACGCCAGCGAGGAAGAAGCGCTGCGCGCCGCGCAGCAGGTCGCCGGTGGGGACTGGCTCGACGTGCTGCCCAATGGCCTGCACACCGAGGTCGGCGAGCGGGGGGCGAGCCTGTCCATGGGGCAGCGCCAGTTGGTGGCCCTGGCCCGCGTCCTGCTGCAGGACCCGTCCATCTTTATCCTGGACGAGGCGACGGCCAGCGTGGACCCACTGACCGAGACGCTGATCCAGGAGGGGCTGGAAGCTGTGCTGGCCAACCGCACCTCGATCGCCATCGCTCACCGCCTCTCGACGATCAGGAACGCCGATCGCATCATCGTCCTGCGCGAGGGGGCGATCATCGAGGAAGGGGATCACGAGGCGCTGCTGGCCCAGGGCGGGCACTACGCCGAGCTTTATAACACCTACTTCCGCCACCAGAGCCTGGAGTACATCGAGCGGGCGGGGGAATTGCTCGCGGCGAAGTGAGGGAGTGGGAAATGCTGTAATGGGGTAGGGGCGGGTTTTGAAACCCGCCCCTACACGATCACCCTGCCACCGTTCTCGCCAGACGGCGGGCGCCCTTAGCGGGGGCGCGGCTCTGCCGCGCCCCGCCCAGCCGCACAGACTTCGGAAGTCTTCGAAGACTTCCGAAGTCTTGCCAGAAGGTCCGCCGCAAGTGGATGGGCGAGTCTGCAAATCCGCCCATCCAGGATCGTCTCGCCACCACGCGCGCCGTAAGCAGACGCGCTGTTGCGCCTCTGCCGACTCCCGACTCAAGACTCCCCATACAGAATCACGATCACCCGCTTGGGGCCGTGCATGCCGATGGCCAGCGTCTGCTCGATGTCGGCGGTCTTGCTCGGCCCGCTGATGGCGATGACGTTCGCCGGTAGGTCACCGGAGCGGGCGGTGGCCCAGGTGAGGATGTCGCTGGTCAGACGCTCGACGGCGACCAGGGCGATGTGCACTGGCGGCAGCAGCGACGCCATGCGGCTCCGCCCCGGCCCGCTGCTGACGACGACCGAGCCGGTCTCGGCCAGCGCCGCGTCCGCGCCGGTGACGCCCGCATCCGCGCTCGCGCAGAACGCGCGCAGATCGCCGTCCGTCCGCCCGACGACGTGCCAGGCGATGCCCGGCCAGCGCGCCGCCAGATCAACGCCGCTGAGGGGCGGCTCGTCGTTGGCGACGACGCGCGTCGCGCCGAGATCGCGCAGGACATCGCCCAGCCGGTCGAGCGCCTCGTCCGCTGACGCCGCGCGGATCACTTCGCCGTGCAGACCGGTCAACGTCGCCGTGAAGCGCGCGGCCAGATCGTCGAACCGTTGGCGCGAGCGCCAGGGCGCGGGCAGGGTTGCCTCGCCGCGCTCCTTGCCCCGCAGGGCTGTCAGAATCTCTTCACGGGCAGTGCTCATCAGCGCCTCCCTCCTCTGCGGCGCAGCAGGTGCCACAGCACGACCAGCGGCACGACGCCCGCCCCGATCACCGCCGCGATTCGCCCGCGCGATGGCGCGCGCGCCGGCTTCTTGACCGGAGCCGCTCCGGGGACGGCCTCTTCTTCGGCGGCCAGCTCGTCCCACAGCGCGTGGAACGAGCGCGGGGCCAGCGTGGGCAGCCGCCGATCCCCCGCCGGGTTGAGGCGGCGCGGCACGCGCAGGCCGTCCTTGCCCACCAGTGGTCGCTGGAAGACGCGCCCGGCGTCCGTCAGCAGCCCGAACAGGCGGCGGTGCCCCAGCAGCCAGGCCGCCGACTTCTCGATGGCCTGCTCCGGCGGGGCGATCACGCCGCGCGTCACCTCTTCGGCGCGCAGGTCGAGCAGCATACGCGGCAGGTCAATGCGCGCCGGGCAGACTTCCAGGCACGCCCCGCACAGCGAACTGGCGTGCGGCAGCGCCTCGTACTGCTCCAGGCCATGCAGCAGCGGGACGAGCACCGCGCCGATCGGCCCGCTATAGGCGTGCCCGTAGGTCTGCCCGGCGATCTCCTGGTAGACCGGGCAGTGGTTCAGGCACGCGCCGCAGCGGATGCACTGTAGCACTTCCTCGTAGCCCGTGCCGAGGATGCCCCTACGCCCGCCGTCGTAGAGGACGATGTGCAGCTCGCGCGGGCCGTCGGCGTCGCCGTCGCGGGCCGGGCCGGTGATCGCCGTCGTATAGACGGAGAGCGGCTGCCCGGTCGAGCTGCGCGCCAGCAGTTCGAGCCACACCGCCGCGTCGTCCCAGGTGGGGCAAACCTTCTCGACGCCCATCACGGCGACGTGCACCGGCGGCACGCTGCTGACCATGCGCCCGTTGCCCTCGTTGGTGACCAGGACGATGCTGCCCGTCTCGGCCACGCCGATGTTCGCCCCGCTGATGCCGATCTCCGCCGCCAGGAACTTCTCGCGCAGGGCGCGCCGCGCCGCGCCCGTCAGGGCGGGGATGTCGTCGGCAGAGAGCGGACGTCCGACTTCGCGGCTGAATAGCTCGGCGACCTGCTGGCGCGTCTTGTGCAGCGCCGGGACGACGATGTGCGCCGGCGACTCGGCGGCAAGCTGCACGATCCATTCGCCCAGGTCGGTCTCGACCGGAGTGATACCGGCCTCGTCCAGCGCGGCGTTGAGGTGAATCTCCTCCGAGGTCATAGACTTGGCCTTGACGGCCAGCCGCGCCCCGTGCTGACGGGCAATGCCGATCACGATCTGCGTGGCTTCGGCGGCGTCGCGCGCCCAGTGGACGTGCGCGCCCGCCGCCAGCGCCTGGCGCTCGAACTGCTCCAGGTGCTCGCTCAGGTTAGCCAGCGTCGCCGCGCGCATGGCCTTGAAGTGATCGCGCATGGCCTCAACATCTGGCAGATCGGCCAGGGCGCGCCGGCGGTCGCGGCGAAACTTGAGCGTCGCGCCATCTACCGCGCTCTGCAGGTGAGGGTTGGCGATGGCCAGGGCAGCGTCCGCCCGAAACGTGTGGAAGCTCACCTCGTTCATCGCGTCAGTTCCTCCAGCAGCACAGCCAGGTGCGCCAGGCGCATCCCTGTCTGGTGGGCGAAGCCGCGCATCTGCATCAGGCAACCGGGGTCGGCGCTGACCAGCACCTCCGCGCCGGTGGCGTCCGCGCGGCGCACTTTCTCCTGCGTCATGGCGTTGGAGACTTCGGGGATGCGGATCGAGAACACGCCGCCGAAGCCGCAGCAGCGGTCGGACTCGTGCATCTCGACGATCTCGCAGCCCGCCGCGCGCAGCAACGCCCGCGACTCCGCGCCCAGCCCCAGCAGGCGGTTCATGTGGCAGGAGTCGTGGTAGGTGACGCGCGGGGCGTGGGCGGCGGGGGCCGGCTCCCACCCGGCAACGTGGACGAGGAACTCGCTCAGCTCGTAGGTGCGCGCGGCCAGGGCCTCGGCGCGGGACGGCCCGCCTGGCCAGCGTTCCAGCAGGTGCGGATACTCCTTGCGGATCATCGCCGCGCACGAGCCGCCAGGCAGCACGATCGCGTCGTATGGCTCGAAGATGTCCAGCGAGCGCTTGGCGAGATCGGCGGCCTGGGCGCGGAAGCCGCTGTTGAAGAACGGCTGCCCGCAGCAGGTCTGCTCGACGGGGAACTCGACCGAGTAGCCGGCGCGTCGCAGCAGCCTGACCGCGGCGACGCCGACATCCGGCATGACCTGGTCCACCATGCAGGTAACCATGATGGCGACACGTTGACGGGGTATCATGCGCCCTTCCTTGGTATTGGCGAAGAGCCTCACCCCCGCCCGGCCCGCTGGCATGGGCCTCGCCGCCCCCTCTCCACGACGTGGAGAGGGGGCAAGCCGAGCGCAGCGAGGCTGGGGGTGAGGCTGACCGATCTCTCGCGCGCTGACACAAGGCGATGCGCGCTCACGTCCCACTGTACGCCGGATGCAGCCGGGCGACAACTGACAACTGACCCCTGTTCGCTGATCAGCCCTCATCAATCGTGCGGCACGAAGAGCAGCAGCGCGGCCAGCGCCAGCGCATCGCCCAGCGCGGCGACCGCGCAGTTAGCCAGCAGGCCGACGCTGAACAGGGCCGGGCCGATCAGCGCGCCGAGCATCCGCCCGGCAGAGAAGGCCATCACGTTGCCGGCCATCAGTGTGGCCCGCGCGTCGGGCACCAGCTCGCTGAGCAGGGGGATGGCGCTGACGATGGCGAACTCGAAAGTGAGGTAGAACAGGAACAGCCCCAACAGCGCCGTCTCGACGCGGAACTCCAGCGCGGGCAGCAGCAGGCCGGCGGCGATGTTCGCGGCGATGCCCCCGGCTGCCGCCCGCCGCTTGCCGATCCGGTCTACGAATCCGGCGACCGCCCCCTCGCCGGTCAGTTCGGCCAGCCCGATGACGATGGCCGACGCGCCCAGCGCCGTCACCTTGAGGGCGAAGGCATCTTCCATCCACGCGCCGTAGATGATGCCGATGGTCTCGTTGCTGGCGCTGATCAGAAAGCCCATGACCAGGATGGCCAGCGCCGGGCGGTGAGCCACGATCAGGCGGATGCCTTCGCGCAGCGTGGGCCGGTAGCCGGTGCCCATCGAGTCCGCCGGGATGACGCGCCACAGCACAGTCAGCGCCAGCAGCGCCGCTCCGCCTAGCAGCGGGTAGGGCGTCTGCCAGGCGCCGGTGCGCGCGATCAGCCAGCCGAGGACGGGAATGCTGAACAGGAACGCGCCCGACCAGCTCACCTCGGTCACGGCGATAGCCAGGCCGCGCTGCGCGTAGCCCACGCGATCGCCGATGTACGCTTGCATGGCCGGGTCGAAAATGTACTTGCCGACTCCGGCTAGCACCAGCGCGACGAACAGCGCCGGGTAGGTCGGCCAGGCTGTGACCAGCAGCATACTCGCCGCGAAGATCGCCAGCCCGGCCAGCATGGATCGGCGCCGCCCGTGCCGGTCGGCCAGCGCGCCGAACAGCGGGCTGATCAGCCCCAGCCCCGCCCGCGCCGTGACGCCCAGCGCCACCGTCTCCAGGCTAACGCCCAGCCCGCGCGCGAACGTCGGCAGGAACGGGTAGATCATGCGGTGGCCGGTGTTGAGCGCCAGCCGCGCCAGCGTGATCAACAGAATCTGCTCGCGCAGGTGGAGGCCCGGCCCGTTGAGGGGAGTGGACTGCGCTCCGGCGCTCATGGGATCGGCCACTGCGGGATAGTCGTCCCGCCCGGCGTCGGGTAGGGGTTGGGCCGGCCGCGCAGGTCGCCGAAGCCGCGCGCCACCATCCAGGCGCAGATCACCGGACCGCCGTGCTCGTCCGGCAGGGGGATGCCACCGACCTGGGGCAGGCCGTTGTAGCCGCGCAGGTAGCCGAACGTGCCGTCAAGCTGGGCGCGCGCCGCCTCCGAAAGCTCGGCATCGCCGATGGCGATGGCGTGGATGTGGATCGGCGAGCCAGGATACAGCTCGTCCGTGTCGCGCAGCCAGGCGGCGAAGCCAGCGACGCGCAGCGCGGCGATCATCGGCTCGATCTCCGCTTCCAGCACCGACCAGTCCAGCCGGCTGCGCACGGACAGGTCCACCGCGCCGCCGCCGTCGTGCGTGCCGAAGCTGGCCGCGACGC
>JBBIHG010000013.1:21706-37202 GCA_037447125.1 Chloroflexota bacterium | reverse complement strand
GGCAGGGCGCGATACGCCTGGATGTAGCCCATGCCCCACTCGTCGAGGCCCATCATCAGGTCAATGGCGCGGATGGCCAGACCGTTCTTGAGCGGGTTGCAGATCGGCGCGTTGACGCCCGCCTGGGCCAGCAGCGCCAGGAAGACGGTGTTGAGCACTTCGCGCTCCGGCATGCCATGCGACCCGTTGCTGGCGCCCGCCGTCATGTTGCAGCCGAACGTCTGGCGGATGAGGCGGGCGGTCGTCGTCGTCACCAGACCGGCGGTCGGGTCGGCGCTGACAGCCAGCACCAACGGATCGAGCAGCACGTCTTCGGGCTTGATGCCCAGCCTGGCCGCCTCGTTGAGGATGTTCTCGGCCACTTTCAGCCGCGCTTCGGGCGTGGCGGGGATGCCGTTGTCGTCCATGCACAGCGCGATCACTGCCGCGCCATGCTCGGCGACGATGGGCAGCACAGCCTTGAGCTTGGCCGTCTCGCCGTTGACCGAGTTGACCAGCGCGCGCCCGCGCACGGCCTTCAGCCCGGCCTCCAGCGCCGCCGGGTTCGCCGAATCAATGCACACGGGCAGGTCAACCGTGTCCTGCACCAGGCGCACGGCCTGAGGCAGCAGGGCGATCTCATCCACGCTGGCCGCGCCCACATTGACATCGAGCACGGTCGCCCCAGCGTTCGCCTGGGCCTGCGCGTCGCGCGGGATGCGGCTCAGGTCGCCGGCCTGCAACTCGGCGCTGAACGCCTTGCGCCCGGTCGGGTTGATGCGCTCGCCGATCATGACGATTGGCGTTTCGGGCGAGATGATGATTTCGGACGATGGGCCTCGCAAGACAGTCTGCATGATCGAATAGCTCCTCGGAGTGCTGCGCTCATTCTTCCCAGGGGTCGGGCGCAAGCTTGACCGCCTGGCTGAACCGATCCGTGAAGTGCGGGTGGTTGGTCAGCTCGATGTAGTGCAGGCGCCCGACGAGGGCGGCGGCGCGCTCGCGCTCGTAGGCGTTGATCAGCAGGCGCTTGGCCCCGATGCCCGCCGCGTTGCCCACCTGGCGGAAGCGCTCCAGCGGCAGCGGCGGGAACATGCCGATGGCCACCGCGCCGGCCAGGTCAATGTAGTTGCCGAACGCCCCGGCGACGATCACCTGGTCAATGGCGCTCTCCTCCAGCCCGGCCTGCTCGACGAGCAGCTTGATCCCGGCGCGGATGGCGCCTTTGGCAAGCTGCACCTCGTTCACGTCTGAGCGGCTGATGACCACCTCGCGCCCATGCCCCGTCTGGCAGGCAGGGACGATCTCGTACCACATGTTGTGCCCCTCGCCATGCACGTTGGGATGCCCGGCGATCATCCGCCCCGTCTCGGTGACAAGTCCGGCGGCGCGCAGGGCGTGCACCGCGTCGAGGATGCCGGAGCCGCACAGCCCGACCGGCCTGGCGTGGTTGATGGTCAGCCAGGCCAGCGCGCCATCTTTCCAGGCCAGGCGCTCGATGGCGCCGTCGGCGGCGCGCATCCCATCGCGGATGTGCGCCCCCTCGAAGGCCGGGCCAGACGCCGTAGAGCAGCTCCACAGCTTGCCGTGCGCGTTCAGCGTAACCTCGGTGTTGGTGCCGATGTCCAGGCTGAGGGTGACGCCGGACCGCTCGGCGGTCTCCGTCGCCAGCAGCATGGCCACGTGATCGCCACCGACGAAGCCGGCCACGTTGGGTGGCAGGTAGACATAGGCCCCCGCTGCCACGTCCAGACCCAGGGCGCGGGCCGGCGTCTGCATGGCCGACGACACCGCCGGGACGTAGGGCGCGGAGCCTAGCTGCTCGACCGGCAGGCCGAGCAGCAGGTGATGCATGGCTGTGTTGCCAACCGTCACCACGTCCACCACGCGGCGCGGCGAGACGCCCGCCTGGGCGCAGACCTCGCCTAGCAGGTCGTTGAGGCCGCCGATGATCGCCTTTTGCAGCCTGGGCAGCCCGTCCGGGTCACGGACGCACAGCGTCAGGCGGGCCATCACATCCTCGCCATAGGCGATCTGCGGGTTGGTCGCCCCGGCGATGCCGACCGTCGCGCCGGTCAGCAGGTCCACCAGGTAGGCGGCCAGGCCGGTTGTGCCCACATCCACGGCGAAGCCGAGCGGCGTGGCCTCCGGCGGCAGGAAGCGCACCACGTCGCGCCCCAGGGCGACCATGCGCGTCCGCCAGCCATGGCCGCGCAGCGTGCCAGGTAGCCCGGCCAGCACCGGCGCAGAGGCACGCCACTCGCCCGCCGGTAGCCCTCGCACCCGCTCCCAGTCGCCGCGCAGATCGTCCACCGAGGGCGGATCGGCGCCCAGATCGTAGGCGCGGATGGCCGGGGCGACCGCCAGGGGAATCTCCTCGCCCTCGACCTGGCTGCGCTGAGCGGCGCTCAGCGAGTCCGGCGGCACGTCCACGACGATCAGGGCCTCGCCCACGATCTCCGTCTGGCAGGCCAAACGCAGCCCGCTGGCCAGGTCAGCGCCGGAGAGTCTCTCCTCTTCGACGGCGTTGCGCGGGCTGACCGCGCCCTGCAGCACGCGCACGCGGCAGTCGCCGCAGACGCCCGCGCCGCCGCACACCGCCGACAGCGCCACGCCTGCGTCCTGAGCCGCTTCGAGCAGGGTGTCGCCGGGGCGCGCCTCGATGCGCCGCCCGATCGGCTGAAAAGCGATTTCAGCCATGACTCCCATCCACTGGGCGCGCCGCGATCAATTCGATCTCGTCGCCGGATTGCTGGATGGCGTGGCCGGGCGGCACGACCAGGAATTCGTTCTCCGCCCAATCGCCGGTGAGCAGCATGCGCAGCATGCGCCGGTCGCCCTGCCTGCGCTCAAATGTCCAGCCGCGCCGCGCTGCCTGGTCGCGGGCCAACTGCTCGAAGGCGGCGCCGTCGCCGCTGCCCATGTCAATGTACACGGCGCGCTCGTAGTGCTGGCCCCACTCGCCGAGCACTTCCATCAGGTAATCGGCGTTGTCCTGGCCGAACCTGGCGACGTACTCCTCGTAGACCTCTTCCATCACGCCGATCTGCGTCGCCCCTAGCCCGGCGTTGGAGCCTGGCTCGTTGCGCTCCATGTAGTCCAGGCTGTACCAGTAGGTGCCGGGGTGCGCCTGGAACTCCTCCAGGTAACGCTGGTGCGAGCCGAGGTAGAGGGCGATGCAATCGTGCGTGCGCGGGATGACCAGCGGCGTATGCCGCGCCACCAGGCCGAGCGTCGAGGTGCCGCACATGCCATAGGCGAGCAGGATCGCGTCGCACTCGCCCGGCTGGATGGCGTCAATCTGCTCCTGGAGCGTCTCGCGCAGCTTCCTGGGCGTGTTGTGCAGCCCCTGGCGGTAGAGGCGCACCGACACGGTGTTCGGCGCTTCGGCGGCGATGGCGTAGATGCTGCGGGCCAGGGCCTCGCAGGTGAGGGCGATGTAGTGGTTCACGGTGCTCTGCTCCGGCGTCTCTAGAGGCTGTTATGAACTTTGGCAGGCGGGTAGCTCCCGTGCTTGCCCCCCCATCCTCGGTCCTTCCCCCGCAAGGGGGGAAGGAAGAAGCCCGCCCTGGCCCCTTCCCTCCGCTTGCGTGGGGGAAGGGGTCGGGGGATGGGGGGCGTCTACCCGGCAGAAGTGCATAACACGCTCTAGCGGCTGGCCAATCCTGCCTATTGTACCGTACTTTGGCCGGGCAGGGACGTGGTAGATTGTCACAAGCGCGGGCGGAGGCTGGCATGGTGGGGGGAGCGATGGCACTTGACCGGGCTGCTCATCAATAGCCGCCGGGTTGCATGATGCGGGGCGTATTTCACGAGTTATTCGGTTGTGTATGAGTTCTGAAGGGCTATAATGCGAGCATAGTGCACCGTACAGAATCAGAGCCGATTGTGACTGGATTTCCCGTAATTATAGCGGAGGCTAACATCCATGAATGACAGACGTGCAGGCCGTTCTACTCGTGATCTGGCCGCAAGACGGCGAAAGGTGAATATCCAGATTCTGGTTGGGGGGCTTGTGGCTTTGCTGGTCTTGTTATTGGTTGTTCTGAATTCAGAAGCTCTGGGAATAGGCGGTGGTGGAGTGCTGCTATTGGTTGCAGTAGCCTGGTTCATCATGAGACAAACGGAAACCGAATCAAGAAAGATGGAAAAGATGGAACGCCGTGCGATCCGGGGAGCTAAGGCGGAGGAACGGGTCGCCTCCATTCTGGACGATCTCGGCGAGGACTTCCTGGTTCTGCACGACGTTCCTTCCCCGTATGGCAACATTGATCATATCGTCATCAGTCGGCAGAGCGGCATCTTCCTGATCGAGACCAAGGCGCACGGTGGCCGCGTGTCCATCGTGGAGGGGCAACTGCTCGTCAACGGACACGTTCCAGAGAAGAACTTCATCACCCAGACGCTGAAGAACACCTTCTGGCTCAGGGATGAAATCCAAAGGGCAGCCGACGCCCAAGCGTGGATCATCCCTTTAATTGTCTTCACCAATGCGTTTGTGGAGCCTGGCCCTCCCATAAAGAACGTACTGGTTGTCAGCAAAAAGTACTTGCCGACAGTCCTGCGCAGGTCGGACGGCAACAGACATGCCTCCGCGATTTGGGATCGGCGCGAACGAATACAGAGCGCGCTGTACAGCGTCGAAGAGGTCGTCTGAGAGGTCGCGCACCTGCATCCTCATCCCTTCCACTTCGTGAGGAAGGCAGAAAGGCGGTTGGCTCGCTTCTCTTCCCTGTTTGCGTAGGAGAAGAGGAGCATAAGACTTCCGAAGTTTTCGGAAACTTCGGAAGTCTGGCTGCAAGCCCGCCCCTCATGGCTACTCTCCGGCAGGGCGCATGGCCATACGCCCCTACGGAACCTCACCCCTGCCCCGCGCGCCCCCAAGTTCGCGCCGCACCCCGGATACTGGTAACATAGAGACCTTAGCCAGGCACGACAGCGCGCGAGATTCAGCCGCGCGCCGATCCCTTGCCCCCAGACGGCAGCCGTCGGCCACCCAGGACAGGTCATGACTGCTGGAGAACGAGGCATTCGGCCCGACATGCTCACCGACGACAACCCCAACTCGGTGCTGAGTACCACGCGGGATGGGCGGGTGATCTACCGCAACCAGGCGGCGCGCGCGGCCCTGGCCGGGCAGGGCTACACCGTCACCGTGCCCGACGAGTGGCTGCCTGTGCTCGATAAGGCCCTTGAGAGCGGGCAGGTGGTCGAGATCGAGTGGCACGCCGGCGCGCGCACCTATGCGTGCAAGTTCATGCTCGCCGACGGTGGCGAGCGTGTCAATATCTACTGCACCGACATCACCGCCTACAAGCAGACGACGCGCGCTCTGCGCGAGAGCGAAGCCCGTTATCGCACCGTGATCGCCGCCCTGCCGGAAGGGATCATTCTCCAGGACCGCGACGGCATCATTCGCGCCAGCAATGCCAGCGCCGAGCGCATCCTCGGCCTCACCCTCGATCAGATGATGGCCCGCGCTCCGCTCGACCCTCGCTGGCGCATCATCCGCGAAGATGGGTCGCTGGCTCCCAGCTACAGCCAGTTGGCGGCGATCACGCTGCGCACCGCGCTGCCGCAGGTCAACGAGATCATGGGCGTCGTCAGACCGGACAATACACTGACGTGGGTCTCGGTCAACACGGAGCCTGTGTTCATGCCCGGCGAGGACGAGCCTTACGCCGTGGTCATCTCCCTGTTCGACATCACCGAGCAGAAATTGGATGAGGCTGCCGTGCGGGGCAGCGAGGCCCGGCTGCGCGCCATCGTCGAGACGGCTGCCGAGGGCATCATCACCCTTGACGAGCAGGGCACCATCGAGTCGTACAACCGCGCGGCGGCGCGCATCTTCGGCTACAGCCCGGATGAGGTCGTGGGACGCAGCGTCAGCGCGCTGATGCCCGATCTGCAGCAGGCCTGGCGCGAGGGCTTGCCGGACGAGATCGCGCCGGCCGGTCGCCAGGGTGAGAGCGGGCAGGGGCGCGGGACGGTTGGTCAGCACAAGGATGGCCGGGCCATCCCTCTCCATGTGTCCGTCGTCGAGGTGTGGCTGGACGAGCAGCGCCTGTTCACTGCCTTCGTGCGCGACACGAGCGAGAGCGCCCGCGCCGAAGACGCCCTGCGCCGCAGCGAGGAACAACTTCGCTCGTTGATCGCTTCGCTCGAAGACCAGGTGCTGTCGGTGGACCTGGAGGGGCGTCTGCTCGTCTATCACTCCGGCGCCGATATCGCCCACGATACACCGATCACCCCGGCAGAGGCCCTGGTCGGCAAGTCCTTCCGCGAGGTGCTGCCGCCGGAGCTGGCTGGCCCGCTGGCGCGCGCGCTGGACCGGGTGGCGGCCACGCTGCAAACGGACCAGTTTGAGTACAACCTGGTTGTGGATCGCCAGCGACATTATTACAGCGGGCGCGTCTCGCCCCTGATCAGCCCGCAGATCGAGCTGATCGGCTTCACGGTCGTCGTCAGCGACATCACCGAAAGCGTGCACGCGCGCCAGCGCCAGCAGCACCTGCTGGCCGTCGAGCAGCTCAACCGGGCCATTGCCGCCAGCTTCTTGCGCAGCGACGATCCGGATCAGACGGTCAACCGGGCGCTCAAGCTGCTGGGCGAGTTCTTCAATGTGTCGCGCGCCTACGTGGTCCGCTACCGCGCCGACGAGCGGGTGATGGATAGCACCCACGAGTGGTGCGGCCCGGGTGTTGCCTCGCTGCTGCACAGCCGCCAGTACATCCCCTACGACCATATCATGCCGTCGTGGTCGCCTGTGCTGCACCAGCAGGGCATCATCGCCGCGCAGGACGTGGGCGAGTTGCCCGCCGACATCCAGGCGTTTTTTCTGTCGCAGGGTGTGGCCAGCGCGCTCATCCTGCCCATCTACACCAAGACGCGCATTGAGGGGTTCGTCGGCCTGGAAGAGGTCAGCGGCCCGCGCGCCTGGCAGCCGGAGCAGATCGCTGCGCTGCGCACCATCACCGACGGGTACGCGCGCATCCTGGAGCGTCAGCAAACCGAGCGCGAGATCATGCGCGCCCGCGACGAAGCGCTGCGCCTGGTCCATCTCAAGAACCGCTTCGTGTCCAACATCAGCCACGAGATCCGCACGCCGATGACGGGCCTGCTGGGTATGTTGGAGCTGTTGCTGGAATCTCCGCTGGCGGAGGAGCAGAGCCTCTTTGCCCAGGACGCCTACCAGAGCGCCGTCAACCTGCTCAAGCTGCTCGACAACGTGCTCGATTTCTCGCGGCTGGAGGCAGGGCGTGTCGAGCTTGATGCCAGCCCGCTCGATGTGCGCGGTCTGTTGGCCGAGATCAAAGACCGGTTCATGTCTCAGGTGCTGCACAAGCGTCTCGACCTGATCACCTTCGTAGATGAGGGCGTTCCGGCGCGCGTTGTCGGCGATCCGGCGCGGCTGCTGCAGGCGCTGATCCATCTGGTCGAGAATGCCATCAAGTTCACCCGCGAAGGTGAGGTCACCGTGGCCGTGCAACAGGTGAGCGCCACCGACACGCACTGCCGCCTGCGTTTCCAGGTCAACGACACGGGCATCGGCATTCAGAAGGGACAGATCGGGCGGCTCTTCGACGGATTCGTGCAGGGTGAGAGCGTCGGCACCCATGCGCGGGGCGGGACCGGCCTGGGCCTGGCCATCAGTCGCCAACTGGTGCAGCTCATGGGCGGCGACCTCGAAGTCTACAGCGAGCCGGGGCAGGGCAGCACCTTCGAGTTCACCCTGACACTGCCCATCGCCGGGCGCGAAGAGCAGGCCGGCGGCTCCCCGTCCGCCGATGCCCCCGCCAACGTTCCCCTGGCCAATCGCTCCCCGGATGGCGCGCGCATCCTGGTCGCCGACGATGACGCGATCACGCGCCAGCTCGCCGAGCGCGTGCTGGCCCAGAGCGGCTATGAGGTCGCCGTGGCGACGAATGGCCGCGAAGTGCTCGACCGGCTGTCGCGCGATCTGTATGGGCTGGTACTGATGGACATCGCCATGCCGGGCATGGACGGGCTGGCGACGACCCGCCACATCCGCGCCCTGGAGGGGCCGAACCGCGATGTGCCGATCCTGGCCGTGACCGGCCTCTCCGACGAGGAGACGCACCGGCGCATAGCCGCCGCTGGCATTGACGCCGTGTTGGTCAAGCCGATCGCGCTCGACGCGCTACGCGCCGCTGTCCGGCGCTGGGCGCGCAGTGGATCAGGCGCCGGCAATGGCGCTCAGTACAGCGTCGCGTAACTCCTGGGTGCGGAAAGGTTTGGAGAGGAAGGCGACGGCTCCGGCTTCGAGGGCGCGGATTTCGTCGTCGGCACTCCCCCGCGACGAGAGCATGATCATCGGCACGGCGGCCAGGTGGGGGATGGCCTTCAGCCGCTTCATCAGGGCGAAGCCGTCCATGCCGGGCAGGTTGGCGTCCAGCAGCAGCAAGTCCATGCGATAGGTCTGGGCCAGTTCGAGGGCGGTCTGGGCGTCGGGCGCTTCGATCACGTCCAGCGTGAGCGGCTGCAGGGTGTGCTGGATCACCCGGCGCACCACGTCGTGATCGTCAACGACCAGAATCGTGGGCATGGCCCCGTTCCCCCAGACTCGCCGATCCCTCCGACCGAGTCACCCATTAGGATACCAAAAGGATGCGGATCAGGGCGAGTTGTTGGCAGAGTGATCGGTGGTCAGTGGTCGGTGAGAGGGTGCTCAAGGGGCTGGTCTGTGGCCTGGTGTTTTACCTCACCCCCGCTCGGCCCACTGACGCGGGCCTCGCCGCCCCCTCTCCATTCGAATGGAGAGGGGGCAGGCCGAGCGCAGCGAGGCTGGGGGTGAGGTCACCAGACGCCATCTTCACGTTCCCTGCACTGCTGCCCGCCCCTGATCCCTCGAGGGAGGAAGGAAGACGGTTGGGCTGAGAGCGCCTCCCTGCTCGCGAGCTTCATCGTCGGCAACCAATCACTGAGAATCAACCACCAACCACCGATAACCAACCACCACTGATCACTGGCAACCGATCACTGATCACCCTTTTTTGACGCGCGCCGCGTTTCGTGCTATTCTGCTGGGCAGTGCATTACCAATCGCATAGTCCCGTGGTGGTAGAGGTGCTCAACGCCCCGGATGGCGGAGCGTAAAGGCGAAGCTGGTGCGAGTCCAGCGCTGTCCCGCAACTGTGACCTGGCCGCATGATTGACCGTGCGCCAGGGAGTCAGGTCGCCCGCCTCTACCCGCTTTCATCGTCTCGCGGAGGGAGATGGAAGTACGGCGCCTGCCTTCCTGCTGTGAACCGGCTCCGCCGCGCTCACAGCGAGCGCACGCAGCCAGCGCCCGACCTTCGCGTCGGGCGTTTTTGTTATGCCAGGAAGGTGCATCTTGTCCCGCCCGCCGGCAGCGGGCAAGGGGGCGTTCCGGCTCCATCTTCCGTGCGCCATCCGCGCGACGATCGGGCCATGCGCGCAAACGAGGTCTTTGTGTCGCAGAGCATCATCGTCGAGAGGAGCACATGCCATGAGTTCGCGCCTGATTCTGACCGTCCTGCTGGTGCTGGGGTTGGCCGCCGCTTTTGCGCCGGTTGCCGCCCAGGCGCAGCCGGCGAACATCACCGCCGGCTGCGCCGACAGCTACGATCCCGCCGCAGACTACTTCCCGCAGAAGGCCGCTGTCGAATACGCCGAGAACTTCTCTGTCGAGTATTTCGCCAACTACAAGCTGGTCACCCTCAACCAGACGTGGCCCGGCTCTGAGCCGGTGCGCTACGTCCTGGTGCAGTGCGGCACGCCCGCGCCCGACGGCGTGGAGGCCGACGCGGTGATCGAGGTGCCGGCTACGTCGCTGGTGACGATGGCGACCACCTACCTGCCGTTTGTCGTCGAATTGGGTCTGCTCGATCATCTGGTCGGCCACGACGAGTTCGACTACGTGACCACGCCCAATGTGCGCGCCCTGATTGACGCGGGTGAGCTGGTCGAGGTGGGTGAGGGCGCGGGCGTCAGCGTGGAGACGGTGCTCGACCTGGAGCCGAGCCTGATCTTCGCCTCCAGTTCAGGGCTGGTTGAGTACGATGCGCACCCTGTCCTGGCCGAGGCGGGCCTGCCCGTCGTGCTGACTGGCGATTGGCTGGAGAAGACGCCGTTGGGCCGCGCCGAGTGGGTCAAGTTCGTGGCCCTGTTCTACAACCGTGAAGCCGAGGCCGAAGCGGTCTTCATCAGCATTGCGAACGAATACCAGGCGCTGGCGGCGCTGGCCGCCGGCGCGGCGGAGCGCCCGACTGTCTTCGTGGACGCGCCCTGGCAGGGCACCTGGTACATGGCCGGCGGCGGCAGCTACACCGCCCGCCTGCTGGCCGACGCGGGCGCCGATTACCTGTGGGCGGACGACGAGTCCAGCGGCAGCCAGGCGCTCAGCTTCGAAGCGGTGCTGGAGCGCGCCGCCGACGCCGATTTCTGGGTCAACGCGGGCGGCTACTGGATGAGCAAGGCCGATATGTTGGCGACTGACGAGCGTTTCGCCGAGTTCGCCGCCGTGCAGAATGACCGCGCCTGGAGCAACAACCTGTATCTGAACGACTTCGGCGGCAACTACTACTACGAGGGCGGCATCGCCCACCCGCACTGGATTCTGGCCGACCTGGTGGCCATCTTCCATCCGGAGTTGCTGCCCGATCACGAGATGATGTTCTATCGCCAGTTGAAGTGAGTGTGGAGTCTTGAGTCGGGAGTAGGGAAGGGTGAGGGCAAGGGCCGCTGGCGGATTCTCGTAGGGGCGTGTCGCAATACACCCTACCAACCCCGCCGACAAAGCGTTCCTGTAGGGGCGGGTTTCGAAACCCGCCCCTACAAGGCGCAGCAGAGCAGCGCCCCTACGTTCCGGGTGCGGTTCCCGCGTTGCTTCCCTCATCTGTATCAATATGCTCCTCCGAGGCCAGGTAGCGATTAGCCGCCCACCGGCCCCAGGAACGGGATCATCTCCCGCCCCCCGCCTCCCAACTCCCCACTTCCAAAGGAGCGCCCGATGGCCGAGATCACTTTGCGCCCCATCCCCCAGGCATCTACTGGCCCGGTCGCCCGGTCCGCCGACTGGCCGCGGCTGGGCGTCCGCCGCCTGGTGTTGCTGGGCCTGCTGCTGGCGCTGGCGGGAGTCTTCCTGCTCAGCCTGACGCTCGGCTCGGTGGAGATTCCGCTGCGCGACATCGCCAAGATTCTGGTCGGCGAGGAGCCGGCGCGCCAGACGTGGACGACGATCGTGCTCAAGTTCCGCCTGCCCAAAGCGATCACGGCGACGCTGGCCGGGGCGGCCCTGGCCGTGGCCGGGCTGCAAATGCAGACGCTCTTCCGCAACCCGCTGGCCGACCCGTTCGTGCTGGGCATCAATTCCGGGGCGAGCCTGGGCGTGGCCCTGGTTGTGCTGTCAGTGGGCGTGGCCGGCGTCTCGGCGACCTCGATGCTGGCCGGGCTGGGGCTGCTGGGCAACTTCGGGCTGACGCTGGCGGCCAGCCTGGGGGCGGGGCTGGTGCTGGGGCTGATGCTGCTCGTCGCCCGGCGCGTGCCCAGCACGACGACCTTGCTGATCATGGGGCTGATGGTCGGCTACGCGACCGCCGCGCTGGTCAGCCTGCTGCTCTACTTCAGCATCGCCGAGCGCATCCAGGCGTACATCAACTGGACGTTCGGCAGCTTCGGCGGGGTGACGTGGAGCCAGCTTCATGCCCTGGCCCCGGCGGTGCTGCTGGCCCTGGCCGTGGCCCTGGCCCTGGCCAAGCCGCTCAACGCGCTGCTGCTCGGCGAGACCTACGCCCAGACGATGGGCCTCAACGTGCGCCGCGCGCGCCTGGCGATCATCCTCAGCGCCGCTGTGCTGGCCGGGGCGGTGACCGCCTTCTGCGGGCCGATTGGCTTCCTGGGCATCGCCGTGCCACACCTGGCGCGCAACCTGTTCCGCTCGTCCGATCACCGGCTGCTGCTGCCCGCCTGCGCGCTGCTGGGCGCGCTGCTGGCGCTCGTCGCCGACATCATCGCCCAGATGCCGGGCACGCAGGTCGTGCTGCCGCTCAACGCGGTCACGGCGCTGATCGGCGCGCCGGTCGTCGCCTGGGTCATCCTGCGGCGGGGCGGCGCGCGGCCCCCGGTCTCCGGCTAGATGGCGCTGGCTGACGATGCCCGATCCTGTCCTCACCGCCCGCGACCTGACCATCGGCTACGCCGCGCCGCGCCGCGCGCCGACTGTCGTCGCCGAGCGCCTGGCGGCGGCGCTCTACCCCGGCGAACTGGTCTGCCTGGCCGGGCCGAATGGCGCCGGCAAGTCCACGCTGCTGCGCACGCTGGCCGGGATGCAGCCCGCGCTGGCCGGGGAAGTCCGGCTGGGCGGCGACCTGGTCACCGCGCTGGAGCCGCGCGAGCGCGCCCGGCGGATGAGCGTCGTGCTGACCGACCGCGTGGAAGACGGGCACCTGACCGCCTACGCGCTGGCGGCGCTGGGCCGCCATCCCTACACCGACTGGACGGGGCGGCTGAGTGCGCATGATGAGGCGGTTGTCCGCTGGGCGATGGAGGCGGTGGGGGCCAAACCGCTCGCCGCGCGCCCGATCAGCGAGCTGAGCGACGGCGAGCGCCAGAAGATCATGATCGCCCGCGCGCTGGCCCAGGAGCCGCTGGTCATGCTGCTCGACGAGCCGACGGCCTTCCTCGACCTGCCCAACCGCGTCGAGATCATGCGCGTGCTGCGCGCCCTGACCCGCCAGACCGGGCGGGCCATCCTCCTTTCCACCCACGACCTCGACCTGGCCCTGCGCAGCGCCGACCGGCTGTGGCTACTGCCGCACGGCGGGTCGCTGCACGATGGTGCGCCCGAAGACCTGGTGCTGAGCGGGGCGCTGGAAGCGACGTTCACGAGCGAAGGGATCGCCTTCGACCGGCAGACGGGGACGTTCGCCATCGTCGCGGCGCGCACGGGGGGCGTGGCGCTGGTTGGCGAGGGCATACCTGCCCTGTGGACGCGCCGCGCCCTGGAGCGCGAGGGCTACCGCGTGGCGGATGACGGCGCGGATGCCTTTGCCCGCGTCGAGGTGCTGGGCGGGGAGGGGAGTCCGCGCTGGCGCTGCACGGCGGGCGGCGTCGTGAGCGAGCACAACTCGCTGCACGCGCTGATCGCGGCGCTGCGCGCGGCGCAAAGCTGAAGGACAGGACTTCACCGCAGAGGCGCAGAGGGCGCAGAGAAAGTCATAAAGAGTCTTCCTTGACAATGTCACATTTGACCCCCATCCCCAGCCCTTCCCCCGCAAGCAGGGGAAGGGAGCAAAGTCGGGCCTGAAAGTCCCTCCCTGCTGGCGGGGAGGGATTTAGGGAGGGGTTGGAACCCGCGCTAATGTGACGTTGTCAAGCTTCTCAGTTTTTCCTCTGCGCCCTCTGCGCCTCTGCGGTTAGTTCTTCGCTCTCCCCGCTACCCGACCGCCAGCGGCCCCGCGCCCGGCGCGGCCTCGACCGCGTAGACCGCGCTCTTGATGCCGGTCGCCTCCTGGTAGGCGGCGCGCACGTGCGTGCTGAACGCTTCCACGCAGTCGCGCTCGACAAAGGCGACCATGCACCCGCCGAAGCCCGCGCCCGCCTGCCGCGCGCCGAGGACTCCGGGCGCGCAGCGCATGGCAGCGAGCATTGCCTCCATCTGCGGGACGACGATCTCGTACAGGTCGCGCGCCCCGGCGAACGACTCCGCCGTCAGCGCGGCGATACAGGGGACATTCCTCTCCGACAGCGCATCGCTCAGGTCGAGCACGCGCTGGTTCTCCTGGATGATGAAACGGCATCGCCGATACACGGTCTCGTCGAGCACTCCCCGCGCTGCGTCCATCTGTTCCAGGGTCACGTCGCGCAGCGTGCGCACGCCGGGGGTGATCGCCGCCAGCGCCGCTGCCCCCGCCTCGCACTGGGCGCGCCGCTGCGGATATTCCGAGCCGGTCAGGGCGCGCTTGTAGCGCGTATCACAGATGACGATGCGGATGTCCGGGTGAATGGGGGCGACGGTGTGCGTCAGGTGGCGGCAGTCCAGCAGCAGGACGTGCCCGGCGCGCCCCGCCGCCGACGTGTACTGGTCGAGGATGCCGCAGTTGACGCCGACGAAGGTGTTCTCCGCCCGCTGGCAGAGCACGGCCAGCCGCACCGCATCGAGGCCGAGAGCGCCTAGCTCGTTGAACAGCGTCGCCGTCGCCACCTCTAGCGCCGCCGACGAACTCAGCCCGCTGCCGAAGGGCACCGTGCTGTGCACCAGCCCGTCAAAGCCGCGCAGAGCGTAGCCCTCGTCCTGCAGCACCTTCGCCACGCCGCGCACGTAGTTCGTCCAGGGGACCGCCGCGCTGCGCTCGATCCCGTCCAGGCTGAACGTCTCGCCGCCCTCGATGTTGAGCGAATGCACCGTCACCTGGCGGTCGTCGCGCGGGCGGGCGGCGATCCAGGTGTTGCGATCAATGGGCATGGTCAGCACGTAGCCCTCGTTGTAGTCGGTGTGGCTGCCCATCAGGTCCACGCGGCCCGGCGCTTGCGCCCAGAGGGTCGGCTCCCCGCCGTAGAGCGCGGCGAACGCCGCCCGTGCGCGCGTGATCCGCTCGTCCGTCTCGCTCAGCGCCATGCGTCTCCCTCCAGTGCGGCGAAAGCATCCAGCAGCGCCTCGACATTCGCCAGCGGAATGTCCTGCATCATGCGGTGCGAGGGCGCGATGACCAGCCCCGTGCCGTCGGGGGCCAGGGCGCGCGCCGCCCTGAACACGGCTTCTCGCACCTCCGCCGGGGAGCCGTGCGGCAGCACCGTCTGCGTCGAGACGCCGCCGTAGTAGGCCAGCCGCTCGCCGAAGGTCGCCCGCAGCCAGCCGTGATCGATCACTTCCGGCTGGACGGGGTTGAGCGCCGTCAGCCCGATCTCCACCAGGTCGGGCAGGATGGCGGCGATGTCGCCGTCGGAGTGCATCAGCACGGGCAGCCCGGCCTCGCGTACTGGCGCGAACAGCCGCGCCAGACGGGGCTTGATCAGCGCGCGCCACATGCGCGGCGAGAAGAGCGTGTGCTTCTGCGCGCCGTAGTCGTCGCCGAAGTAGACGCCGTCCACGCCCAGGGCCAGGAAGCGACGGATCAGCGCCTTCTGGATGGCCGTGATGCGATCCAGCAGTTCTCCGGCGAAGTCCGGGTCGAGGACCATGTCCGCCAGGAACGTATCAAAGCCGCGCAGCGTATAGGCCCGCTCGAACAGGGCGAAGCCGAAGTTGGGCGCGACGAAGTGCTGGCCGGCGTCCTGGGTGATGGCCCGCCCGGCGTCGTGCAGCAGGTCGGGGGCGTGCGGGTCGGGCCAGGCGAAGGCGTCCAGGTCGCGGTTCTCGGCTAGCGGGCTGTGCCGGACGAAGTAGCCCTCTTCCTGCGTGTCCCAGCCCGCGCCCCACCAGTCGTAAGCGACCTTGCCATCGTCGCTCAGGCGCGGCGTGTGACTGATGTCCACGCGCAGCAGGTGATTGCCCAGGCGCTGGGGCAGGTCGGCCCGCGTCACGCCGAAGTGCGCG
>JBBIHG010000013.1:8648-21606 GCA_037447125.1 Chloroflexota bacterium | reverse complement strand
AAACCAGCGCCCTCGCTCACAGGTCGCGGTAGGCCGTCTCGCGGATGGTGTTGACCATCGCCCAGAAGTTCTCCAGCGGCGTGTCGAGCTGCACGTGGTGCGTGGGGCCGATGATCAGCCCGCCGCCCTTGCCGAGCGTGCGCAGGCGCTGCAACACCTCGGCGCGCACGTCGTCCGGCGAGCCGTAGGGCAGGGTGTGCTGCTCGTCAATGCTGCCCCAGAAGCACAGCCGGTCGCCGAACTGCCGCTTGATCGCGGCAGAGTCCATGCTGGCCGGCTGGATCGGGTTGAGGATGTCCACGCCGATCTCGATCAGCTCCGGGATGATCGGCAGGATATTGCCGTCGGAGTGGTAGGCGAATTTGAGCGCCGGATTGATCGCCTTTAGCTCGGCGATGAAGTGGGCCATGCGCGGCTTGAGGAAGCGCCGCCAGTGGCGCGGCGAGATGAGCATGGCGTGCTGCGCGCCCACATCATCGCCCGTCCAGATCATGTCCACGCCCATCCGCACCAGCTTCCTGGCCGCAGTCAGGTGATACTGGTAGGGAATCTCCAGGATGGCGTCGGCCAGGTCGGGATTGGCGACGAAGTCCACTAGCATCTGCTCCAGGCCGCGCAGCGCCCAGGCCGTCTCGAAGATGGTCGTCACCGTCACGCCAACGATCCAGTAGTCGCCCTGGAACTCGCGCACCACGCGCTCGGCCTCGGTGTATAGCTCCGGGCGGTGCGGGTCGGGCGGCTTGTAGGAGAGGATCGCTTTGTCGTCGGCCAGCGGGTGCGAGACGATCTCAGTGTAGTGGCCCACGCCGAAAAGCGTCTCGTAGGGGCAGGAGTCCCAGCCGATGCCCCATTCGTCGGTGTAGGCGCCCGGCTGCTGGTAATACGAGTTGGCCCAGCCGACCGAGGTGAGCAGCATGTCCTCGCCCAGCGCCCGCTCAAGCTCGTAGGTGTTGCCGCCGCCGTGCGGGTTATGGACGCGCTGGCCCTTCACCTGCAGGTCGGCGCGCAGGCGGTCGGCGAACTCCGGCGTGAAGCTGATCTGCATCGGGCAGCGATCCGGCTCTTCGTGGCTCAGCGAGGCCAGGATACGCTCGCGCGGTTTCATGAGTAAGCCCTTCTGGTTGGGAGTCGTCAGTGAACAGTAATCAGTTTTCGGTGGTCAGTTTTCAGTGATCGGTGCCTGGGTTGAGCGTCTCCCCCCTGGCGCGTGCCGCGCGGCACAGGGCGAACGGTCAGTCAGGGGCGCGCTTGGCCGGCGGCTTTTTTGGAGGGGCGGGTTTTGAAACCCGCCCCTACCCACCCCCGCCCAGCAGAGCGGCGACCCTACCGGAACCTCTCGCTGATCACTGACTGCTGAAAACGGATCGCTGATCGCTGACCACTCGCTCAAAATACCCGTTTGCCGCCCCAGCGCGCGACGCGCTTGAGCAGGTCTAGCTCTTCTTCTTCGCCGCGCGTGGCCACCCACAGGAAGATGCCCTCCGGCTCGACGGCGGCCATGAAGTCGTCCAGTTCGCGCTGGTTGAGGTCCACGATGACCGGCGCGCGGGCCTGCATCTCCTTGATCAGCGGCACCCACTGCATGATCGGCTGGTCGTCGCCGACGCCCTGCACCCACTGGAGGGCGTGCACGCCGGGCACGCTGAGGATCATGTCCAGGTGCCGGGCGACGCCCTTGCCGTCCACGTGGAAGACGTTGTGGGTCATCGTCCGCACTTCGCGCTGCAGCACCGGCAGGCAGAATTGCTCGAACAGGCGCGGCGAGATCAGCGAGGAGAAGTCGCAGCTAGGGATGTGCATTCGCCCGAAGGACGGGATGCCCATCCAGCTTCCTGAGGGCTGCCCGGCGGCCTTGAGCATGGCGTCGAAATGATCGTAGATGCGCTCGAAGTCGTTGCTGGCGATGTGGATCAGTTGGCGCGTCTCGTCGGGACTCTCGATCAGGTCTACGCAGAACTGCTGCGGGTCGCGCCAGGCGGCGGCGCAGTCCACTCCAGGGTGCAGGTCGGTGTAGCCGACCATCGCCCTGCCGCGCAGCCGCTCGATGGCCAGGCGCGTCAACTCTTCCAGCTTGGTGAAATATTCGTTACTCATGTCGAGCTTGAGGCGGGCCATGTCGCCCCACGTCCGCACGAAGGGCACCGACCACGAGGTAACCTCGCCGTATTCGAGCGTCGCGCCGTAGAATGCTGCGTAGACTTCCGGCCCCAGGTTGGGCCAGAAGATGGGGAACGTCTCGCCGTGGAAGCGCTGTCCTTCGATGGACTTGAGGAACGTTTCCACCTGAAACTCGGCGTCGAACCAGCGGTCTTTGAGGTTGCCAGAAGGGTAAGCCTGGTTGGCCTGCTCGACAAAGGCGTTGTGGGCCACGAAGCGGATCGGCGGGCGGTCGAGCACTGCCCCCTCGAACCAGGCGTAGACCCGCTTCATGGCCGCCTCGAAGCCGGGCATCCCCTCCAGTTCAACGGTCCACCAGGCCTGCTGTGTCGCCGTCATCACGTCGTCCCTGTCCTGCCTGACGCGCAGCCATCCGGCGGGCGTGTGCTGTTGATTAGCTGATGCGCTTGCGCAGGATGGTATGCATGGCGACCGACACGGTGATGATCAAGCCGTAGATCAGCTTGGTCCAGTAGCCGGTCAGGCCAATGGCGATGATGCCGGGTTGGATGGCGCCGATGATGAAGCAGCCGACGAACGTGCCCAGGATGGTGCCCGTGCCGCCGAAGACCGACGTGCCGCCCAGGAAGACGGCGGCCAGCGTGTTCATCAGGTAGCCTTCGCCCAGGTTCGGCCAGAAGTACCACACATCCACGCTCTGGATGACCCCGCCAAAGGCGGCGGCCAGCCCCACCAACGCAAAAAGCATCATTCGCGTGCGGCCCACGTTGACGCCCATCAGCCGGGCGCTGTTCTCGTTGTCGCCGATCAGGTAGACGTGCGCGCCGAATTTGTGGCGGTTGAGCAGGATCCACACGGCGATGCCGATCAGCACCATCCAGATCACCTGAGCGGGGAAATAGTCGCCGATCCTGCCCACCAGGCTCTCGCGCAGGAGCGTGTCTTTGGTCAGCACCAGGGACTCGCCCTGCCCTTCGCGAATGACCTCAACGGCGCCGCGCCAGAAGAACTGCGTGCCGATGGTGGCGATCAGCGAGGGGATGCCCAGCCCGACAATGATGATGCCGTTGAGCAGCCCCACCAGAAAGCCCACCGTCAGGCAGCCAGCGAAGGCCACGCCCAGGCTGCCCGTCCAGTCGTACACCTGCCAGAAGGCGACCATGCCCACGGCCATGATCGAGATGAACGACAGGTCAATGTCGCCAGCGATGATGACCATTGTCAGAGGCAGGGCGATGACGCCCCAGTAAGGCACCGAGGTCATCAGGGCACGGTAAATGTCGGGCCTGAGAAAGGTCTCGGGCGCGCCGGCAATGAACAGAAGCCACAGCCCAAACAGGACGCCGATAATGCCGAATTGCAGCCCATTCTTGCGAATGTGCTGGGTCACGCGCGCCGTCCACAGACGGCCCACACTTTCCTGGCTGGGACTTTCTACGCCTGCAGTCATGCAGAACCCTTCCTTAACAGGTGCCTAGAGAATGCGTCTTCGCCAACGGCTCAGTCCAGGCTGCCGGTCTGTGCCACTCGATACATCTTTTCCATCAGGTCTTCGAGCGTAATATCTTTGGTCAGGAACTCGCCGGCCACGCGCCCGCGATCCAGCACCACCACACGATCGGCCACCGAGTAGACGTGGAAGACATTGTGATCAATGAAAATGGCCGATTTGCCGGCGCTCTTGATGCCGCGCACGAAGTCAATCAGCTTGCGCGTCTCCTGCAGAGAGAGGCCCATCGTCGGCTCGTCGAGGATGACCAGCTCGGCGTGGAAATAGAGTGCCCGCGTGATGGCCACGCCTTGCTTCTCGCCGCCGGAGAAGGTCTTGATCACCGCGTCGGGGTTCACCGCCGAGGATGTGTACTCCATCGCTTCGACCATCAGGCGGTGCGTTTCGCGCTTCATGGTGCCGATCTTGAGCAGGCCGAAGCGGTTGCTCAGCTCGCGGCCCAGGAAGATGTTGCGCCACAGCGTTTGCAGGTCGGCCAGCGCCCGTTCCTGGTAGACCGTCTCCACGCCCAGCGAGCGGGCCTTGGGCACGGTCAGGTTCTCTACCCGCTGGCCGTGGAAGTAAATCTCGCCGCTGTCGGGGCGGTAGAAGCCAGTGATGATCTTGATCAGCGTGGACTTGCCCGCGCCGTTGTCGCCCAGCAAGCCGACAATTTCGTTCTCGCCGACGCCGAAATCCACATCCGCCAGCGACTTCACTTCCCCAAACGACTTGCAGATGCCATACATTTCGAGGATGTTGCCCATCAAGCGTTCCCTTTCAAGCCAGAGGAGCGGACGGCGGAGGGTGTGGCCCACATGCGCGGCCAGGCAGCGCTGCGCTGACTGCGGCAGGTGGTCTCACACCAGAGAGAGCCGTCTGCTCCTCAGAGATTCCGCATCTTGCCCGGGGTGGCGCGGCATATGCCCCGCCGCCTTCCAAGAACAGCCAGACTCCTAGCGGATCACATCCTCAACCAGTGCGGCCAGCAGATCGATATTGTCGGCGCTGGCGAAACCGCCGCCGGTGTCAATGTGCAGGCCGGCGAAGGCGAACTGCTTGGTCAGGCAGATCTGCAGGATGGGCAGATAGCCCTGCAGCCACTGCTGCTGGTCAATGACCAGGTCAGTATAGCCGCTGCGGATGGCCTCTACCGTCGCCGGCGAGAGGTCGAAGCCCGCGCCGTAGATGTCATCCGGACCCTTGCCCGCCGCTTCCAGATAGGCCTGTAGCGTCGCCGTCAGGCCGCCGTGATCGGTGACCACAACCTTGACATCGGGGTTGGCCGAGACATAGGCCACGAAAGTGGGGATGCCCGCAGGCGGATCGGCGTTGGTGGCCGAGTCGATCTCGATGTAGTCCACCGTCAGGCCGGCTTCCTCGAAGGCATCAATGACGCCCTGGGTGCGCAGGCCGCGCGTCGGCTGCGAGAGCAAGCCCCAGACCATCGCCCGGTCGCCCTCCACCAGGCCGGCGCGGCGGATGGTCTCATTGCCCAGGTTGTAGCCAGTCGGGTACAGCTCCTGGCCGACATAACCGAAGCCCGACCCGGCATGATTGGCCTGGATGCGCGGCAGGGTAGTGTTCTGGCTGGTGACGATGATGCCCTTGGCCACAGCCTCATCCACCAGCGGCTCGAAGGCATCTTCACCGGGGTGACCCATGATGGCGATGCCGTCCGGGTTCATGGCCACTGCTTCGGCAAACTGCGTGACCATCTTCGCCGGGTCCCAGTCCGACCAGACGTATTCGACATTCGCGCCCAGGTCGCTGGCCGCCTGGCGCGCGCCATTGTAGACATTCACAGCGAAGACACCACCCGCCGGTCCGCCGGGGAAGAAGACGATGTCGACATCACCACACCACTTCTCTGTAGGGCCCTCGGAACCCTGGCCATAGGCCACGGTGGGCAGTGCCAGGGTCAGCACGAGGACAAGAGCAACAACAAGTCCTGCTTTCTTCAACATTTTGTGGTCCTCCTTAGTCAGGTAAACAGTGCGAGCGAGTCTTGCTAGAAGCGCCCCAGCGGTGGGAGGCTTCCTGTTCAAAGACGCGGCGCGACGGGCATACGATCTCCCGCGAGCTCCGACGTCCTTTCGCATACCCTAAGCTTATGATCGCTTACTACGCTTGTCAATCAATGTTCGCGCAGCCCCATAGACGGAGCCACGCCAAGAAGGTGAGGTGCCAATCTCCGCGTGCAATCTCAACAACATGCCCTACGACGCTGTTAGCGCAAACACACTTTACAGTATATGATACTCTGCTCTGCCGAGTCAAGCAGTTGGGCCAGTGCGGGTTTTCGAGACCCGCCCCTACCACGACTCGCCGTGCCACGATTCTGGCCTACGTTGTGGGGGTGCACCGCGGTACGTCTCGACCAAGATTTCCGAAGTCTTCGAGACTTCGGAAGTCTGGATCGCATCCCAGACAGGATGGGGCACTGCCGCTTTGCTTGACCTGTTCCTCTGTCCCGTGATATGATGTTAGCGCTAGCAGAATTCATCGGCAGCGATTGAGGTGTAAGGGTGGGACTCAACAACAAGCGCGTGACCCTGGACGATGTCGCCCATGCGGTCGGCGTGTCCTCACAGACAGTGTCGCGCGTCGTCAACGACCATCCTTACGTCTCGGACGACACGCGCCGCCGCGTCCAGGACGCCATCCGCAGGCTGGGCTACCGCCCCAACCGGGCCGCGCGCAGCCTGGTCACCCAGCGCACATGTATGCTGGGCATCGTCACTTTCGGCGTGGATCATTACGGCCCGGTCCAGATGGTCACGCACGTCGAGCAGACGGCCAGGGCGCGCGGCTATGGCGTCACCCTCTCGACCGTCCGGGTGCTGACTGCCCACGAGATACGCACTGCGATCGATGCTCTGGGGAGCAGTGTGGTGGACGGCCTGGTGCTGATCACTCCGGTGACCGGGTTGAGCGGCGCGGATATGGTCGCCCTGTGCGGCAGCATCCCTTTCGTGCAGATTGACACCGAACTGGGGGCCAAGGTGCCGTCGGTGGTCATTGACCAGCACTATGGCAGCCGCCTGGTCACCCAATACCTGATTGACCTGGGCCACCGCGTGCTGTGCGAGATCAGCGGGCCGCTCCACTGGCACGGGGCACAGGCACGTCACCAGAGCTGGCTCAAGACGCTGCGCCGGGCCGGGCTGACCCCTGGCCCGTCCGTCGAAGGGGATTGGACGGCGGCGGGCGGCTATAAGGCCGCCCATAGCCTGCTGGACCAGGGCGCTGCGTTCACGGGGCTGGTCGTCGGCAACGATCAGATGGCGCTGGGCGCCATCCGCGCGCTGCGCGAGCGCGGGCTGCGCGTGCCGGAGGATGTGTCGGTGGTCGGCTTCGACGACATCCCCGAAGCCGCGTACTTCGAGCCGCCGCTGACCACCGTCTGGCAGAATTTCGCGGCGCTGGGCGTGCAGAGCGTCGAGTACCTGGTGGCGCTGATAGACAATCCGAACACGCCGGTCCACCAGCGCGTGCTGCACCCGCAGTTGGTCGAGCGGCAGAGCGCCTGCCCGCCACGCTAGGGTTCGCGCTGCGTGTGGGGCAAGAAAGATCATACCGCAGAGGCGCAGAGAACGCGGAAGAGAGACAGAGTAAGGTTGTGTGCGCCGGAGGGCGCAGGCGAAGGGTCTTCTTTCGGAAAAGGACTTTGGTCATGAGGTCTGTCTGCACGCGCAGGGCCACACCGGATGCGCTGCATTCTCCCGCTCTTTCCGCCCATCAGGATGGCGCACCATGAGCCTGCTGGGCATTGACATTGGCACGACCGGCTGCAAGCTGCTCGTCCTGGCCACGGACGGGCAGATCATCGCCACCGCCGCCCGCGAATACGACACGCTGCGCCCGCAGCCCGACTGGGCCGAGCTGGACAGCGCCCGCGTCTGGGCGCTGATCTGCGATGCCATCCGCGAGGTGGCCGCACAGACGGCCCACGACCCCATCGCCGCCATTTGCGCCGCCTCGATGGGCGAGGCCATGACCCCCGTCTCGGCGGAGCGTGAGATTCTCGGCAATTGCATCCTGGGCTTCGACACGCGCGGCGCTGAGACGCTGAATCAGCTGGCCACGCTCGATCCGCTGGCTTTCTTCGCGCGCAGCGGCAACGCTCCCGCCGTCGTCTTCGGCGGCCCCAAGCTGATCTGGCTGCGCGATCACCGCCCGGAGCTATTCGAGAAGGCGTATAAGTTCCTGTTCTGGGCGGACCTGGCCGCGTACCTGCTGGGCGGCGAGCCGGTCACCGACTATGGGCTGGCCAACCGCTCGCTGTTCCTGGACATCCGGGCGGAGACGTGGTCGGACGAGACGCTCGCCCTGGTGGGCATGCCCGCTGACAAGCTACCTGGCCTGGCCCGCCCCGGCACGCCAGTGGGGACGGTGGCGCCGGCGGTGGCCGCCGACCTGGGCCTGCCGCGCGGCGCGACCCTCGTCGTTGGCACGCACGACCAGTGCGCCAACGCCCTGGGCGCGGGCGTCATCCGCCCTGGCATGGCCGCTTACGGCCTGGGCACCTACGTCTGCATCGCGCCCGTCTACGACACGATCCCGCCTGCCGCGCCGATGGTCGCCGCCGGGCTGAATGCCGAGCATCACGCCGTGCCGGGCCTCTACGTCAGCTTCTACTACAACCTGACCGGCGGCGCGCTGCTCAAGTGGTTCCGCGACACCTTCGCCCCGCTGGAGCACGCGGCGGCGCGGGCGCGCGGCGAGGACGTTTACGATCTGCTGCTGGCCGAGATGCCCGCCTGGCCGACCGGCCTGCTGGTGCTGCCCCACTTCGCGCCGACCGGCCCACCCGCCCACGACCCGCATCCCTACGGGCTGATCGCCGGGCTGACGCTGGCTACGTCGCGCGGCGAGTTCATCAAGGGCCTGCTGGAAGGCGTGACATACTATTTCCGCGAGGGGTTGGATCACATGGCGACGGCCGGCATCGCTATCGAGGAGTACCGCGTCACTGGCGGCGGCGCGCGCTCGGACGCCTGGCTGCAGATCAAAGCCGACATCTTGGGCAGGCCGCTGGCCCGCCCGCGCATCACCGAGGCGAGCGCGCTGGGCGCAGCCATGCTGGCCGGGCTGGGCGCGGGCGTCTTCGGCAGCACGGACGAGGCAGTGAGCGCCCTGGTGCAGGTTGAGCGCGTCTTCACGCCGGATGCGGCGCGTCACCGCCAGTACGAAGAGCAGTTCGCCCTCTATGGGCAGTTGTATCCATTCAGCCGGGCGCTGCGCGACGCGGCCCCGGCATCTGTGCCGTGAGCAGGATCGCGGCAAGCGCAATCTCGCCAAAGGCCGGGAGTTCTTGTCTATTACCCCTAAGGAGTGGACCATCTATGGCAAACGACAAATACGCGATTGGCGTGGACTTTGGGACGGAGTCCGGGCGCGCGGTGATCGTGCGCGTCCGCGACGGGGCAGAGCTGGGCAGCGCCGTCTATCACTACCCGGACGGCGTGATTGACGAGCGCCTGCCCACCAGCGGCGAGCGACTGCCCCCAGAGTGGGCGCTGCAAAACCCGGACGACTACATCGGCGTCTTCAAGCAGGCGGTGCCGGCGGCGCTCAAGGCCAGCGGCGTAGACCCGGCGGACGTGATCGGCGTCGGCATTGACTTCACCGCCTGCACGATGATGCCCACCCTGGCCGACGGCACGCCGCTGTGCCGGGTGCCGCAGTGGCGTGACAACCCGCACGCCTGGGTCAAGCTGTGGAAACACCACGCCGCCCAGCCCGAAGCCGACAAGATCAACGAGACGGCGCGGCAGATGGGCGAAAGCTGGCTGGCCCGCTACGGCGGCAAGATCTCGTCGGAATGGTTCTTCAGCAAAGCCCTGCAAATCCTCGACGAGGCGCCGGAGATTTATCGTGCCGCCGACAGGCTGATCGAAGGGGCGGACTGGGTGATCTGGCAGCTTTGCGGCGCCGAGACGCGCAACACCTGCACGGCGGGCTACAAGGCCATCTACCAGGACGGCAAATTCCCGGACAGCAAGTACTTCGCGGCGCTACACCCTGAACTGGCCGACGTGATCGAGACCAAGATGAAGAAGGAACTGGCTCCGCTGGGCGGGCGCGCCGGCGACCTGACACCCGAAGCCGCCGCCTGGATGGGCCTCAAGCCGGGCATCGCCGTGGCCGTGGCCAATGTGGACGCCCACGTGACCGTGCCTGCCGCCCAGGTAACCGAGCCGGGGCGCATGGTCATGATCATGGGCACCAGCATCTGCCACATGGTGCTCGGCGAGACGCTGCAAGAAGTGCCCGGCATGTGCGGCGTGGTGGACGGTGGCATCATCCCCGGCATGTACGGCTACGAGGCCGGGCAGAGCGGCGTGGGTGATATTTTCGCCTGGTTCGTGGACAACGCCATGCCGCCCGAATATCACGAAGCGGCCAAAGCCCAGGGCATGGACCTGCACGCCTACCTGGAAGCCGAAGCCGCCAGGCAGAAGCCTGGCGAGCATGGCCTGCTGGCGCTCGACTGGTGGAACGGCAACCGCTCGGTGCTGGTGGACGTAGACCTGAGCGGCCTGCTGATCGGGGCCACGCTGGGCACGCGCGCCCCCGACATCTACCGCGCCCTGATTGAGGCCACGGCCTTCGGCACGCGGGTGATCATCGAGGCGTTTGAGAGCAGCGGCGTGCCGATCATGGAACTGGTGGCGGCGGGCGGCCTGCCGGAGAAGAACAAGCTGCTGATGCAGATCTACTCCGACGTAACGGGCCGCGAGTTCCGCATCATCGGCAGCGCGCAGGGGCCGGCGCTGGGCAGCGCCATGCACGCGGCGGTCGCGGCGGGGGCCTACCCGGACATCCAGGCGGCGGCCAAGGCGATGGGCAAACTCAAGGACGAGGTCTTCAAGCCCATCGCCGCGCACCAGGCGGTCTATGACCGGCTGTTCGCCGAGTACCTCACGCTGCACGACTACTTTGGGCGCGGCCAGAACGACGTGATGAAGCGCCTGCGCAAGATTCGCAACCAGGCGAGGGGATTGGAGGAGTAATGCTCGAGCAACTGCGCAAAGTCGTCGCCGACCTGCACGCCGAATTGCCGCGCAATAACTTGGTGACCTGGACGAGCGGCAACATCAGCGGGCGCGACCCAGAGACGGGCTATGTGGTCATCAAGCCCAGCGGCCTCACCTTTGACGAGTTGGGGCCGCACAACATGGTCGTGGTAGACGCCGACGCGCGCGTGGTCGAAGGCGACCACAAACCGTCATCGGACACGGCCACGCACTGCACCATCTACCGGGCCATGCCCCAGATGGGCGGCATCGTGCACACGCACAGCCCCTATGCCACCGCCTGGGCCGCGCTGGGCCGCGACATCCCTTGCGTGCTGACGGCGATGGCCGATGAGTTCGGCGGGGTGATCCCCTGCGGCGGTTTCGCCTTGATCGGCGGCGAGGAGATCGGGCGCGAGGTGGTGCGCGTGCTGCGCGCAGGGCCAAACCCGCGCTCGCCGGCAGTGATCATGCAGAATCACGGCGTGTTCACCGTCGGGCCGACGGCCAAAGCGGCGGTCAAGGCGGCGGTGATGTGCGAAGACGTGGCGCGCACCGTTTTCCTGGCCTGCCAACTGGGCACGCCGATCCCGATCTCGCCGGAGAACATTGCCAGACTGCACGAGCGCTATACGACGGTGTATGGGCAGTAGAATCTACCTCACCCCCGCTCGGCGCTGACGCGCCTCACCGCCCCCTCTCCGTCAACGGAGAGGGGGCAAGCCGAGCGTAGCGAGGCTGGGGGTGAGGTCAACAGGGCGTTATCTTCATCCTTCCTACGCTACTGTCCGTCTCCGAATCGTTGGCGGAGAGGGGCCAGGGGGTGAGTTTGCGAGCGAAGAAGGATGATCCAACAAGTGACTGAGCCTATCTATCACGAGGGAGAATCATGAAGAAAGAAATCACCTTAGGGCTGATTGTCGGCAACCGGGGATTCTTCCCCAGCCATTTGTGCGAGTCCGGGCGCGAGACGGTGCTGAAGGTGCTCGCCGAGGAGGGCATCAAGGTCGTCGCGCTCGGCCCACAAAACACCGAATACGGCAGCGTGGAGAGCCTGAGCGACGCGCACAAGTGCGCCGACCTGTTTCGCGCCCACCGCAACGAGCTTGACGGCGTGCTGGTGACGCTGCCCAACTTCGGCGACGAGCGCGGCGTCGCCAACACGCTGCGCTTCGCCGATCTGAATGTGCCGGTGCTCGTCCAGGCGTTCCCCGACGATCCGGCCAAGATGGACTTGCAGTGGCGGCGCGACAGCTTCTGCGGCAAGATGTCGCTGTGCAACAACCTGCGCCAGTACGGCATTCCCTTCAGCCTGACGGCGCTGCACACCGTTGACCCCGAATCGGATAGCTTCCGCGCCGACCTGCGCAAGTTCGCGGCGGTGTGCCGCGTGGCGCGCGGGATGCGCCGCGCCCGCTTCGGGATGCTCGGCGCGCGCCCGGTGGCTTTCAACACGGTGCGCTTCAGCGAGAAGCTGTTCGAGCGCGCCGGCATCACCGTCGAGACGCTCGACCTTTCCGAAGCCTACGGGCGCATCGCCCGCCTGGCCGATGAGGACGCGCGCGTGGCGGCCAAGCGCGACGCGATCAAAGCCTACGCCAGCGTGAGCAAGATGCCCGCAGCGGCGCTGACCAAGATCGCCAAGCTGGGCGTGGTGATGGACGAGTGGATCGCCGCCAATGAGTACGATGCCACGGCCATCCAGTGCTGGACGAGCCTGCAAGAGTTCTTCGGCGTGGTGCCCTGCACGCTGATGAGTATGCTCAGCGAGGGGCTGATGCCCTCGGCCTGCGAGACGGATATCGCCGGGACCGCCGCCATGTACGCCATGGCCCTCGCCTCTGGCCAGCCGAGCGCGCTGGTGGACTGGAACAACAACTACGGCGACGACCCGGATAAGGGCGTGGTCTTCCACTGCTCCAACTACCCCAAGAGCGTCTTCGTGGACGATGTGCAGGTCATTGACTACCAGAACATCATCGCCGGCACGGTGGGCATGGACAACACCTGGGGCACGCTGCAAGGGCGGGTCAAGGCGGCGCCGTTCACCTACCTGCGCATCAGCACCGACGACCTGAACGGCAAGATCGTCGCCTACATAGGCGAGGGCGAGTTCACCACCGACCCGATCAGCACCTTCGGCGGGTATGGCGTGGTGCGCGTGCCCAATTACCAAAAGCTGCTGGCCTACATCTGCGAGAACGGCTACGAGCATCATGTCGCCGTCAACCAGACGCTGGTCGCCGACGCCGTTTGCGAGGCGCTGACCAGGTACCTCGGCTGGGACGTGTACTACCACAAGGGGTGAGGGCGCGCTTTGAGAGACTGA
>JBBIHG010000013.1:7043-8548 GCA_037447125.1 Chloroflexota bacterium | reverse complement strand
GCTCAGGCAGCCAGGCGGCACCCGTCGCCCAGGAGAGCTAGAATCATGAAGCGAAGTCAGGCTTTCTTTCGTGGGGCGGGGCTGCTGTCGGTGGCCCTGATCGCCCTGCTGCTGACCGTATCACTGGCCGCCGCCCAGAGGGACTCGACGGCGGCGGTGACAGGGGCGCTGGCCGGCGACGCTCTGGCGTCGGGGCTGGCTCAAGCCACGCCGGTCAAGCCGCCACTGCCCGGCGGGCGGCAGAGTCCGCTGCGGGTGATGGTGCCCACCGATGAGACCTGGCGGGCGCTTCAAGCCGCCGGCATCACCAACATCACGCAGATTTCGCCCTACCTCGACCCCATCGCCTCGTTCTCGCCCGGCCCGCGCATGGACCTGTTTCCGGGGCGGCCCGCCGGTCTGCCCGGCTTTGAAGCGGCCCCGGCCAACCCCTTTCGCACGCTGGCTATTCTGGTCCAGTTCACCGACAAACCCGCCCAGGTGGGCGCGACGTTTTTCGACACGCTGGTTTTCGGCACGGGGGCCTCGACGGTGCGCGGCTACTACCGCGAAGCGAGCTACGGCCTGCTGGATATCGTCACCCTCAACCTGCCCAGCAGCATCGGCTGGCGAACCGCCCCGCAGACCTACGCTTACTACACCAACGGGCAGAGCTGTCTGGGCAGCTACCCGCAAAACTGCCGGCGCCTGACCGAAGACGCAGTGGCGTTGGTGAATCCGGTGGTGAACTTCGCCAACTACGACAACAACGGCGACGGATGGGTAGACACGGTCTTCGTCATCCACTCCGGCACGGGCGCGGAGGTCAATGGCGGCGACGCCAATACCATCTGGTCGCACTCGTGGTGGACGTACAACGAGCCGCTGGTGGACGGCGTCCGTGTTGGCTCGTACACGACCGAGCCGGAGTTCTGGTTCACGCCCGGCGACATGACGCACGGCGTTTACGTGCACGAGCTGGGCCACGCCTTCGGCCTGCCCGACCTGTACGACATTGACTACTCCTCGGCGGGCGTCGGTCGTTGGAGCTTGATGTCCAGCGGGTCATGGAACGGCTATCGGGGCAGTTCTCCGGCGCACCTCGACGCCTGGTCGCGCCTGTACCTGGAATTCAACCCGGTAGTGAATGTCACCACCTACAACGGGACGATCAGCCTGCCCAACGTCGCCCAGAACCGCACCGGCGCCATCTACCGGCTGTCATCGGGCAGGGCGGGCGAGTACTGGCTGCTCGAAAACCGCCAGAGGATCGGCACAGACGCGGCGCTGCCGGGCAGCGGCCTGCTCATCTGGCATGTGGACGACAATCTGTCCAGCAGCAATCGCTACGAATGCCGGCAGGTCAACAACTACCTGTGCTCGGCGAGCAATCAGCATTTCCGTGTGGCGCTGGAGCAGGCTGACGGTCGCCTTGACCTGGAGTACAACCGCAACCAGGGCGACGGGGGCGATCCGTTCCCCGGCTCGACCGGCAACACGGCCTTCAACTTCACCACCAACCCCAA
>JBBIHG010000013.1:0-6943 GCA_037447125.1 Chloroflexota bacterium | reverse complement strand
CACGTTCGCCAGCACGGTGGTCAGCACGACCCGCAGCAGCACGACCTACACGCCCGCGACGGCGCTGCTGGACGGGCTGTACTACTGGCGGGTGCGGGCCAGGGGGGCGGACGGCATCTGGGGGCTGTGGAGCCCGGTCTGGACGCTGGGCATTGACACGGTCAAGCCAGCCAGGCCGACCCTGCTCTCGCCTGCAACTGGCGCGATCCTCAGCACGAGCCAGCCCACGCTCGACTGGAGCGACGTGGCCGACGCTGCGCGCTATGAGCTGCAGATTGACAACTCGTCCACCTTCGGCAGCCCTGAGGTGTTCACCAGCGTCACTGCTTCGGCCTACACGGTGACGCCACCGCTGCCCAACGGCAAGTACTTCTGGCGCGTGCGCACCTACGACTGGGCGGGCAACAGGAGCGGCTGGACATCCGCGCGCAGCTTCACCCTGGCCTACACGCCCGCGCCGCTGGAGATGGCCACGCCCACACTCACTCCCACGCCCACCGTGGAGACGCCGGTCAATGGACCGGGCCTGATCGAGGCGGAAAGCGATCTGGTGGAGCGCAGCGGCACCTGGACCGCGCATGAGACGGCGGCGGCCAGCGGCGGGAGCTACCTCTACAGCAGCGGCAGCGCCGAAGACGCCCTGACTCTGACCTTCCAGGGCGCGCAGGTGAGCGTGATCTACGTCAAGCACCCGGCGCTGGGCGTGATCGTCGTCGAGATTGATGGCACGCCAGTGCAACTGCTGGACAGCGCGGCCACCGAGAGCGTCTTCGCCGTGCAGGCAACGTTCGCCCTGGCCGAGGGCCAGCACACGCTGCGCCTCTACCCGATGATGGGCACCATCGCCCTGGACGCCTTCCTGGTCGAGGCGGCGCTCACGCCCACCGTCGAGCCGACCGCTGAGCCGACCGGCGATGCGACCGCAGAGCCGACCGTTGAGCCGACCGGTGATGCAACCGCAGAGCCGACCCCTGAGCCAACGGCCACCCTCCCGCCGGCGCTGACGCCCACCCCGACGGTCACGCCCGATCCGCTGGCAACCGTTATCGAGGCTGAGGGGACGGGCGTGCTGCTCAGCGGCTCGTGGACGCGCGTCGAGACTCCGCTGGCCAGCGGAGGCGCGTACCTGGTCAGCAGCGGCCAGCAGTCCCAGGAGCCGGACGCGCTGACCCTGCTCTTCAGTGGCGAGCGCGTGGAGCTGATCTACGCGACCGGCCCGGCGCTGGGCAAGTTCCTCGTCGAGGTGGATGGAGTGCCCGTGCAAGTGGTAGATGCCCAGGCGGATCTGCCCGACCCGGCGGCGCGACTCGTGCTCACGGTGGGCGCGGGGCAGCATACGCTGCGCCTGGTGGTCAGCGAGGGCGTGGTCGCTGTGGATGCGTTCATTGTGCCGCTGGAGGCTCCGCTGCCGCCCACCCTGCCGCCGACGGCAACCGTCGCGCCCACGGCCACGCCGCTGCCGACAGAGGTGCCGCCGACCCTGACGCCCACGGCGACTCCTCTTCCGCCAGAGCCACCGACCGAGACGCTGCTGCCCACCGAGCCGCCTTCGCCATAGCCAACGGAGGGCGCCAGCGCGCCGGAGACGCCTTCCTGATGCGGGCGACACATCTCGGCTCTGCCCACATACCCGAACCAGGTGTGTGCAAAGCCTGTCAGGCAGTATGCTATGCCCTGGGTTACCTCACCCCCGCTCGGCGCTAACACGCCTCACCGCCCCCTCTCCGCGGCGGAGAGGGGGCAAGCCGAGCGCAGCGAGGCGGGGGGTGAGGTCAATCCCCCGCGCGCCTCACCCCATTGACGGGGCGCCGCGCCCGGGGCATGATTGGGGTGCGATCTCATTCTCAGCGAGCGGTCCATGCGCGTTCTCATGCTGTCCAAGGCGTGCGTCGTCGGCGCCTACCAGCGCAAGCTTGAAGAGATGGCGGCGCCGCCGGATGTGACCCTGCGCGTCCTCGTCCCGCCGAGCTGGCGCGACGCCGCGCGCGGCGAGCTGCGCCTGGAGCGAGCGCACGTCGCCGGCTATGACCTGCGCGCGACGCCGATCCGCTTCAACGGCAACTTCCACCTGCACTACTACCCGCGCCTGGGGCGCGAAATGCGCGCCTTTCAGCCCGACATCGTGCACATTGACGAGGAGCCGTACAACGTCGCCACATGGCACGCACTGTGGCACGCTCGCCGGGCCGGGGCGCGGACTCTGTTTTTCTCGTGGCAGAATATCGCCCGCCGCTATCCGCTCCCCTTCCGGCTGGGCGAGCGCTGGGTGCTCGGCAAGGCCGACTACGCCATCGTCGGGACGCAGGGCGCAGCGGACGTCTGGCGGGCGAAGGGCTACACTGGCCCGCTGGCGATCATCCCTCAGTTTGGCGTGGACCCGGACCTGTTCGCCCCGGCAGAGCGTCCACGTAAGGGCGATCCGTTCGTCGTCGGCTTCGTGGGGCGGCTGGTCGAGGAGAAGGGCGGCGCGATCTTGCTGGACGCGCTGGCCCGGCTGGACGGGGCGTGGAGACTCGCCGTGGCCGGGGATGGGCCGCAGCGTGACGCGCTGGCCGGCCAGGCGGAACGGCTGGGCGTCGCTGACCGTGTGACCTTCGCGACCCTGTCTTCGCTGCAGATGCCAGACTTCTACCGCCAGATAGACGCGCTGGCCGTCCCGTCGCTGACCCTCCCCAACTGGAAGGAGCAGTTTGGCCGCGTGATCGTGGAGGCGATGGCTTGCGGCGTGCCGGTCGTCGGCTCGTCGAGCGGGGCCATCCCCGATGTGGTCGGCGAGGGCGGGCTGATCGTCCCCGAAGCGGACAGCGCGGCCCTGGCCGGGGCGCTACGCCGCCTGCAGGAGTCGCCCGACCTGCGCCATACGATCGGCCAGCGCGGGCGAGCGCGCGTGCTGGCCCACTACACGCAGGCTCAGGTCGCCGCGCAGACGATCGCCGTCTACCGGGCGCTGCTGGCGTCGCCATCGTAAGTCCGTTGCGCACGAGGGGGCGCCGTGCTAGAGTCTCGCTTGGCACCGTCAACTCAGGGGATACACGCTTCATGCTCAAAGCCGTCTTGTTTGACCTGGACCAGACGCTCCTGGACTGGAGCCAGGTCCAGCCGTGGGAAGACTTCCAGCGCCAGCGCATCATGGCGTTATTCGACTACGCGCGCCGCGAGCTGGGCGCGCCAGCGGAACTGACGCTTGAGGCGCTGGTCGCCGCTTTTGGCCAGGCGATCAGCGCGGCCTGGCAGCACGCGCGCCTCACTCTGCAAGCCCCGGATATTCGCGTCGTGCTTGGCGAGGCGCTGGCGGCGGCGGGCGTGCCCACTCACCGCGCCGACCCTGCGGCGCTGCTCAGCGTCTTCAACGGGCACCCTCCGGCGGGGGAGCGCGCCTATGACGATGTGCTCGCCGTGCTGCCGCAGATTGAGGCGCAGGGCATTGCGCTGGGGCTGATCACCAACTCCGCCAATCCCATGACCGTGCGCGACCACGAGCTACGCGCCACGGGGATGCTCCACCTCTTTCCCGCCTGCCGCCTGTCCGCGGTGGACGTGGGGGTGATCAAGCCACACCCGGCCATCTTCAGGCGGGGGCTGGAGCTGCTCGACGTCGAGCCGGGCGAAGCAGTCTTCGTGGGCGACAGCCTGGAAGCGGATGTGGCCGGCGCGCAGGGCGCCGGACTCTACAGCGTATGGCTCGCCCGCCAGGGCGAAGCGCCTGAGACCGACGACACGATTGTGCCGGACGCTACCATCACCACGCTGCACGATCTGCTGCCGGTGCTGGATAGCCGGTTTCCAGGGTGGCGCAACGGGCACGAGCGATGAGCGCAGTCTTTGAGACAGCGCCCTATCAGAACCTGACCCTGACCGGGCCGATGGGCGTGGGCAAGACGACGATTGGCCGGGCGGTTGCCCGGCGTCTGGGCGCCGAGTTCGCCGACCTGGAGAACGAGATTCTGGCCCGCGAGGGCCAATCCGCCGACACCATCCGCGAGCTGTATGGCGAGGCGCGCCTGAAGGCGCTGGAGACGGCGGCCATCCACGACCTGACGCTGCGCCGCCACACGGTGATCGTCGTCAGTGGGTCGGCGGTGCTCGACGAGGTCAACCGGGCGCGCCTGGCCGAAGCCGGGCCGCTGCTGTGCCTGACCTGCCGCCTGGACGAGATTCTGCGGCGAATGCATGCCGCGCGCGGCGCGTGGTTTCACAGCCCGGCCAACCGCGGGATGCTGCTCAGCCGCCTGAAGCGCGAGATGCGCGTGCTGGCGCTCGACCTGCCGCAGTTGGATACATCGCGGCTCTCCGTCGAGGAGGCGGTGACGGCGGTCGCGGCCTATTGGCTGGAGCACGCCCGGTTGTAGAATGGTGATCAGTTGTCAGTTTTCGGTGACCGGTGTCCGCAATCAATGTGGGCGGGTGATCAGGTGCCGGGTGTCGGCGATCATCAGTAATTGGGCTTGGGTTCTGAACCCCATTGCCTCACTGGAGGCCGGACTCACACCGGCAACTGACCTCCCGACGGCTGAAAACTGATCACTAACCGGTTACTGACCACCGACAACAGATCTGCGGAAAGGATCGCTGATGGCTACCGTAACCGTGTCACTGGTTCAGATGAACGTGCGCAAAGGCGCGCCGCGCACCAACTGGACGACCATGCAGGAGTACGTGCTGAAAGCTGCGCAGCAGGGGGCGCAGGTGGTGGTCTTCCCGGAACTGTGGGACGCTGGCAGCGCGTTCGACAAAGGGCGCGAAATCGCCAGCTCGCTGAGCGGCGGGCTTTTCGCCCAGGTGGTCACGCTGGCTCGCCAGCACAACATCCACATCTTTGGCTCGCTCTACGAGAAGCGCGGCACAGGCGTCTGCAACACGATTGCCGTCATCTCGCCGCGCAACGGCGTGATGGGCGCCTACCGCAAGATTCACCTGTTCCCGCTCATGCAAGAAGATCGCTGGCTGTTGCCCGGTGAAGCTCCGCTGGTCATTGACCTGCCCTGGGGCCGGACTGGCTTCGCCATCTGCTACGACCTGCGCTTTCCAGAGCTGTTCCGCCGTTACGCAGCAGAGCGCGCCGAGATCGTGTTCATGCCCATGGCCTGGCCGCACCCGCGCCAGGCTCACTACCGCACGCTGCTGCGCGCGCGCGCCATCGAGAACCAATGCTTCATGGTCGCCGTCAACCGCGTAGGGCTGGAAGAAGAGGGGGGTCTCCACTACTTCGGGCACTCGTCGGTGATCGATCCCTGGGGCGAGACCGTGCTGGAGGCGGGCGAGGTGGAGGGCGTGTTCACCGTCACGGTGGACATGGGGCAAGTCGCGCGCGTGCGCCGCGAGCTGCCTGCGCTGGAGGGAATGCACCTGTAGCAGGGGTGCGCTTATGGGCTGAGCGGGCCTGCGTGCCGCCCTTCAGCGGAGAAGATGGCGTAGACCGCTCCACCGGCGGAGAGCATCGCGCCGCGCTCGAAGTCCTGCCAGAAGCCGGAAGCGGAGGACTCTGGCTGTGTCCCCCAGCCCAGCGCATCGCGGATGGCAGCGTTGCTTCGCCAGACCAGGCCGAAGCCGCGCACCGGCTGAATGACACCCGGCGGCGCGCTGAAGGCCGGGTCGTCGGCGGGCATACCCTCGTTCCAGCTATCGGCTACCTGCCAGAACTGCCCGCTGGACGCCAGCGTATAGACCTGGCGTACATCCCCCCGCCAGACCATCACCCCGCGCTCGAACGGCTGCATGGCCATCGCCGCAATGGGGGTGCCGCCACTCACCGGGCAGCCGAGCCGCTCGCGCAGAGCGGCATCGCGGTTGTAGGCCCCGGCGACGACCGCGCTGATGGCGAAGCCGCAGGCACCGCCCTCGCTCCCCGCGCCGACCACGCCGCTGGCGATCACTGCGCCGCCCGCGGTCACCCCACCGAAGACATAGGGGGCAATCGTCGGCGCCGGCTCGCCGCTCTCCGAAGTCGGCTGGCCCAGGAAGATGCCCACGTAGGGTGTCATGGTGGCGGTAGGTTGCGGCGGGCCGGGGGTGGGCGTGGCGACCGCGATCGCCACCGCCTCGCCGCCGACCAGGACCGGCGTCGGCGTGGCCGTCAGCACGACGGTGGCCAGTTGCTTGGGCAGGGCGTCGAAGCTGGTCAGGATCGGCGGGTCCCCGGATGGAGGGGGGGCTTCTTCGCTGCACGCCGCCAGCAGGATCAGCGCCAGCAGGAGCAAGATCGCGCAGCGGATCATGGCAACCACTCCGCGCAGTGCGCCCGCAGCACCGGCTCACACAGCAACAGGGCCAGGGCGCTCGGCCCGTCCTTGATCTGCCCGGCGCGAGCCAGGCGCAGCCCCTCGGCAACGGGCATCGCCCGCAGCTCGATCAGCTCGGTCGGCTCGCGCTGCGGCTGGCCGAGCCTGACCCCCAATGCCAGGTAGACCCAGGCTATCTCGTCGCCAATGCCGTTCATCGTGTAGAAGTCTGCGACGGGCATCAGCCGCTCCGCCGTCCCGCCGATCTCCTCGCGCAGCTCGCGGGCGGCCATTGCCGTCGGGTCCACGCCCGGCTCGATGTTGCCCGCCGGCACTTCCAGGCACCAGTCATCCACCGCGTAGCGGTACTGGTGGATCAGCACCACCTCGCCGCCGGAGGTCACCGGCACAATCCACACGGCGGCGGGCTTCTCGATGACCGTGTAGGTGAACTGGCCGCCGCGCTCGTCACCCAGCGTGTCCTGGCGCACGTGGTACCAGCGGCTCTGCCACAGGTAATGGCGGGCCAGGGTGTCGTAGGGCTGTCTGCGCGTGCTCACCGGGCGATCCTGCATCCTGCGTGCGAGCCGTTCTGACTGGCAATTGTACGGACGAACGCGCCGTTTTGCTAGCCAGGGTGAAAGCGTGGGTGGGTGCAAAGGTTGTCAGTGACTCGCTGGACGCGGGGTATTGACCTCACCCCCAGCCTCGCTGCGCTCGGCTTG
>JBBIHG010000012.1:37930-53232 GCA_037447125.1 Chloroflexota bacterium | reverse complement strand
GGGGCCTCGCCCGCCTGGACGGTGAAGCGAACGATCTTCTCCATTTCGTTGTCCACGTAGACCTCTACCTGCCACTCGCCCTCCGCCCAGAAGATCGCGCCCTGCGCTTCCCAGTCCAGGCCGAGCACCGCCTGGGTGACCGTCGTGCCGGCCTCCAGCGCATCAGTGACATAGACTTCGCCCCCCGGCCCGGTGAACGTGGCCGACAGGATCACGTCGCGGTTGCGCGCGTTCAGCCGGACCACAACGTTCAGGTCGTCGTCGCCGCGAAAGGTGGCTGTCTGGGTGAGTTCGTCGGGCGTGGTGCCGTCTCCGGCGGCGGTGTACACATCGCGGATGGGCGCGCCGTTGCAGGCAGTCAGCAGGGCGGTGAGGGCCAAGAGCAGGGGCAGCAGAGCGAGCTTGCGTTTCATGCGGGGCATCCCTCCTGGTGAGCGCGCCTCGCCTGGGCGGCGACGCGCGGGGTTTGAGCGTGTCCATGCTGTCACCAGTACACACGCTGGTGTGGATTTCATCATACCGTGATTCGGGCGGGCGCGACACTTCCCGCGATGTCTAGAGGCTGTTATGAACTTTGGCAGGCGGGTAGCTCCCGTGCTTGCCCCCCCATCCTCGGTCCTTCCCCCGCAAGGGGGGAAGGAAGAAGCCCGCCCTGGCCCCTTCCCTCCGCTTGCGTGGGGGAAGGGGTCGGGGGATGGGGGGCGTCTACCCGGCAGAAGTGCATAACACGCTCTAGACTTGCTTGGGGTAGCTATCGCATCGAGAGGGAATAGGATATAGTCAGGCGAGTGTAATGAGCCATTTCGCCCACGAATCCTGCGCCATGCGCCTGTTCATCAGCTATTCACGAGACGACAAAGCCTGGGTATACGAGTTGTGGCGTGCGCTGCGCGACCGGGCGTTCCACGACGCCTGGATTGACCGGCGAATCGTCCCTGCTCAGGACTGGTGGGACACCATCCTGACCCACATCGAGCAGGCGGAGTGTTTCATCTATGTGCTGACACCCAAAGCCGTCGAGTCGATCTACTGCCTGGCCGAAATGCGCTATGCGTTGGCGCTCAACAAGCCGGTAGTGCCGCTGGTGCTCAAGCCCTGCGACTATCCCCTCGATCTGAGCGAGCGCCGTATCCAGTACGCGACCGTTGAAGACGGCATGACTGTGGGCGACGTGCTGTTCACAGTCGAGCGCGCGCTGGGCGAGATTCGCGTGGGCCTGGTGCAAGGAAGATACGCGCCTCCCGACCCCCCGCCGCCGCGCCCGGATGAGCCGAAGCCTGAGCAGGAAGGCGGACAGGTTCGCGAGGTGTTCATGCTGGCGGAAGAAGCCGCCAGCGAGAACAATACGTCTCTGGCGGAGAAGCTGTTCCAGCAAGTGGTGGACGCCGATCCGGAAGGTTATGGGCAAGCGGCAACGGAACGCCTGAAGGACATCAGGTACGAACGCGAACGGAACGCAGACTATCTGACTGTCGCACAGATGGCGACCAACCCGGCGTCGCGCAAGGGGGCGACGGCCCTGTGGCGGGTGTTTGTGGCGAAATACGGCGTAGACTATGACCCCGATGGGATCGAAGCTCTGCTGACAACTCATCCTGTCCAGGCTTCCTCAACTGAGCCTGCGGTTTCTCCTGTTCGCATACAGTCGCGTGTGACAGAATTGCTGCCCCCGCCCTTCGAGTGGATCGAAATACCGGCGGGGCGGGTGACGCTAGAAGACGGGCGTGGCGATTTCGACGTGCCGGCTTTCCAAATCGCCAAGTACCCGATCACGAACGCGCAGTTCCAGGTATTCGCGGACGCTGAAGATGGCTATTGCCACCCACGCTGGTGGGACTACTCGCCCGAGGCGGCGCAGTGGCGGAGGGAGAATGACCGGCCTGCGCCTGGTGGGTGGAGCGGGCCCAAACAGCCCCGTGAGACTGTGTGCTGGTATGAGGCCGTAGCTTTCTGCCGCTGGCTGAGCGACAGGACAGGGGAGATGATCACCCTGCCCACCGAGCAGCAATGGCAACGTGCCGCGCAGGGTGATGACGGGCGAGAGTATCCGTGGGGCAACGACTTCGATCCAATGCGCTGCAATACCGGGGAGAACCGCATTAGCAGAACCACTGACGTGGATCGCTTTCCCACGGGCGAGTCGCCCTACGGCGTGATGGATATGGCTGGGAACGTCTGGGAGTGGTGTCTGAATGCATATGACAACCCGACCAAGACTCTCCTGACGGGCAGTGAAGCGCGGGTGGTGCGCGGCGGCTCGTGGGGCGACGCTCTGGTCCGCGCGCGGGCCGCGTACCGCCGCAGGTACAACCCGCTCTCCCGGGACTACTTCTACGGGTTTCGGGTGGTTTGCGTCCCCCATCTCTAGAGGTCTTTCTGATCTCTGATCGGCGCGTTAGCGCCGGTTCTTGCTCTTGTTCTTGCTCTTCTCTCTCGCGCGGAGCGTCAGCGCAGCGCCCGGACGGTCGTGCCGCGGGCGTCACGCCCTGCACGCTAGCCCGGCTTCTCGTCGTACACGTAGACGCGGGTGTTCATCCTCACCCAGTTGTCCCACAGCCACTTCGCGTCGCTGACGGTGAGGTTGACGCAGCCGTGCGACCAGTAATAGCCGAAGTTGTCGTGCCAGTAGACGCCGTGCAGCGCCTCGCCGCCCCCTCTCCGCCGGCGGAGAGGGGGCAAGCCGAGCGTAGCGAGGCTAGGGGTGAGGTCAATGCCCCGCGTCCAGCGAGTCACTGACAACCTTTGCACGCGCCCCCTTAGAGCGCCGCGCGGAACTGGCGCGGTCACCCATCCGGGCGGATAATTGGGTAGCTCCGGCTGCCATCCCAGCCGATGGTCTGCATTGCACCGAAAGAGGGGAGGACCGTGACCGCGAAAATCGTCATCGTCGGCAGCTTCAACACCGATCTCACGACCTATATGGAACGCATGCCGCGCCCGGGCGAGACCGTCAGCGGGCGTAAGTTCGTGACCGGGCCGGGTGGCAAAGGCTCCAACCAGGCTGTCGCGGCGGCCCGGCTGGGCGCTCAGGTGACGTTCGTCGGGCGCGTCGGCCAGGACGTCTTCGCCGATATCGCCCTGCGCATCTGGCGGCAGGAGGGCATCAACACCGACTACGTGATCCAGGACCCGGAGCACGCGACCGGTGTCGCGCCGATCTTCGTAGATGACAGCGGCGAGAACATGATCGTGGTCGCGCTGGGGGCCAACCTGGCCATCAGCGCCGCCGACGTGGACGCCGCTGCCGAGGCGATTGCCGCCGCCGACATCGTGCTGACCCAGCTTGAGATTGACTATGGCACGGTGGCCTATGCGCTGAAGATCGCCAGGCAGCACGGCGCCCGCACCATCCTCAACCCGGCCCCCGCCGGTCGGCTGGCCCCGGAAGCGCTGGCCCTGGCCGACTTCATGACGCCCAACGAGACCGAGCTGGAGGTGCTGAGCGCCATGCCGGGCGCGCCCGTCGAGGAGGCGGCGCGCTCGCTGTTGACCACCGACCAGCAGACGATCGTGGTGACGCTGGGCGCGCGCGGCGCGCAATATGTGCAGCGCGGCGGGTCGGGGCTGGTGCCCGGCTTTCGGGTGAACGTGGTGGATACGACCGGCGCTGGCGACGCCTTCAACGGCGGGCTGGCGGTGGCCCTGGCTGAGGGCCGCGACCTGCAAGACGCCATCACCTTCGCCAATGCGACGGCTGCCCTGTGCGTGACGCGGCCCGGCACCGCGCCCAGTATGCCGCAGCGGGCCGAAGTCGAGACGCTGCTGGCGTCGCGCCGGCGATAGTAGCACGGCCTTGATCTCGCGAACCTCGTAAGATCAGCCTCTCAGACACTCCCAAGGACATTGGGAGTTCCTGTTTTCGAGCGAGCCAGTGCCGGGTTGCCGAGTTGCGGTTCGGCCCTGTCATCATGTCAGCCGATGATGATCGTCACCGTCTGCGGGGCCAGGCGCGGCGTGACGGCCCGCACGGTGACCTGGCCTGGCTCGTGACGCGCGCGGACGTACACCGCGCCCTGGCCGCCCATCACGGCGAAGGGGTTCTCGCCGATCAGATCCGCCGGGCCTTCAATCTCCAGGAATACGGGCTGGTTGGTATAGGGCAGCCGGTTGCCGTAGCGGTCCACGATCTTGAAGGCCACCCGCGTCATATCCGCGCCATCCGCGCGCAGCTCAGGGAAGTCCGCTTGCAGCACCAGCCCGTGCGGCAGGCCGCGCGCGTCAAGACAATGCTCGGCTGCGGCGCGGTCGCCCAGATAGCCGATGACGCGCAGATCGGGGAACTGCTGCCCCCAGGTCAGGTTGCCGACATCGAGCGGCACCTGGAACGGCGGATGGGCCAGGTGTGGAAACGCGGCGCGATCGGGCGCGAAACGCCCGATGGATGTCTTGCCCATGAAGACTTCGATGCTGTCGCAGTTGCTGAAGACGACCAGCCGCTCGATCTGGCCCGCGTCGTAATCGCCGATGGCCCAGAACGACGCCACGAACAGCACCACACGGCGGGCCGGGTCCATCTGGCTGGCGTAGGCATAGGCGGCGAATTTGGGCAGGCGGAAGATGTCCATCACCCCGTGGTAACAGATGCGGTCGCCGGAGCCGAACTGGTAATGCGTGTTGTAGTCGAAGGCGCACCAGCCGATGGCCCCGGCGACATTGTCCATGCCGATCTGCCGGTCGTGGATGCGCGCGTGGCGCAGGGCGTGCTCGACCTGGCGCTTCTCATGATCCCACAGCTTGGTGGGGAACATATGCCCGTTGAACTCGGTGACCAGATGGGGGGTGCGCAGCGGTTCGACCACCGTGTTAGAGAAGTCGTTGTAGGTGAACACGTCCTCCAGGAACTGGCTCTGCAGGAAGTTGCGCACGCCGCCGGTAGGTCGCGTGGGGTCCAGGGCGCGGGCCAGAGCGTTGGTGCGGGTGAAGAAACGCTCGTCGTCGGGCGATTCGTTGATGCGCACGCCCCAGATGATGATCGCCGGATGATTGCGGTCGCGCTCGATCATGGCGCGCACGTCGCGCAGGCTGAGCGCTTGCCAGTCCTCGTCGCCGAGGTGCTGCCAGCCCGGAATCTCCTCGAAGACCAGCAGCCCGATCTCGTCACAGCGATCCAGGAAGTGGGGCGACTGCGGGTAGTGCGACGTGCGCACGATGTTGCAGCCCAGCTCGTGCTTGATGATGTCGGCGTCCTGGCGCTGCAGGCGCGCTGGCGCCGCCGCGCCGATGTAGGGGTACGTCTGGTGGCGGTTGAGGCCGACCAGTTTGAGCCGCTCGCCGTTGAAGTAGAAACCGCCGTCAGCGCGGAACTCGGCCTGGCGCAGCCCGAAGCGCACCGTGACGGCGTCCAGTGGGTCGGCCCCCAGCTCTGCTTCAAACAGGCGCACCACGCATTCGTAGAGCCGGGGATCGTCCAGCGTCCACAACTGGTAGTGCGCCTGCGGCAGGGCCAGCGTCACCTTGACTGTCTCCTGCGCGGGGACGTCCACGGTGCACCGCGCCTCGGCCAGCGTCTCTCCTTCGCTTTCTACCGCGCAAGACAGCTCACGCTGGGCGGGACGCGCGCCCTGGTTGCGCAGCCACACGTCCACTTCGACGCGCGGCGCAGCGCTGAGCACGTCGGTGGGCCGGACGAACACCTGCGCGATGTGGCACGGCTCGACCAGGCGCAGCCACACGTCGCGGTAGATGCCGCCGAACGTCAGGTAGTCCACCACGTTGCCATAGGGCGGGATGTCGGGGCGCTCGCTGGAGTCCAGGTGCACGACCAGCAGGTTATCGGCGTGGGGGCGCACGTGCCCGGTGATGTCGAAGGAGAAGAGCGTGTAGCCGCCGCGATGCTCTGGGAAGGAGTGCCCGTTGATGGTGACCGTAGCCGCGATCATCGCCCCGTCGAAGTCGAGATAGACTCGCCGCCCGGCCAGCGGCTCCGGCAGCGTAAAACGCTTGCGGTAGGTGGAGGTGAACTCGTACTCCGCATTATCGAAGTTGTGGTGAGGAAAGACCGTGTTGGTGTGCGGCAGCGTCACACGCGCGAAGGCGCTGTCGGGCACGTCGCCGCCCGCGCGGTCGGGGAGGTAAAGCCAGTTGTCGTTGAATGGAATCAGTGCGCGCACCAATTGCTCCTTCTGGAGTCAAAATCAAAGCCCACGCCCCCGCGCGGCGGGGACACACCCGGCGGGGCTGCCCGCTCGCGCAGCCCCGCCTCGCTAACCCTACCATGCTCGCGCGTTCCGCGCCACATCTACCTATCTGGATGGATCGCGCGACGCGCCCAGGCCCGCCACGGGTACTACCCTTTCACGCCAGACGCGGCGACCCCCTCGATGAAGTATTTCTGGGCCAGGATGAAGACGATCATCGGCGGCAGGATGGCGATGGCCGCGCCGGTCATCACCAGGTTGGGCTTGTCCGCCGCGATGTTGCTCAGCCGGATCAGCGACAGGGTGAGCACATGATTCGGCTCGTTGCCCTCGCCGATGATCAGCAGCGGCCACAGGAAGCTGTTCCAGGCGTAGAGGAAGGTGAAGATCACCTGGGTGGCGATGGCCGGCATACTCAGCGGCACGAAGATTCGCCACAAGATGCGCAGCCGGCTGCACCCGTCCAGCAGGGCGGCCTCCTCGATCTCGACCGGGATGGTGATAAAGAACTGGCGCATCAGGAACGTGCCGTAGGCGGTGAAGATCCAGGGCACGATCAGCGAGACGAGCCTGTTCTCCCAGCCGATGGCCACCATCAGCCTGTACATGGGCACGACCAGCACCATGAACGGGATCATGATTGACCCCAGGTAGAGCAGGAACAGCGTGTCGCGCCCCCTGAAGGGGATGCGGGCGAAAGCATAGCCGCCGAAGACCGAGGTGACCACCTGGCCGAGCGTCACGCCCACCGTCACCAGGACGGTGTTGATGAAAGCGCGGTCCAGGTTCAGACCGAGTACGGTGTTGTAGTTGCCGACCTGGAAATCCGCCACCTCCACGGCTTTGGCTGTGCGCGCGGTGGCGTAGACGACGGTCTGGGGGTCGTTCGGGTCCACGAAGGTGTCGAGCCGGGCGCGGTAGGCGAGCAACAGCGGCTCCTGCTGGCCGGGCACCTCGTAGGCGTCGAAGCTGGCCGAGCTGTCTCCGGCGCCGCTCACGCGGACCTGTTCGCCCGTGGCCACGGCGTCCTCAAGCCTCATCTCGACCAGGATGGTGCTGGCGCGCGGGTTGTCCGCGTTGAGCAGGTCCGCGCTGGTGAAGAAGCCAAAGGTCTCCTTGGCGTCGGTGAGGGCCAGCTCGCGCACTCGCCCGTCAATCTCGAAGCGATAGAGCGGAGACTCCTTCTCGGCATACCGCGCCGTGACCGGGCTGTAGGGCAGCAGGCGCGGCGGATAGCGGAAGACATCGCCCGATGCCTTGAACGAGGTAAAGACCATGTAGGTGAAGGGGAAGAGCATCAGGAACGCGACCACGCCCAGCACGAGATACACGACCGCGCGAGCGGCCCACAGCTTGAAGATGCGCTTGTGCTCGCTCATTGCCACCTCTCAGTCGTGACTAATCGTAGGCGCCCGCCCGCGAGAAGCGGAACTGCACCAGCGTGACGATGAAGATCAGCGCGAACAGCAGCCAGGCCACCGCCGAGGCATAGCCGAACTCGAAGTTGAAGAACCCGGTTCGGTACAGGTAGTACACGGAAGTCGTCGCCGGCAGGGGGATAGGGCGCTGCGGGATAAGCGCGTAAGGCTCGTTGAAGACCTGCAGCCCGGTGATGATCGTCGTCACCATCACGAAGAACGTCGTCGGCGCGAGCAGCGGCAGGGTCACGTGGCGGAACTGGCGCCAGCGCCCGGCCCCGTCCACGTAAGCCGCTTCGTAGAGGATGCCCGGCACACCCTGCAAGCCGGCCAGGAACAGCACGGTGTTGAAACCGATCAACTGCCAGGCGGCCAGGAACACGATCGAGATGAGCATGGTGCTGTTGTCGGTCAGCCAGTTGTACTGAGGGTCCACCAGGCCCAGGCCGAAGGTGCCGTTGAGGAACTCGACCACCTGCTTGATCGCGTAGTTGATGTAGCCAATGTTGGCGTTGTAGAGCCAGCGCCAGATGAGCGCTGTCCCCACCACCGCGGCCACGCTGGGCAAGAAGTACATTGCCCGGAAAAAGTGCATGCCCGGCATCTTGGAGTTGAGAATAGTGGCCAGCGTGAGGGCGGGGATGATGCTCAGCGGGGCCAGCAGCAGGCAGAAGACAATGGTATTGCGCAGACTCTGCCAGAACTGCGTGTCGCGCGCGCCAATGACCAGGCGGTGCGAGCCGAACTTGAGCGTTTCCAGGACGAAGTAGCCGCGGTCCAGCGCGGCTTGCGGCGCGGCGCTGAGGTCGTCCTGCACGGCGAAGTCCAGCGCCAACAATTCCCGGTAATTGTCTACCCCGACGAAGTTGGGCGGAGTGACGCCGGTGCTGTCGGTGAAGCTGAGATAGAACGAGAGCAGCAGCGGCCCGGCGAAGAAGAGCATGAAGCCGATGGCGTTGGGCGAGAGCATGAGCCAGCCCTGCCAGGCGATGCGCTGGTCGGGCGTCTCACCGAAGTGCTGGCCGAGGTGCAGCATGCGGTAGGCCAGCACGGCGAAGACGACGATCAACAGGGTCGCCAGCCAGGTGGCGACGCGCTCGTAGGTGCCCAGGATGTGGGCGAAGCCGCTGACTGCATCGCCCACCCACAGCAACACGATCAGAGTCAGCATGGCGATGCCCAGCGCGGCCTGCTCGAGCCAGACGCGCGCCCGCGCCTTTTCCGGCGTCCGCCCGGCCAGCCACAGCAGGGCATAGGCGACCGGAAAGCCCAATAGCCACTGCCAGTGCTCGTAGAGCGCGCGAGCGACGCCGTCCACGCCCACAAAAACGCCCCACAGGTGCAGCAGGTAAAAGGCGGAAAGCACCATCCCCAGGTAGTTGGTGATCAGCGCCAGCGAGCGCCCGATCGCCCGGCGCCGGTTGATCAGCATCGAACTGAAGACCGCCAGCAGAGCCGGCACCAGGGCGCACAGGCTGACGAACTGCTGCACTGCGCCGCCGAGATTGTAGAAGTCGTCCATGTTGCGCACGTGCAGCGACAGCATGACACTGCCCGCCACGAGGATATGGTTCCAGGCGATGTTGGCGCCAATGACGAATGAGGGGCTACGCCAGGTCTCCTGCAGGCGGCGGGCGCTCTGGCGCAGGCGGTGGGCTAGATCAGCAAAGCGTGACATGAGCCGCTCCCCCTGGCAGGACTGCTCGTAGGTGAAGAGAGGGGGAGACCTATAGGTCTCCCCCTGAGCGTGCGGGTTTACTCGAAGTTGGCGTCGGCTTCCTGGCAGACGGTGTCTGCGAAGTCTTGCGCGGTCATCTCGCCATTCAGGACTTTGGTGACGCCGTTGTAATAGATCACGTCGATCTTGGGCCAGTCGCCCTTCCACAGCGGGGCTTCGGCCACGCCGTAAGACAGGCCGTTGATCCACGCCTGGTTGTTGATCGCCCCATCGAAGGTCGCCAGGAAGGCGCCCACTGCGGCCTCATCGCTGTAGGCGCGGCTGGGGATGTTGGCGCCCAAGGCGGCAACCTGGCCCTGGATGTCGGCACTGGTGAGCTGCATCAGCAGTTGCCAGGCTTCGGCGGGATGCTCGGTCTTGGCGTTGATCACATACGCGCCCCAGAACACCCAGTTGCTCGGCCCAGCCGGGCCTACGGGCAGCTCAGCCACGTCCCAGTTGAAGGTGGCATTCGCCAGCACGCCGGGGGTCGCCCAGCGACCGTTGAAGAACATGCCAACGTTGCCGGCCAGGAACGGCGGCTCGGAGTCCTCGCCCCAGGGCACAGCTATGCCCTCCGTGTAGAGCTTGCTGGCGAAGGTCAGGCCCTCAACGGTGCCGGGGTTGTTCAGGCCGCAGGCGCTGAAGTCTTCGTTGAAAAAGCTCGACCCGGCGGCGTTGATAAAGTAGCCGTAGTTGGCCCACCAGGCGTTCATGCCGAAGCCCTTGACCTCGTCGCCGAGCTGGTCAATGGCCTTGGCGGCATTGTAGAACGCATCCCAGTCCCAGGGATCGACATCCACAGGGTAGTCCAGGCCGGCCTCGTCGAACAGGTCCTTGTTGTAGAAGATGACGAAGGCCGACACATCACGGGGCAGGCCCCACAGCGCATCGCCGCCGTCCAGCGAGACGGTCAGGTGCTGCATGATCTGGGGATAGAATGTGTCCAGGCTGAAGGTCTCGTCGGCAGCCGCCTCATCAGCCAGGTTGAGGATCAGGCCCAGCTTGGCGAAGCGGGCCACGTCGGTGCCCGGAATCCAGAACAGGTCCGGCGCGGTGCCCGCCGTCAGCTCGGTGATCAGCACGTCCTGATACCCGGCTGTCTCGGCTCCGCCTGGCTCGTACTCGAGGCTGACGCCTTGCCAGGCGGCGTCAATGGCGTCGCTGGCTGCCTGGTAGACGTCAATCTCGGCCTGGTTGTCGGGTCGGGTGCGCCAGCGCAGGGTGATTTCTTCCTGGGCGTCGGCTGGCACGCTGACCACGAAAACCGGCAGGGCCAGAGCCACGATGAGCAGTCCGATCAAAAGCCGCTTAGTCATTTCTTTCGCTCCCTGTTAGATTGGTTAGACTACGAACGATGCGTAAATTCACGGATAGGTGGCGCTAGAGGGTCGAAGGTGCTCTTTCTTGTGGCTGGTATACGGACGGCGGCAAGCTCTCCTTTCCCGACTCCGGGCTGACTATACGGGCGGTGCCGACGATTGGCGGACGATCAGAGTAGTGGGCATGGTCACTGGCTCGGGCTGCCTGCCGGCCAGCACAGCGAACAACATGCTGGCCGCTCGGCTGCCCAACTCCGGCCCCTGCTGCGAGATGGTCGTCAGCGGTGGGGCGAAGACGGAGGCCATGGGGATGTCATCGTAGCCGGCGACGGTCAGGGTGGTCGGCACGTGGCGCCCTGTCTCCCGTGCCTGCTGGATGGCGCCCATGGCCATGCGGTCATTCAAGCAGATCAAGGCGGTCAGGTCGGGCTGCCGGGCGAGCAATTCCGTGGCGCACTTGGCCCCGCCGGAGCTGGACCAGTCGCCATAGGCCAGGGGCATGGCGTCGAAGTCCAGCCCGGCGACCTCGGCGGCGGCGCGCAGCCCGGCCAGGCGCTCCGGCACGCACAGATGGTTCTCCGGCGGGACGGCGATGATGCCGATGCGCTGGTGCCCCAGGCCGAGCACATGCTGCATCAACTGGAAACCGCCAGAGCGGTCGTCGCTGCGGACGTAGTAGGGGGTGGGATGATAGCCGATGCCGACGCAGGGGATGCCTTTCTTGTGCGCCGGTTCCAGCACCGAAGCGACAGGATAGCTGTCGAGCGCGATCACGCCGTCGAGATAGCCGCTGCGCGCCAGGCGCAGGTAGTTCTTGTCAACGCCGCTGGCCGTCAAGCGCGGCGTGCTGAGCAGCATATTATACCCGTGGCGGGTGCATTCTGCTTCGACACCCTGCAGGATGTTGAGCACCATCGGGTCGGCGAAGATGGCGTCATAGACGTAGGGGAAGACAACGTTGATGATGTGGGTCCGGCCAGAGGACAGGGCGCGCGCGGCCAGGTTGGGGATATAGCCAAGCTCCTCAACCGCCTGCAGCACCTTGGTGCGCGTCTGCTCAGTGAAGTAGGGCGTGTTGGAGAGGACTTTGGAGACGGTGGCAGTCGAAACGCCAGCGCGCCTGGCAACGTCTTCTAAAGTAGCCACTCTAGCAAAACCTCTGACCGCCGAAGATTCGGACTATAGTTAAGCGCTTAACTGGCGGGCGAAAAATAACAACGGTCGCGCCGCTGTCGTAGTAAAGCGTTTAACTATTTATAGTACGATTCGGGGCCGCTTGTCAAGTAACTCATGGATCGTGCCGGAGAAACACGCGCCTTGTACAACAGAGCGTCGCTCTGCTGCGCTCAAAGTTGGTCTTCCGCAGTCTCCTCGACTCGCCCACTCGCCAACCCTGGCAGCACCCGACCGCGCTATAATAAGCGGTCCAACCGCCGGCTGTTCACTCCTGCGAGGCTCCCCATGTCTGATCTGTTCGATTACGGTCGCCAGCAGCAGCAACGCCTGACCGGGCCGCTGGCCCTGCGCATGCGCCCCCGCACGCTCGATGAGTTCATCGGGCAAGACCACATCATCGGGCCGGGACGGCTGCTGCGCCGGGCCATCGAGGCTGACCAGCTCACGTCCATCATTCTGTGGGGGCCGCCTGGCACCGGCAAGACCACGCTGGCCAACATCATCGCCAACCGCACGCGCCGCCACTTCAGCCGGCTGAACGCGGTCACCTCCGGCGTCAAGGAACTGCGCGAGCTGATCGCCGCCGCCCAGGAGCGGCTGGGCATGTATGGCCAGGGCACCGTCCTGTTCATTGACGAGATTCACCGCTGGAACAAGGCCCAGCAGGACGGCCTGCTGCCTTTCGTCGAGGACGGGACGGTCGTGCTGATCGGCTCCACGACCGAGAACCCGTTCTTCTCGCTGGTCAATCCCTTGCTCAGCCGCAGCCGCGTCTTCCAACTGGTGCCGCTGCGCGAAGATGAGATCATCGCCATCCTGCACTACGCCCTCGAAGATGCCGAGCGCGGGCTGGGCCGCCTGCCCATCCGCCTGACCGAGGAAGCAGCGCAGCACCTGGCGCGCGTGGCGGGCGGCGACGCGCGCAGCGCGCTCAACGCGCTGGAGTTGGCCGCCAAGACGACTCCCCCAGGCCCCGGCGGAGCGATCCTGGTGGACCTGGAAGTGGCCGAGGAGAGCATTCAGCGGCGGGCCGTGCGCTACGACAAGAGCGGCGACGAGCATTACGACACGATCAGCGCCTTCATCAAGAGCGTGCGCGGCTCCGACCCCGACGCCGCGCTGTACTGGATGGCCAAGATGTTGCTGGCGGGCGAAGACCCGCGCTTTGTGCTGCGGCGGATGTTCATCCTGGCCAGCGAAGATATCGGCCTGGCCGACCCGCAGGCGCTGGTCGTCGTCGCGGCGGCGGCGCAGGCTTTCGAATGGGTAGGAATGCCGGAGGGACACTACTTCCTCGCTCACGCCTGCCTCTACCTGGCGACCGCGCCCAAGAGCAACAGCGCCGGGGCGATCTGGAAGGCGCTGGGCCACATTGAGGAATTTGGGGCGGGAGATGTCCCGCCGTACTTGCGCGACAAGTCGGACACGTTCTACGGCGAGACGCGCGAGCAGTACCAGCGCACGATGGCCGAGTCTGCCGGCGAGCACGGGGCGTACAGGTACCCACACGACTACCCCGGCGGCTGGGTCGCCCAGCAGTATTTGCCGCTGGACATGGCCCCGCCCGGCTGGTACCAGCCGAAGGATAGCGGCTACGAGCGCACTGTCCGCGAGCGGCTGGCGAATTTGGGCGAGAAGGAGGAAGAATAGAACCTACGGCAGCGGCTCGAGATACTCGTAGTGTTTGGAGCGAATTGAACAAGGCAAACAGATAGCTGCTATCGGTTAATCCCCGCCCAGTGCCCGCTTGATTTGGTCCAGGTGATCGCGGCGGTGCAGGCTGCGATTGAGCAGGCGCATCATGCCGGCGGCTTCAATCGTGGCGACCATCTCCGGCGGGAGTTGTTCGAGGGCGCGATCAATGGCTTCGGCGGCTTCCACTGCCAGCCGCGCCGCCGCGCGCGGCGGAATCGCCCTGCTCAACTCGGCAATGGCCTCGTTGATCGGATCCGGGGAGCCGCCGGAGGGGGGAGCCTGTCCATCACGTTGCCACTGCCGGAGCGTCGCCAGCCGGTTGCGATCCCAGAACGCCAGATGCACCAGCACAGCAGCGACCGTCCACCCGTGCTCTACGGTGCGGATCAGGTCGGCGTCGCTCAGCCGGGCGACGAGCGCACGCAGGCGCTCGCGTTCGGTCGCGTTTTCGACAGTGTAAGGGAAAGTCGTAGCCATGTGATTCATCCTTTGCATCATTCGCCGTTTTATTCTATCACATCGCGGCGAGTAGCCGCTCGCCAAATTCCACCGGAACGCTCTTCTCAATCACCAGATCGTTCGCGCCGTGCCAGGCCATGAAGTCGCGCAGGGCCGCCGCTACGTCGCGGATCAGCGCGTCATCGGGCGCGACGCCCGGCTCCAGGTGCAGCGCTTCCAGGCGCAACTGCCCGGTCTTGCGATCCAGCTTGGGGTCGAAGCGGCCTACCAGCCGGTCGCGGTGCAGGATCGGCAGGCAGAAGTAACCCCAGATGCGCTGGGGCGCGCGCTTGTACGCTTCGAGCACATGGGTGAAGCCCCAAAACTGCGCGTCGCGCCCTTTGCCCCAGAACAGACTATCGAATGGGCTGAGGAAGGTCGTCCGTGCCGGGACGATGGCCCCATCTGCCGCCTGTTCCACCAGCGATAGATCGTCGCGGTGGGCCAGGAACTCCGCCTTCCCGCCGCTCGCCGTCTCCGCCGCCACCTCGACCAGCACCCCCGCTTTGCGCAGGGCAGCCAGCGCGGGAGCGGCGTGGCCGCGCTTCAGGTAGGCGTAGTCGGCGATCTGCCCTGGCGTGGCAATTCCCAGGGCGCGGGCCGCGCGCGCCAGCACGTGGCGGTGAGTCTCCTCGGCGGTCGGCGGGGTGGTATCCACCCAGGCCGGCAACACACGCTCGCGCAGGTCGTACACGCGCTGGAAATTGACCCGGTCGGCGATCATCGCCTCGCCGGTGTTGTAAAGGTATTCGAGGGCGTGCTTGCCCGGCTTCCAGTCCCACCAGGAGTCGCGGCGCGGCCCGTCGTGCTCGAAGTCGGCGGCGCGCAGCGCCCCCTCCGCCTGCAGACGGGCGCGCACCCCCTCGATGACTCGGCGGTTCTCTGGCTGCTCGGCCCACTGCGGCCACCAGCCGCCGCCGTTCTGATAGTGACGCACCGTCTCCAGCCGGTAGCGATACTCGCTGAGCGGGATGATTGACGCTGCGTGGTACCAGTACTCGAACAGTCGGCGGTGCGCGGGATCGTAGATCAGGCGGTCGAAGTCGGCGGGGTCGTAGGCCCCCAGGCGGCTCCACAGCACCAGATACTGGCTGCGCCGGACGACGTGCAGCGTGTCAATCTGCACGCAGACCAGCCGGGCGACCGTCTCGTACAGTGCGTCGAGCGTGGGCGACGGCTCGGCCCCGTTCGGCGCGGTGAGTCCCTGCGCGTGCAGCGCCAGCGCGCGGGCGGCGCTGAGAGGTAGCGCCGGGGAAACGGGTCTGGTCATCGGCATCACCTCGACGAAGGCAGACTGATTCTGGATATTAACACGCACAGAATAGCACACACGTTCTAG
>JBBIHG010000012.1:0-37830 GCA_037447125.1 Chloroflexota bacterium | reverse complement strand
TGCGGCTTCTGGCTCAAACGCCCCGCGTTCGTTAAGATCAGCGGCCAGATACGCGCAGGGTCACACGCAGGGAGAATGCATGAATACGCGACCGGCCTGGGGCGTCTTGTTCGTCGGCGCGCTGATTGTAGCTGCACTGCTGGCCTCACCGCTCTGGCTCGACCAGTTCGCCGACTACATCCGCGAGCAGGAAGCAGTCTCGCCCTTCCCGGATGCTTTCTATCAGTTGCCCAGCCAGGCGCAGGACATGTACGCGCAGCTCTACAACCGCAGCCCGCAGATGGCCATTGACCTGGTGGCCGCCCGGCTGGCTGAGCCGCTCGATGTCGAAGAGCCGAACCTGCCCGCCCTCGACCCGAACCCAAGCGTGGTGCGCGAGATGCTGACCGGCAACTTCGTCCGCCTCGATGCCATCCGCGCGGCCCAGGGCACGGCCAGTCTCTACCAGCTTTCGGACGGGCGGGTGATCGTCCGCCTGCAGAACCTCGACGCCTTGAACGGGCCCGATCTGCACGTGCTGCTCAGCGCCTATCCGCGCCCGTCCACCAAAGAGGAACTGAACCAGGTGCCGCAGTACCAGATTGACCTGGGGCCGCTGAAGGGCAACGTGGGCAACCAGAACTACATCATCGAGAATCCGGCGTTCAACGTGGACAACTACAGCGAGGGCAGCGTTGTGCTATACTCGACCCGCTACGAGTTGGTCTTCAGCTTCGCGCCGCTGAGCGCGCCGTAGCAGGCTTCTGGCGGGGGCGCGTGGGCGCCATGCCCCCCACGGAGCACCGGCGCTCTCCCGCAGGGGTGCTGCTCTGCTGCGCCCGGCAGGGGCAGCGCGACCACACCACTTCCCACGGCGGCGCGCCCGCCGCAAGCGAGGTTCTATGGCCGAGCAATCCCCTTTCCACGTCTCTCCCTACAGCCGGCTGGCCGCCGTGTATGATCGGGCCGGCTTCTCCGCCTATACCAGCCAGCAGGTGCCGCATTACCTGGAGCTGATCCACCAGCTCAATTGGGCGGGAAGGCGCGTGCTGGACCTGGGCTGTGGCACGGGCGTGAGCACGTGGACGCTCGCCCGCCAGGGTATGCGCGTTTTTGGGCTGGATGCCAGCGCCGAGATGCTGGCCCAGGCGGCAGCGCGTGGGGAAACTCTGACTGCGGACGGCCAGTTGGCTGCGGGAGTGTACGAAACGCCCGTCTTCTTGCGGATGGACATCCGCCACCTCGAGCCGCCCGCCGGGTTGGTGGATCTGGTGCTGGCCGCCGGGGGGGTGCTCAATGCCATCCCCAGTCTGCGTGAGCTGGAACAGGTCTTCCAGCGCGTGTATGGCGCGCTGGAGGATGGCAAACTGTTCGTGTTTGACGTGCGCACGATTGGGGGGCTGGCCGCCAGTGTCGCCCAGGGCGACCGCGTGCTCTTCGACAACGGCAGCAATCTGCTGATCACTGCACGGAGCCAGTTTAGCCACGAGACGCAGCGCAGCACCGTCCACTACACGATCTTCGCCCGGCACGACAACCTGGCCTGGAGCCGTGCCGATGAGGTTCATGTCGAGCGGGGCTATCCGGTCCAGGGCATCACCGCCCTGCTGGAGCGCACCGGCTTCATCGTCGCGGCCCTACTCACGGCGGACCTGGAGCCGTTTGACCCCCTGATCGAAACCAGCGACCGCGTGGTGTTCGTCGCTGCCCGGCAGCCCGGCACCTGACGCTGCGCCCTGTCAGGACGGCACCTTCTCTGCCACAGCAGCCGGCCAACAGCCAGTTCAGCTTTCGGAGGACACTTCGCCCAGCGCGGCGGCGTCCAGCGTCCCGTAACGCTGGCCCACAACCGCCTGCCCATCCTCGCTCTGCATCCAGGCGAACCAGTCGCGGTAAAGGCCAGTTTCTGTGGGAGGATGCAGGCCAGCCACCAGCAGCGGCGTGCGCAGCAGATACTGGCCGCTGCTGACTGTCTCAGGCGTGGGTAAAGTGGCTTCGTCCTCGTCGGACAGGCTCACCGGCACCGCCCGGATGCGCGCGTCAACAAAGGCCATGCTCACGTAGCCGATGGCGCCCGGATCGCCGGCCACCAGATCAATCACCCGCGCGCTGGAGAGGGCGAGCCGGGCAGCCAGGGTAGTGGACTGCCCGGCCATCACCAGTCCATCGAAGGCCAGGCGCGTATCGGCGCCGGCTTCGCGGCTGACGACGGTCACCGGCACGTCCGGCCCGCCTAACGCCGCCCAGGAGGCGACGCGGCCCTGGAAGATACGGCGCAGCTCGTCCACCGTCAGGGCGGACACTGGATTGGCCGGGTGAACGACGATGGCGATTCCGTCCTGGCCGAGCGGAGCGGCCCACAGCGTGGAGTCCGGCGGCAGGTAGGTGGTCAGCGCGAAGAGCGCCTCGCCCGAGCGTAGCCACTCATCAATCGTCTGCCAGTCAACCTCGATGCTGTCCACGGCGATCACGGTCCCCAGGGGCGCGTAGGCCTGGACCAGATCGCGCAGCAGCGGTGCTGTCGCCGTTGTTGTCACGATGCGTACAGTGAAGATCTGCGGCGTAAGCGTCGGGTCGGCCACAGACACACGGCAGCTTGCCAGCGCCAGGCTCAGGATGACAATGGTGCGTTTGGCCCGCTTCAAAGCCTCCCCCCTAATTGAAGAGGGCAACCAGCAGGCTGAGCACGCCAAAGGCCGCACAATACGCTGCGAACCCGTACAAGCGCCGCTGTTGAAGCAGGCGCAACAGTCCCCAGATACACGCGTAGCCAACCACAGCCGCTGCCAGGAAACCGGTGATGAGCGGCATGACCAGCGCCTGCCCGACGTGGACCTCCCCTGTGATCACGTCGAACCCCTGCTTGGCCCCCGCCCCCAAGATGATCGGCATGGCCAGCAGAAAACTGAAGCGCGCCGCCACGGGTCGAGACAACCCGCACGTCATGCCCGCCGCGATCGTGCTGCCAGAGCGCGATATGCCAGGGAAGATGGCCAACGCCTGAGCCGCTCCCACCACCAGCGCATCGCGCGTGGTCAGCTCTCTTAGCGTACGTCCAGAAGTCAGCATGCGCTCGCTGAAGACCAGCAGCAGGGCTGTCACTAGCAAGAACGCCGCCACCAGGCTCGGCTTGGAGAAGGTCGCCTCAAACATGTCTTCGAGCAGGGCGCCTGCTACTGCCGCCGGCATCGTGCCCAGCAGAATCAGCAGCAAGAGCCGTGTATCAGGGTCTTGAACAGTACGAGAGCGCAGCGCGTGTGCGCCGGCGCGCAGCAGCGCCAGCCAGTCGCGCCAGAAATAAGCCAGCACCGCCACCAGTGTGCCCAGGTGTACCGTGGCATTGAAGATGAGCGGAGACTCAGACCAGTTGAGCCACCAGGGCACCAGCACAAGATGGCCGGAGCTTGAAATAGGCAGGAATTCGGTAGCCCCTTGCAGGATACCCAACACCAGAGCTTTGAGGAGATCCACACGCGATCCTTTCGTGTGCTGCACAGCCGCCGCACGCCAACAGCCCAGGCCAGGCTGCCGGGCAGCGCTCGCCTGAACCCCCGACAGCGCGTGATCGGCGCGGCCAGGGGAGCTGTTCGCGTTAGCCACCTAACCGACCGGGAGCGGGTTCCGCCTCGCTCCTTTCTGAGACCCGATCGGTTGGTAGTCAGCCAGAAACGCGCTGGCGTAGTCCGCGAAGGTGCCGTCCAGGATGGCGGCGCGCATCTCACGCATGAGCGTGAGCAGCAGATGCAGATTGTGGATGCTGAGAAGCTGATGCCCCAGGATTTCGGAGGCCTTGACCAGGTGCCGGATGTAGGCGCGCGAGAAGTGCGTGCACGTATAGCAGGTGCAGCCCTCTTCAAGCGGGCGCGGATCGGCGGCGTATTGCAGGTTGCGCATGTTGATGCGGCCTGTGCGGGTCAGGGCGGCGCCGTTGCGCGCCACGCGCGTGGGCAGCACGCAATCGAAGAAGTCCACCCCGCGCGCCACGCTCTCGACCAGGTCTTCGGGGCTGCCGACGCCCATCAGGTAGCGTGGCTTGTCGGCGGGGAGCAGGGGGACCGTCTGGGCGAGCGTGTCGTACATGTCGGCCTTGCTCTCGCCGACGGCCAGCCCGCCAATGGCGTAGCCCGGCAGGTCGAGATCGGTCACAAAGCGGACCGACTCCTCGCGCAGGTCCATGAAGATGCCGCCTTGCACAATGCCAAACAGCGCCTGCCGCGACGGGTCGCCGCTGCGCGCGTGTTCTTCGGCGCAGCGCGCCAGCCAGTGATGCGTGCGCTCGACGGCGGCCCGCACCACGGCCCGCTCGTCGGGCACGGGGCATTGGTCGAAGGCCATGATGATGTCCGAGCCGAGGTTGTGCTGTATCTGGATGGCTACTTCGGGCGTGAAGCGGTGCAGCGATCCATCCAGATGGTCGCGGAAGGTCACCCCGTCGCCGTCAATCCGGCTGAGATCGGCCAGGCTGAACACCTGGAAGCCGCCCGAATCGGTGAGGATCGGGCCGTCCCAGGCCATGAAGGCATGCAGCCCACCCAGATCACGGATCAGCTCGTCGCCGGGGCGCAGGTGAAGGTGGTAGGTATTGGCCAGGATCAGTGACGCGCCCAGCTCGCGCAAGTCGCGCGGGGCGACCGCTTTCACAGTCGCCTGAGTGCCGACGGGGGCGAACACAGGCGTGAGGATCGGGCCGTGCGGCGTGTGGAATACGCCTGCCCGCGCCATGCCCTCAGTCGCTTCGAGCGCAAAACGAAAGGTCATCGCCACCCTGGCCGCGGGACGGTCTCGCTGCTATTTATCGTCCCCTGACAGAGGTCTGTAGCCGAAACATCGGGCACCATTATAGCAGGGACATCCAATTTGGCGAATTCGCCTGGGGCCGACGGGGCCGACGGGGGGCGGATGCGAAGCCCTGGACGCGCGGCGCCGTGCAGAAGCCGGCAGCGGGGCCAGACGCCATGGAATGGCGCGGGTTCCGCTCTGCGCCCTCACGGACGCGGTGGCCCAGACATATCACTCTCAGGCCGAGACATACTACCGCATCCCACAAAGGCTCGTTTGCCGCCGCCCGCACCTATGCTATAATTCCGCACACTGTATCGCCGGACATTCGGAGCGATGACGGGATGCGTTTCACCCAGCGGCTTGATCACGTAAGTCACGACAAGGACGACGACACGCTGCTGATCACCTGCGCGCAGGGGCCAGAGTGCGAGCCGGCCCTGTGGATCGGGCGCGAGGGGATGTACGTCAGCGTCTCGGCCACCTACGGCCCGCTGGAGATCGCCCTGCGCCCGCGCCAGCGCGATTTGCAGATGAGCCTGTCCCAGCTCCGGCCCACCGAGCGACTATCGGTCATGCGCATGGTCGGCACCGGTCAGGCCAACATCGAACTGGGGCTTTCCAACGAGGGCGAATTGCTCTTTCGCATGACCATCGTCGCCGACGCGACCGGTCATCTGGCCATGAACATGGTGCTGACCGCGGAGGTGCGCCAGGCGCTCTACGCCTGGCTGGGCATCGAAGAGGACACGTAACGCAACACATCGTACACCCGCCGTCGGGGAGAGCGCCGCGCCCAGCCGGGCACAGCGGCCACCGAAGGGGCAAGCGGGACCAGCCTGGACTGGGGCCTCCCGTGAAACTCTCAGGTTGACGTACCCGCCGGACGGTGTACCCCTCTGGAAAGCGTTCCACGCGCCGACGGGGCAATCTCACTACGCAGTGGGAGAATCTCTCAGGCCAATGACAGAGGCAGCCAGCCAGTGGTGCTGTTTGCCTCTTTGCTTTGTGATACACTGGGTCGCAGGGCACATCGGTTGGAACAGGATGTCAGGTAGAGGGGCATGTTAACCAAGATCGAAGCGCTAAACTACCGGGCATTGCACTACATCAGCCAGACTCTCCGACCCTTCCAGGTTCTGGTTGGCCCCAACGCGAGCGGGAAATCAACCTTCCTGGATGTCGTTGCGTTCGTCGCCGATCTGATCAACAAGCCCACTCTCGCCGATGCAGTCTATGCGCGCGCCAACGACATTCGCGACCTGACCTGGAACCATGCCTCCGAATGGCTGGAACTGGCGGTGGAGGTGGACATACCGCTGTCAATTTTGTCGCGTCCGCAGTTAAGCCAATATCGCCGGTTGCGTTACGAAGTACGGATCGGCGTCCAGGAAGACAGTTCTGAACTGGCAATACTGGTTGAAACTCTGTGGCTCGTTCCGCCTAAGTCTGTCACTCAGGCCAATCACGTTCAACCTCGCCTGTTTCCCAGCGAGCCATCTGTGCCAGCACGTATCACGGGAGCACCAAACAAAGGCTGGCGCACGATCGTCAACAAAATCGAGCGTAGCGGGAACGACTATTTTCGCGCAGAAACCACGGAATGGAATAACCAGTTCCGGTTGGGGCCAAGACGCTCCGCGTTGGCAAATTTGCCAGAAGACGAGAGCAGGTTCCCGGCAGCAACCTGGTTCAAGCGATACATCTCTGAGGGCGTGCAGCGCATCATGCTCAATAGCGAGGCGATGCGTCGCCCCAGCCCGCCGCAAAGCCCGCGTTCGTTTCTGCCCGACGGTTCTAATCTGTCCTGGGTCATTGACGACCTGAAGCAAAAACATCCAGAACGCCTATCTCTTTGGGTGGAGCACCTGCGCACTGCTCTACCCGATGTGCGTGGTATTGACACAGTAGAGCGCCCTGAAGACCGGCATCGTTATCTGGTGCTGGAATACGAGACGGGACTGCGCGTCCCTTCCTGGCTCGTCTCCGACGGCACCCTGCGCATGATGGCGCTCACTATCCTGGCCTATCTACCTGGTGTCCAGGGTATCTACTTGATTGAAGAGCCAGAAAACGGTATTCACCCGCGCGCTGTCGAGACAGTCTTTCAGTCACTCAGTTCAGTCTACGACGCCCAGGTTCTGCTGGCCACCCATTCGCCCGTCATCCTAAGCCTGACCGAACCCGAACAATTGCTGTGCTTCGCTCGTACTCCTGCTGGTGAAACAGATGTTATTCCTGGAGATGAGCATCCGCGTCTGGCGGACTGGCGTGGGGAAGTGAGTCTGTCCACTCTGTACGCAAGTGGGGTTTTGGGGTGATGGACGCGATTGCCGACCTGATCGTGTTGGTCGCCGATAGCAATATGGAAAACACCCTTCGTGGTCTGCTGAGCAGGCATCATGCTTTGGGAATACGGCCCATTACCTGTGACATATTTCGGCATGACAAACGCGATCCAGGTTGTTGGACAGATGCGCACAACTATCTCAGACCTTATACCAGGCAGTATCGTTATGCGCTGGTGATGCTTGATCACGAAGGCTCAGGACAGGAGTCGCAAAGGGTAGTAGACCTGCAAGAGGAGCTTGAATCTCGACTGGAAGCTAACGGATGGGCCGAAGGCCGGGCCAGAGTGATCGTGCTCGAACCCGAACTTGAAATGTGGGTTTGGAGCGACTCACCCCAGGTCGATGTTTGTCTGGGGTGGCAAACACACCAGCCTGACCTGCGTACCTGGCTCCGCCAGAGGAACTTACTTGCCCCTGACGCCCTCAAGCCAGCCGACCCTAAGAAGGCTCTGGAAGCCGCACTTCGTGAGGTGAAAACTCCGCGTTCATCAGCCATCTACAGGCACCTTGCTGAACAGGTATCGTTTCGCGGCTGTGTTGATCCCTGTTTCAACCGTTTTCGCACCATTCTGACCGAATGGTTCTCCTAATCAGGCACCAAGTCAAAGACGCTCTGCCGCTATCTGCCATAGAGACCGAAAGGACATACTGAATCATGGCCGACTGGAAAACTCCCGAAGACACGAAATACACCGAGAATGACGAATGGATCCGCGTGGAGGGCGACACCGCTAAGATCGGGCTGACCGACTATGCCCAAGACCAGCTTTCCGACATCGTGTTTGTGGATCTGAGCGAAGTTGAGGTCGGCAGCACCGTCACCAAGGGCGAAGCGTTCGCCACCGTCGAGAGCGTCAAAGCCGCCTCGGACGTGTACGCTCCAGCCAGCGGTGAGGTCGTCGCCATCAACGAGGCGCTCGAAGACTCGCCGGAACTGGTCAACAGCGACCCTTACGGTGCCGGCTGGATGATCGAGATCAAGTTGAGCAACCCCGCCGACCTCAAAGACCTGCTGGACGCCGCCGCCTACGCCAAGCACTGCGCCGGGCGCGACGCCTAGTGGCCCGCCGCTGACGCGACCCTGGGGGCACGCCTGTGCCCCCAGGCACGACAGCTTTGCCAGGAGTACAGTTCATGACCTACATCCCTCACACTGACGCCGACCGCGCGGCAATGCTGGCCGCCATCGGCGTCGAGTCGCTCGACGACCTGTTCGACGCGGTGCCTGCCGAGTTCCGCTTCCCCACGCTGGAGCTGCCCGATCCGCTCAGCGAGATGGAAGTGGCTTGGGAAGCCGGCGGGCTGGCCCGCGCCAACGTCGCCGCCAACGACTACGCCATCTTCCTGGGCGCGGGCGCTTACCACCACTTCGTGCCTAGCGTGGTGGATCACATCCTGCGGCGCGGCGAGTTCTTCACCGCCTATACGCCCTACCAGCCGGAATTGAGCCAGGGCACGCTGCAGGCCATTTTCGAGTACCAGAGCATGATGTGTATGCTCACCGGCATGGACGCGGCCAACGCCAGCCACTACGATGGTGCGACCTCGCTGGCCGAGGCAGTGATCATGGCCAACGCGCATTTTCGCGGCAAGCGGAGCAAAGTCATCCTCAGCCCCGGCGTGCACCCGCAGTACCGCGCCGTCGTCCGCACCTACCACCAGAGCAGCGGCCTGAAGTTTGTCGGCGACAAGGGCGGGCGCGCCACACTGCCCGACCTGGTGGACATGCTCGACAAAGACACAGCCATGCTTGTCGTCCAATACCCGAACTTCTTCGGGCAGATCGAGGACTTCAGCGGCCTGGCCGACGCCGTGCACGCCGCCGGCGCGCTGCTGTGCATCGTGGCCGACCCGATTGCGTTGGGCCTGCTCAAACCGCCGGGCGCGCTGGGCGCGGACATCGTCGTCGGCGAAGGGCAGCCGCTGGGCATCCCGCTCAGCTTCGGCGGGCCGTACCTGGGCTTCTTCGCCACACGCACCGAGTACGTGCGCAAGATCGCCGGGCGCATCGTCGGCGAGACGCTGGACGCCGATGGGCGGCGCGCTTATGTGATGACCCTGCGCCCGCGCGAGCAGGACATCCGCCGCGAAAAGGCCACCAGCAACATCTGCACCAACCAGGGGCTGATGGCCCTGGCCGCCTGCGTCTATATGAGCGTGATGGGCAAGAGCGGCCTGCGCCGCGTTGCCGAGTTGTGCTACCACAAGGCGCACTATGCCGCCGAGCAGATTGACGCCCTGGACGGCTACAGCGTGGACATGAGCAAGCCGTTCTTCAAGGAATTCGTCGTCACCTGTCCCAAGCCAGTGGACGAGATCAATCACATTCTGCTGGAGCACTGGGGAATCATTGGCGGCTATGACCTGTCCCAGGACGACGAGACGCGCCGCAATCAGATGTTGGTCGCCGTCACCGAGATGAACTCGCGCGACGAGATTGACACGCTGGTTGAAGCGCTCAAAGAGGCCAGGAAGCCGCACGTGCACCTGTCGCACGAGCACGCGCATTGAGGAAGAGGTTGTTGGTGATTGGTTACTGGTTGTCGGTCTTCAGTGGTCAGTTCTCGGTGATCAGACGCTTGTGCCCTGCATCGCCAACCATTGACCACTCATGACTGATCACTGCTCACCGACGACTGCTCACCGACCACTGATCACTACAAGGAACACACCATGACCGAACTCATTCTGCAAAAGAACGGCGCTCCCCCGCCATTGGAGCCGCTGATTTACGATCTCGGCTCGCCGGGCCGGGTGGGCATCACCCTGCCCGCCCCCGACGTGCCGCTGGCCGACCTGCCCGCCGGCCTGCTGCGCGACTCGCTCGATCTGCCAGAAGTGAGCGAGATAGATGTCGTGCGCCACTTCACGCGGCTGAGCCAGCTCAACCACGCCATTGACATCGGCTTCTACCCGCTTGGCTCGTGCACCATGAAGTACAACCCGCGCCTGAATGAGGATATGGCGCGGCTGCCCGGCTTCGCCGCCGCTCACCCGCTGCAAGACCCGACGACGGTGCAGGGCGCGCTGGCGCTGATGTACCAGCTTCAGGCGTGGCTGGCCGAGATCAGCGGCATGGCCGGGGCCAGCCTGCAGCCCGCCGCTGGCGCGCAGGGCGAATTCGCCGGCATCCTGATGATCCGCGCCTATCACCTGGCCAACGGCGAGCCGCATCGCACCAAGATCATTGTGCCGGACAGCGCGCATGGCACCAATCCCGCCACCACGGCGATGGCCGGCCTGCAGGCCGTCGAGATTCCCTCCGACGCCAACGGAGACGTGGACCTGGACAGGCTGCACGAGGTCTGCGGCGAGGATGTGGCGGGCATGATGATCACCGTGCCCAACACGCTGGGCGTCTTCGAGGCAAACATCAAAGAGATCGTGGACGTCATCCACGGCTGCGGCGGCCTGATGTACATGGACGGGGCCAACATGAACGCCATGCTCGGCATCGCCAAGCCGGGCGAGCTGGGCTTCGACGTGATGCACTACAACCTGCACAAGACGTTCAGCACGCCGCACGGCGGCGGCGGCCCCGGCAGCGGCCCGGTCACTGTCAACGAGAAGCTGCTGCCCTTCCTGCCCGGCCCAATCGTGGACATCATCGAAGAGGGCGACGACGACACGCCGCCGCTCTACGGCTTCGTCATGCCCCAGCAGAGCATCGGGCGGGTCAAGGCGTTCTGGGGCAACTTCGGGATGATGGTACGCGCTTTCTCTTACATCGCCCTGCACGGGGCGCAGGGCCTGCGCGCCGTCACCGATCACGCTGTGCTCAACGCCAACTACGTCCGCGTCGGCCTCAAAGATGTCTATCCCATGCCCTTCGACCGCATCTGCGGGCACGAGTTCGTCTGCATGGGCCACTTCGATGAGGCCGAGGGCATCCATGCGCTGGACATCTCCAAGCGCCTGATGGATTACGGCATTCACCCGCCGACCAACTACTTCCCGCTGATCGTGCCCGAAGCGCTGCTGATCGAGCCGACCGAGACGGAGTCGAAGGAAGCGTGCGATCACTTCATCAGCGTGATGAAGCAGATCGCCCAAGAAGCAGTGGAGTCGCCGGAGCTGCTGCACGAAGCGCCGCACAGCGCGCCGGTCAAGCGCGTGGACGACGTCCTCGCGGCCAAGCAGTTGGTGCTGTGCTGCCGCGTTCTGCCGGAGGGAGAGGGCGAGGGGTAGGGCCGGCTGCTGAAACAGAACATCACCGCAGAGGCGCGGAGAACGCAGAGAAAGACAAGAGCATTTTGCTCTTCTCCGCGTCCTCTGTGTCTCTGCGGTTCAGAGATTCCCGTCCCCATATCCGAATGCGCCTAACTGTGCGCCGTTCTCTCGTTGCCGCGCTGATCCTCACTCTGCTCGCCGCGAGCGCGCCGCGCGCCCGCGCTCAGGCTGACCCTTTCCCGCGCACCGTCACCGACGCGGCGGGCCGCTCGCTGACGATCCCCGCGCGCCCGGCGCTCGTCGCCGTCTTGGGCGACGATCCGGCGCTGGCCCAGATCGTCGAGGGCGCGGCGCTGCACGCGCTCCCCGTCCCGCCGCCGGACGCGCCCGCCTGGAATGGGGTCGGGCTGCTGGTCATCCCCGATCTCTACGCCACTGCCTATCCGGCGCTGGTCGCCTCGGCGGAAGCGGCGGGCGTGCCCCGCTTCGTCACGACGCCCATCGCCAGCCTGGACGCTTACCGCGAGCGTGTGGCCGCGTTGGGCCGCGCGACCGGGCGCGATGAACGCGCCACCGCCATACTGACTCAATTGGAACGGCGCATGTCTGCGCTCGATATGGCGCTGGAGGGGCGTCCGGCTGCCCGCGCCCTGGTGCTGACGCCAGAACGCTACACCTTCGGGCGGGGGACGCAGGTGAGCGATCTGATCGTCGCCGCCGGAGGGGTGAACGTCGCTACCGAAGCGGGCTACGATGACATCCGCCAGATGGACGATGCGGCGATCCGCGCCCTGGCTCCGGACGTCATCCTGCTCGCGCCGGGCTGGACGGCAGAAGAGGTCGCCGCATTGCGCGAGTATTCTGACGCGCGGATCGTGCCGCTGCCCTTCCGCCCCACGCAACCGGACGATCCCGCCGCGGCCATGCTCGCGCTGGCGCTGGCCCTGCACCCGGCGCCCATCATCCCCTGCACGGCGGGGCACCGCTGATCGGCACGGCGAGCGCGCCGGCCAACCGCCGTTCCGCCTCCATCCTTATCTGCTGGCCTCCACCAGCCTGATCTCAGGAATCAGCCGCCAACTCCCTTCTATAGTGCCAGAGTACTACCGGAAGTGACCGAAACCTTCTCCACTGTCCTCCGTCGAGTTAATCAGATGGGCCATGCAGAAATGAGCCCATTGCGCCAGACAACCGTGCAGGACCTAGCATATGGAGGATAGGATGTTCACTCACTCACGCACACGACTTGCCCTGGTCGCCGTCCTGGTGACCATCGCCGCGCTGCTGGCACTGGTTCCCAGCGCGCTGGCGCAAAGCCCGACCAGCGAAACAGAAGTGGTCGGGGTGATCGAAGCGATCGAAGGCGGCACAACTTTCACTGTCAACGGAGTGCGCGTCAGCGCCGCCGGCGCGGAATTCTATACGGCCATCAGGGTCGGCGCGGTGGTCAAGGTGGAGGGCGTGCTACAGCCGGACGGCACCATCCTCGCCCGCGAGGTGAAAGGGCCGCAAGACGATGATTTGCTGCCGGGTGAGGGCGAGTTCACCGGCGTGCTGACCAGTCTCAGCAGCACCTCGGCAGTAGTGAATGGCATCGTCTTTGACATAACCAGTGCCGAAATTGAGCCGGGCCTGGCGCTGGGCATGGTGGTCCAGGTGCACGCGCTGCTGAGCGATGACGGCGTCTGGGTGGCGCGCGAGATCGAGCGTGACGGCAGCGACTTCTGCAAGTTCGAAGTCGAGACCAGATCGGCCAACCTGCGCAGCGGCCCCGGTACTGGCTACGCGGTGATTGGCTACGCCTCTGAAGATGACGCATTCCATGTGCTGACCAGCGACGCAAGCCAGACATGGCTTCAAGTCGCCACGAGAACGGGTGCGGTCGCCTGGATCGCGCTCAGCGTCGGCGAGCTGGAGGATGACTGCCGTGAGTTGGCGGTGTCGGGTGCCAGGTTCAGAGGCGACGACGATGACGACGACTCCGACGACGACGGCGATGATGACTCCGGTCGCAGCGGCGATGACGATGACGGTGACGATGACTCCGGTCGCGGCGGTGACGACGATGACGGTGACGATGACTCCGGTCGCAGCGGCGATGACCACAGCGATGATGGCGATGATGACTCCGGTCACGGCGGCGACGACGACAGCGATGATGGCGATGACGACTAGACACCGCAGCTAGGGTCTGGCCGCCAGGCCTGGCAGCAGTCACATCTGGCGGGAGGGCGTGGCTCTCTCCCGCCAGAGGGGCCAGCGCCACAAGGCAGGCCGGCACGGTCAACTCGGGGCTATAATAGCCGTGCGCTGCGCATGTAGGCACACCGGAACGAATCATGATCCTGCCCATCCTCCTGGCGCTTCCTGACCTCCCGGACGAAGACCGGCTGCTGCGACGAGCGAGGCAGGGCGACCGCCAGGCCATCGCTCGCATCTACGATAGCTTCTTCGAGCCGGTGTACCAGTTCTTGCGCTGGCGGGTGAGCGACCCGGCGCTGGCCGAAGACCTGGCCAGCGACGTATTCGTCAAGTTCTTGACCGCGCTGGGCGGCGACAGCGCCCCGCGTGATACGTTGCGAGGGTGGCTGTTTCGTGTGGCGCGCAATGTCCTGACCGATCATTACCGCGGCGCTCCGCCTACCGGCCCTCTGGACGAAGGCGCACTCGCCCATGACGGCGATCTGGAGGCCGATACGGCTGCGGCGCTCGAAGCCGAGCGCGTGCGGCGCGTCGTGGGGATGCTGGCCCCCGACCAGCAGGAAGTGCTGATCTTGCGCTTCGGGCAGATGATGAGCCTGCAGGACACGGCGGATAGCATGGGCAAGAGCGTGAGCGCGATCAAATCATTGCAGTTCCGCGCTGTGGACACATTGCGCCGGCTATTGGCCGAGAGCGAACCGGAGGCAACCAGTGGCCTCATATGATGTGTTCGACGCCTTCAACGACTGCATAGACCGGCTCAACGCGGGCCAGTCGCTCGATGACTGCCTGCGCGCCCACCCCCAACATGCCGATCGCCTGCTGCCCCTGCTGGAGACGGCGATTCTGGTGCAGCGCGCGCAGCCGGCGGTGCCGCCCGGCGCCAAATTGCGCGTGCGCCAGCAGGTGATGGGGGCTGCCCCGCGACGCGCGATGCGCGTCAGATTCGCCCGACCCGGCCTGGTCCTGGCCGCTGCGTCGGTGCTGGTCGTGGGCTTCGTGGTGGCGATGCTGCTCTTGATCAGTCGCGGCACAGGCCCATCGCTGCGCACCGAGCCGCTGCCCACGGGCACCCATACGCCCACGGTGACGCTGACCCAACCGCCCACCGCGACCGCTACGCCCAGCGCTACGCCCAGCCCATCGGTCAGCCCGACCGCAACGCGCACAGGCACGACGACGCCTACGCCGTCCCGCACGCCGACGGCGACTTCCTCGCCATCACCGACCGCAACGTCGTCTCCCACGCCGTCACCGAGAGCTACCTGCACGCTCACCATCACGCCCGCCTCGGTCAACCTGCGCAGCGGCCCCGGCACCGGCTACAGCATCGTGGGCTACGGGTTTGCGGGCGATGTCTTCACAGTGACCGCTCGCCACACCAGCGAGCTATGGCTCCAGATTCGGCGCGACCAGGGCGAGGCGTGGGTGGCTGCCAGCGTCGCGACACTCGCCGGTGACTGTACCACACTGCCTGTGCTGGACACTGCCTTGCGCGACGGTTCGGGTGGGGGCGCGCCGGTCACCCCTGTGCCCGGCGGCGCAACCGCTCCGCCAGGAGGCGGCGACGATCACGGCGGAGATAATCCGGACGATGCCGACAACTCCGGTCACGGCGGGGGCGACGACGACGGTGATGACGATTGATCAGCGCAAAAGAGCCGTCGTCCTTTGAGAGAGCCGAGACAGGGCAGCACTTCGCCGCCCCCTCTCAGATCACGGTCAGCGCCACCACGGCGATGACCGCCCAGATCACCAGCAGAGCGATCACCAGCAGAGCGAAATCGCGGCGGGGCAGCCCAGCGATCCGCCCTTCCACGGCGCGGGACGCCACCGGAGTTGGAGGCGGCGGGGCGATGTCGGCGGGCGGCGCAAATTCAATCGCGTCACCGGGCATCAGGCGAACAGATGCCTCGTCCTCTTCCAGCGCCGACGATTCCGCAACAGGCTGGTCGTCCAGCCAATGCGCGGACGCGGCCTGGGGGATGGGCTGATCCAGCCAGGGCATGAGCGGCGTCGGCGGCTCGCCCCGGCGCAGCCAGGCCAGCACATCGTCAAGGGCATCGTCAAACGTCGGAGGCTCTTCTCCGCCCGGCAGTGAAGCCGCTGCGCCTGCGGACAGGCCGGCGCTCTCTGCGTCCGCTGGCCGGGTGAAGTCGTCCATCAGCTCTGGCGCGCCAGACGGCAACGCGCCGCCCTCAAGCTGGATGGCGGCATCTGGCCAGTGATGCGCCAGCAGCAGGATCTCGCCCGGCGATCTATCGGCGGGCAGCACTTCCAGGGGATGGGTCACGGTGACGGGTGGCGCGCCCGCCTGCGCAACTGTCAGACGCAGAGCCACTGACCCAGGCCGCAGAGGCGTGAGCGCGAAGCACAGCGGCGGCATGTTGTCCGCGACCAGCGTGACGCTGACCTGCCCAGTATGAACTGTGCAGCCTTCTGCCTCCAGACGCATCGTGACCGCTCCTGCGCTGAGGCGTCCTGTCGCTTCCGCCCAGCGGAGAGCCGGCGCGATGGCGCCCTCGTCGCCGGTGGCGGCAGGGAGCGCCGCACCGGTCAGCCGGCGCAGGGCCTCCGCTGAAGGCTGAGGCGCGTCCGCTGCCTGCAGCCAGACGGCCACGCGCAGCGGACAACCTGCCGGCGCGGCGCGCGGCGCGGCGGTATCCAGGCGCAGGTCCAACGAGCCGCCCGGCCCGGCCAATGGGCCCGGCGCGCGGGCGAACAGCGCGGGCGCGTGCCAGTGGATGGTGCGGCGCAGTGCCCGTCGCCCCGCCTCCACTGCCGCGCCGGGCGGCTCCCCGGCCAGCAGCACCGCGTAGAACGTCCGCCAGAAGGTTAGTGCAGCATCGGGCGGCAGCGCGCCCTGCACCGCCACGACAGCCGGCACCCCGGCCAGCACTAGCCAGGGCGCTGCGCCGGCCGGCAATCCTTCGCCGGCGGCGGGAGTCTGCGTCGCCGCGCTGAGCGCCACCAATCGCAGGGCCGAGCCAGCCAGCGCCCCCCCGACGATCTCCGCGTCCACCAGATCGGAGGCGCCGCGCTGGTCCTCGAAAGCCAACCGCCCGGTGCGCGTCAGCGCCGTGTGTCCCTCGAAATGCAGCACATGCGGCGCGCCAGCCAGCAGCCAGTCCATCAGCGCGTCCCATGTGGCTGGCAGCAGATAGGCCAGGTCGAGCGCTCCCGACTTCAGCGGCGCGGCGAGCGCGCCGGCCAGGTCGTGGTACTGGGCGGCGAGAGGCGGCCAATCGGATGGGTGGGCGGCTACATACAATGCTTCCAGCGGGGCGGCAACTGCGAGCGGCGGGGAAGGCTCCGGGCAGGGCAAGGTGCGCGTCAAGGCCACCGCGCCGGACTGCACGGGGAACCGTGTGCCGTCGTGCAGCAGCTCCCAGGGATAGCGAGCGATGCGGGCCAGGTCGCGGTCGAAGCGTAGCTCCAGGTCGAGCGTCAGGCCACGTACAGTCGTCTCAGCCAGCGCCGCGCGGTAGATGTCTTCCAGCCTGCCGGGGAATAGTGCGCGGAACAGCCCGCGCCCGACGTCCTCGCGGAAGGCGGGCTGGCTGGCCATGCGCAGCACGTCCTCAATGCGCTGCAGCACGATCTCAGCCGTGGCGCCCACCTCGAAGGGCGCGTCAATCACCGTCACGCCCAGCCCTTCGACGCGGTCGCTCAGGTGCAGGACGATGCGCGGGGTGTTCGCCGGGCTTGTCTGAGACATGTCCCCCCCTTGTGGGTACACGTCTCATTCTAGTCCGGCAGCGTCGCGGTGCAAGTGGGGGGATGATCCGTAGGGGGCGCTGCTCTGTCGCGCCCTGGAACACGGCGCTGCCGCATTCGCCAGGACGCGGCTCTTCGCTCGCTAATAATCGCTCACCGGCAGCCGATCACTCCACCACCGGCACGGCGTCGCACTCGCCGACCGCGCGCGCCGTCGTGATCTCCGCAGACACCCACGCTGGCACGCCGTCCGCGCTGACTTGCCACCATGTCCGGTCGGCGGTGCACCCGGTCACGGGGAAGAAGTCGTTGGGTGTGGCCAGGTCAATGGGCGAGTAGGCGAGGCCCGGCCCCCGGCGCAGGTTGACCTCGGCGCTGAAGCGCAACCAGCAGTCCGCCGCCTCGCGCACCTCGGGCGGAATCCCGGCCAGGCCCGCGTCTACAGTCGCCAACGAGTCCTCGGCGCTGCCGTAGACGCAGGCGCGGTATTCGGTGCCGATCTCCACGCGGAAATCCACCGTGCGGTTGGGGTCTGGCTGGCGGATGACCTGGGCGGGTTGCACGCGCAGCAGGCGCTGCAAGTCGGCCAGCGGGCTGCCTTTGCTCAAGCCGGTGTAGTCGAAGATGACGGTCAATTCGCGCTTGACCGGGGCCACGCCGTCCAGGGCGCGCGCCGCGTATCCTTCCCAGGCCAGGCGATTGGCTGCCACATGCTCCCAGCTCGCCGCGTACCACGAAGCGTCGGCGATCTCCACGCTGAACTGGGCGCGGCCCAGGCGATTGCCCGTCGGCGGGGTGAGGAAATCCTCCAGCATGGGCAGCAGGTTGTCGCGCACCGGCACGAAGACTTCGCGCCCGTCGTCCGGCGTGTAGACGCGCTCGTAGTGCACGCCCACGCTGCCGCCGTAGCGCGCGATGCCCGCCGGGTCGAGCGTCGCGGCCAGCGGCACCAGGGCCAGCACGTCGGTCAGGCTGAGGTCGGTATCTACCCAGCCGGTAACCAGCGGCCACAACTGCTCGATCTGCGCCAGCAGGCCCATGCGCTGCATCTGCTGCCACATGGCGCGCAGCACGTCCATCTGACGGCGGCCCCGGTCAAGCTCGCTGGTCGTCTTGCGACTGCGCACGTACCATAGGGCTGTGTACGGGTCGAGGAGATGGCGGCCCATGCCCAGCGTGTACTGCTCCCAGCTCTCCTCCAGGCCAGGGTCCAGCGCCGGGTCTTTGAGCCGCCAGTCGCGCAGCGCGCAATCCACCGTGATCTGCAACCCGCCCAGCGTCTCGATGATCTTCATGAAGCCGGTGAAATTGACCCGCGCATAGTGGTCCAGCACGACCCCCAGGTTGTAGCGGAACACATCGCGCAGCAGCCCGAAGCCGCCGCCCGGATAGCCGTTGGTCGCACCCCAGGCGTAGGCGGTGTTGATGCGATCCATCGTGTGGTTGGGGACGTACACCCACAGGTCGCGCGGGATATGCCACAGGGCGACCGTCCCGGCGTCCTTGTGGATGGCGACCAGGATCATCACGTCGGTGCGGCGATAGTAGTTGTCGGGCGAGTCGCTGCCCAGCAGCAGGATCGCCTCAACGGCGTCGTTGTCCACCGCCAGCGGCGCGACCGGCGGCGGGACGGGCAGCGGCGGCGGCTTGGCGGGCGGGGTGTAGGTGCCGTGAAAGGGATAGGTGGGCGTCGGCGGGAGGGGCGAGGGCGTGCCGTCCCCCTGGGCGAGGGCGGCGAGTGGCACGATCCCCGCGCAGAACGCTAACAAGAGCGACGCCGTGATGAGCCTGTGCACCCGGCGTCGCCCAGCCAGGGGTGGCAGGAAGCGCGTCATGGCATGGGGGCGGGCGATCCGTTAGTCGCCGCATACTCAAGCGCCTGCTGAATATCCTCCGGCTCCAGGTCGGGGTATTCGGCGATGATCTCCTGCGGACTCTGCCCGTGCGCGACCAGGTTGACGATCAGCGATACCGGGATGCGCATCCCGCGTATGCAGGCTTGTCCGCCCATCACCTGTCGGTCGAACGTGATCCGGTCATGTCTCGTCATGGTCCAACTCCCCGGCTAACCTCGCCCAACATGGTCAAGTATACCATGTCGCCGCGCCCGGCTCCTCACCCCTGCCCGCCGCCCGCCCGACGGTGGGAGAGATTCCCAAGTGCTCTTGGGACATTTGTCGCCGACCCATATGAGGCTCCTCGCCCCTGCTGTGTTCCCTCATGTGCCGACGGATACATACTATACTTAGGGTATAATCCTTCTCGATCTGCAACAGGGTAAGGGCATGATTTCATACATTTCAGAGAAGGAGCATCTGGTGATCCCATTTGAAGAAGAACTGTCTGTTGCAGTGGAAGATATCGAGTTCGAGCTACGGGGTTTGACGACGGTTGCCTGGTCAGATTTCGTCCTGAACCCGCGACGCCTACGCGGAAGTGATTTCCTGATGCGATGGTCGCAAGGAGTGTGGAGCGAGGATAGAATTGTACAGGCTGTGAATGCTACCAACAAGTACTTCGCGCTCCCCTACGGGCCGAGTGGAACCGCGCCAGATGACGATGTTCGCGCGTTTGAGCTATATTTCGAGCGCCTGGAGCGGGCAGGTCTCAACGATGTGAAGAGGCCCGATCTACTCATCTTCCACAAACGCCACTCAGGTGAGATCGAGCAGATCGTCCATCGTTTAGGCGGAATCGGCGAGCTACCTTTCACTCCCGAAGATCACCGTGATATTCAAGCGATTCTGACGCGCGCCCTGATTGCTGTCGAATGCGAAAACAGTTTGTGGAAAGCCAGCCTCATGCCTCACTACGGTGCAGAGTTGAGGCCACAAAGGAGACTTGGAGGGAAACCTGGGCTTCCCAGGAATGCCGTCCTGCCCACAATTATCATCAAGGAAGAGGACAGGGGAAGACTCCAGGATTGGCAGGCTCAGCAAGGGATCAAGATACATATATGGCACGTCTTTTACGATATAGCCTTCGGCATCTCGCTTGATGAAGCTGAGCGCCGGATCGAAGAAGGGTACATCGCCCCAATCGCGCAAACATTTCAAGCGCCTGGCGGAGCTACCTCCAGGAAGACCATTTTCAAGATTTACTATCATTACGGCTATCCTGTGGGCGATTCGCATCGGGACCCCAGTCTGGTGGCGGCTCACATAGTGGATAAGAACGGCCATATTCTGCCCTACGTCCGATTCGAAGGGGGCGAGATGACTTTAAGGCCAGAGGCTCTGGAGGTTCTGCGTGAAGCATCAAGATAGCAAGATCAACCACTATGCAGTACCCAGGGCGGGAGCCGCGAGAGAGTCTCTCAGGGAGAAGGGGCAGTTCTGGACTCCTGACTGGATTACTGAGGCAATGGTTGAGTACGTGCTATTGGGAGGCAGCGATCACCTGTTCGACCCGGCAGTAGGGCCTGGCGCTTTCTTCAGAGCGGCAAAGGCTTTTTCGAGCGAACATCACCGACAAATCCAGCTACAGGGCATGGACATAGACCCGTCAGTGTTCGCTCAATCGCGCCAACTCGGTCTCTCAGCGGAGGACTTCACGAACGTTCGGATTGCTGACTTCGTGCTGGATCCTCCTGCGAGGAAGCTCCAGGCCATCGTCGCTAACCCGCCATATATTCGTCATCACCGTCTTTCCCAAGATACCAAAGACCGCCTGAAAGCCCTGGGGGCTACGACCCTCGGTCAACCACTTGATGGCCGTGCCGGTCTTCACGTGTACTTCTTACTACAGGCCCTGCGCATCCTCGAGCGTGGCGGGCGTCTTGCCTTCATCATGCCAGCCGATACCTGTGAGGGAGTGTTCGCAAGACCTCTGTGGAAATGGATAACCCGCAACTTCAGATTGGAAGCAGTGATCACTTTTGATCCTCACGCATCACCCTTCCCCCAGGTTGACACGAACCCCCTGATCTTCATGATCCGGAATGTAGAACCTGCCAAGAACTTCCTGTGGGCACGCTGCCGTGATGCCTTTTCCGATGGCCTGAAGATGTGGGTTCGATCCGGGTTCCAACGCCCGAACCAGGATACACTGACTGTAACGCAACGGAGCGTAGCCGAGGCCATCAGCACCGGGCTGTCTCGCCCACCTGCCAGCCTTGATGACAAGGCCCCTCTTTTAGGAGAATTCGCTAAGGTGCTGCGCGGCGTAGCTACGGGTGCCAACGATTTCTTCTTCTTAACCCTAGAACAAGTCTTGAGCCTTGAAATCCCAAACAGATTTCTCTCAACAGCCATCGGGCGTACACGAGACGTGCCAGGCAACGAGATCACCGGCGAATTGATCGGGTCGTTGCAGGCTAAAGGCAGACCTACATTTCTACTTTATCTGAACGACATTTCTCCTGACGAGTTCCCGCCCTCTCTTGTGAAATACCTGAAGTCTGGAGAAGCCCTCGGCCTGCCCCAGAAACCCCTGATCTCGCAACGCACCCCCTGGTACCACATGGAGCGGCGCACGCCTCCGCCCATTCTGTTCGCCTACCTGGGTCGCCGCAACGTGCGGTTCATCCGAAACTACATTGGGGTGATTCCGTTGACCAGCTTTCTGTGTATCTACCCCCATGACGACTCGGATGATGGCATCAATAGACTCTGGCAGGTGCTGAATCACAAAGAGACGATAGCGAATCTGCCACTTGTAGGGAAATCCTACGGGTCAGGAGCAGTAAAAGTAGAGCCTCGCGCTCTGGAAAGACTACCCCTACCACCGCATATTGTGGATCGCGCTGGTTTGTCCTGCCGGCAACAACGCCTTTTCTGAAGCGTCCCTGCCACGACTGCGTTCCCAGGGCATTCGACCAGAACTCCTCAACAGACAAGGTAGCTCTCTCGCCGCCCATCCAACGGCGACCCGCCCTACCCCCGTCTTCCCAGGCTCGCCACGTAGACTGCAAACTGCACCTCGCCGTCGAGGTGAAGCGCGGCGTTGAGCGCCTCGTCGTCGAAGGCGGCGATGGCGCACACCCCGCAGCCGAGCGCCTCCGCTGCCAGGTAGAGATTCTGGCAGACATGGCCCGCGTCCAACAGCAGGTAGCGGTAGCCGCGCTCGCCATAGCGCCAGGTCATGCGCTCGGCGACGGCGACCCAGAAGAAGGTGACGGCGCTGCGCGCGATCTGCTCCTGGTTGAGGCAGGCTTTGGTCAGCCTGGCGTTCAGGTCGCCCTCCAGCGGCAGGCGCAGCAGCTTGTGGACGCTGGCCACGTAACGGTAAACGCCCGGCTCCAGGCCGTCCACCTGGTTGACCAGCAGCAGCGTCTCGAAGGCGTGGCGCGCCCCCGCCGAGGGCACCGTGCGCAGCGTCGCGTAGGAGCCGCGATGAGCCTTCACACCCTGCGTACACCACAACAGCAGCGACAGTTCCTCCAGGCTGACCGTGGCGGGCGCGTAGTTGCGCAGCGTCGCCCGGCGGGTGATCAGGTCGCGCAGGTCGAGCGGGTCGAGAGCCAGCGCGTCCGGCGCGGGCAGGTCAACCGGGCGCTGCGTCACGTCGTAGGGCAGTTCCAGGGGCGGCTGCGGCAGCCCCTGCGACTGGGCGGAGGGGGGCATGTAGCGGTACTGCGTCTCCAGCATGAACTGGCGGCCAATGCCTTCGGTCATGGGTGATTCTCCTGGTGTGTGTAGATACGCAAGACACGTCCATTGTACCGTCAAAGGGGGAAAACAAAGACTTCCGGAGCCTGTAGGGGACTTCGGAAGTCTTGAGACGGTGGTCCGTGACGGGATTACTTCCGCTTGGGGAAGCGGCTGAGCACCGTCGCCGGGCTGGGTACCACCGTCCGGTCGCCCAGGGTCAGCGCGCCGAACGGCTTCTTCACGTCCAGCTTCTCCGCCCCGGCGAACACATAAAGCGGCGTGCCCTCTTCGGCATAGTCCAGCTTCAGGTACGCCTGGCCCAGCGAGTAGCCCTCGCTGTCAATGCTGCACGAGGTGACCACGCCCACCACGCGCCCCCGCCCGTCCACCAGCGGATCGCCGGGGTGCGGCGCGCGGACGCCCTTGCTGTCCATGCGGAAGCGGGTCACCACGGCGTCGCGCCCCGCTTCGTGGGCGATGAACGCCGCCTTGCCGATGAAGAACGGCTTCCACAGCTTGACAAAGCTGCCGAACCCGGCATCGGCGGGATTCAGGTTCAGGTTGCCGGCCAGCTCGTGCCCGTAGAGTGGCAGGCCCGCTTCCGTGCGCAGGCTGTCGCGCGCGGCCAGGCCGACCGGCGTCGCCCCCGCCGCGATCAGGTCTTTGAACAGGGCGGGCGCTTGGTCCGGGTCGAGGAAGATCTCATAGGCAACGCGCTCGCCGGTGTAGCCGGTGCGGGCCACGATCAGGTCGTAGCCGCCGAGCGTCGCCCGCGTCACACCCGCCCAGGGCAGCCGCCGCACGCTCGCCTTGTCCGCGTCCGTCCCGCCCAGGCTGAGCAGCACGTCGCGGCTCTTTGGTCCCTGCAGGGCGATGTCCACCCGCCGCTGCGCGCCAAGCGCCGGATCGCGCAGGTCGCGGATGGTCACGGCGTCGCGACCCGGCAGCGTGACGCAGCGCCGCACGGGGTCGGCCTGCACCTCGCCGCGCTGCAGAGAGGTGATCCACGCCCAGTCCTTGTCGTTATTAGACGCATTGACAACCATCAGGAAATAGTCGGACGCCAGGCGATAGATGAAGATGTCGTCAATGGGGATGCCATCCACGCCCAGCAGGTAATTGTAATGGGCCATGCCGACCGGCAGGGCGGTCACGTCGTTGGCCGTCAGCGCGTTGAGGAACGCCTCTGCCCCCGGCCCGCCGAAGTCGAAGACGCCCATGTGCGACACGTCGAACAGGCCCGCGCCGTTGCGCGTGGCGTGGTGCTCGGCGCCCACCGAGGTGTACCACACCGGCATGTCGTAGCCGGCGAAGGGCACCATCTTCGCGCCGAGTTCTTTGTGCAGCGCGTGCAGCGAGGTCGTCTTGAGCGGCGGATCGGCAGGTTCTTCCCAGGCGAAGACGGGCAGCGGATCGCCGACCGGCCCGGCGCAGTGCGCGCCGCGGCAGCCGACGAAATACGTCTTCCCCAGCGCGTAGCCCGTTCCGGTCGCTGCCCAGTCCGCGTCTGGCTGGTGAGCGGCAAAGGCGCTCATGTCGGGCACCTCGCTCAGGAGGCTGACGCTGACTGGCCCCGGCACCTTCGCATAGATGTCGCCCTCGTCGAAGCGGGCGAAGCCGTCCGACAGCGCCCCGAACCAGGCCGCCACCCCTTCGGCGGCGCGGTCTACGTGGAAGTGGTAGGCGTCGTCGTAGAGCTTGTGCAGCACGCCACGCGCCAGCGGCGTGCCGTCCGGTTGGAGCGCCCAGGCCGGCTGCGACTCGCCCGCGGCCAGGGCGCGCACGTTGCTGGTCAGCGCGGCGTCCAGAAAACTCGTCGCCTGTGGACCGTAGATGTCGAGCGTGCGCCAGCCGTTCTGCGACTCCCAGTCCTGCGGCAGCACGTGGAAATGCTCGGCGGCGGCCTCCGCTTCCTTCGGGTAAGCAGACAGATCGGGCACCGGGTAGTCAATGCCCGCCTCACTTGCCAGCCGATCCACTGTCTGGCGAGCCGCCATGAGCGCATCGAAGTCCACTTTGGCCCGCCACTGCACCTTGCCGCCGCTGCCCAGATAGCTGAACGGCGTGCAGGCCAACAGCACATCGGCGATGATATCGGCCAGGCGGTCGGTCTCTGCCTCGCGGAAGCCGCGCTGAGTGATCCAGGGCGTGCCCAGGCGGATGCCTGTCGCCCGGAAGGGCGACTCGTCGCCGGGGATGGTGTTGCGGTTGAGCACGATACCAGCCAGGTCGAGGATGCGCGCGGCCATGTCGCCGCTGAGCGGCGTGCCGTCCGCGCCGCGCACGGACTTGCAGTCCACCAGCAACAGGTGCGTGCTCGTCCCGCCGTGCGGGATGCGCAGGCCACGCGCTGCCAGCCGCTCGGCCATGCACACGGCGTTGGCGACGATCTGGCGCTGCAAAGCGCGGAACTGCTCGGTTGCGGCCAGCTTGAAGGCCACGGCCATGCCCGCGATAGCGTTAACGTGTGGGCCGCCCTGCTCCCCAGGGAAGACGGCGCGATCCAGCTTGCGCCCGATCTTGGGGTCGGTAGTGATCAGCACCGCGCCGCGCGGACCGGCCATCGTTTTGTGCGTAGTGAAGCTGATCACGTGGGCGTGGCCAACCGGCGTCGGGAAAACGCCCGCCGCCGCCAGCCCGGAGACGTGCGAGATGTCGGCCAGCAGGTAGGCGCCCACCTCATCGGCAATGGCGCGGAAAGCGGCCCAGTCCGGCGCGTAGGGGTACGAGGTGAAACCGGCGACGATGATCTTGGGGCGGTGTTGGCGGGCCAGGTCGCGAATCTGGTCGTAGTCGAGCAACTCAGTCTGCGGGTCCACGCCGTAGCTGACTACGTTGTAGACGCGCCCGCTGCGGCTGACCGGGCTGCCGTGCGTCAAATGGCCGCCGTGCAGCAGGTTCATGCCCATCAGCGTATCGCCCGGCTCGATCAGCGCGCTGTAGACGGCACTGTTGGCCGGCGATCCGCTCAGCGGCTGCACGTTGACCCACAGATCGTCCGCGCCAACCGTCTCGGTGGCGAACAGCTCGGCGGCGCGACGACGGGCCAGGCTCTCGACGATGTCGGCAAACTCGGTGCCCTTGTAGTAGCGTGGGTCGGAGTTGCGCCGGTATTCGGCCAGGCGCATGTCCGCCGCCAGAATTTCGTCCTGGCTGAAGGTTCGCCATGCGTCGTCGGGGTACCCTTCGGCGTAGAGGTTGTGGAAGACCGAGCCGACCGCCTCGCGCACCGCTACCGGCACACTCGACTCCGACGGGATGAGGTTCAGGCGGCGAATCTGGCGCAGCGCCTCCAGATCAACCAGCGCGGCGACATCTGGATCGAGATCGGCCAGACTGCCCCGGAAAAGAAAGTCGTCCATTCGGGCTCCTGTATCTCAACAAATGGCCTATTATGGGCCACATTCTAGCACGCCCGCCCCGGCCACACTACTGCCGAACGGCACACCTGCCCCATCCACAGGGCAACGCCCCGCCATGGGTGGCAGGGCGTCGGCGCGTATGGCAGTGGGTGACAAGGGACTCGAACCCCTGACCTCCTCCTTGTAAGGGAGGCGCTCTAACCAACTGAGCTAGTCACCCACGCCCCGTCATTATAGCCGCCGGAAACGCTGAGCGTCAAGGTGCGCGATTTGGCTCACGGGCGTCCGCCCCGATGCTCACTTCCGGGCGGCGGACGCCGCGATGGTCCCCAACTATCGCCGCGCCCGCTCTGAGGCAACGGTCACGGAGTGATGAAGGGGATGCCACTGCAGTCGCCCATGATCTGCCCGGCCGTACCTGGGGCGTTGAGCCACCAGGCATTGTAGTAGGTGGTCTTCCACCAATCCTGCCAGCGCCCCACAAGAATCAGCTCTCCACCGGCGGGGATCTGATCCTGGATGTAACTGGGGTCAACAGTTGGCTGGGTGTAGATCAGCTCAGGAGCTGAGAACCTGATCACACAGGGGCCGCTTGGCGTCTCCGCCGGCGGTGGCGGCATCGGTGTGGGCGGGATGGCCGTGGGAGCCAGTTGCACGACCGGGGGGCTGACGAATGGCAGTCCGGAGCAATTCCCGCTGGCGGCCACAGCCGAGAGCGCAGCCCAGCCACTGAAGCCCTTGTAGCTGACGTTATACCAGGTGCTATCCGGCGAAATGCCCAGGACACTGGCTGTGGCGCCGCCCGGCAGCGCGATCAGGATGACCGCGTTGGGGTCAGGGGCCTGGCGAATGTTCGCGCCGCCCGCGAAGATGGGCATCGCCACGCACCCGGCGGTCGCCGGGGCTTCCTGTACCACGGGCGGGGAGTCACTGACTGACGCCTCACAGCTACCCATGCTCACCGGGACCAGGCAGAGACTGAACGGCTCGACGGCATCCGCGCCGCTGTGCGCAATCGCAAGCTGATAACTGGCGCTGCCGGGCGGGATGCGCAGCCGCGCGCCAAGCACAGCGCTGCTCAGCGTGGCACTCACGCGCCCACTTTCCGCGTCCAGCAGGCGCACCTGAACTCCGGCATCTGGAGAGGTGCCGTCAATGAACAGATAGGCAGGTTCGGCGAGCGCGCTGAACGAATAGAGCGCCAGCGCAAATTGCGGCAGAACCTGGTCACTGACGACCGTGCCGACCGGAAGGGGGACCGGTTCAATGGGTGTTTCGCTCTGAATGACGACGATGACGCTGCCCGCAGCACCGGCAGCAGTCCCGATCTCGACGGCGTACTCACCGGCGCTCAGGTAGACCGTCAGCGTGGCGACCAGTGTGCCCTCCCTGTTCGTATGCTGAGCGACGACCGCTCCCTGGCGCAAGATGGCGATCGTGGGCTGTACCGACTCGGACAGCGCCTGCAGCGTGACAGCACTGTTTTCGGCGAGCGTGTACTCCAGACGAGCCGCCGTCTGCGGCGCCCCGATGGTGACTATGGCGGGCTGCCCGGCTCTGAGAGTGCCAGCGCCCTCCTGAGCGGCTACCGTGCCGTTCAGAAGCAGGAGCAGGCCGATGATGAGCAGAATGGAGGGGCGGTAGACCTTGTGCATATCTTTCTCTTCTCCCTGCCTTACTTGCCGATAGTGAATCGATCATAAGACCAGCCGCCTGATACGCCAAAAGTTGGGGCGATCAGGTGCCCATGCGCATACCCGACAGCCAGCTACCGGCGAGGGAATGCCAAGCGGAATCCGGCTGTGAGGTTCACGCCCCCGGAAGGCAGGCCAGCAGAACGGGCACGGCCTGGACGAGAGCCAGACCGTGCCCGTGCATTGTTGCCTTCGCCGCCGGCAGGCTGTGCGATGACCGGTGTGCGCGGTCGCCGCTTCTACCGCGCGGCTACTCTCAGAGAGTAACTGCCAGCGCCCGCCGCCGCGCTCTGCCGGGAGCCAGCCCGCCCTCCAGCCACGTCTACTCGATGGACGGCACTCCCGGATAACCGGGGTTGAAGTGCTTGAGCAGGACCAGTGGTTCGGTCGTGCTCAAGTTCGTGATCTTGACTCCCTGCTGGGCCGCTCCTACCGCGACGAAGAACTCGTCCTCGGTCATCTGGCCGAAGCGTATCATCGCCGGGCTGGAGACGGCATGACTGCCGAAACGGCCGTACCCCTGCACGCAGATCGTCCCGTAGGCAACTGGGTCCTTGATGGTGACCGTGCGGCCAGGCTGCACCGTCAGGCGTTTGGCGCTGAACCACTCGCTGCCGTAGACGATCCACTCGTCCAGGTATCCTTCGGCGGCCATCGCATCCGCATCGCCCGCTGGCTTGGGGGCTAGGAAGTGATTGTCGGCGAAGTGAGGGTCCACATTGCCCTCCCAGTCCAGCAGCGAGATGAGGTAGTCCCAGTCGTAGTGCTTATCCGGCGGCACGTCCTTGACCAGCAGCGAGCGGTCAATCACCTGGTAGTCAGCGATCAACGACTGCCACATCGAGAACACGTCGCTGGCGCGCTGCGGCTCATAGGTGCACAGCGTCCCCGGAGCGTGCAGAATTCCCGGCGGCACATACCAGCCGGTATCGGTTTGCAGCCGGTACGCCCTGGACAGGCCCAGGATGCCGTTGTCGCCCTCGTCCCAGCGCTTCAGGCAGTCCACTACCTGTTCTACTGTCGTGCCCGGCTCCAGCCCGAAGAACGTGTAAGGGAACGTATCGAGGGCGAAGTTATACTGCGCGGGGAAGAAGTAGGCCTCAGGCTTGCCTACGCGGCCCACATCGGCGGCTTTTTCGTCCGTCTGGTGGAGATGATGGGGCAGGGGGTACATGTTGTCGAAGAACTTGCTGTACATCACCCAGCCGCCAACCTCATCCACCACTTCCTGGCCGAGCATGTCTACCTTCAGCTCGTCCAGCGCGTCGCGCAGGGTGACCTTGTGCTGGGCGTCCACATAGATGTAGCTCAGCCCTTCGTCTTCCGGCGTCCCTGGGCCGTTATCCGCCGGGGTGGTTGACGAGAACCAGCGCTCGTCAATGCCCCCCCGCTGCCCTCCCAGCGCGTAGAGGTCTTTGGGATGCAGCCGCAGGCGGCGTCCCGGCACGCAGAACACGCGCGGAACCCATGCCGGCCACAGGCGGACAACCCCGCCCCCCTGTTCCAGAGCCTGTGTAGCGAGTTGCCGAGCGTTCTTGCCGTTCATCCAACACCCTTTCGATAGCTGATAGCCGGATAAGGAACCGCGTCCTGGCCTGTTTTGGCGCACTCTGCGCCTTCTGTGGGGCCGTTAGAGGCCGGCAAACCGGCCCTCACGCCACCGCGCCGCACGGCCTGTGATGGATCGTCGTGCGGCGGCGGTTGGCTTGCTCTGTGTTGCAGAAGGTGATGGAGCACGCAGCGGAGCGCGCTCCATCACCTCAGAGATGTGTTAGGGCTTACTGCACTTCGCCGATGCGCTCGGCTTGGCCGAGATTGTCGAGGGTGATCAGGATCGGCTCGAGGAGGACAATCTCGGTTTCTGGGGCCACACCCTCGCGCAAGAACCGCACCGCGATCTCCACCGCCTTGCGGCTCTGCCCGCCCGGATGCTGCTCGATCGACCCCGTCAGCCCACCATCGCGGATGGAGCCAATGGCCTCCGGCAGCGCGTCGAAGCCCAGCACCGCAATCTGATCCTCCAGACCCAGCGCCCTCACCGCCTCCAGCGCACCCAGGGCCATGTCGTCGTTGGCGGCGATGATCACGTCCGGCGGCTCAGCCAGCCCGGCCAGCCCGGCCTCGGTGACCTTCAGCCCATCGTCACGACGGAAGTTCGCCGTCTGCTCAAACACGATGGGATACTTGTCGCTCACCGCGCCGAGCACATTGTGCACGCCGGCCGCCCGGTCAATTGCTGGGCCAGCGCCCGGCGTCCCCAGCAGATGGAAGACCCGTGCCCCGTCCGGATAGTTGGCCAACACCCACTCGGCCTGCAACTCGCCGCCACGCACGTTGTCCGCACCCACATGGGCCAGAATGCCCTCCACGCCTTCGATGCGGCGGTCAATTGTCACCACCGCTACCCCGGCATCCACCGCTTCCTGTACTGCTGGCGCCATCGCGTCCACTTGCTTCGGGCTGATAATCAGCGCGTCCACCTCGCCTACAATCGCCGCCTCCACATCGGCTGTCTGCTTATCAACCCGGTCCTGCCCGTCCAACTCCAGCAACTCGATGTTGCCCAACGCCGCCACTTCCGCCCGAATCTGCGCCTGCATGTGCACAAAGAACGGGAAGGCCATGTCCGGCATCGAACTCGCAATCTTCAGCGGAACGACTTCCAGAGGCTCAACCTCGCCGATGCGCTCGGCCTGGCCGAGATTGTCGAGGGTGATCAGGATCGGCTCGAGGAGGACAATCTCGGTTTCTGGGGCCACACCCTCGCGCAAGAACCGCACCGCGATCTCCACCGCCTTGCGGCTCTGCCCGCCCGGATGCTGCTCGATCGACCCCGTCAGCCCACCATCGCGGATGGAGCCAATGGCCTCCGGCAGCGCGTCGAAGCCCAGCACCGCAATCTGATCCTCCAGACCCAGCGCCCTCACCGCCTCCAGCGCACCCAGGGCCATGTCGTCGTTGGCGGCGATGATCACGTCCGGCGGCTCAGCCAGCCCGGCCAGCCCGGCCTCGGTGACCTTCAGCCCATCGTCACGACGGAAGTTCGCCGTCTGCTCAAACACGATGGGATACTTGTCGCTCACCGCGCCGAGCACATTGTGCACGCCGGCCGCCCGGTCAATTGCTGGGCCAGCGCCCGGCGTCCCCAGCAGATGGAAGACCCGTGCCCCGTCCGGATAGTTGGCCAACACCCACTCGGCCTGCAACTCGCCGCCACGCACGTTGTCCGCACCCACATGGGCCAGAATGCCCTCCACGCCTTCGATGCGGCGGTCAATTGTCACCACCGCTACCCCGGCATCCACCGCTTCCTGTACTGCTGGCGCCATCGCGTCCACTTGCTTCGGGCTGATAATCAGCGCGTCCACCTCGCCTACAATCGCCGCCTCCACATCGGCTGTCTGCTTATCAACCCGGTCCTGCCCGTCCAACTCCAGCAACTCGATGTTGCCCAACGCCGCCACTTCCGCCCGAATCTGCGCCTGCATGTGCACAAAGAACGGGAAGGCCATGTCCGGCATCGAACTCGCAATCTTCAGCGGCTTATCCTGCTGGGCCACGGCGGTCAGCGGAGCGACCACCATCGCCACCAGCACCAGCATGTACAACCAAACTCTAGGCTTCATGTCCTTATCTCCTTAGTATTGACTCATGCGCAGCCGAACAAGAAGACGTGACCGACGGACTTTGCTGAGACACTTGATGCGCTGCCACCTCCCTGTTTCTAAATCCGCCGTTTCGACTTAATATACCGGTCAAAGGCGACCGCCAGCACGATGATCGCCCCAATGATGATCTGCTGGATGTAGGATGAGACGTCCATCAGCACCAGGCCGTTAGTCAGCACGCCGATGAGCAGCGCCCCCACCACGGTGCCTGGGATGCCGCCCTCCCCTCCGAAGAGGCTGGTGCCGCCGATGACCACCGACGCGATCACGGTCAACTCATAGCCAACTCCGGCGACGGCCTCAGCGGAGTTCAGGCGCGAGGCCAGCAGATAGCCACACAGGCCACAGAAGAACCCGACGATGACGTACACACTCATGACGATCAGCTTCACGTTCAGGCCCGACAGCCGCGCGGCCTCTCGATTGGCGCCAACAGCGTAGATATGTCTCCCGTAGCGCGTGTAACGTAAGATGATGTGAGCCAGCAGTGCGAAGCTGAGGAAGACGATGGCCAGAACCGGGATATCGCCGAACACCTTGCCCTGGCCCCAGTAGCGGAAGTCCGCTGAGAACCCGCTGATCGGGCCGCCGCCCGAAAACAGCAGCGTCGCCCCGCGGAAGGCGGACATGCCGCCCAGCGTCACCACGAAGGGTGGCACGCCCAGGCGGGTGATCACTGTGCCCTGGATCAGGCCACCTCCCACCCCGATCGCGATGGCCGCCAGCACCGCCAGCGTCACGCCATAGCCCTGCTCGCCGGTTTCGCTGCGCAGCCAGGTGCCGGTCCCGCCTTTGGCGACCGCGGCGGCGACTACACCCGAAAAAGCCAGCAGCGACCCCACGGACAGGTCAATGCCAGCGGTGAGGATCACGTAGGTCATGCCGATCGCGATCAGGCCGGTGATCGAGACCTGACGCAGAACATTGAGCAGGTTGAGCCTGGAGAGGAAGCGAGGTTCAAGCGTGCCAAAGATGATGATCAGCGCGATCAGAAAGACGAGCGGCGCGAAGCGGCTGGCGAAATCAAACACGTTGAGTTGGCGGGCATTTCTCCACAATGGGAGTGAGCGTACTTGGTTCATGATCTTCCTCAGGAAATGATTGCAGAATCCTGCTCCAGGGCCATCGCATGCATGAGCTTCTCTTCGGTAGCCTCTTCGCGGCTGAATTCTCCTGTCAGGCGTCCCTCGCGGATGGTAATAATGCGGTCGCTCATATTCAGAATCTCGGGCAGTTCCGACGAGATCATGACCACGGCAATGCCCTCGCGCGCCAGCCCATCCAGCAGTTGGTGAACCTCGGCCTTGGCGGCCACGTCAATGCCGCGCGTCGGCTCATCCACAATGAGCACTCTCGGTTGCAGGGCCAGCCAGCGCGCGATCACGACCTTCTGCTGGTTGCCGCCGCTCAAGTTGACCACGCGCTGCTCGGGGCTGGCCATGCTGATGTTGAGCGCCTGGCGATAGCTGGCGATGAGTTCGCGCTCGGCCCGCGCGCTGACGAAATCGGCCAGGCGCACCAGTTTGCCGAGCGCCGCCAGACTCACATTGGTGCGCACGGCCAACGCCAGGAAGAGCGCTTGCTGCTTGCGATCTTCAGGCACAAGCCCCAAGCCGAGGCGAATGGCATCGCGCGGCGAGCGAATTTTGACCCGGCGGCCCTCGACCTCAATCTCGCCAGACGAATAGCGGTCCACGCCGAAAATGGCGCGCGCCAGATCGGTGCGCCCGGCCCCGATCAGCCCGGCAATGCCCAGGATCTCGCCTTTGCGCACTTCGAAACTGATGTCGTGCAGCACGGTGGCATTGGGGTCTCGCGCCGTCCCGCTGCGACTCAGGCCGCGCACGCGGAGCGCTACGTCGCCATAGGAGTGCATGGTCGAGCGCTTGAATAGCTCGCCTATCGAGCGGCCTACCATCATGCGAATCACCCCGTCCAGCGTCATCTCCAGGGGCTGGCGAGTGCCGACCAGGCGGCCATCGCGCAACACCGTGAGACGATCGCAGACGGTCAGCGCCTCTTCAATGTGGTGGGTGATGAAGATGATACCCAGGCCCTGCGCTTTTAGCTCGCGCATGATACTGTGCAACTGCTGCGCCTCGACTTCTGTTAGCGCCGAGGTCGGCTCGTCCATAATGATCAGGCGCGACTGCATGGACAGCGCCTTGGCGATCTCGACCATCTGCTGCTCGGCAACGCTGAGCGAGCGCACTGTGCGCCGGGGGTCCAGGTGGATGCCCAGCCGTTCGGTGACCACCTGTGTCTCGCGCCGCAGAGTCGACCAGTTGATGAAGCTGGCCCGCCCCGGCTCGCGCCCGATGAAAACGTTCTCGGCGATGCTCAGCGGAGGGATGAGATTGAACTCCTGGTAAATGGTGGCAATGCCCAACTGCTGAGCGTGACGAGGGTGGGGAATCTGCACGCGGTTCCCCTGCCATTCGATGGTGCCGGCATCCGGTTGATAAGCTCCAGACAGAATCTTGATCAGGGTGGACTTGCCCGCCCCATTCTCGCCCAGCAGCCCGTGAATCTCGCCCTCTCGCACGTCGAATGACACGTCGTCCAGGGCTTTGACACCGGGAAAGGATTTGTGGATGCCTGTCATGCGTAGAAGAGAGCGATCTTGACTCATTCAGTGCCTCACAGCGGCAGAGCGGTCGAAGCGCGCACGACCAGCAAAGGAGACAGCGTAACGTGAAGCTCGGCAGGAGCTTCTCCCCTGATCAACTGCAGCAGCATCTCGATTCCGGTGCGCGCCATCTCGCTGACGGGCTGGCGGACCGTGGTGAGGGGGGGATTGAAATGCTGGCTGATCTCGATGTCGTCTACCCCAACCAGTGAGATATCCTCAGGGATGCGCAGGCCGCGCTCGCGGATGGCATGTGCCGCCCCAACAGCCATGCGATCGTTGCTGGCGAAGATGGCGGTGGGTCTCTCTGCCTGGTCCAGCAGCGCGCGCATGGCCAACAGACCCTCTTGCACGCTCCATTGGCTGCCGTTGGGGGAGATATAGAGGTAGTCCAGGCCGTGCCCTTCCACGAAATGCCTGTAGCCCTCGCTGCGATCCCGCGCCGAGAGCGCGGTCGCCGGCCCGGCCAGGTGAGCGATGCGGCGGTGGCCTAGCTTGTGAAGATGCTCCAGGGCCAGCCGCGCAACCTCCAGGTTGTCAACGTTGCAGAAGGCGCCCGTGAACGAATTGGGCACGCGGTCAATTGCCACGACGGGGACGGTGATGGTCTGCAACAGGTCAGTGGTCTGCAGGGCGTTCGTCGTCTGGACGATCAGGATGCCATCGCCCAGGCCGTTGGTCAGCAGCCGCACGCCCTGCGCTTCGCGGACTTCATCGTCGTGCGTGTTGAGCACCAGCACGCTGTAGCCGTGCTCCTGGGCGATGTCTTCGGCAATGCTGGCCAACGAGGCGAAATGGGGATTGGCGATATCGGGGACGATGAAACCAATCGCCTGCGTGCGCCCGGTTCGCAGCCAGCGGGCGAGAGGATGCGGCTCGTAACCGAGCTCCTCGATCGCCTGCGCGACGCGGGAGCGCGTGTCGCTGGCAATGTGCGGCCAGCCACGCACGACGTTGGACACCGTGGTGACAGACACTCCAGCTCGTTCTGCCACATCGCGTAATGTCACTTTTTGCGCCACTGAGCCTGACCTAATGTCTGCCAGAAACCGATATAAATCGTTTCACAACATCATCTGAAGTCATTGTAAGGCGGTTTTGTCATGGGGTCAAGAGGTGCGCGCTGAGCCGGCATTGGACCGGGTTGCCAAGCGCCTCCGTTCAGGGTATCACTGAGCGCGCAAGGGGGACTCTCACCGATGGGCAGACCGTTGAACGGCTGGAGCTATCGCCTGCTGCGGGCGAGCGCTGCTAACCTGCTGGCTGGGCGGACCACCAGGGCGCGCCTGATGCGCGGCACGGGAGGTACCTTCGCCGTGCGCCTGGCCAACCTGGCCCTCAAGTTCATCACGACTCTGGTCCTGGCCCGACTGCTTGGCGCCGGTCACTACGGCGTTTTCAACTTCGCCCAGGCGTGGATTCTGCTGCTGATCATCCCGGCGACTGCGGGTTTCGACCGCCTGCTGATCCGCGACCTGTCAATCTACATGACCGGGGGCGCGTGGTCCACCATGCGCGGGGCGCTGCGCTTCACGACGCGCTGGGCGCTGATCATCTCGGCGGGGCTGGTCGCGTTGGGACTGGCCGCGGCGTGGCTGACCTATTCACTGACAGGACGCCCGGCGCTGCTGCAAGCTGAGCAGGCTGGCCTGGCGCGGGCGGCCTTGATCACGCTGGCGGTGGCCCTCCTGGTGGTGCCACTCCGCGCCCTAACCCTGATCCAGCAAGCGGCGATGCAGGGCCTGCGTCATGTGGTCATGGGCCAGGTGCCGGACCAGGTGCTGCAACCGGTCCTGTTCCTGCTCGCCCTGGGCCTTGTGTACGTGGCCGGGCATACGGTGGAGACCGCGCAGTCGGCCATGGCCTTCTTCGTGGGGGCAACGTTGCTTGCCTTGGCGCTCAGCGCGTGGCAGTTGCGCCGCGCTGTGCCTTCGGAGGCGCGCCGCGCCGTGCCCCTCGTGACCGCCCGGCTCTGGCTGGCCAGCGCCATCCCTTTCGCGCTGACCGAGGGCTTGATCGTGCTCAACGTGCAGGTGGATTCGCTGATGCTTGGCGCGCTGGACAGCGCAGAGGCGGTCGCCTACTATTCTGTCACGCAGCGCCTCACCATGCTGATCACGCTGCCGCTGGTCTCGGTCGGTGTGGCGCTCGCCCCACACATCGCCGGGCTGCACGCAGCGGGCCAGCACCACGACCTGCAGCGGGCGATCACGGGCAGCACGCGGCTGGCGCTGGCGCTGGCACTGCCGGTGACGCTGGCGTTCATCGTCGCCGGGACGTTCTTCCTGGGCCTGTTCGGGGCAGAATTCCGGGTCGCGCGGACGGCGCTGGTCATCTTCAGCCTGGGCCAGCTTGCCACCGTGGCGACCGGGCCGGTTGGCCCGCTGCTGCTCATGACCGGGCACGAGCGCGCAGCCACGCTGACCACCGGGCTGGGCGTCGCCCTGCATATCGCGCTCAACGCGCTGCTCATTCCGACCTGGGGCATTGAGGGCGCGGCAGTGGCCGGCGGCATCAGCGTGGCGGCTGTCAGCCTGACGCTGGCCGCCCTCGCCTGGCGGCGGCTGCGCATCAACACGCTGCCCGTCGGCGGGGGGAGAGCGATGGTCAGTGGTCAGTGATCAGTGCCCGGCGGTCAATTATTGGTTATCGCCGAGAACCGACTATTAACAACCGATCACTGACCACCACCCGCCAGCCACCGCTCATCCACTCACACCGCGCGCGAAGACGGACGCGGCGCAGGGACCGCCTTCGCTGGCAGCCAGCACCCCACCAGGAAGGCGATCACCAGGAAGATGAGACCCCCGGTGACGTAGATGCTGCGCAGGCCGAGCACCGTAGCCAGCCCCGCGCCGATCATTGGCGCAGCCGCGCGCCCAGCGGAGATGATCGCCGCTTCCAGTCCGTAGACGGCACCTTCTTCGCCTGGATCGGTGTGCGTGGCCAGCAACGCGCTCAGCGTGGGCAGAATCCCGCCCGCGGCTGCGCCTGTCAGCGTGAACAAGAGAGCCATCTGCCAGATCGAAGTGACCAGGCTGAGCGGCATGTAGAGGAGGCCAGCCGTAATAGTGATGGTGACCAGCACCCGGCGGTGGCCCAGCCTGTCTCCGAGCTGCCCCAGGTAGAGCGCGGTGATCGTCCCTGCCGCCGCTGACAGCGCCAGCAGCACCCCGGTGATAGTGGCCGTCTGGCCCTGACCGCCCATCAAGTACAAGACGAACAGCGCCGTGAAAGGCTCGACCATCGTGCGGGCCAGCGCGGTCAGGAAGCGGGCAAAGAAGATCAGGCGCACCGCCTGCACGCCGAGCACGTGTCCCCAGGCGGCCAGGAAGCCGTTGCGCCCAGTGGCCGCGCGCGGAACCGGCTCGAACTGCTCGTGGACGCCCCACCAGGTCAGCCCGCCGGCCACGGCCAGCAGCGCCGCCGTGGCCATGAACGAGGCGCGAAAGCCGAGCGTGTCGGCGATCAGGCCGCCGAACAGCGGCCCCGCCGAGGCGCCGCTCCACAGCCCGACCTGCAGCAGGCCCAGCGCGTAACCCATGCGCTCGCGCGGGACGCTGGCCGCGACCAGGGCTGTCAGCGCCGAGAATACGCCGGTGATCAGCCCCTGGATGGCGCGCAGCAAGACCAACTGCTCCGCTGAGGTGACGAAGCCCATCAGCACGATAACGAGCGCGCCGCCCCA
>JBBIHG010000011.1:0-53901 GCA_037447125.1 Chloroflexota bacterium | reverse complement strand
TTCCATCTCTCTTAGTCCGTTTTTCGACCATTATACCCCTTTCCAGACACGCTCTCACCAATGACTCACCCATCGCTCCTGCCTCCACGTTTCCTAACGGCTCAAGTGTACAAGTAGTGCGCCTGGATTTTGTAGGGGCGCTGCTTGCCGCGCCCGGTAGGGGCGGGTTTGCAAACCCGCCCCCTACAAAAAACACGATTTGCATTCATTCTACGGTTGAGCCTTCCTGACAATACGCATGATCTTAAGGACAAGCCATGCGCGCTGACAACTTGTACGTCGGGTGGGCGCAGCAGCGGTCAGGGAGTTGGCCGCGCGCCAGCCTGACCGTCCCCCGCACAAAGCAACTGGGCGATATCCTGTGCCCGCCTCCAGCAATTGTCGCCTGCCCTGCCACCTCAGTTGAGTCGTCCTTCACAGAAGTGATTTACGTCACGCCAAACATGGTCATGCGCCACTGTGGGGCGCAGGAATGGCTTGTTACCCTAAAGAACAGGAAGCGGAGAGAAGCTGCCCGTGTGCGCAAGCAGAACGAGGATCGCGCCCGGTGGCATTTGCTCGTTCATCCGTATCGGAGCCTTGGCGGAGTCACACATGAGCCTTTACATACTGTCGAAGGAAGGACTGCCGCAGTTCGTCAAGGCGCTGCAAGGGAAGTTCCGCGTCGTCGGGCCGGTCGCCACGGAGACCGGCTACGCCTTCGAGGACATCGCCGACCCTGCGCAGCTCCAGATGGACTACACGACAACCATCCTGCCCCCCAAGAAGTACTTCTTACCCCAGCGCGAAGTGCTGTTCTCCTACCATACTGAGAAGAAGAACGGCGGCACCCAGCGGATTGAGATGCGTCCGGTGTACCAGGACGTCCAGCCGACGGTGATCTTCGGCGTGCATACCTGCGACATGAGCGGCATCATGCTCTACGACAAGGTGTTCGCCGAGGGCTTTCGCGATGAGCACTACATGGAGCGGCGGGAACAGATCTACGTCATCGGCATCGAATGCCTGCACCCCTGCGACGAAGCATCGTTCTGCAAGGACATGGGCACGCTGACCGCCGCGCCGATCTATGACCTGCACATGACTGACGCCGGCGATCATTATTTCGTGGACACGGGCACCGAGAAGGGCGAACGGCTGCTGCTCGATCACGCCAACGTCAAAATGGCCGAGAAGGAAGACATCCAGCGGCTGGGCCAGGTGCTCTCGGCAAAATGGCCCCACTTTCGTATGCGCCTCAAGATGAGCCGCGACCAGACACCCTCGTTGCTGACCCTGGGCTATCAGGCCAAGCTGTGGCAAGAACTCGGCGAGCGCTGCCTGGCCTGCGGCTCGTGCACGAACGTCTGCCCCACCTGCTTCTGCTTCGATGTGCGTGACGAGAACGCCATCACCATGCAGGATGGGGAGCGTGTGCGCGTGTGGGACTCGTGCCAGCTCCGCGAATTCGCGCTGGTTGCTGGGGGACACAACTTCAGGGGCAAGAAATCCGAGCGTGTGCGACACCGCGTGATGCGCAAGGGCAAGTACATCAAACAGGTGCACGGCCTGATCGGCTGCACAGGCTGCGGGCGCTGCGAGCGAGCCTGCCTGGTGAATATCACCATCCCCGGCACGCTGAATGCGCTGCACGAAGAGATGCAGCTCGAACCGGGACCATAGAGGAGCGCGCGATGCTGCACACCTACCAGAATCTGAAGACGACCACGACGCCGCGCGCGTACAACGGGCATTCATCAGTCTTCCTGCCCGCCGTTGCCACCATTGAGGATGTCAAGGCGGAGACAGCGCTGGAAAAGATTTACACCGTGCGTCTGTTGGACGGGCAGAATCTTGGCCACGTGCCTGGCCAGTTCGTGATGGTCTCGATCCCTGGCGTGGGCGAGGCGCCAATCAGCGTCATGTCCTCTCCCAGCCGCACTGGCGAGACTTTCAAGCTTTGTATCCGCAACGCAGGCGACCTGACGGGCCTCATCCATCAGCTCCAGCCGGGCGACGAGATCGGCATTCGCGGCCCGTTTGGGCGCGGTTTCCCTATCGCACAGTTTCGCGGCAGGGATATCCTCGTCGCAGCGGGTGGACTGGGGCTGGCTCCGGCACGCTCCCTGATCGACGAGGTGCTCGACAACCGCACCGGCTTCGGCCGGCTCATCATCCTCTACGGCTGCAAGAACCCGGGCGAAATCCTGTTCCGCCAAGAACTGGCTGAATGGGAAAAGCGAGAGGATGTCGAGCTCCTGGTAACCGTGGACCGTCCCGACGACTCGTGGCTTGGCCATTCTGGCGTGATCACGACCCTGTTCGAGCATATCCAGGTCAACCCCTACAAGACGATCGCCGTCACAGTGGGGCCGCCCATCATGTACCGCTTCGTCACTATCGAACTGCTCGGCAAGGGTCTGAGCCCCGATCAAATCTGGATGAGCTTCGAGCGCCGGATGAAGTGCGGCGTCGGGAAGTGCGGTCATTGCCAGGTCAACCACCGCTATAGCTGCCAGGAAGGCCCGTCGTGGACTTACGCGGAAGCTCTCGCTTTTGAGGAGGCGCTCTAATGGCGACGAAACCGAAAATCGCCTTCTTTGACTTCACGAGCTGCGAAGGCTGCCAGCTCACGGTCGTGGACTTGCTGCAGACGCACCTCGGCCTGCTCGACCTGGTGGAGATCGTTCAGTTTCGTGAGGCGATGAGCGAGCGCGGCGAGGATTACCAGATCGCCTTCATCGAAGGCTCGTGCACGCGAAAAAGCGATGAGGCCCGTCTTCAGAAGATCCGCGAGCAGGCTGCGGTCGTCGTTGCGCTGGGCGCCTGCGCCCACCTGGGCGGCGTTAACGCCCTGAAGAACTACTGGCCCATCGAGCACGTCCAGACATACGTCTACGGCAAGAACGGCAAGGACGCCTACGAGAGCTATCCGGCGCGCCCCATCTCGGCAGTGATCCCGGTGGACGCGGTGATCCCCGGCTGCCCGATTGATCGCCACGAGTTTCTGCGCATTGTCCAGCTCATGCTGCAAGGGCGCCAGCCGCGTCTGCCCGATTACCCGCTATGCGTGGAGTGCAAGTTCAAAGAGAACGCCTGTCTCAATACGCTGGGCAAGCCCTGCCTGGGGCCGATCACCCGCGCCGGCTGTGAGGCCATCTGCCCGACTTACAGCGACGGGTGCGAGGGCTGCCGGGGCTGGGCGCCGGAGGCGAACTTCACCTACATGCGCGAAATCCTGCGCGGGCACGGCCTGTCCGACGCCGACATTGACGCCCGCTTCACCATGTTCAACCACTACCAGTTCCAGCAGATGGGCGAACCGGCACCAGTCACGACGCCTCTCGGGCCCGGCAACACCGCCCCCCTCCCCTCATCAATATTCGCCGCGCCCAAGGAGGATTGACGACAATGACCGAGAACATCCGAGTCAACGTGCACCATGTGACCCGCGTGGAGGGCCACGGCAACATTGTCGTTGACGTGCGGGACGGCACCCTCGAGAAGTGCGAGTTGCAGATCGTTGAGACGCCGCGCTTCTTCGAGGCGATGCTGCGCGGGCGGCCCTACTACCAGGCATCGCACATCACCAGCCGCATCTGCGGCATCTGTGCCTGCGGGCACGCCACGGCCAGCCTGCGCGCCACCGAGCGCGCCCTGCAGGTTGAACTGAGCGAGCAAACAGTCCTCCTGCGCAAGCTGGTCTTTCACGGAGAGCTGCTCGATAGCCATATCCTGCATGTCTACATGCTCGTCGCCCCGGACTTCCTGGGCGTGGGCAGCGTCATCCCGCTGGCGGCAAGCCATCCCGAAGTCGTCAAGCGCGCGCTGCGCATGAAGCAGTTCGCGGGCGACCTGTGCGCGGCCTTCGCCGGGCGGCACACGCACCCCATCGCCATGACTGTCGGCGGCTTCACCCAGTTCCCGGCGCTCAGCAAGGTCGAGGAGTTGCGCGGGCGGGCCGAGTCATTGCTGGCCGATGTGGACGCGACAGTGGAGTTGTTTGGCTCGCTGCCGTGGCCGTCGTTCGAGCGCGAGACAGAGTATGTGGCGCTCGTCCACCCCGACTACTATGGCTTCATTGACGGCGAGATCGGCAGCACGGACGGCTACACGCTGCCCATTGACCGCTATCGCGAGGTCACCAACGAGCGGCTGGTCCCGCACTCGACGGCCAAGCACACTGCCTTTAACCGCGACAGCTACATGGTCGGCGCGCTGGCTCGCTACAACCTGAAGCACCAGTACCTGCTCCCGCGCGCCAAAGCCGCCGCTGATCATCTGGGGCTGAGCGCACCGTGCTACAACCCCTTCCTCAACAGCGCGGCGCAGGTTGTCGAGATCGCGCACTGCCTGGACGATGTGATCCTGCTGCTGGACGAAGTGCTCAAGCGCGGCCTCGAGTGGGAAAAACCGGCGCCAGTGACGCTGTCGCCAGGCGCGCGTGGCGTTGGCGCGTGCGACGTACCGCGTGGTATTCTGTTCCATGAGTACCAGATCGGCGCGAACGGCCTGATCGAAGAGGCCAACTGCATCATTCCCACCGGCCAGAACCTGAGCAACGTGGACCGCGATATGCGCGCGCTGGTGCCCACACTGCTGACCGAGCCGGAAGACAGCATCCGGCTGAAGATGGAGATGCTGGTGCGCGCCTACGATCCCTGCATATCGTGCTCGACGCATTTCCTGAACGTCGAGTTTGTCGGCAAGTGACGCGGTCTTGCGCAGGAACAAAGGAGACGCACCAGGTGGTGCGTCTCCCGCGTCCGCGTGACGCAGGTCGGGAGGATCATCGCGCGACATGACAGCAGATGCCCAGGGCAACACGCTGGTCTTGGGCGTCGGCAATCCGTTGATGGGCGACGACGGCGTGGGCGTGCTGGCTGTCCAGCGTCTGCTGGCGCGGCCCGATCTGCCGCCGGGCGTGGCCGTGGTGGACGGCGGCACTGCCGGGCTGGGGCTGATCCCGCTCATCGAGAGCTACCGCCGTATCGTGCTGGTGGACGCTGTGCTGATGGGCGAGCCTCCTGGCACGGTACGCCGATTCGAGTGGCGCGAGGCGCGCGTCGCCGGGCGTGAGCAACCCCTGTCGCTTCATCAGAGCGACCTGGCAGATGCGCTGGCGTTGGCCGAGGCGCTGGGCAGTCTGCCGGCGGAAGTGATTGTTTTCGGCGTGCAGCCCCAGCACACAGACTGGGACCGGCCTCTCAGCGAGGCCGTCGCGCGCGCCTTACCGGGTTTGGTGGATGCCCTCATAGCTGAGGTCAGGAGTTAACACAACTATGGCCCACAAGATACTGATCATTGACGACGATCCCGATGTAGTGCTGGCGCTGCGCATGCCGCTGGAGAGCGCGGGATACGAAGTCTCCGACGCCCATTCGCAGGAGAGCGGGTTGAAGGCTGTTGACCAGATCAAGCCCGACCTGATCATCCTTGACGTGATGATGGACACGCACACGGCGGGCTTCCAACTCGCGCAGAAGCTGCACGGCCCCGTTGCCAAAGAGGCGCACAAGGCGATCCCCATCCTCATGCTGACCGCTGTGCACCAGACGACCCCGCTGCGCTTCTCGCCCGACGAAGACTACCTGCCAGTGGATGGCTTCATCGAGAAGCCGATTGACCCGAAGAGACTGATCGCCGAGATCAAGAAGCTGCTCCAGAAGTAGACGCGGCGTACTCTGGCGCGAGCGGCGCGCCGCCCGGCCTGGCGCTTGACCTGCACCGTGTCAGGACGCAAAGCGACAGGGAACCGGGCGCGCGCCGGCCCTTTCACCTGCTGCTGGGGGAAGGCCACGCGAGGCGTCTGATGAAAATCACGATGGAACCCCAACCAGAGAGCAAAGAGCCGCGCCGCTCCCTGCAGCCCACCCTGGAAGAACTCAGTCAGAACGCCCGGCTGCTCATCCGTCTGCGATGGGTAGCCGGGTTCAGTATTCTGATCGGGACGGCGATAGCCAGCGCAGTCCTCGGTCTCGACGTACAGGTGGCTCCGCTGCTGACCATCGGCCTGGGCGTGCTCGCCTACAACACAGTGCTGTCCTTCCTCGGTAGGGACGACAGCCCGCGCGCGGGGTTCGAGCGCATCGCCTGGGGCCAGATTCTGCTCGACTGGCTGGCCATGATCGCACTGGTGCACTTCACCGGCGGTGTCACCAGCCCCGCTCTGATCTACTTCGTACTGCACGCCGCCCTATCCGGGATGATCCTGTTGCCCTGGCAGGTGCGCAGCCTGACCGTTCTGGCGGTGCTCATCGTCGGCGGGCTGGCCTGGCTGGAACGCTCCGGCTGGCTGCCGCACGTGCCCATTGACGAGCTAGACCTGGACAACGATCTGCACAAGAACACGACCTACATCGCCGCCGTTATGTTCTTCTTCGGCTCGACGATGTTCGTGCTCTCCGAGCTGGTTACGCGCATCGTCCAGCGGCTGCGCCAGCGCGAAGAGCACATCCGGCAACTCCTTGAGGCGCGCTCGACGTTTGTGCGCGTGGCCACCCACGAGCTGCGCGCTCCCCTGGCCGCCGGGCTATCGCTGATGAAGAACATCGAGCAAGGCTACGCCGGCGAGCTAACCGCGCAGCAGAGGGCGCTGATCGCCCGTGTCGCCAGTCGCCTGGAGGGGCTGCGCACGCTGATTGACGACCTGCTCACCCTGGCCCGCAGCCGCGAAGCGACCGCCGCTCACGCCCCCCTGGAGCCGGACAGCGTGCGGGCGATGCTCCTCAAGATCATCGAGCGCGAGACGCCAAACGCCGAACTCAAGCGGATCGCGCTGCACAGCGATCTGAGCGACGATCCGGGCGTGATCATGGCCGGGCCGATCGGGCTGCAGATCATTCTGGGTAACCTGCTCAACAACGCCATCAAGTACACGCCCGAAGGCGGCGATGTGTGGATCACCTACCGGGTCAGCCGCCCGGCGCACACGGTCGAAGTCACCATTGCTGACAGCGGCATCGGCATCCCCGCCGCCGACATGCCCAACATCTTCAACGAGTTCTTCCGCGCCCGCAACGCCAAAGAGACCCAGGTCACCGGCACGGGCATCGGGCTTTCGACGGTCAAGACGCTGGTGGATCGCTATCGCGGTGTGCTGACGCTGGAGAGCGAAGAGGGACAGGGTACCTCTGTTACGGTATCGCTGCCGCTCGCGTCGAAGCAGACTCCCCGCGAACCGCTGTGATCGTCCTCAGCCCGGACTGTTGACCTCACCCCCGGCCTCGCTGCGCTCGGCTTGCTCCCTCTCCATTCAAATGGAGAGGGGACGGCGAGGCCCGCGTCAGTGGGCCGAGCGGGGGTGAGGTAAAGCAACACGTGCACGTTAGATGCGCTGGTCCTGATCAGACAGATTTCCCCGCCAGCGACTGCTCACTGAAGACCAACTGATCGCCCACAGCCACCCGGCCCAGCAGCGCCGGGCGCGCTTCGATCAGGTAGCGAGCGGGCGCGCCCGGCGCGTAGAAGGGCCGCCAGGGGCGAGCCAGCGTGGCCGAGATCACGCGCCCTTCCTCGTCCAGCCACACCGCTGCAATGGGGAAGAAGACGAAAAACATGTGTATCGCCGCGCCGCCGATAGAAGCGCGGCGATACACAAAGAGGAGTCCCTCATCCTCCGCCAGATGCCGCCGGAACATCAGACCACGCCCGCGGCACCAGGCACTCTGGCACCACCGGGCGCGCGCCAGCACCACTTCACCGGTGCTGGCCTGGCGGATGACGCGCACCTGGCTCATCTCACTGCGGCAGGCGCAACACCTGGCCCGCGAAGATCAGGTTCGGGTTGTAGATGCCGTTGTAGCGAGCCAACTGGTCCAGCGTCAGGCCGTAGCGCAGCGCGATGCGGAACAAGTTCTCGCCGGGCTGCACCACATGCGTGGCCGGACGGATCGGTTCGGGCAGCGTCGGCGGCTGAGTCGGGAGCGGCGCCGGCTGGGTGGGGACGGGCACTGGTGCGCCGGGCACGCGCAGTACCTGTCCCGCGTAGATCAGGTTCGGGTTGAGAATACCGTTCAACTGGGCCAGCACGGCCACTGTCGTGTTGAAGCGGGTGGCAATCGTCGAGAGCGTGTCGCCCCGCACGACGGTATACGTCCCGTAGGTGGGCACGCCACCCGTCCCACCGGAACCGTCCGGTACCTGCGTGGGAACAGCCGTTGGAAGCTGCGGCGCAGGCGTGAAGGTAGGCGGCGCAGGGAACTGGCCGCGCACCGGGATGACGAGCACCTGGCCGATATTGATCAGCCCGCTGGCTGGCAGCCTGTTGACCTGCAGAATCGCGGCCACGGTGCTATTGAACTGGCGGGCAATGCCCCACACCGTATCCCCGGCCTTCACCGTGTAGAGCACGGTGCCAGTGAACTCAGGGGGAATAACCACCGTCGCCGTGGGGGGCGCGACTGTCGGCACATTGGGGGTGAACGTCGGCGGCACGGTGGGGGTCACAGGCACAGGGGTGAGCGTGCCCTCCTGTGTAGGGACGATGATCACCGGGCTAGGCGTAGCTGTTGGCACCTGAACAGTCCCGGTTTGCGGCGGGAATTCGCTCAGTGGCGCCAGCATGGCATCGTCGAGATAGATGTTGTTGACGCCCACGAAACCGCGCGGAGCCGTGCGCACAAACACCGTCACAGCCGTGCCCTTCGAGCGGGCTGTCACTGACATCTCGCGGTACTGGTCATAGTATTCGGCGTCCGCCGACCAGATTATGCTGGCGCTGGTCGGGTCTGTGCCGCCGGTCGGGTCGAGGCCGACATTGATGATCACCCGGTTTGGCTGCTCGCTGACGTCGGGGTTGGCGAAAGTGCCCGAAGACCAGACGTAGACGTAGACACTGAGGCGCAGATCCGTGTCGGGCGTCACCGGCACTCGCTGGTAGACCCCTGCGGTGTGTGTGGCGAAGAATGTGTTGTACTCCTGGGCCGCCCCACCGGATCGAACGCGGGTTGGGGGCGCAGGCCTGTACTCGGGGCGGGCATTGATAGAAGTCGGCTGCCCGGACGGAGTGGGCAAATGCCACGGCTGCCAGTTCGCCGCCACGCGCAGCCCGGGGTTGGCGTCTATGGTGACGTAAGGCTCCTCAAAGCCCGGGTTCTGCAGCAGGTTGCGGGCCTGGAATGCCTGTGCTGCTTCGCCCCCATGCGCGGTCAGCCCGAGGATCGCCAGCGTGCCAGCCAGGACTGCACCCACGATACGGTAACCAAGTACTCTCTTCACTCGCCGCATAAGGCCCCCTCAACCCAGACTATGGCCCAGTTCTTGAGCACAGCGCCATTAGTGTAGCATGATTCGCGACGCCAGGCTGGCCGCCCTGCCTGCCTTACGACGCACCCGCCTCCAGGGCCGCGGCCATGGCGCGGATGTGGTCCGGCGTGCTGCCGCAGCAAGCGCCAATGATGCTCGCGCCAAGGCCGCGCACTCGCACGGCGTAGCCAGCCATCACGGCGGGCGTCGCGTCATAGACGGCGACATCGCCTTCAAGGCGCGGCGCACCGGCATTGGCTTTGGCCACCAGGGGCAGGCCCGGCCCGGCACCCTGCATCCGGCCAATCGCGGCTTCAAGCTCGTCTGGCCCCTTGCCGCAGTTGGCCCCCAGCGCCACCACGCCCATCTCGCTCAGGGCAGCGACCGCCTGCTGCGGCGTAGTGCCCATCATGGTCCGTCCGCGCGTATCGAAAGTCATAGTGGCGACGACTGGCACCTCCGGCGCTGCCTGGCGACAGCCATCAACTGCCGCGCGCACTTCCTCCAGGTCCGACATCGTTTCGATCCACAGCACGTCCACACCGCCCGCGACCAGCGCCCTCGCCTGCCCGGCGAACGCGGCGACGGCGTCCTCAGGGGGCAGCGTGCCCATCGGCGCCAACATCTGCCCGGTCGGACCCATCGAGCCGGCCACAATGACCAGATGGGGCGCAGCATCGGCCTCCGCCCGCGCCAGACTCGCGGCGGCACGATTCAGTTCGGCAGCGCGATCGGCCAGACCGTGCAGCGCCAGGCGAAGTGCGTTGCCCCCGAAGGTGTTGGTCAGGATGATCTGCGCACCCGCCTCAATATAGGCGCGATGGATGGCGCGCACGTCATCCGGGCGCTCGACATTCCACAGCTCCGGCGCGGTGCCCCGCTGCAAGCCGCGCGCGATCAACATGGTGCCCATGCCGCCATCGGCGACGATCGATGTTCCTGCGGTGAGCAGAGCCTGCCACGTTGCGCGCACGGTCCTCGCTTCCCTCCAGCCAGAGACTCAACTGCTGGGTATTCTACAGGAAGTTGGCACACAGCGCGAACCGCCCAGGCTGCCCTGCCGGGTGCTATGCCAGGAAAACAAAGAGAGGTGTGCCCCGGCGCGAGCGCACCTCTCACGAACTCCCAAAGGGAAATGGCTCAACTCGCCTCTTCGACTTCGATACCCGCTTCTTGAAGGACGCGCACCACGCTTAAGAGCAACTCCGAGGGGCCGAATGGCTTGGTGATATAGTCGTTCACTTTGGCAATATGCAGCCCTAGAACCTTGTCAATGCTCTGGGCCTTGGCTGTCACCACGATGACGGGGATGTCCTGCATCTGCTCATCCGCACGCATGCGCTGGAAGACCTCCCACCCATCCATTTCGGGCATCATCAGATCGAGCAGCACCAGCGCAGGCTTCTCCCGCGCAATGGCAGCCAGGCCCGCTTCTCCGCCAGCAGCGCCGATGACCTCATAGCCCTGCCGGGCAAGAATGAGCCGGATCAATTCGATCATTTCTGGATCATCTTCGATGCAAAGGATACGAACGGGCTTGGTATCGTCCGTCATGAGTACGCTCCAGCGAGAACAGCCGCTGCCCGCTGTCAGAGCCGTCACTTAAGCTCTGGGCCTGGCAGCGCACCCCTGCTGCCACCGATTACCTACTGAGAGTAGTGTACCATAGCCGTCGTCTGCGTGTCTACAGCCCCGAAGTGACCGCGCGCACGTCTTCTCCCTCAGCGACCACGGGGGAGTCTGCCGCTGCCCATCGCTGCACGTCGCGCGCCACACGACTGGTGGCAGCCCTGACCGCACTGAAGGCCATGGTAAGTGTGCTCAACCAGGGTCGCCGGAGCCGTCAGTGTGACGGAATCCGGTGCCGGCCTCGATGCGTGCGGAACGCGAAACCGGGCGGGATGGGCCAGGCCAGGAAGCACCCTGACGAGGATGGCCCGCGAAGCAGATGCCACTGCTCTGGGAGCAGGGAAGAAGCGTGTTTTGTCTACGCTCTTCTGAGGCAATATAATATCAGCATAGAATCAGCACCATGTCCGGCAACCATCATCACGGTCCGCGCTCGGCGCGCGCACCGCGCCGCAGCCAAGGAGGAATCGCATGGCTCAACAAGACCTCACCACCATCATCAGCCGCGCCCTGACCGACGAGGAGTTCCGCAAGCAACTGCTGTCTGATCCGGATGTGGCGCTGGCCGGATATGAGCTGGAGGAAGACGAGGAGAAGGCGCTGCGTAACCTGACCGCCGATGCCTTTGATCAGCTCACCATGGATTTGGAGAACCGCCAGTCGAAGAGCGGGTTCATGGGGATGTTCTCCCTCATGAGCGGCAAGGACGCCGCGGTGGATGCCAGCACCTTGCTGAACCTGCTGTCCAACAAATACGGCGGCAAGTGAACGTCGCCGGACGACAAACAGGCACGCCGGCTGTGGCGTGCCTGTCTCCTGGCTGCCCGTCAGGAGCTTCTGGTCATTGTCCCAGCGGGATGATCAACTCCTGGCCGGGATAGATCAGGTTGGGGTTGGCGAGGTTGTTCGCGGCGATGATCGCCTCGTGAGAGACGCCGTACTTGCGCGCGATAGCATAGATGCCTTCGCCCGCCTGAACGACATGCACCACAGGCCCCGACGGCGTGCCCGCCGGAACGGCGGTTGGTGCGCTCTCGACTGTCGCCTCCGCTCCCTCGTCCGCGCAGCCGGGGAGCCTGAGCTGCCACCCAATCCGCAGAATAGTGTTGGGGTTGCCGCCGAGCAGCGGCGGGTTGGCCGCGACCAACGCTTCCAGCGTCACTTCGTTTTCCCTGGCAATCGAGTACAAGGTGTCGCCGAAATTCACCACGTGGATGCACGGGTTGAGTTCGACCGGGATGTCCGTAGGCGTGGGCATCTTGGAAGGATCAATGGTCGGCGACGGCGTAGGAGAGGGCCGGATATCGCTCATGATCGGCGTGGTGATCGTCGTCCGCGTAGATTCCAGGGTGGCAGCGCTTATTGTGCCAGCCGGCGTGAAGCTGGACTGGAAGATGGGCAGATCGGTTGGAGTGGGCAACATCTCCGCCAGGTCGCCGTCGCGCGGTGTGGCGGTAGCCGGCAGCCCGCTCTGCACCGAGTCAGCGGGAGTGGTCGTGGGCACGAGCCCGCGTGTGGGAGTCGCCTGCAACACACTCTCGGGGGTAGCAGTGAACGCCTGAGTTGGCGGAGCAGGCGTTGTCGGGGTCATGTCAGCGATATTGACCTGCCGGGATGTCGGCTGCACATTGACGCCCGCGTCTTTGTAGCAGGCGGTGAACGCCAGCGCCAGCAGACCTGCCAGCAGCATGCGAGACCACAAACGCTTTGCACTCATCACACCACCTCTCGCTGACACCACCGGAAAAGATGCGGGCATCTGCCCACTGCCGGGCTAAAGTGCTATTCAGCATACACCGAACACTCTGTTTCCACAACGCACGCTGCAACAGCCCGGAAACCCGATGCGCTCGCCACCGGGTCGCTCTGCGCGTGGCGCGTTCCGCCAGAGCGCCAGGAATCTCCCCCGTCCCGCCATCCGGCATCGGCTGTTGCAGAGGCTGTGGTCAAGGGCTATAGTTGACACGTCCGGGCAGGCACCGGACGTATCGTCCTGCAACTGACAGTTGGCGAAGGTCTTCACCGCATGACAGTGCACAGTGAACAGCAACCGCAGCCGGTCGGCGTTCGTGTCGCCGGTGTGCGTTTCTTTGAGGTCGGCAAGGTCTACCATTTCAGCTTCGCCCACATCCCCGACCTGGCGGTAGGGGATCATGTCGTGGTCGAAACCACGCGAGGCGTCCAGTTGGGCCAGGTGATGAACCTGGTCAGCCCGGACCCCGGCAGCGACCTGCGCGACTACAAGCCGGTGCTGCGCCGGGCGACGCCCACAGACTTGATGAGCCAGCGTCTTTGGAAAGCGCGCGAGGTCGAGGCGCTGATCGCCTGCCGCGAGAAGGCCGCCGAGATGGGCGACCTGCAAGATGCCAAGTTTGTCGCGGCGCAGTACAGCTTCAATGGGTCGCTGCTGACCTTCCTCTACAGCGCCGAGGACAAGCTCAACACCAACCGGCTGCGCGGCGCTCTGCAACGCAGCTTCCGCGCCAGGATTGAGATGCGTCAGATCGGGCCGCGCGACGTGGCCAAGCTGATCGGCGGCATGGGCGCGTGTGGCATCCCCCGCTGCTGCAGTACATTCCTGACGGACTTCAGCCCGATCTCGATCAAGATGGCCAAAGCCCAGGGCATCTCGCTCAACCCGACTGAGATCACCGGCATGTGCGGGCGATTGCGCTGTTGCCTGATCTACGAGTACGAGCAGTACGTGGAAGCGCGCAAACAGCTTCCCAAGCGCAACAAGCATGTGGGCACCCCGCACGGCGAGGGCAAGGTCATTGACGTCCACCCGCTGCGCGACGCCGTCACCGTGTTGGTCGAAGAGACGCAGTACGTCGTGAACCGCGAAGATATCATCCCACTTGACGAGCTGGCGGCGCTGCAAGCCAGGGCAGATGCCGGCTGTGCCAAGGCGGAGAGCGGCGGCTGCGACTGCGGCGCGCGCCAGCCTGACGCGCTGCTCGACGATGAGAGCAGCGCGGGTTACGACGACGAGGACCTGCCCGGCGAGCCGATCGCGCCGGAGCACTACGCTGCCGCCCAGCCCAGCGAATCGGCCGATGCTGTACCGCTGCGGGAAGGCCGGCGAAGCCGCTCGCGCCGAGGGCGCCGCCATCGCCCAGGGAGCGGGCCCAGGCCGAACCGCAGCCAGGGGGAGAAACCAGATCAGAATGAGTGAGAGCGCCGCCTCCAACGGTATGAGCACCATCATGGGCATCTTCGCCCATCCCGACGACCCGGAGTTCTTCTGCGGGGGCACTTTCGCCCGCTGGGCAGCGGAGGGCAAGCGGGTGATCTTCGTGCTGGCCACCAGCGGCGACAAAGGCTCTAAGGACCTCACCATCACTTCTGAGGAGTTGGTGGCCATCCGTGAGGCCGAGGAGCGCGCCGCCGCGGCCAGGCTCGGCGTGCAGGAAGTGATCTTCCTGCGCTATCCGGATGGCGAGCTGCAGCCGACGCTCGATCTGCGCCGCCAGCTTGCCCGCCTGATCCGCCTGAAGAAGCCCGATGCCGTCGTCACCAATGACCCGACAGCGCGCTGGTATGGCACGCACTACCTCAACCACCCCGATCACCGTGCCATCGGCGATGCGGCGCTCGATGCGGTCTTCCCGGCAGCGCGCGACCATCTGACCTTCCCGGAGCTTTACCGGGTAGAGGGCCTGGCCCCGCACAAGGTGGCGACCGTCTACCTGTGCGGGACCCACGACCCCAGTGCCAGGGTGGACGTGACCGCCTACCTCGAGACCAAGATCGCTGCGCTGCGTGAACACAAGAGCCAGATAGCCGACATGGAGGAGATGGAGCGCCGGCAGCGTGATAACGTTGACGCCGAGTTCGTCGGCGACGGGCCGCGCTACAGCGAAGCATTTCGCGTGTTTAACCTGCGCTGACGCGGGCTTCGCCGGCGCCCACCGGCGGCCTGCCCTGAGACTGGTCTGACGGCGCCTCTCCCGCGCCCGTCACGGCACCTGTGAGGGAGCAACCACCCGTGATCGACTTCAAGCCGCAGATCGCCGCCCGCCAGGACGCCTGGATCGCCCTGCGCCGCGACCTGCACCGCCACCCCGAACTGGGCTTCGCGCTGCCGCGCACGGCGAGCATCGTCGCCGGGCGACTGCATGAGTTGGGCCTGGAGGTGCAGACCGGCGTCGGCGAGTCGGGAGTCGTCGCGGTGCTGGACGGGGCAGCGGACGGGCCAACTGTGCTGGTGCGGGCCGACATGGACGCCCTGCCCATTCAGGAGGAGAACGAGGTTCCATACGCTTCACAGACGGCGGGTGCCATGCATGCCTGCGGGCACGACGGGCATACGGCCATCTGCCTGGCAGTCGCTGAACTGCTCAGCGAGCGCCGCGCCGATCTGGCCGGGCGTGTCAAGTTCGTCTTCCAGCCCGCCGAGGAGACCGGTCGCGGCGCGCAGGCGATGATCGCCGCCGGTGCGTTGCGAGCGCCCGTGCCAGATGTCAGCCTGGGGCTGCACGTGTGGAACGAGATGCCGGTCGGGACGGTGGCGCTGGTGGACGGGCCGATGATGGCGGCAGCGGGCGACTTCACCATCACCGTCCACGGGCGCGGCGGGCACGGCGGCCTGCCCCACGAGACCCGCGATCCGATTGTGGCCGCATGCCAGATCGTCAGCGCCCTGCAGACCGCCATCAGCCGCAGCGTGCACCCCAGCGACGTGGCCGTCGTGTCGGTGACCGAGTTCAAAGCGGGCGATTCCTTCAACGTGATCCCTTCATCGGCGCGGCTGCGCGGCACGATCCGCGCGTTCAGCGGGGAGGTGATCGCGCTGCTGGAGGAACGCACACGGGCCATCGCCGAAGGCATTGCCGCGGCGTTGGGCTGCCAGGCAGAGGTCACGGTCGAGCAGCTCACCCTGCCCCTGGTCAACGACGCCGGAGTCAACGAGCGGCTGCGGGCAGTGTTCTGGGCCGTCGCACCAGACCTGCAGATTATCCGCAACTTTCAGACGATGGCCGCCGAGGATATGTCCTACTTCCTGGAAGCGGTGCCGGGGACGTTCTTCTTCATTGGCTCGGCCAACCCGGAGCGCGGCCTGGACTACCCGCACCACCACCCGCGCTTCGACTTCGACGAAGCGGCCATCCCGCTGGGTGTGGAGTTGTTGACGGCGGCGGTCGCCTCGTATGTCCTGCCTGGCGCGCAGCCAGACCGTGCTGAGTGAGGAGCGCAGCGTGCCGCAGCTTAACGTCTTTCGCTGGCAGCCGGGGCGCGGCTGGATCGTCCTGTCGGGAGGCGGGCCGCCAGAATCCGACGACGTGCAGACGGTGGAAGCCCGTCTGCTGGCCCGCACCGTCTCGCAGGGGCCGATCGCCTACGTGTGGGCGGCCAACGATGCGGACAGCGCCGACCGCCACATGGACTCGCTGCGCGAGATGGGCGCGCGCACGGGCTACCTGGTGGACATCTTGAGCGAGACGGACGAGGAAGTCTACGCCCAGCTCAGCGAGGCCGGCGTGATCATCATCGGCGATGGTCCGCAGCAGAAAGCGCTCCACGACGCGCTGAGCGGCGTCGTGCTGGAAGCGATTCGCTTCGCCTTCAGCCGCGGCGCGACGATCTATGCCGTCGGCCTCAGCGCCGAGCTATTTGGCGCGCACCGTGTCGGCGAACAAGACCTTGTGCCAGGCATCCACTGGCTGGAGCACGCGATTGTCGTCTCCGGCTACACACCGAATATGGCTGACGGGCTGCACCGGGTCGTGCGCCAGATGCCGCACAGCTTTGGGCTGGGGATCGGCCATGGAGCCGCGCTGGCGCTCGGCCCGCTCGGCGAGGTCGAGGTGTGGGGCAGCGCCGCGATCACTGTGGCGCTGGGCAAGGAATACGTGGTGGACGCGAGTGGTGAATCATGAATCGTGAGCCATGAGTAAGAGCTTGCCCACCACTTAAGACGCAGGACCCTGACTCAAAGACTCATGACCGCTGCGCGACCTGCATTCCCAGTTGAGGAGGGACGGACATGCCCGCGACGGTGTTGATCGGCGCGCAATGGGGCGACGAAGGGAAGGGACGCATCGCCGACTGGCTGGCTCGCCAGTCGGACGTGATGGCGCGCTACGCTGGTGGGGACAACGCCGGACATACGGTCATGGTCGGCGAGCGCGAGTTCAAGTTGCATCTGGTGCCGTCGGGCGTGGTGCACCCCGGCCTGCGCTGCATCCTGGGCAGCGGCATGGTCGTCAACCCGCTGTGCCTGGTCGAAGAACTGAACATGCTCGCCGGGCAGGGCGTGGACATAGCGCCGGAGCGCATTCACCTGAGCGCGCGCGCCCACCTGATCACGCCGGGTCACCAGGCCCTCGACGGCGCCGCCGAGCGCGCGCGAGGAGCAACCTCCATCGGCACGACGCGGCGCGGCATCGGGCCAGCGTACATGGACAAGGCGGCCCGCACCGGTCTGCTGGCCGGCGAAATGCGCGATCCCGACTCATTCGCGGCCAGGGTGCAGGCGGCGCTGGAACGGGCGAATGCGATTCTGAGCGGGCAGTATGGCCTGGAGCCGGTTGACGCGCGGGAGCTGGCTCAGGCCTGCGGCGCAGCCGCGGCGCGCCTGGCCCCCTACGTGACTGACACGACGACCCTGCTGCACGATCTGCTGGACGCGGGTCAGCGGCTGCTGTGCGAGGGCGCGCAGGGCACGTTGCTCGACCTGGACCATGGCCACTACCCTTACGTGACTAGCTCTTCAGCGACAGTGGGGGGCGCGCTGACCGGGTTGGGCATTGCCCCGCAGCACATCACGCGGGTAGTGGGCGTGGCCAAAGCCTACTGCACGCGCGTCGGCAACGGCCCCTTCCCCACCGAGCTATTTGACGCCACGGGTGAGCGCCTGCGCGCCGCCGGGCACGAGTTCGGCACGACAACTGGACGCCCACGCCGCTGCGGCTGGCTGGACGCCGTCGCCCTGCGCTATGCGGCGCGCGTCAATGGCTTCACCGAGCTGGTCGTCACCAAGCTCGACGTGCTCAGCGGACTGGACGCGCTGCAGATCGCGGTGGCCTACGAGCGCGACGGTGAGCGCACGACGGCCATGCCCGTCTTCACGCCGGACTTTGAGCGCGTCTGCCCCGTCTACGAGACGCTGCCCGGCTGGGACAAGGACATCTCCGCCGCGCGCCATTTCGACGACTTGCCGGACAGTGCCCGGCGCTACATCCGGCGCATCGAGGAGCTGAGCGGTGTGCCGGTTTCGCTGGTCAGCGTGGGGCCGGAGCGCGAGCAGGCTATCCGGCTGGCGGGCTAGGACGATGAGCGCACCGCCAGCCCTCCCGCCACCGCGTCGCGTGGTGTCGCTGGTACCCAGCCTCACCGAATCCCTGTTTGATCTCGACCTGGGCGACCGGCTGATCGCAGCCAGCGACTACTGCACGCGCCCCGCCGAGCGTCTGGGCAGGCTGCCGCGCGTCGGCGGCACCAAGACCCCGGACGTCGCACGGATTATCGCTCTGGGACCTGACCTGGTGCTGCTCAACGACGAGGAGAATCGCCGCGAGGACGCCGAGGCCCTGGCCGCAGCCGGCATTCCGCTGTGGGTCACCGGCCCGCGTACCGTGCTCGACGCGCTGACCGTGCTGTGGCAGATCATGGAGTTGTTCGATCACACGGTGATGATCCCCCGCGTGCGCGAGATCGAGCGCGCCTATGACTACACGCTGGCCGCGGCGCGGGCGTCTGCACCACTACGAGTCTTCGTACCTATCTGGCGCGATCCCTGGATGACCTTCAGCCAGGAAACCTATGCCGGCGACATGCTGCGCGTCTGCGGCGGGGCCAACGTCTTCGCCGCGGGAGCCGGGGGAGATCGCGCGCGCTACCCCCAGATCACACTGGACGAGGTGATCGCTGCCCAGCCGGAGGTCATCCTGCTGCCGGACGAGCCTTACCCCTTCAGCCAGGGCGACGCGGCTGAGCTGTCCAGGCTCGACTTGCCAGCCGCGCAATTTCAGCGTATTTATTCGATTGATGGAAGCCTGCTAATGTGGCATGGCACACGCGCGGCCTATGCACTGCGCGATCTGCCGCTGCTGCTGATGGGGGAGACAAGCTCATGATGATCCGGTCAATCACCCACCACGCGCTCGAAGCGCTGTGCGCCCAGGCGGCGGAGGCCGTCATCGTCGCTGACCAGCAGGGCTGCATCGCCCTGCTGAACCCGGCGGCGGAAGCAGCGCTGGGACTGCGGGCGCGCGACGCCGTGGGGCGCGCCCTGGGCGACTACGCCAACCTACGGCCTCTGACAAACCTTCTGCACGAAGCCAACAGCAGCCAGGGGGCTATCCGGGCGACCGTGCCTGAGGCGTCTGGCGAACCAGTGCCTGTGCAGGTGATCAAGCTACTCAACGAGACGGCGTTGTCTTCCGCCGACGAATTGATTGATGGCCTGGTGCATGACCTGCAGGTGCCTGTCGCAGGGGCGAAGGCCCTTATTGATGCGGTCGTGGGCCTGGGTGGGCTCAGCGAGAAGCAGACCGATTTCGCCAACCGCGCGTCGCTCAAAATGGTGACCATCTCCGAAGCCGTCAAAGAGGTCATTGACACGTTCTGGATGGATGCCAGCGGCCAGTTGAAACTGCAGCAAACCGATCTGCTCCCGATCATTACCAGAGTCCTGCGCGATGCGGCTGACTTCGCCCGGCTGCGTGGGGTCAAGATCGAGCAGGACCTGCCAGAGGACGGCTGCACCATTCTGGCGGACGCCATGCGCATCAAAGGAGCGATGAGCAACCTGGTCTACAACGCCATCAAGTACTCGCTCAACGGTGGCACGGTGCGTGTCACGCTGCGCCGGGAGAATGGCACGGTCACCTTTGAGGTAGCTGACCAGGGGATCGGCATCGCCCAGGAGGAGCTGGCGCGCATCTTCGAACGCGGCTATCGGGTGAGCAGCGAACAGACGAAGAATGTGGAGGGCACCGGCGTCGGGCTGACCATCGTCAGCACAGTAGTCGCCAAGCACGGCGGTAAGGTCTTCGTGAGCAGCACGCCTGGAAAAGGCAGCGTGTTCAGCTTCACCGTGCCTGTTGGGTAGGGACCAGGGGCCGGCGCGGCTACTCGTCGTCCGCGGGGTGCTGCAGCCAGTCGGTCGAAAGCCACTCGAAGGACGACCACGGGCGTGTCCGCTCGCGCGGGACGACGATGGGCAGCGCGCGTGGCATAAGGTCGGCGATGATCGGCGTTGTGCCCAGCGGATCGCCGTCAATCTGGGTGGGCTGCGGCGTCTTGGCGTCCACCACAATGCGCTTGCGCGCCGAGAAGTAGATGATCGACTCCGGCGGCAGGCCGCTCCCCGCCACCAGATTGGTGACGCTGGTCAGCACGCGGGCCGGGTTGAGTGGGCGCATGACCCCTGCATAGAGCAAGCCGTCGTCGGGCTGGATGGCATCGTTGATCACCGAGATGCCGTTGATCCAGGTCAGCGCCCCGGTCGCCGTGACAAAAGCCATAATCCCCTCGACGCGAATCGGGGACTGCCCGTCGAGAGAGATCAAGTACTCCTCCGACTTCGTCTGGCGCAGGGACTTGATGCCTGAGAGGCCGTAGGCCAGCAAGCCCAGCCGGTCCTTGTCCTCGCGCGTGACATCGAAGGCCACCTCCGCCTCAAACCCGGTCGAGACGCGCAGCACCGAGCAGCGATCCCCCACGCGGGCCAGGTCAATGCGCCGGATCAGGCCAGGACCGAGCGCCACTTTGAGCGCTGGCTCAAGCCGGTGTGGCAGCCCCAACAGGCCAGACACCACATTGCCGGTGCCCACCGGCACCCACGAAAAGGGCAGCATCTCTCCACCCAGCACGCGCTGCGCCCCGCTGACGCCCTCCATCAGCGTGCCGTCACCCCCAGCAACCAGGATGCGGTCGGCGCCCGCTGCGACGCCCTCCTCGATCGCCCGCGCGAAGTCAAAATCGGGCGTGGTGACGTGCAGGGTGATGCGCGGATGGCGGATCTCGCGCAACCGTTCGACGACCACCTGCCCTCGCTTCGATCCCGATGCGGGGTTGACGATAGCCAGTACGTGCTGGGGCGCGTCCACGCCCGGCCACTGCGCGTCGGTCATTATCGCTCTCGCTGCCTATCCCTTCACCTACAGTATACCCACAACTCCCCCAAGCCAGAAGCCCTTCATCAGATCGACACCTGGTGTGTAGTCGGCGTTGGCGTCGGTGTCGGAATAGGCGTCGGGGGAGTGGCCGGGTTCGGGGTTGGCGTCGGCGTGGATGTGACCACCGGCGGCGGTGTGAAGGAGGGAGTCGGGCTGACGGTCGGCAGCGGCGTGAAGGTAGCGCTCGGCGTTGGTGTTGGGTTCACTGCTTCGATCACGCTCTCGTGCATGAAGACCGTGTTGCGGTAGGCGCCCTGCGGATTCAGCTCGACCACATACCATTCCGGGTTGCCGGGCGCGCGCGAATAGACGCATAGCTCGGTGCCATAGGTCACGACATCGCGCACCGGGCATTGCAGCCTGTCCGTGCTGGGGCAGTCACGGTAGACGGCCCGCTCGACGCGGACGCGAAATATCTGGCAGGGGGGCAGCGGCGTGAATGTCGCCGGGACGTACAGCGTGGGCAGGCTGAGCAAGGGCGCCGCGCCCGCCGTAGCCGTGGAAAATGCCTGGCGAGTCACGTCGGCGGTGATGTCGCCCTGGTTCTCAAGAAACGAGCGAATACCCATCCACACGTAATAGCCGCCCAACACGATCAACGCCCCGATCAGGGTAATCAGCAGCGGCGAAGGCCCGGACGAGCGGTAGGTCATTGTGCTCTGCTCTGTCACCATTCCGTCGCGCGCGTCACGTGATGGTCACGACCGGCAGGCACCGCCCCCAGCGGCCTGCCCCAGGCCCTCTCAGCGCGCCTCTCGCCACACGACCATGCGCTCCAGCTCGGCCCGCACTTCGCTCGCCGTCCAGGAACGCGTGCCATCAAGCTCCAGGACCGGGCACTCCACGACCGCCGGGTCGCGAAGCCAGGCGTCGTGGCACGCTTCAAGCTGGCGCAGGTAGTCCAGCGAGACGCCTTTCTCTTCGCGGCGACCGCGCGCCTGCAGGCGGCGGTAGCACTCCTCGGCGGGCGTGCGCAAGTAGAGAATGGCGTCGGGACCGGGCGCAGATTCCCTGAAATGATCCCAGAAATGGCAGTAAAGCGCCCATTCCGTGTCGTCCATGAGACCCTGCTGGTGCAGGCTCCTGGCGAAGACGTGGCGGTCGCAGTAGATAGACCGCTCGAAGACGATGTCGCCCAGCGGGCGGAGCGCGCCCTGCACGGCCTGCGTGCGCGTCACGAAAGCACAAATCTGCAGCGTGAACGCCCAGCGCGGCGTGTCGGCATAGAAGCGCTCCAGCAGGTTGGCGGCGAACCCGCCCTGCCAGCGCTCGACCGGCTCCGGCACGAAGACGAACTGATCTCCGGCGGACAGAGCAGCCCCTAGAGTCGTCTTGCCCGCGGCGATGTTGCCTTCCAGCAGAAAGAGCATCTCCTGCTCCTCGTTGCTCAACGATAGCGCCCGCGAGCCGGACGGGCCACCCCAGTCATCGGCGTCCCAGGTGCGACCAGACCCACATCCACGCCGCTCCGCGATTCTACGGGGCAACTGCCAGCGCCGCCAAGTCTGCTTGCCGGTTAGCCTCACCGCGCCCCGCGCGCGATGGCCAGCTTGACCTCGCCGATGGCCCGCGTCACCTCGATGTCGCGCGGGCAGGCAGTCGTGCAGTTGAAGATCGTCCGGCAGCGCCACACGCCGTCCGGCTCGGCCAGAATCTTGAGGCGCTCCGCTGCCGCCTGGTCGCGGCTGTCGAAGATGAAGCGGTGCGCCTGAACAATCGCCGCCGGGCCGACGTACCTGCCGTTCGCCCAGAAGCTGGGGCACGACGTGGTGCAGCAGGCGCAGAGGATGCACTTCGTCGTGTCGTCGAAACGGGCGCGGTCTTCCTCGCTCTGCAGACGCTCGCGACCGTCGGCGGGCGGCTCCGACTCGTGGACCAGATAGGGCATCACCGCGCGGTAGTGGGCGAAGAACGGCTCCATGTCCACGATCAGGTCTTTGATCACCGGCAGGCCGAGAATCGGCTCGACCTGGACCTTCACGTGATCGCCCGCGCCCAGCGTGCCGACCAGCACCTTGCACGCCAGCCGGTTGACGCCGTTGAGACGCATCCCGTCCGAGCCGCAGATGCCGTGCGCACACGAGCGGCGAAAGGCGAGCGTGCCGTCCTGCTCCCACTTGACGCGGTGCAGCAGCTCCAGCACGCGGTCATTTGGCTCCACATCCTTAAGCGTGTACTCCGCCCAGTAGGGTTTTGGGTCCTTTTCCGGGTTGAAGCGCCGGATTCGCAATGTTGCCTGCTGCATCGCCACCCTCTTCGTGAAACGGCACTAATACGCGCGCTCAGTGGGCCTGAAACGGGGATCGCCCTCGGCCAGCGACAGGTCCACCGGCTTGTCGTGGTTCAACGTCACGGCGCCATCCTCAGTGCGGAAGGCCAGCGTGTGCACCAGCCAGCGCTCGTCGTCGCGCTGAGGGAAGTCCTCGCGCGAGTGCGCGCCGCGACTCTCCTCGCGGGCCAGCGCGCTGACCGTCGTCACCTCGGCGATGTCCAACAGACAGCCGAGTTCCCAGGCCTCGTACAGGTCGGTATTGAAGCGGCGGCCCCGGTCGTCAATGCCCAGGTTGTTCTGGTACTCATCCTTGAGGCGGCCCACCGTGTCAATTGCCTGCTGAATGCCCGCCGCCGTGCGGAAGACACCGACATGCTTCATCATGATTTGCTGCATCTCGGCGCGAAGCTGGTAGGGCTTGCGCGCGCCGTCGGCCTTGCGAATGCGCTCAAGCTCCGCCTCAACCTCGCCAGCCGGGCTGGCAGGCAGCGGCGCGAAGTCCGTCCCCTGGCAGTACGCGGCCATGTGCTTACCGGCGCGCCGTCCGAAGACGATCAGATCGGTCAGGCTGTTGGTGCCCAGCCGATTCGCGCCATGCACGCTGACGCAGGCCGCTTCGCCCGCCGCGTACAGCCCGGCCAGGGGCGTGCCCGCCGCGTCAATCACCGCGCGTCCATCGAGATCGGTGGGGATGCCGCCCATGCCGTAGTGCGCGGTCGGCTGGACGGGAATCGGCTCTTTGACCGGGTCTATGCCCAGGTACGTCCGGCAGAAGTCGAGGATGTCCGGCAGTTTGGACTCGACATACTCGCGGGTGATGCGCCGGTTGTCGCCGGCTTCGGCCAGGTAGCGGTTGACCGTCTCTGGCGTCACGTCCAGGTGTACATAATTCTTGCCCTTGATCCCGCGCCCCGCCTCGATCTCCAGATAGATGGCGCGCGAGACCACATCGCGGCTGGCCAGGTCTTTGATGCGCGGCGCGTAGCGTTCCATGAAGCGCTCGCCCCGGTCGTTGAGCAGCACGCCGCCCTCGCCGCGCACGCCCTCGGTGATCAGGATGCCCATCTTGTAGATGCCGGTGGGGTGAAACTGGAAGAACTCCATGTCTTGCATGGGCACCCCACGCCGGAAGGTGACGGCGTTGCCGTCGCCGGTCAGCGAATGGGCATTGCTGCTGATCTCCCACACACGCCCCCATCCACCGGTGGCGAAAAGCACGGCCTTGCTGTGGAAGATGTGCAGCTCGCCATCGTCCAGGCTGGCGGCGACCACGCCGACGACCACATCGCCGCTGCGAATGAGGTCAACGACGTAGAACTCGTCATGAAAGGTGACGTTGTTCTTGATGCACTGCTGGTAGAGCGTCTGCAGGATCATGTGGCCGGTGCGGTCGGCAGCGTGGCAGGCGCGGCGTACCGGCTGCCCGCCGAAGGCGCTGGTATGCCCGCCAAAGCGCCGCTGCGCAATGCGCCCGTCTGGCGTGCGGTCGAAGGGCAAGCCCAGGTGCTCCAGCTCGATCACAGCGCTGATCGCCTCCTGGGCCAGCACCAGCGCGGCATTCTGGTCAGAGAGGTAATCGCCCCCCTTGACCGTATCGAAGGCGTGCCATTCGGGGCGATCCTCGTCCAGGTTGCCCAGGGCCGCCCCAATGCCTCCCTGCGCCGTGCCGGTGTGGGAGCGCGTCGGGTAGAGCTTGCTGATCACGGCGGTCTTGACCTGGCGCGAGGCATAAAGCGCGGCCATCAGCCCGGCCCCGCCCGCGCCAACGATCACCGCCTCATACTGGTGTGTCTGCATAGTCGTCCTCAGCTTCCGTGCTACTCACCACACGGGGCGAAGGCTAATCCACGAGGTGGAGGATGTCAGGTCTTCGGCGATGCGGTAGGCCGTCTCGTCCACACCGGCCAGCAAGGCAGCCAGGCCGACGATGATGAGCGCTACCGCCCCAAAGACGAGCGCGTAGTTCAGCGCCCGGTTGACCAGCGGCGAGTGAGCGTAGTCGTTGACCGCATAGCGCAGCCCGTTGAAGCCGTGCAGCACCACCAAGGCCAGCAGCAGCCCATCGTACACGCGCCAGATGGCGACTCCGGCGACCAGCATATCCCAGCGTTGGCCGACGAACTCGATCGCCTTGCCGCTCTCGTTGACCGCGTCCGTGCCCACGATGCCTACCCCGCTGCCGGTGATGTCAAACACGCCCTGAATGACGTGCATCATGGCCAGGTGGCCGAAGATCAGCGGCAGGATGAGCACCCCCGACAGGCGCATGAACGACCACAGCGCTGTCTCGAAGCGCCCCGGCAGGTCGAACGTGGCCCGGCTGCGCGCGATCAGCCCGAACAGCGCCGACAGGATAAGCGCCGCTGCCAGGATGACGGCGAAGCCGGCGACGAACTGAGCCTGCGTCTTGATGATCTCATCCAGGCCGGCGATGTCGCGGCCTTCCTCACCGTAGAAATCCAGCACATGGCCGACCATCAGGGCGAAGGTGGGCGCGAGCACAACCAGTGTGGCGACGAAGACAATGGTGGCCACGCGGCGCTGGTAGACCCACCAGGCCGGCTTGTAGTCCAGCAGGATGATGCGCAGTCCGTTGAAGGCGTGGTAGACGACGCAGGCCACCAGCAGGAACTCGCCGATGGTGAAGAGCGGACTCTGGTATTCGCGGATGGCCTGCTCGTACTGCTCCGGGTAAAACGCCGCCCAGGATGTGTCAATCACATGCAAGATCAGAAAGAGCACTGTGCCCAGGCCAGAGACCCGGTGCAGCACCCAGCTCCATTGACCGAGCTGCCCCCGATAGCGCAGAGTCTCAGTAACGGTCGTCACCAACGAGGTCATGCGGCTTTGCCTCCCGCCAGCGCGGACGATCCTTTGAGCCGGGCGCTCACGTCTCGCCGGGACTGCCCTGCCCTGCCCCCTGGCGCGCCCAATCGGTAGATTCGTACAAATTCGTTTGTTACCAAAATAACGCGGTGATATACTCTACCATCAGAAGTTGCCGTGAGCAACATGGCCGCGCGCCTTCATCCTCCTTGGCATTCCGCCCACCCACGCGCCGCCCTCCCCATCTGGTATGGCAGCTTCCACCAGCCCATGCGTCACACCGCTTGCTGCTGGCCAATGCACCGGTGACACCATTCATCGCGCTTGAGGAGACACTCGATCTATGGCAGAAGAACGGAAGAAGGGGTTGGAAGGCGTCGTCGTTGCCGATACGCGCTTGAGCCGCGTGCAGGGCGACATCGGCAAGCTGATCTACAGCGGCTATGACATCCTGGAGCTGGCCGACAGGACTTCGTTCGAAGAGGTGATCTACCTGCTCTGGTACGGCAAACTCCCCAACGCCGCCGAACTGGAAGGGCTGCACAAGACGATCGCGGCGGAGATGGCCATCCCCGACACGCTGATCGCCATAATGAAGACGTACCCCAAGGCGACGCACCCCATGGCCGTGCTGCGCACTGCCGTCTCGACGCTGGGCTTGTACGATCCGGAGGCTGAAGACAGCAGCCCAGAGGCCAACCAGCGCAAGGCGGTCAGGCTCACCGCCAAGATACCGACGATCATCGCGGCCTGGGCGCGCATCCTCGCCGGGCAGGAGCCGGTTGCCCCGCGCCCTGACCTGGGCATCGCCGCCAACTTCGTCTACATGCTGCACGACGCCGAGCCGAACCCGACCGAAGTCTCGGCCATTGACGTGTACCTGGTGCTGCACGCCGATCACGGCATGAACGCCAGCACCTTCACCAGCCGCGTGGTGACCAGCACCGACGGCGACATGTACAGCGCCGTCACTGCGGCCATCGGCTCGCTGAAAGGGCCAAAGCATGGCGGGGCCAACGAAGAGGCCATGCGCATGTTCGCCGAAGTCAGCCAAGCGGAGAGCGTGGACAAATGGTTCGAGGAAGAAATCAAGGGCAAGGGCCGGCGCATCATGGGCATCGGCCACCGCGTCTACAAGGCGCTCGACCCGCGCGCCATCGTCCTGTCCAAACACGCCGCCGCCTTGTGCCAGCGCAACAACCGTTGCGAGCTGTACAACATCGCCAAACGCCTGGCCGACCTGGCCGCTGCCGACGAGTATTTCATCCAGCGCAAGCTCTACCCGAACGTGGACTACTACAGCGCCATCGTCCTCGACGCGGTAGGCATCCCCACCGACATGATGACGCCCATGTTCGCCATGTCGCGCATCGCTGGCTGGTCGGCGCACATCATCGAGCAGTGGGCCGATAACCGCCTGATCCGCCCGCTCGACAACTACGTCGGCCCGCAGGACCTCAAATGGGTGCCGCTGACCGAGCGCCAATAGGCCGCGCCGTCTGCTCGCTCTCGCTGGGGTGCATTTCAGTTTTGGGGCAAAGCATTACCGCCGAGGCGCAGAGAGCGCAGAGAAGGGCAAGGAATCATCAAGAGTTCTTCTCTGCGTCCTCTGTGTCTCTGCGGTTCAAGTGATTTTGCCCCATTGTGAAATACACCCTCTCGCTGCTCACAAAGCCAGGCCCCGGCACGTCCGGTTGCCTGGCTTCTTGATCGCCGGGTTGTGTGTCGTGTGGCAATGTGTTACCGTGATCGTGCCGCGCGGTCGCGCGGCACAGGAGCGCAGTCGCCATGTCCGCCCCGTCTCATCTCTCGCTCGCCGACAAGCGCATCAGTCTGGCCGAAGCGGCGGCGTTCGTGCAGCCGGGCCAGACGCTGGCTCTGGGCGGCAACATGCTCTACCGCCGGCCAGTTGCGTTCGTTCGCGAGCTGCTGCGCCGCCCCCAGCCGCCCACCGGCCTGACTCTGCTGTGCTTCACCGCCGGGTATGAATCCGACCTGCTGGTTGGCGCGGGCTGTGTCAGCCATACGCGCACCTGCTACTTCGGGCTGGAAGCGTTCGGGCTGGCGCCGATGTTCACCGCCGCTGCCGGGAACGGGCAGCTTCGCGTGATTGAGGAGACAGAAGCCAGCCTCGCCTTCGGAATCCGGGCGCGACTGGCCGGCGTGGGCTTCATGCCCTCGACCGCCTGGCTGGGCACCGATCTGCCGGCGCTGCGCCCAGATGTGCAGACCATCCGCGACCCATACAGCGGCGAGACGCTGGTCGCCTTCCCTGCCGTGTCGTGCGATGTGGCTGTGATTCACGCCCTGGTCGCTGACCGGCGCGGAAACGCCCGCCTGAACAAGAACCTGGGCATTGACCCGGAACTGGCAGGCATCGCGGCGACGGTGATCGTCACGGCGGAGGAGATCGTTGAGCGGCTAGCCAGCGACGTAGACCTGCCCGGCCCGTTGGTCACGGCGGTTGTGCCCGCCCCGCGCGGCGCGTGGCCCACCTCCGCCCACCCGCTCTATCCGGTTGGCGGCGGCGAGCTATTGCGTTATGTCGAAGCGTGCGCCAACGGCAACTTCGCCGGATACCTGGCGGGAGTCCTTGGGCAGGGCACGGGATCGGCATGACCCCTCTCAGCAGCTTCTCATGCGCTTTTCCGGGCACCGTGCCTATAATCTAGGCAGAGCTTACTGGCTGGAGAGTCGTCCATGCGTCGCTCGATGCTGTTTCGCCCTCGCCGCGGGTTCGTCCCCATCGTCCTGATCCCCCTGCTGGTCGCCACCCTGCTCGCCTGGTATATGCCAGCAGGCGCACCCGTTCTTGCCCAGGGCAGCTATCCCGTGGGCGACGACGTGTTCGCGGTTATCAGGGAAGCATGGGACCTGCTGCACACCAACTACGTGGACCCCCTGGACGACAGCGCCCTGGTCAGCGGCGCGGTCGGGTCAATGGCTCGCTTCGCCGGAACGCCGGACATCGCGCCCGTGCTGGAGTCCGCTCTGGCTGAGAGCGACGGCGACGAGGCAGCCCTCAAGCCTCTGTGGGATGCCTGGACGGCCATCCACGTCGCGAATCCGCTGGTGGACGATGAGAAGCTGCTCGACGCGGCGCTGTACGGCCTGATGGCCGCCGCTGGCGACGCCCACACCGACTACATGGACCCAGAGACCTACGCCCGTGTCTCGGAGGGCATGAGCGGCGAGTACGAAGGGATCGGCGCCACGGTTCGCACCAGCGAACAGTATGGCGGACTCGAACTGGTGACGATCATCCCCGGATCGCCCGCCGAAGCTGCCGGGCTGCGCGGCGGTGATGTAATCGTCGAGGTCGAAGGAGAAGATGTCACCGGGCTGTCGCAGAGCGAGATCATCAGCCTGGTGCGCGGCCCAGCGCAGACGTCGGTCCGGCTGGGTATCCGCCGCCCGAACGTGGCCGGCATTCTGACCTTTGATGTCATGCGCCAGCGAATCAGCGTGCCGAGCGTGACCAGCCGCGTGCTAGAGGGCGAGATTGGCTACATCCAGCTCTACGGCTTCGAAGATAACACAGCGTCGGAGATGATCGACGCGCTCCTGGCCATGAACGCAGACGCGCTGGGCGGGCTGATCCTGGACCTGCGCGGCAACCCTGGCGGCTTCCTCACCACCTCCATCCAGGTCGCCAGCGCTTACCTGGAGGAAGGTAATATCCTCGTCGAGCGCACGCCCAACCGCACAACCGAGTACCCGCGCCTGGGCGAGGTGATCGCCTCCCACGTGCCGATGGTCGTTCTGGTAGACGAGGGCAGCGCCAGCGCGTCAGAGCTGGTCGCAGGGGCCTTGCAGGACCATCACCGCGCCCTGGTGGTCGGCATGCCGACCTTCGGCAAGGGATCGGTCCAGCGCTGGTATAGCCTGTCCAATGGCGGCGGTATCCGCATCACGGTGTCGCGCTGGTACACGCCAGGCGGGCGGTCCGTGAGCGAGGAGGGCATCCACCCGGATATTGTCGTTGCCTATGAGCCGGCCGCCGAGGGGAGCAACGCCGACAACCAGCTTGCGGCGGCAGTGGCCGTGCTCGAAGGGACATACACCACCGCAGAAAAGGCGCTCACCCGCAAACAACGGGGGAACACGCTGGGGCCTTGATCTTGCGCGTTTCATAGTCATTTCTAATGCCGCTCTAATCGCCCTGGGGTATACTGCAACCAGCACGCTGAAGCGAGCGCCAGACCTGTCTGCCGAGAGGGTGTACGGAAACCCCTCACCCCTGCACCCCTCTCCCCAGCCTATACATCGGCGGAGCGAGGGGAAATTGCGCGCTTGCTTCCCTTCTCCCCGCTTGCGAGGGAGAAGGGGCCGGGGGATGAGGGGAACTCAATGCCCTACCGTATACGCTCTGAGAGACGTGGCGGAGCGTAGCCGCTCCGAAGGAGTGAGGAATGTTCTTCGACCCGACTTACATCATCTTTGTCCTGCTGCCGACGCTGGTCCTCAGTGGGCTGGCCCAGGCATGGGTGCGTGGGGCGTACCAGAAGTGGAGCAACATACCCAACAGCCGGCGCGTCACCGGGCAGCAGACGGCCCAGATTCTGATGCGCGATGGAGGCGTCCAGCGCGTGGGGCTGGAGATGGGCAAGGGTGAGTTGTCCGATCATTACGATCCGCGCGCGGGCGTAGTGCGCCTGTCGCCGGGAGTGGCCACCCAGCCATCAGTCGCATCCATGGCCATCGCCGCCCACGAGTTCGGCCACGTCCAGCAAGACCAGCAGAAAAGCCCACTGATGGCGCTGCGCGCCATGCTCATCCCCAGCGCGACGCTCGGCCCACAATTGGGTATTGGCCTGATTATCGCCGGGCTGATCCTCAACGCCACCGGGCTGGCCGTCATCGGGCTGATCCTGTTCGCCGGGGCGACGGTATTCACGGTTGTCACCCTGCCCGTCGAGCTGGATGCCAGTCGCCGGGCCATGAAGCTGCTGCGCGACACTGGGCTGATCGCCAACGAACAGGATGCGGCGGGCGCGCAAGCGGTTTTGAGAGCAGCGGCTTTCACCTATGTGGCCGCGGTCGCCGCGTCGCTGCTCACCCTGCTCTATTACGCGATGCTCGTCTTCGGTCGCAACCGCAACTGATGGGCACAGCCAGCGAGAGTAGGGCGTGACCGCACAGGCACAACCTGCCGCCGACTACACGCTGGACGAATTGATTGCCGCGTGCATCGCGCGGCAGGTTGACGATGGCGACGTGCTGGTGCAAGGCCTGGCCACGCCGCTGGTCGCTGCCGGCTACATTCTGGCCCAGCGCACGCACGCCCCCAACGCCTTCTTCGCCTCAGCTATCGGCCAGGGCATGGTGCAGGATTGGGCACCACTCGGCCTGGCCCGGGCCGAAGAACTATGGTCCGGCAAGGCGCTGGCCCACGCCAGCTTCGTCACACTGGCCTGCGACGCGCTGCACATGCTCACCCCCAAGGAGTTCTTCCGCCCGGCCCAGGTTGATCCCGCCGGGAATTTCAACAACATCGCCATCGGCCAAGACTACGCGCGCCCCCGGCTGCGCTTGCCCGGCACGGGCGGCATCCCCGATGTGACGGTCTACTCGCCGGGCGTGTACCTCTACGTGCCGCGCCATTCGCGGGCGATCTTTGTGCCGAAGCTAGATTGGCGCAGCGGTCTGGGACACAGCGATCAGCGCCGCGCCGGAGCGGGACCGCGCGTCCTGGTCAGCGATCTGGGTGTGTTCGACTGGGCGGAGGGGACGATGCGCCTGGTGACGGTCCATCCCGGCGTGACCGCCGAGCGCGTCCAGGCCAAGACGGGCTTTCCGCTGGCGGTCGCACCCGACCTGCGCGAAACGCACCCGCCCACTGCCGAAGAAGTGCGCCTGCTGCGCGGGGAGATTGACCCGCTGGGCGTGCGCCGGCTGGAAACGCTGGCGGGAACGGCGCGGCGCGATCACCTGCGCGACATCCTGCACCGCGAGGGGGTGCTGGACTGAAGGCGGAATGTCCCTCCCCCTGGCTCCCTCCCCGGCGAAGCCAGGGAGGGGGAAGATTCCCCATCCGGCGATCAAAGTCCCCCTCTCTAGCTCGGTGTATACACATGCATGGAGAGGGGGCAAGCCGAGCGCAGCGAGGCTGGGAGTGAGGTCAATGCCCCGCGCCGAGATCGCGCCGATGCTGCGCGACAACGAGACAGACGGCGCGGGCGAGACCGAGGCTTGACGCTGAGGACGATGTTGGTACAATTGGGAACAGTTGCGCCCCCATAGCTCAGAGGATAGAGCGTTGCCCTCCGGAGGCAGAGGCCCAGGTTCGAGTCCTGGTGGGGGTACCTCCTCTCAGACCACGCACAGCAGCGCCCGCGCCCATGCGGGCGCGCGAGTTTCCTGCAGGTGATTGCAGAAACCCAGCAACTTCCTGCCGCCGGCGGGGTTGATTCTGGCGGGTCAGCGCCCCTGTTCGATGGCGGTGCTGCCCTGCGAGACAGTCTGGCAATGCGTTGACCGGGAGTTGCGATCATGATGACCTACGCCGACATACTTCGCCCTGTGACCAGACGCCACGCCCTGGCCTATGATGTGAGCGTGGTGATGGCGGGGTCGCTGTTCATTGCTCTGTGTGCGCAGTGGGCCGTCCCCTTGCCTTTCAGCCCGGTCCCTGTCACTGGGCAGACGCTGGCCGTGCTGCTGGTCGGCGCCTTGCTGGGCAGCCGGCGGGGCAGCCTGAGCGTGCTCGCCTATCTGGGGCAGGGTGTGGTGGGGCTGCCGGTCTTCGCAGGAGGGGCGGCGGGCGCCGCCCGCCTGGCAGGCCCGACGGGCGGCTATCTGCTGGGTTTCGTCGCCGCCGCCTGGGTGGTGGGGATGCTGGCTGAGCAGGGATGGGATCGGCGGGGGGGCACGACCCTGCTGGCCATGCTGTTGGGCAACGCTGCCATCTATGCCTGCGGGTTGCCCTGGCTGGCTCATTTCGTGGGGATAGATCGGGTGCTGGCCCTGGGGCTGCTGCCCTTCATCCCCGGCGATCTGTGGAAGCTGCTGCTGGCCACGCTGCTGCTGCCCTGGGGCTGGAAGCTGCTGGATCGCACCCGCTGAGGGAACAGACGCACTCACACCGCGACAGTGCCGGCCACTTGAGGTGGAGAGGCCGGCGTTTGTTTTGCGGATTGCCGGTCAGAACAGGTGCTCCACGACCAGGCGTGTGCCCGGCCCTGGCCGATTGGCGATGACCTCATGCACGCCGGGCAGGGTGCTCAGCGCCGCCGCGACGCGCGCCGCGTCCACCCCCAGGCACAGCACGTGCACATTCGCCCCTGCGTCAATGGTGCAGTACGCTTCCAGCCCGTTCTCGCGCCAGGCACGCACGGCGTGCAGCACGCGCACCGTCTCCGGCGACCAGTAGAGCAGGCTGGGCTGCGAGGTCATGGCTACGGCGTGCATACGGATCGCTTCCTGCTCTGTCTCCTGGCCGAAGGCCGTGAAGTCGCGGGCCAGAATCGCCGCGCGGACGACCGGCAGGGCGCGCTCGGCGGCGGCCAGCCGCGCCCCGGCGAAGGGGCTGGCGTCCATCAACTCCTGCCCCCTGGTCGAGCCGACTTCCTTGTGCTCCGTCTGCACCACGGCGATCAGGTCGCGCAAGTCCCAGTATTCGGGCGGGGCGATGCTCTCTGCGTAGGATTCTTCGCTGGCGTCCGCTGCGTGCCATTCCACGAAACCTGCTGGGACGGAGCGGCAGGCCGACCCCGATCCCAGCCGGGCCAGGATGGTGAGTTCCCGCTCGTCGAGGGCCAACCCTGCCGCCGCGCACGCCGCCGCGCTCAGCGCGGCAAAGGCCGACGCCGACGAGGCGATGCCCGCGCCCATCGGGAAAGAGTTGCGCGAGGCCACACGCGCGGGAGCGGCGATTCCCGCCAGCGCCCGGACGCGGTCGAGGTGCTCGCTCACTCGGCGGGCGGCCCGCTCCAGAGCGGGCGCGCCGGCGATGCTCACCTCGTCGCCGGGCAGCGATGGGTCGAAGGCCACTGTGGTGACCGTCGTCGCGCCGTCGAGGTTCATTGAGATAGAACTGTTCAGCGGCAGGCGCAGCGCGTGATCGCGCCGCCCCCAGTACTTGATGAAGGCGATGTTGGCGCAGCTCAGGGCTGTCGCTTTCGCTGAAGTCATGGGGCAACCTCCGCTTCCATTCGGACGCCGGGCGCGTTCGGCGGCACGCGCAGCAGGGTGCCCCCGGCGGCTTCCAGCGCCCGCTCCACGTCTGCGCGCCGGTCGTTCGTCGCCAGGGCGATGACGCAGTCGCCGCCGCCCGCGCCGCTCAGCTTCGCTCCATAAGCTCCTGCCGCCCGCGCGGCGAAGACCAGCGCCGCCGTCTGGGGGATGTCCACGCCCAGGGCGTGGGCCAGGCCGTGCCCTATGTCCAGCAATTCACCCAGCCGCGCCCAGTCACCCTGCGCCAGTGCCTCCCGCCCGGCGACGACCAGCGCGCGCATCGCCTCGAAGACGTGCTCGACGGCTCCCGGGTGTGCCGCCAGGCGCGCATTCACCCGTCCAACATACGTAGCTGTGTCCGCCTTGATCCCCGAATAGACGGCGACCAGTGGCAGCCCTGGCGCGTCCAGCGGCTCGATGCGGCGCGGCGCGGCGTTCTCGTAATACAGCGTCCCGCCGAAGATGGTTGCCGCCAGGTCGAAGCCCGATCCGGTGCCCTGTACGCGGCGAATCGCTTCCAGGCCCAGGTCGAACAGGCGATGCGGGGTGAGTTCAAGGTCTTGTAGCCGAGCCAACCCCAACAGCGCGCAGGCGACGGTGGCCGACGAGCTACCCAACCCAAGCTGGCTGGAGAAGTCGCTGCGCGTAGCGATGCTGACGCCCTCTTCCAGCCCGATCTGCTCGGCGAAGACGCGCAGCGCGCTCTCGATGAAGCGCGTGCCTGGCGCCAGGGCGCGCCCGTCGCGGAAGGCATCGGCCAGGCGGCCCGTCACGCCGTGCGCACCCACGTCCGGCGCGTTTATCCTGAAACGATCGTCGCCGCTGCGGGCCAGGGTCATGTGCAGGCGGGAGTCCACCGCCGTCACCAGGCAGGGACGCCCGTGAACGACGGCGTGCTCGCCCAGCAGCATGAGCTTGCCCGGCGCGGAGACGTGAATCGTGGAGGGCATAGGCGTGCTTCTCGTTAGCGGTGCTTTCTTCGCCCGCGTAGTGTAGATCGTTTGCGGGCGACCGGCAATGCCAAACGTGGTAGAATGAGCGGCGAAGTGGGCGGGTGCAGGCCGGGAAGGAGTGGCGATGGCAACCTCGTATGAGTCTATGTTTGGGGGCATCCTGGCCGATATTGACGCCGAGATGCGGGCCGTGCGCCAGCAGCAGGTCGAGATCGCGCCCCTGCTGTGGGAGATGATCGATCACCATTTCGGCTGGGGCAGAGGAGCCGCTGACCTCGCTCCTGGCGCGTCCGGCAAGCGCATTCGCCCGCTGCTGATGGCCCTGGTCGCTCAGGCGCTCGCGGGCAATTACCGGCACGTGCTGCCTGCGGCGGCGGCGCTGGAACTGCTGCACAACTTCACCCTGATCCATGATGATGTGATGGATCATTCTGCCGAGCGCCGTCACCGTCCGACAGTGTGGACGCTGTGGGGCAGCGACCAGGCGATCAACGCTGGCGACGGGCTGTACGCGCTGGCGAACCTGGCCGTGACTTATCTGCTGCGCGCTGAGGTGCCCGCCAGCAAGGCGGTCCGCGCCGCGCAGACGCTCTCGCAGGCGTGCTTGTGGACCGCCGAAGGGCAGGTGCTCGACATGAGCTTCGCCGGGCGGGAGCGGGTGACGACCGCTGAGTACCTGACCATGATCGCCCACAAGACCGGCGCGCTGCTCGAGGCGGCGACGCAGATCGGCGCACTGCTTAGCAGCGACAATGAGCCGGTTATACTTGCCTACGCGCAGTTTGGGCGCGACCTGGGCCTGGCCTTTCAGGTGCGCGACGATTACCTGGGCGTGTGGGGCGACGAGGCGGCGACCGGCAAATCGGCGACGGGCGACATCCGCGAGAAGAAGAAGTCGTATCCGGTGCTGGCGGCCTTCGAGCGTGCCGAAGCAGCAGATCAGGCGATGCTGCGGCGCATCTATGCGCAAGAGGCGCTGTCCGATGGCGACGTGGCCGACGTGCTGGGCATTCTGCAACGCTGCGGAGCCATCGCCGAGACTGACCGCATCGCCAGCGAGTATTTCGAGAGGGCGCTGGCTCACCTCGACGCGACCGGTATCGCCAACCCGACCCAGGACGGGCTGCGCCAGCTTGCCGCCTTTCTCATCCGCCGCGCGTACTGAGGGGTCAGCCGCTCAGCGCGGCAGCGAGCGCGCGTAGCTGGCGCTTGTAGTCGTCACCGGAGAAGTCGAAGCGCGGCTTGCGCCGTAAGGAGTCCGGCAGGTCGGCGGGTTCAAGCATGGCGACGACTACTGGCTTGCGCGTCTTGACGAAGTACTCCAGCGCCTCGCGCACGTTCGTTGCTTTGAGGGCTAGCGGCGTGACGATGACCAGCATGGCGGCGCACTCCACCAGGGCGGGGTGCACGCCGGTGGCCCACTGCACGTCCTCATCCTCCGGGCCTGGTAGCCAGGTGTGCACGCCCGCGCGCTTGAGGTCTTCCGCCAGAATCTCGGCGAACTCTGCATCGGACACGCTGTGATTGATGTAGACCATCGGGAGCGCCTTGCGGCCAGCCTTGCCCGATAGCAGTTCGGAGAGTTGTGCTGGCTCAGGCCGCCTGAGCCGGGCGTGGGCGGCGGTGCGGCCCATGCGGATCACCGTCGTGCCGCAGTCGGCGCACGTGCCGCGCGTGCCGGGCGCGCCGCGCCGCGTCCAGATGGCCTGCGGGTTCTCGATGAGCGTCTTCTGCTTGCAGCTCACGCAGTACGCTTCGAGCAGGTCACCCTCCTCAGCGTGGTCGTCGAAGGGATCGAAAGGGTCAGTCATCAGGCTCGCTCAATTCCCTGGGCTGGCAGTGCAGACTGCCCGCCGCCGCGCGAAGATAGCATACCATACGGCGCAATTTATGCGTAGTCGCGCGGGGAGGGTACAATGGGGGCCGTTTGACGATTGGGGGATAGGGCGCGCGCAGGTCCAGGCACACGTCTCTGCTGCACTCTGAATCAGCACACATGGGAAGGATTCCATGACCGACTTCGATCAGAAAGCCATCAACACCATTCGTATGTTGGCGATAGACGCCATTCAGAAAGCCAATTCCGGGCATCCGGGCCTGCCGCTGGGCGCAGCGCCGATGGCCTATGTGCTCTGGACGCGCTTCCTCAAGCACAACCCGCGCGATCCGAAGTGGACAGACCGCGACCGGTTCGTGCTCTCCGCCGGGCATGGCTCGATGCTGCTCTACGCGCTGCTCTACCTGACCGGCTACGACATGACTCTGGACGATCTCAAGGCCTTCCGCCAGTGGGGGAGCATCACCCCCGGCCACCCGGAGGCAGGGCCGACGCCCGGCGTTGAGACGACGACCGGTCCGCTGGGGCAGGGCTTCGCCACCGGTGTGGGCATGGCCATCGCCGAGCGGCACCTGGCGGCGCGCTTCAACACGCCCGATCACCCCGTTGTGGATCACTACACCTACGCCATTGTCAGCGATGGCGACCTGATGGAGGGCGTGGCGGCGGAGGCAGCGTCGCTGGCCGGGCACCTCAAGCTGGGCCGGCTGATCTACCTCTACGACGACAACGCGATTTCCCTGGATGGCCCCACGTTCCTGTCCTTCAGCGAGGATGTGGGCAGGCGCTTCGAGGCGTATGGCTGGCAGGTGTTGCGCGTTGACGATGGCAACAACCTGATCGCCATTGAGGCGGCTATTCACGCCGCCCGCGCCGAGACCGAACGCCCCTCGCTGATCATGGTGCGCACAGTGATCGGCTATGGCAGCCCGAACAAGGCCGGTACCGCCGAGGCACACGGCGCACCGCTTGGCACCGAAGAGGTCGCCCTGACCAAGCAGAATCTCGGCTGGCCGGCGGAACCGCCGTTCCTCGTGCCCGACGACGTGCTGGCTCACTTCCGTCAGGCGGTCGAGCGCGGCGCGGCGGCGCAGGCGGCCTGGGCGCGCACGTTCGCGGCATGGCAGGCAGCGCAGCCGGACAAGGCGGCAGAATGGGCGGCCATGTTCGCCGACACACTGCCAGAAGGCTGGGACGCCGATCTGCCCGTCTTCGCGACGGGCACATCCGTGGCCACGCGCGTCGCCTCGAGCAAGGTGCTCAACGCCCTGGCTTCGCACCTGCCGGGGCTGATCGGCGGCGCGGCAGACCTGGACTCGTCCACGCGCACCTATCTGAACCTGAGCGAGGACTTCCGGGCGGGGCACTACCAGGGCCGCAACCTGCGCTTCGGTGTGCGCGAGCACGCGATGGGGGCCATCGTCAACGGCATCGCCGCGCACGACGGCCTGATCCCCTACAGCGCCACCTTTCTCGTCTTCGCCGATTACATGCGGCCGGCGATGCGCGTGGCGGCTCTCAGCCATTTCGCGCCGGTGTTCGTCTTCACCCACGACAGCATCGGCCTGGGCGAGGACGGCCCGACGCACCAGCCCGTCGAGCAGATCATGTCGCTGCGTCTCATCCCGCATGTGGAGGTCATCCGCCCGGCGGATGCCAACGAGACGGCGGCGGCCTGGCGCTGCGCCATCGAGAACCGCGATCACCCCACCATCCTCGCTCTGACGCGCCAGAACGTGCCCGCGCTCGATCCCGCCTTGGGCATCGCTGAGGGTGTGGCGCGCGGCGCCTATGTGCTCTCCGACGCGCCCGGCGGGGCGGTGGACGTGCTGCTGATCGCGACCGGATCGGAGGTGCACCTGGCTCTGGCCGCGCAAAAGCTGCTGGCGGCGGAGGGCATCAGCGCGCGCGTGGTGAGCATGCCCAGTTGGGAACGGTTCGAGCGCCAGCCGCAAACTTACCGCGACAGCGTGCTGCCACCCCGCGTGACCGCCCGCGTGTCAGTCGAGGCCGGCGTGACCACTGGCTGGCAGAAATGGGTGGGCGCCGGGGGAGCAGCCGTCGGCGTGGATCGCTTCGGTGCGTCGGCTCCGTACCAGGTCATCTTCGAGCAGCTCGGCCTGACGGCGGCGCACATTGCCGAGCGCGCGAAGGCGCTGGTTGAGTGGGTGTAGCGGGTTGGGGGGTGACATGTAGTGGTCATGACTCAGACTTCCGAAGTCTCCCCAAGACTTCGGACCTGGGGTTTGGCTGTTTTTGGAAAAAGGATGAGTTTCGGTCAAGCTTGAGTTAGTAGTAGAAAGCTAACCGAGACTCATCCCATGGCAACTATCCCCTCTATCTTTGCACTTTTTGGCGGTCAGGCAACGAGCAGAGCGTATAGCGTGGCGGATTTTGATGCGTTTGCCCTGTCCGCCAGCACTCGCCCCTCAAAGCGCGCCGTTCCCATGGTATAATGCGACTTTGGCGCGCAGCGCCTACCGACACCGGCAGCCCTACCCTGACCCACGATCATGACTGTTCTCAGCGCGAGCAACCTGGCCAAGTCCTTCGGGGCCGACGACATTTTCTCCGGCGTGTCCGTCGAGATTCCGCACGGCGCGAAGATCGCCCTAGTCGGCGCCAACGGCATCGGCAAGACGACGCTGCTCGAAGTGCTCATCCGGCGACAGGAGCCGACAGCGGGCACGGTCAGCCCCATGAAGGGGCTGACCATCGGCTATCTGCCGCAGCGCCCGCAGCTTGTTGGCGACAGGTCGCTGTGGGACGAGATGATGACCGCCTTCAGCGTTCTGCGCGCGCGCGAAGCGCGGCTGGACGCCCTCGCCGAGCAGATGAGCGATCCCGGCCACCCTGACCTCGACGCGCTGATCGAACGCTACGGGCGCGAGGAGCACCAGTTCGAGCTGGACGGCGGCTACACCTACGAGACGCGGACGCGCCAGGTATTGCAGGGACTCGGCTTCGCGTTGGAAGACGCGACCATGCCGCTGGCTCGCCTCTCCGGCGGGCAGCAGACGCGCGCCCTGCTGGCCCGCCTGCTGCTGGAGTCGCCGGACTTGCTGGTGCTCGACGAGCCGACCAATCACCTGGACATCAACGCCGTCGAGTGGCTGGAAAGCTTCCTCAAGACATGGCCGGGCGCGTTGCTCGCCGTCAGTCACGACCGCTACTTCATGGACAGCGTGATCACGACCATCTGGGAGATGGCGTGGGGCGGCATTGAGGTCTATCGTGGCAACTACAGCCATTACGTCCGGCAGCGCGAGGAGCGGCACGAGCGGCAGCGCAAAGAGTACGAGGCGCAGCAGGAGTTCATCGCCAAAGAGGAAGACTACATCCGGCGCAACATCGCCGGGCAGAACACCGCCCAGGCCAAGGGGCGTCTGCGCCGCCTGGAGCGGCTCAAGCGCGAGCGGCTGATCGCCCGCCCGCGCCACCAGCATCACATCCGCGTGAACTTGAAAGCTGACCTGCGCAGCGGCGACAAGGTGCTGATGACCTACGGCCTGGTCGTGGGCTACGAGCGCGAGCGGCCCCTGGTCACCGTGCCGGATATCACGCTCTACCGAGGTGAAGTCGCCGCGCTGATCGGCCCGAACGGCGCCGGCAAGACGACCCTGCTCAAGACGCTGCTGCGCGAGATTCCGGCGCTGAGCGGGAGTGCGCGGCTCGGCGCGGCGGTGCAGCCGGGCTATTTCGCCCAGGCCCACGGGGGGCTGGACCCGGATAAGAGCGTGCTCGACGAGCTGCTGATGGTGCGCAACCTGCCGTTGAGCGAAGCGCGCAACTACCTGGCCGGGTACCTTTTCACCGGCGATGACGTGTTCCGCCCGGTCAGCACGCTGAGCGGCGGTGAGCGCGGGCGGCTGGCCCTGGCTAAGCTGTCGCTCGACGGGGCGAACTTCCTCCTGCTCGACGAGCCGACCAATCACCTGGACATTGAGAGCCAGGAGATTCTGCAGAACGTACTGGCCGCCTTCAACGGGACGATCTTGCTGGTCAGCCACGACCGCTACCTGATTGACGCGCTGGCGACGCAGATTTGGGATCTGCAGGCGGACGGCCTGACCCTCTTCGAGGGCACCTACCGCGAGTACCTGGCCGCGCGCCAGGCGGCCCGCGAGACGGAGTCCCCCGCGCCCGCCGCGCGCCGCCGCGACCTGGCGGCGGGACGCCGTCAGAATGGGGGCGCCACGGCCCGCAACCGCCAGCGGCAGCGTCGTCTGGCCGAGCTGGAGGGGCAGATCGCCGCGCTGGAAGACGAGCTTGGCGCGCTGCACGATGCATTGAGCGAGGCCAGCGCGCGCGGCGCGGTCGAGCGGGTGCGCGACCTGGGCGAGCGCTACGCCGCCGCTGAGTCCGCGCTGGAGCGAGCGCTGAGCGAGTGGGAGACGCTGGTCGAGTAGGCGCAGCAGGCGCGTGGAATCGCCAGGTGTCTTCATCAGCACTGCTCTGCGCGTCCGTGGCGGCTCCCCGCGGCTCAAGATATCTCGCCCCCCTGTGACATCCGCCTCTTGTGCATGTGCTTGTGCCTTGTGCAGACCAGCCAGCATAGGCATGCCAGAATAGGGTAGAATTGAGGTAGTGGGGGAGCGCTCGAGTATGCCCACCGGCAGGCGATGCGGCGCGCCGGGCGCGTTCGCATTGCCGGAGTGTGGGCGCGAGCAGCCCGGGTGGGTCTTGATGCGAGGAGAGGTCAGATGGCCATCATCACCATTTCGCGACAGATCGGCAGCGGCGGCGGACAGATCGCCCGTCGCGTCTGCGAGCTGCTTCACTACCGTTACTTTGACAAGCAGCTCATCATCGCAGCGGCGGCGGAGGCGGGCCTGTCGCACGAACAGGTCGTGGACTATTCCGAGGATCGCTACGAGGTGCAGAACCTCGTAGCGCGGCTGTTCCGGTCAGGGCCGCGCCCGGTGCAACGCGTCGAGGTACGCCAGCAGGACGCCGCCGGGCGCGGCCGGCTCACGGCGGAGTCAGTGGATGAAGCGCAATACGTCGAGCTGATCAAGGCGGCCATTCGCGCCGCCGCCGACCAGGGTGACATCGTCATTGTCGGGCGCGGCGGCCAGGCCATTCTCCAGGACACGCCCAACGTGCTGCACGTGCGCGTCATCGCGCCAGAAGGCACGCGCATCGCCCGCCTGCAGAAGGTTGAGGGGCTCGGCGTCGAAGCCGCGCAGCAGAAGATCGCCCGCCAGGACCGGGCCACCGCCGAGTACCTGGGCCGCTTCTTCGGCATTCGCTGGGATGACCCCGCGCTCTATCACCTGGTGATCAACACAGGCAAAGTCGGCATCGAAGGAGCCGCTCAGATCATCGTGGACACGGTCGTGCCGCTGCGCTCTTTCCCCACCCCCTGACCGGCTCCGGCCAGGGCACGCCCTCCAGTTGCGAGCGGAAGATCATCACCGCCGAGACGCAGAGAGCACAGAGCAAAGAGAAGGAGAGAACAGCTTCATATTCCTCTCCGCGCCTCCGCGCTCAGGCAATTGCAGCCCCAATCCGAGACACTCCCCGTCGTCACGGGTCCACGAACAACCTGTTGCGAGGGGGAGTTCAGGAATGCTCGCTGAACGCCTCCCCCCTCAATCCCCCCTCTCTACACGAAGCTAGAGGGGACAACGAGGCGCGTCAGCGCCGAGCGGGGGTGAGGTAAATCGGGGCGTTACAATCTGCCTGACGGAATTGGCATACACGCTCAAGCCTCGGTCTCGCCCGCATCGTCCGCCTCGTCGTCGCGCAGCATCGGCGCGATCTCGGCGCGACTGGCACGGATCAGATCTGCACTGCGGATGCGCAGCAGGGCATCCATCCCCCCGCCGCCCGCATAGACGACTTCGTGGGCCTGGATGGCCGGGTCCATGAAGGCGGGCATGAGCGTCTTCAGCCCGACGGGTGGCACCGTGCCGACCGGATAGCCGGTCAGGTCGAGCACCTGGTCGGCGTCAGCCAGGCGCACTTTCTTGCGGCTGACATTCAGCCGGTCGGCCAGCTTGCGCGGGTCCACGCGGCGCGTGCCGCAGCCGTAGACCAGGAAGGGCCGGTCTTCGACCAGGAACACGACCGACTTGACGATCTGATCCGCCTCGACGCCCAGCGCCTGCGCTGCGGCGGGCACGGTCGGCGTCGGCGCGCCGGGATAGACGAGCTGCGCGTCAATGTGGTGATTGTCGAGGAAGGCTTGCAGATTCGCCGGCGTGAGCACGACCGGCGACGGCTCCTCGGCCACTTCGACGAAGAGCAGCTCGGCGTCTTTTCCGGCGAAGTCCATCAGGTCTTTGCCAGCGGCCACGCCCTCCGGCGAGCGCAGCGCCGCGTCCAACGCCTCGAATGAGGCGAAGCCCAGTTCCAGCACGCGACGATAGGCCGCCGGGCCGCCCGGGCTGCCAATCACCTGGCCCTCGGTCACGCGCTCGACGCCAGGTATTTTGCGCAGCAGGGCCAGGTTGCGGGCGTAACGCAGATCGAAGGTGCCGTCATAAACCGATTGCTTGAACAGAATCACCAGGTTGATCATGGGCCGGTTGCCTTCCTGTCGAGGCATGGTACAGCGACGCGCGCCGGATGATAGCGCAGAATCAGAGTCGCTTAAAAGCGGTCGCGGCGCAGGCCCCGCCCGAAGATGGCCCCCACCAGGAAAGCGATCATCACCGCCTGCCAGGGCTTTGAGCGCACTATGAGCGTGGCGTCTCCGGTCATCTGGTCGAAGGTGTGCCCATGCAGGTAGACCGCCGCCCGCTCCAGGCTGCGGGCAAGCTGCCCCGCCTGGCGGATGGCCACTTCGTCATCGCTGCGCAGGGCTTCGGCGCGGATGCGCTCAGCGGCGATGATGAGTTGATCCGCCGCCGACTCCTTGGTGGCATAGGCGCGCTGCAAGACGGAGCGTCGCGCCTCGCGCAGCGACGGCCAGGGCCGCCCCGCCTCGTGATTCTCAGCAGTGAGTGAAGAATCTCGTTCGTCCATATCGTCCTCCCCCGGCATTGACGCGCAGGCAGCATCTGGCTTTTGGGCAAAATTTACTGAACCGCAGAGGCACAGAGAACACAGAGAAAAACATTGAAGATTCCTTGGCTCTTCTCTGCGCTCTCTGCGTCTCAGCGGTGATCCTTTGCTCCCAAAACCCGAACTCGCCTCTGGCGCGCGCTCGAAATTGTCGCCCCTGCCCAAAGATGCTACCATACAAACAACGGCAGGGGTACCCTCTGTCACCCGCACATCAGGCAGTTTACGGGTGGTGATCATGAGCGCTCCCAACTTTCCCTACTCTCACCCGCGTCCCTACGCCCGGCCTCGGCCCGTTCGCCGCCAGATGAACCCCTGGATTCCGCGCCTGTTCATGCTGACCGCAACCGGCGCCATCCTGCTGCTTTGCGTGCTGGCGATCCTGGTGTCCGGCTACCAGTTCCTGCACCGCGATCAGATTCACCCCGGCGTCTCGACCGTGATGGGCGTGGACCTGGCCGGGATGACGCGCCAGCAAGCGATTCAGGCCCTGGCGGGTCGCTTCGCCTACGCCGATAGCGCCACCTTCACCTTCCGCTACGGCGGCCAGTTGTGGCAGTACAGCGCCGCGCAGTTGGGCGTGTCGCTCGATGTCGAGGCGACGGTGGACGCCGCCTACCGCGTCGGGCGCGAGGGCAGCGCGTTCGAAAACCTGATCACTCAGCTTGAGACGCGCCTGTATGGGCATCCGGTCGTGCCCATCGTCAGCTTCGACCAGTCGGTGGCGGAGCGCGTCCTGAGCGAGATCGCCGGCGCTTACGTCAACCGCCCCCTCGTGAACGCGACGCTGACCATCCGCGAGGGGCGGGCCATTGCAGCCCCGGCGCAGGCCGGGCGTGCGGTGGACATGGCGGCGACGCTCTTCGCACTGCGCCACGAGATTGTCGGGCTGGCCACGCGCAGCGAGATCACCCTGGTCGTCACCGAGACGGACCCTGCCATCTGGGATGCCAGTGCCGCCGCCGAGCGCGTCAATCTGGCGCTCTCGGCCCCGGTCGAGTTCTATGTGGCCCCCGAAGACGGTGCAGACAAAGGTCCCTGGGTGGCCCAGGTCAGCTCGCTGCAACAGATGCTGACCGTCTCCCTGGAGCAGGACCCGGACGGCACGGGGGCCTATGCAGTCGGCGTGAGTCTGGACGAGCCGCGCGCCTTCCTCAACGAACTGGCTCCGTCGTTGGCCGTCAGGCCCGCCAACGCCCGCTTCATCTTCAACGACGAGACCAAGCAGCTTGAGGTCATCCAGAACAGCGTCACCGGGCGCGCGCTGGACGTGGAGCAGACCGTCGCCCAGTTCGAGCGGGCTGTCTTCGCCAGCGACCCCGCCGGGCGGCGCGTCCGCCTCGTCTTCACCCAGACTCCCCCAGCCATCCCCGACACGGCCACGGCTGCCCAACTGGGCATCACCGAGCGCGTCGTGCAAAAGACAACATACTTCTACGGCTCCACCGCCGCCCGCCGCCACAACATCCAGGTGGCATCGGCCAACTTCCACGGGCTGGTCGTCCCGCCGGGCGGCACCTTCTCGTTCAACGAGTGGCTGGGCGATGTCAGCGTCGAGAGCGGCTACGAGCAGGGCTTGATCATCGTCGGCAACCAGACGATCACCGGCGTCGGCGGCGGGGTGTGCCAGGTGGCGACGACCGCCTTCCAGACGGCCTTCTACGGCGGGTACCCCATCCTGGAGCGAGTCGAGCACGCCTACCGCGTCGGCTACTACGAGGAGGGCGAAGGTCCCGGCATGGACGCCACCGTCTACTCGCCGATTGTGGACTTTCGCTTCCGCAACGACACGCCCTATCACCTGCTGATCGAGACCTACGTCAACCCTGGGGCCAGCACGATCACCTGGAAGTTCTACAGCACGAGCATGAACCGGCGCGTGGTCAAGGAAGGGCCGGTCGTCCGCAACCAGACCGCCCCGCCGCCGCCCATCTACCGGGCCAACCGCGCGCTGTCTCCGGGCCAGATTCAGCAGGTAGACTACGCCGTGAGCGGCGCGGACGTGTACGTCTGGCGTACCGTGTACGAGGGCGACCGCGTGATCATTGACCGCGAGGAGTTCCACAGCCGCTACGTCCCCTGGGCCAGCCAGTTCGAGGTCGCGCCGGGCGACTCACGCATCAACGGGTGACGGTCGCGGCGCAGTGCGTGCCAATCGGCGGGCGCCTTCTCTCCTGTACCCGTAGGGGCGTATTGCAATACGCCCCTGCGAAACTTCACTCTTACTCGATATCAAGCGAGTCGCTGACACCCCTTTCGTCTGCCCATCTCTATGTTGTACGTTGCACCGAACACCTGTTCGCGCTAGACTAGGGACGTCACTTTCAGCAACCGGGAGCGGCGGCCAATGGCGAAATCGCGCGTCTACTACGAGTGCCAGACCTGCGGGCGGCGCTCGCCGCGCCACATGGGCAAGTGCCCAGGCTGCGGCGAGTTCAACACCATGATCGAGCTGGTCGAAGAGCCGGAGCCGTCTCCCGCCGCCGCGCGCAAGGGCGGCGTCCCGCGCTCGCAGCCGCAGCGCCTGGGCGACATCACTGCCGACACCGAGGAGCGCTACCTGGTACCCGTCGAGGAGCTGTCGCGCGTGCTGGGCGGCGGGCTGGTGCCGGGCAGCGTGGTGCTCGTCGGCGGCGACCCCGGCATCGGCAAGAGCACGCTGCTGCTGCAAGTCGCCGCGCTGATGGACCGCGCTGCCGGGCCGGTGCTCTATGTCAGCGGCGAAGAGAGCGAGCGCCAGATCAAGATGCGCGCCGAGCGGCTGGGCATCTCCGCGCAACAGGTCTACCTGGTCACCGAGACGGAGATAGGCGCCATCCTCGCCCATGTCGAGCAGATCAGGCCGCGCCTGCTGATCGTGGATTCGATCCAGACAACCTATTTCGAGGGCAAGGCCGCGGCGGCGGGCAGCGTCAGCCAGGTGCGCGACTGCGCCGCCCAACTGCGCGAGCTGGCCAAGAGCAGCGGGATCGCCGTCTTCCTGGTCGGCCATGTGACTAAAGAGGGCATCATCGCCGGGCCGCGCGTGCTGGAGCACATCGTGGACACGGTGCTCTACCTGGAGGGTGACCGCTTCCAGGCGTACCGCCTGCTGCGCAGCGTCAAGAACCGCTTCGGCCCGACGAACGAAGTCGGTGTCTTTGAGATGCGCGACCGCGGCCTGATCGAGGTCGCCAATCCGTCCGAGGTGTTCATCGCCGAGCGCGTAGTCAGCGCGCCGGGCAGCGCCATCGCCGTGACGCTGGAGGGCACGCGCCCCCTGCTGGTCGAGGTGCAGGCGCTGGCCAGCCAGACTGTCTACCCCAACCCACGCCGCACGGCCAACGGCATTGACTTCAACCGCATGTTGCTGATCACCGCCGTGCTGACGCAGCGCGTGGGCATTCGCTTGTTTGAGAAGGATGTCTTCATCAACGTGATCAGCGGCCTGAAGATTGACGAGCCGGCGGCGGACCTGGCCATCGCTGTTGCCGTCGCGTCGAGCGTGCGCGACAGGCCGGTCTATGCGGACATGGCCTTTGTCGGCGAGATCGGCCTCAGCGGGGAGTTGCGCGCCGTCAGCCAGACCTCGATGCGCGTGCGCGAAGCAGCCAAGCTCGGCTTCAAGCAGGTGATGGTGCCGCGCACGCACCGCCGCGACGAGGCTCCGCCCGATGGCGTCAAGCTGCTGCGCGTGCGCACCATCGGCGAGGCGCTCGACCTGGCGCTGCTGGCCGAAGAGCGCGGGGGCCATTAGTGAGCGGAAGGCACTCCGTGACCTCACCCTATGTGATAGGCATTGACGGCGGCGGGAGCCGCCTGCGCGCTGCTGTGCTAGCCCACGACCTGACCATCCTCGGCGAGAGCCAGGGGCCGACGGCCAGCCCGGTCGTCGCCGGGCCGGAGTCCGCTGCTGAGACCATTCGCGCCGGGATGCGGGCGGCGCTCGCCGCCGCGAACGCGCGCCCGGAGCAGATCGCCGCGGTGGGGATCGGCATCGCCGGGGCGCTGCCGCGCTACTCGGAGGGCTGGCTGCGCGAAGTTGTGGCCGCCGTGCTGCCTGGGGCCATCGTCGTGCCCAGCATAGACTACGAGATCGCCCTGGTGGGCGCGCTCGGCGAACGGCAGGGCGTCCTGGTGCTGTCCGGCACCGGCTCGCTGGCCTACGGAGTCAACGCAGCAGGCAAATCGGCGCTGGTCGGCGCGTGGGGCTACCTGATTGACGACGGCGGCAGCGGCTACTGGCTCGGCCAGCAGGCGCTTCAGGCAGTGGCCCGCGCCGCCGACGGGCGCGCCCCGGCCACGACGCTGACCCGCGCCATCCTGGACGCGCTGAGCCTGCGCGAGCCGCTTGACCTGGTGCCCTGGCTGTACCAGCCCGGCGCGCCGCACACCCGCGACGTGGCGGCGCTGACCCCCTTGGTGCTCGCTCACGCCGAAGCGGGCGACGCCGTCGCTCAACGCATCGTCACCGACGCCTGCGCCGAACTCACCCTGGCGGCGCGCACCGTCATGCGGCGGCTCGACCTGGCCGCACCGCGCATCGCCTTCGCCGGGGGACTGCTCAGCGCGCCGAACCCCCTGAGCACGGCCCTGTGCGCCGCGCTCGACCTCAGCGCCCTGCCCCAGCCGCGCCATACGCCGGTGGTGGGCGCGGGGCTGCTGGCCCTGGCCGCCTGCGCGCGGTGATCGGCGATCTGCCGCTGCACGAGGTATGAGACAGACGGTCATTGGTTGCTGGTGATTGGTTCTTGGTAAGAGTGGTTCCGGCGCGCGCGCGCAACTAACCACCAAAAACCAATAACCAACAACTAAGAACCCTCCATCCGTTCCAGCCGCAGCAGGTCGTCCCACGTCTCGCGGCGGCGAATCACCCGCCAGGTGTCTCCCTCGACCAGTACCTCCGGCGGACGGGTGCGCAGGTTGTAGTTGGAGGCCATAGCCATACCGTAGGCCCCCACTGTGAGCACGGCCAGCCGGTCACCCGCGCGCAGCAGCGGCAGGAGCGCCGCCCGATGCAGCACGTCAGCCGATTCGCAGACCGGCCCGGTGACGATTGCTGGTGCGCGCTCCGCTGCCTCACTCGCCTGATTCAGCGGCACGACCTCGTGCACGGCCCCGTACAGCGCCGGGCGCAGCAGGTCGGTCATGCTGCCGTCGGTGATGACGAAGCGCCGCCCGTCCTGCTCCTTGACGTACAGCACGGTCACCAGCAGAACGCCCGCGTCGGCGACCAGGGCACGCCCCGGCTCAATCAGCACACGCCAGCCTTCCAGCAACGGAGCCAACGCCTGCGCGAAGTCATCCGGTGTGGGAACCCGGTCATCCGCCGTATAGCGCACCGGGAATCCGCCGCCGATATTGAGCGTGCGCACGTCTGGGTGGGACGCGGCGACGGCCTGCGCCGCCCGCACCGCTTCCACGGTCTCGGCCACGTCCCCAAGCTGGCTGCCGATGTGCACGTGAAGGCCCGCCAGGGCCAGGTGGGGGTACGCGCCGCGCTCGTCGAGCAACGCGCTCGTGTCGGCGGCGGGCAGGCCAAACTTGGCCCCCAGGTGCCCGGTGGCGATGTGCTCGTGCGTCTGGGCGCGGATGCCGGGGTTGAGGCGCAGCGCCACCTGGGGCCGGGCGCTGCGCTCGCCCGCCAGTCTCTCAAGCAGGCGCAGCTCGTCGCGACTCTCCACGTTGAACCAGCCAATGCCAGCGTCCAGAGCGAAGGCGATCTCGGCGGCGGTCTTGCCCACGCCAGCGAAGACGATCCGCGCCGGGTCAACGCCCGCGGTCAGCGCCCGCGCGATCTCACCTGCGCTCACCGCGTCCATGCCCAGGCCCGCGTTGTGCAGCAGGCGGACAAGGGCCAGGCTGGGGTTCGCTTTCAGGCTGTAGTGGGTGGACGCGCCGAGTGGGGCAAAGGCACGTCGCAGCCGCTCGACGTTATGCCGGACGCGCGCCGCGCTGTAGGCGTAGAGCGGCGTGCCGGCTGTCTCGGCGATGGCCCGCAGGGGCACGCCGTCGCAGCACAGAACGCCGTCGCCGTAGTGAAACGAGTCGTTGAGCATTTGGCCCTCCATGAGTGGGGCATATCAATCTGTGCGCCCGGCACGACGTGCATTTCAGTTCTGGGCAAAGGATCACCGCAGAGGCGCAGAGAGCGCGGAGAAGAGCGAAGAGCCTGGATGGTTCTCCTCTGTGTCCTCTGCGTTTCGGCGGTTCAAAAATCAGCCCCCCACCTTGAAATACACCCGGCGCAGTGTGGCTTGTCATTCTACTGCGGATGTGGATAATATAAACACAGTGTAACAAAAGACTCGAACCACGGTTGCAGTGCGGAACTCGAACGGAACATAGTGAGTCCATCCTCGAATGGATGGTGATGGCAAGCAGTCATTCCGCGGGGCGCCCGCGAACAAATCAGCCGACCCGGACGCCCGGTCGCGCCTGTGCTGAAGTGAGCCGAGAAGACAGGGCACAGGCGCTAACCGATGACAGGCGATCCTCCAAGGACGCAGAGGTGAGGAGACCTGCCTATCGGGTCAGAGGTCCGGGCGCAAACACAGCGACAGCGTGTGCTGACGATGATGAGTTTGTCTGACCACCTGGTGAGAACGACACCCGATCACGACCGGCGGGCATGCGCTCCGCGCCAGCCCGATCGCTCGTAAGGATCGATCACCTCTTCGAGATGGCCGCGACCTCCGGCAGGCCAGCCCTGACCGGCGGACGCCCAAGTTCCGCGATCAACGCGACTGACAGCCGTGGCGACTACGCTGCGGCTGTTTTCGTACCTGGGGATGGCACGAGTGGAGCGGATCATCACGGCGCTGGAGGTCCAGAAGCGCAACCAGGAGCGCGTCAGCGTCTACCTGGACGGCGAGTTCGCTTTTGGGCTGCCCGCCATCGAAGCCGCACATCTCCACCGGGGCCAGGCGCTGTCAGAAACCGAGATCGCGGCGTTGCGCGCTCTGGATGACATGACGCGCGCCGTTGACCACGCTGCGCGCCTGCTGGCCCGTCGCCCCTACAGTCGCGCTGAGATCCGCCGCAGCCTGACCGCCAAGGGATTCGTCCCTGAGACAGTGGACGGGGCGCTGGCCCGGCTGGAGAGCCTGGGCTACGTGGACGACCTGGCTTTCGCCCAGTTCTGGGTCGAAAACCGCGAGCGGTTTCGCCCGCGCAGCCCGCAGACGCTGCGCCATGAGCTGCGCCAGAAGGGACTGGCTGCGGACGTCATCGAGACTGCGCTGAGCACGCTGGATGCACGTGAATCCGCTATGCGCGCGGCCCAGGAGCTGTTGCGCCGGCTGCGTGGCCGGACACGGAGTGAAGTGGAGAACAGGCTAGGCGCATTTCTGGCCCGGCGTGGCTTCAGCTACGACACCGCCCGCGAGGCCATTGAAGGAATTCTGGCCCACCTGGACGAGGAACAACCCGAGTATTTTGCACCTGATGAGCCAACGAACAACTACGAGGAGTAAGCCCCATGGAAATCGTATTAGCCCTCCTTGGGCTGGCGATTGGCGTTGGGCTTGGCATGGGCGCCCTGTTTGTCTACCAGCATTTGCAGGGGACGAACAAGAAGCGTCAGGCAGAGGATGAGGCAAATCGCATTCTCAGTGATGCGCAGGATCAGGCGAAGCAGATCATCATTGACGCCAGAGATGAAGCGCTGCGCATCCAGCGAGAAGCCGAGGACAATGCCAAGAGACGCCGTGCCGAGCTTGACCGCGAGAGCGACCGGCTCCAGAAGCGCCGCGAAGACCTTGACGAGCGCTACGAACGGATGGAGCAGCGCGAGCAAGCGCTCAACAAACGCCAGAGCAAGCTCGACAAGCAGCAGAATGAGATCACGCAGATGTTGGAGGAGCAGAAGGCGGAGTTGGAGCGCGTCGCGGAGATGACGCGCGAGGAAGCCCGCCAGGAATTGCTGCGCCTCGTCGAAGAGGATGCCCGCCAGGATATGGCCCGCCGCATCCGCGAAGTGGAGACCGAGACCAAGCTCGAAGCCGATACCCGCGCGCGCGACATCATCGCCCTGGCCATCCAGCGCATCGCCTCCGAGCACGTCAACGAGATCGCGGTGAGCGTGGTCCCCCTGCCCTCCGACGAAATGAAGGGGCGCATCATCGGGCGCAACGGGCGCAACATCCGCTCGTTCGAGCAGGCGACTGGCGTGGACGTGGTGGTGGACGATACGCCCGAAGCCGTCACCATCTCCAGCTTCGACCCGATCCGCCGTGAAGTGGCCCGCCGCTCGATGGAGAAGCTCGTCCTGGATGGACGCATCCATCCGGCGCGCATCGAGAAGCTGGTCTCCGACGCGCGCAAGGAAGTTGACCGCATCGTGCGCGAGGAAGGCGAGCGCGCCGCCTACGAGGCCGGCGTGCCCGGCCTGCACAACGAGATCATCAAGCTGTTGGGCCGTCTCAAGTTCCGCAGCAGCTACGGGCAGAACCAGCACGCCCACGCCATCGAGACGGCGCACATCGCCGGCATGATCGCCGCCGAGCTGGGCGCCGACGTCGCCCTGGCCAAAGCGGGCGGGCTGCTGCACGACATCGGCAAAGCCGTTGACCACGAGATCGAAGGCACACACGCCCAGATCGGCGCTGACTTCGCCAAACGCTTCGGGCTGAGTCCTAAGGTCGTCAACTGCATCGCCGCCCATCACCACGAAGTTGAGCAGGAGAGCGTCGAGGCGATGATCGTCGAGGCCGCCGACGCTATCTCCGGCGCGCGACCGGGCGCTCGCCGCGAGAGCCTGGACACCTACATCCGCCGGGTCAAGGCGCTCGAAGACATTGCCCGCGAGTTCCCTGGCGTGGAGCAGAGCTACGCCCTGCAGGCGGGGCGCGAGGTGCGCATCATGGTCAAGCCGGAGGAAATTGACGACCTGGCTGCGACGCGGCTGGCCCGCGACATCTCCAAACGCATCGAAGAGACGATGCAGTACCCTGGCCAGATCAAAGTGACCATCATCCGCGAGACGCGCGCTGTGGACTACGCGAAATAGTCGCCGGCGACCCACATAGCCTGAAGCCGCGAACGGCGGACATCCCCGTCCGCCGTTCGCGCTGCTCCCGGGCGGCTCCGGCCCAGGCTAGACCGCCTGCTCCAGCCGGGTGCCGAGATCGCGCGAGCTGCGCACGAGCAGCGGCGGCTCCGGCAGCCAGGGGAAGTACGTGATCTGCTGCGGCTGAGTGACCAGGAACTGCGGCGCGGCCAGGTCGCGCACCAACCCAAATCCACCAGCGCGCATGAGCGTGTATACCAGCCGCAGCATAGCCACCGTCCAAGTCTCTGACTCCAGGAACAAGTACATCCGATGGAAAGCACCCCGCTCATTCAGCCCTGGCGCGCGCAGCGTGAGCCGCCCGCCGTCCACACACGTGACCTCGACCATCCCTTCTCCCATCTGCACCACCTGAGCGATGCAGTCCGAGCGGGCCAGCACATCGCGGATCGCCGTCCGGTTGCCGTCGGCGAAGCGCCCGTCTTCGGCATGGCACACCAGGAGTATCATCTTGCGGGCCATGATGCTCAGTCTCCTCCGCCCTGCGCGGTCTGCCGGGCATCCAGCCGGTCAATGACGCAATGATAGCACAGACGTTCTAGCCAATCCAAATGCTGTCAACCCGATTCCGGTGCCAACCTTCAGTGCTTTTGGACCCTATATGCAGGGACTATCATTCAGCGTTTACCCCCACATATAGCGTTTCTGGTCTTCGAACAGAATCGTGGACAAACGGACTCGGCACGGGAAGATAACCCCGGCGGAGCTGCTGGTGCTCAGGGGGTGCGTGCAAAGGTTGTCAGCGACTCGCTTGCCGCGGGGGTATTGACCTCACCCCCAGCCTCGCTGCGCTCGGCTTG
>JBBIHG010000010.1:43111-62493 GCA_037447125.1 Chloroflexota bacterium | reverse complement strand
TCTTGCTGCACATTGAGGCAGACCTGTGCCGCGTCTGCAAGGTGTGCACGGCCCGGCGGCAATGCCGGTCTGGCGCTATCCGCATCATTGACCGGGGCGAGATGCCCGTTCTGGACTCCAGCCTGTGCTGGGGCTGCCTGATGTGCACGGTGGCCTGCCCCAACCGGGCCATTGTGCGCCTCAACCAGACGCTATGAATCGTCCCGCGCCCGATCCTGCCCGTTTTCCTACGAACCGCGCAGTTCGCTTGGCCGCCCTCGAACGCGAGCACGCCGAGCTGCTGGCCCGCCTCCCCGCCCATTCGCTGCCCCCCGCGCTGCTGCTGCGCCTTGACGCCATCGAAGAGGAGATCGCGGCGCTGCGTCTCCCGCTCACCGGCGATGGGGTCCCGCCCGAAGCCGGGCGCTAGGGTTCCGCGCCGGCAGCTTCTTCGGCCAGCGCCGTGATGCGCATGAACGCTTTTTCCTGCGGACTCATGTCCGCCGGGTAGGTCGTGTCGTCGTAGGTTTCCAGAATGCGGTAGCCCTCTTTGACGTAGCTGCGTACCGTGTGCGGGCTGATGCCCATCTCGTCGGCGGCAAGCTCAGCGGACATCCCCTCCACAACACACAGGTGCAGCGCCTGGCGAACGCGCGCCGTCAGCGCGGGGTACTCGCGGCGTTCTGGCACGACCGCCGCGCGGAACAGCCGCCCCTCGAACTCGTCTTTGAGCGCATCCTTGACGCTCTGCGTGACGACGAAATCGTGATCCTGCGCCCAGATGATGGCCGCGGCAATGCGAATGCGCAGCTCGTCGCGCAGCAGGTAGCCGTTCACCTGGGCCTGCTCGCAGGCGCGCAGCGTCTCCAGGTTGAGCTTGCGGTCGAGGACGAGCGTCATCACGCGCGGGATCGTCTGCTCGATCTCACCGACCAGGCGGGCGAGTTCCTGCGGCGTGCGGGCCGCCCCCGCGTCGAGCAAGACTACGTCCGGCCATTCGGACTCATCCACGGCGCGCACGTAGCCGCGCACCGACTCCAGCGTATCGGCCAGGTGGACCACGCGCGTGCGACGATCCCAGGCCAGGTAGCTGTTGATCGCCTGCCGGGCGTAGAAATCGGTATCGAGCACAAGCACTCTGAGATTTGTCCTGGGGATCATGCGCTCCCCTCCTTACTGGTCCGCGCGCCGGGCTACAGCGGGACGATCTCGAACACCAGCGCTTTGTAGGGCACTCCTTCCAGCGCGGCCTGCAGCGCGGCGTCGCTGACGAAGGGCGCTCCGATCACCTGCCGCGCGTCAATCCAGATGGTCAGCGGGGCCACCAGCGGGAAGGGATCGAGGGCCATGCTGCGGCCTCCGTCCCCGGCGACGCGCAGCAACACCCGCCGTCCCGCCCCAACCGGCACATCTTCCAGCACCTGCTCGTGCACCGGCCCCATGCACAGCAACAGTGACAGGTAATCCCACGTCTGGAGCAGACGCAGATTCTCATCGAGCGCGTCTGGCGCGGCGGCCAGCGCATAGCGCGGATGATCGCGCAGCGCCCCGATCAGCGCGTCCTGCCAGGCGGCACGCTCGTCGAGGAACGCGCCAATGCGTGCTTTGTCGGCAGGCGGGTCGTCCAGGTAGCGCAGGCGCAGCGTATACAGCGCCGCACAGTGCAGACTGGTCAGCAGAGCGGCGTAGCGGCTCATGGCGAAGACGGCATCAATGCTCGTCCGCCAGATGGCGAAGTGCTCGTCGAGATCCATCTCGGTGAAGGTGCGCGGCAGGCCCTGCGCGTTGATGCGCGGCTGGCCTTCGGTGGCATACCAGCCCGCGTCATGACAGGCGGCGGCGATCAGCAGGTCCTCGCGGGGACTGCTCGCCCCGCGGCCCAGGCCCTCCCAGCGGGCGGCGATCTGCCCGGCGATGACGGCGTGCGTCGCCTGGTGAATGAGCCAGATAGCGTCGGATTCCGTGCGGCGAATCATGGCGGAGTGCGCCTCCTTCGTCGTTCGGACAGAGTCATCGGGCGGGGGGTGCGGCCCGCCGATGCCAGGCGCTAGTGTACAACAGGTGGGCTGAATCAAACAGAGGCGGTCGGCCCGCGCGGCATGACCAATGTCCCCTGCGGTCAGGGGGTCTCTGCGGTACACTAGACGAAGTGGGGAGTGTTGTAGCGTGGAGGAAGGCGCGTCATGATGCCCATTCTATCCGACCTGGAAAAACTGCCGTCGCAGGCGCTGGACGTGCTACGCTACCTGACCACCTGCGAGGCCGGCACAGCCTCCGCCGACGCGATCATGGCCGGCGCCGGGCTGAGCGCGATCGGCCTGGGCAAGGGCGTCCGGCGGCTGGTCACGGGGCGTTATCTCGCCATGACCGCGGCGGGCACCTATGAGCTGACCACCTTGGGCCAGCGTGCCGCCGACGCGCTGCGGGCTCCCGAACCCGCGCCCGCTTCTGTGGCGATCCGGCGGCTGTCGGTGTTCGTGCCCTGCGCGCTGGCGGTGGGCGCGCCCGCCCTGCTGCGCGCCGGCTTCGACCTGCCCGACGGCGATCAGTCCCCCTCCGCCGGGGCGCTACCCGTCATCCTGCGCCTGCGCGCGCCTGGCTGCGACGTGTCGCCCGTCGAGCAGCCCGTCACCATCCCGGCGAACACGCCGAGCAGCCCCGTCCGCTTCCGCGTGACGCCGTACCAGGAAGGGATGCTGCGCCTCAGCCTGGAGGTTCTGCCAGCGGGCGGCGCCGAGCCGCCGCGTCCCTCCGGGGGCATCTACTTCGACCTGAGCGTGGAGCCGTTCCCGACCCCGGCCTGCGCCGAGTTCCAGGCGCTGGGGGCGATGGTCACGCTGCCGGCAGGAGGGGAAACGGGCCGGTGACGATCACCGTGATCAAGAACGATCACACCGGACGCGAGGTGTGGCGCTACACGGGCCGCGTCCTGGCGCGCGGGGCGACATGGGTGCAGCTTGAGGCGCGCTTCAACCGCCCCGATGACGTGGAGACGCCCTACCACACCTTCCGTCGCGGCGATCGCTTCGTCGAGTGGTTCTACGCCGACCGCTGGTACAACATCTTCGCCATGTACGACGTGGACGACGATCACCTGACCGGCTGGTACTGCAACGTCACCCGCCCGGCTCGCCTGGACACGGACACCGTCTACGCCGACGATCTGGCGCTGGACGTATTCATCGCGCCCGACGGGACGATCAGCGTGCTGGATGAGGACGAGTTCGCCGCGCTGCCCCTGGACGAAGTAACCCGCGCCGCGGCGCGACGTGCGCTGGACGAGCTGCAGCGCCTGGTCGCGGCCCGCGCCGCCCCTTTCGACGCGATCAAGGCATCTGGATCGTAGGGCCGGGTTGCCAAACCCACCCCCACACGATCGGTCTGGCCTCCAGCCCAAAGATGTGCTCAGGCAGAGCCACCGTCACGGCAGCACGAAGCCATCCCACGTGCCGGTCAGCGCGTAGCGCAGCGCGTCAATGGCCCCCGTCACCAGCAGGGCGAAGGCCAGTCCGGCCAGCGCCGGGGCGATCAGGTCGCGCCAGCGGGCGGCGCGATTCTCGCGGCGGGTGAGGCCCAGCAGGGCGACAATCCCCACGATGCCGAAGAGAAGCAGCACGCCCGCCGCGCTGATCACTCCCAGAAGGGCGCGCAGAGGTGGCCAGTCGAGCAGGGCCAGCGACCCACTCGCCGCCGCCAGCGCGTAGAGGATGGCCAGCTCGCCCCACGAGCACACCGGGGCGACACCGTGCGGTGCGCGCCACAGCAGGCTGTTGAACACCGGCCAGACAAGGGTGATCAGGGCCAGGCCGAAGGTCGTGCCGGTGAGCAGGCGCAGCGTGTTGTGCGGCGCGTAAGGCGGCGAGTAGCCCTCGAAGACGCTCAAGTAGCTGTTCAGCCCGTCGAGCCCGTATAGGCCGACTCCCAGCAGCATGACCGCCAGCAGGCGGACGCGCGGCAGCCGGGCGGCGCGCAGCCGCCCCCGCGCAGCGCTGACAGCCAGCCCCGCCCACACACCCAGGTAGATGCCCGTGCAGCGCGCGCACAGAGGCAGCGGGCGGTCGTGGACGTGAAACGAGCGCTCGGCGATGCGGTGACAGATCGCGTAGCCGACCGCATCGGCTTTGCCCAGGACGCCCGGCGGGGTGAGCCACAGCCAGATCGCGGCGATGGCGACAGTGGTCAGCGCCAGCAGCACCACCGTCCGCCGCCCGAACATGGGCGCGGGACCCGCGGCAGAGGGAGTCGTTTCGTGAACAGTCATGGTCCCTGGAACTCCTCAGGGCGAGTGTAAGCAGGATCGAAAGCCGGGGCAAGTAAGCTATAATGGCGAGAGCGTGTAACGGTCGTCGGCCCCTCGCGTCTCGCCGGGTCATTGGCCTCACCCCCAGCCTCGCTGCGCTCGGCTTGCCCCCTCTCCACGCCGTGGAGAGGGGGCGCGAGGCCCGCATCAGGGGGCCGAGCGGGGGTGAGGCCGACCAGGGCGCAGCAGAGCAGCGCCCCTACCTGGCAGGTTCTGCATATGCCTATGAGGGCGTATGTGTGGACCGCAAGTGGGCAGCGGGTGGGACTTCACGAGAGAGGGTTGTCATGCAGATTCTTGTCACTGGCGGGGCGGGATTCCTGGGCAGCGCGCTGGTCCGGCGATTGGTCAGCCTGGGGCACAGCGTGCGCGTGCTGGATGATCTGAGCGCGGGCGACCCGGCCCGGCTGCCCCCGCAGGCCAGCTTCATGCGCGGCGATGTGAACGATCTGCCGCGCCTGTGGACGCTGTTGCACGATGTCGAGTGTGTCTATCACCTGGCCGCGCGAGTCAGCGTATCGGAGAGCGTGCGCTACCCGCGCGAGTACAACGCGGTCAACGTCGGCGGGACGGTCAGCCTGCTGGAGGCAGTGCGCGATGTCGGCGTGCGGCGGCTGGTGTTCGCATCGTCGGGCGCCATCTATGGCAACCAGGCGATCCAGCCGCTGCGCGAAGACCTGGCTCTGCTCCCGCTCTCGCCTTATGCCGTGAGCAAGCTGGCCGCCGAGCAGTACGTGAGCCTCATCGGGCGACTGGCCGGCGTGGAGACGGTATGCCTGCGCATCTTCAACGCCTACGGGCCGGGCCAGCAGCTTCCGGTGGCGCATCCCCCGGTGATTCCTCATTTCCTGCACCAGGTGCTGGGGCATGGCTCGCTGGTCGTGCACGGCACGGGCGCTCAGACTCGCGACTTCGTCTATGTGGACGACGTGGTGGATGCGCTGATAGCGGCAGCGACCGCACCGGACGTGAACCAGCGCGTGATCAACGTCGGCAGCGGAACCGAGACGAGTATCACCGCGCTCGTGGCGCACATCGAAGCGATCACAGAGCAGGAGGCGCACGTGCTGCGCGTCAGCGAGCAGAGCAGCGGCGTCTCGCGCATGTGCGCCGACCTGACGCTCGCCCGCGACCTGCTGAACTGGACGCCCCGCGTCTTCCTTGAGGAGGGGCTGCGCCGCACCGCAGTCGAAGACGAGCGCTTCGCCAGCCGTTTCCCGAATGGCCGCTGAGCAGCCGCCGTCTCTTTTGACGCGCCGCGCGGCCCTCTTCATATCCGTGCCATGAGACCCCCGTCCTCAAACTAGGGCACAGATTTCCGTCGTCCAGCCCGATTGCCCTGCCGCCCCACGACCGTTTACAATGGGAGAAGCTGGCGGACGGAGTCGCACAACGCCAGCGAGGAGAGGGGCCAGATGATCTGCGCCGAGACCATCGTGCAGCGCCTGCGCGCCCAGGGTGAGCGCCTGACCATTCAGCGCCGGTCAGTGATTGACGTGCTGTGCGCCAGCGGCGATCACCTGACCGTGCAGGACATCCAGACGCGGTTGGCGGCTGGCGGTACGGAGCTCAACGAGACCACTGTCTACCGCATCGTGCAGTGGCTCAAGGATCGCGGCGCCGTCGCCCAGACCGACCTGGGCCAGTCCGGCGTCGTCTATCAGGTCATTGACCGCACCCTGCACCATCACCTGGTGTGCCTACACTGCGGGCGCGTCATTGACGTTGACGATCAGGTCATGGGCTCGCTGCGCGAGCGCCTGCGCCAGAAGTACGCCTTCGAGCCACGCATTGACCACATGGCCATCTTCGGCCTGTGCCGCGACTGCCGCGAGCGCGGCGGCGGTTGACAGGGAAAGGCCGCAGGTTACAATAGCCGCTGCTGGCGCAGGTCCCCGGCATCCCCACTTCATTCGACAGCGGAGCGCGCCCGCCGAGCGGGATGAGCGGCGGGCGTCTTGTGTGTGCCGGGCGCGAAGGGGAAGACTATGGCTGTGAGTGAGCACACGTCCGCTCCGGGTGCGCAGATCGCGCCTGGTGAGCAGATCACCCTGATCAAGCCCTTGCGGGGATGGGTGCCGCTGGAGCTGGGCGAACTCTGGCGCTACCGCGAACTGTTGTTCTTCTTCATCTGGCGCGACATCAAAGTGCGCTACAAGCAGACGCTGCTCGGCGCGTCCTGGGCCATCTTGCAGCCGGTCTTCACCATGATAGTCTTCAGCGTCTTCTTCGGACGGCTGGCTAAAATCCCCTCTGACGGCATTCCCTATCCCATCTTCAGCTACGCCGGGCTACTGCCGTGGACCTTCTTCGCCGCCGGCCTGACCAACGGTGCCAACAGCATCGTGCGCGATGCCAACCTGGTCCAGCGCGTCTATTTTCCGCGGCTGATCACCCCCATCTCGGCGGTTGTTGGCGGGCTGCCCGACTTTCTCCTGGCCTTCCTGGTGCTGGTGGGCATGATGCTCTACTATGGGCTGTTCCCTACGGGCGCATCGCTGGTGTTGCTGCCGCTGTGCCTGCTGCTGGCCCTGGCGACGGCCATGGGCGTCGGGCTGTGGCTGGCCGCGCTCAACGCGGAATACCGCGACGTGCGCTATGTGGTGCCCTTCCTCACCCAGTTCTGGATGTACGCCACGCCGGTCGTCTACCCGTCGAGCTTGCTCGACGAGCCCTGGCGCACGCTCTACGGGCTGAACCCGATGGTCAGCGTGGTAGAGGGGTTTCGCTGGTCGCTGCTGGGCCAGGGCGAGTCGGTATCCTTGATGTTCGGCCTGTCGGCGCTCGCTTCGTTCGCCTTGCTGATCAGCGGGGCGTTCTTCTTCCGCCGCATGGAACGTCGCTTCGCGGACGTGGTTTAGGAGCGACGCGAATGATCCTGCCGGCGCTGAAACCCAACACGGCCATCCAGGTCAGCGGCCTGGGCAAGAAGTATCGCATCGGCGGCATCATAGACCGCAACAAGACGATGCGCGACAGCCTCAGCGCGGCGACCCGCAGCACGCTGGCGACGCTGCGCGCCGGCCAGCGCGGCAGGGCGCGCGCGCGCCGCGAGGATAACACCTTCTGGGCGCTGCGCGATGTGTCGTTTGAGGTCGAGCGCGGCGAAGTGCTGGGCGTCATTGGGCGCAACGGTGCCGGCAAGAGCACGCTGCTCAAGGTGCTGACGCGGATCATGCCCCCCGACGAAGGCCACGCGCGCATTCGCGGGCGCGTTGGCTCGTTGCTGGAGGTGGGCACGGGCTTTCACGGCGAGCTGACCGGGCGCGAGAACATTTACCTCAACGGCGCCATCCTGGGCATGCATCGCTACGAGATTGACCGCAAGTTCGACGAGATCGTGGAGTTTGCCGGTGTTGCGCGCTTCATAGACACGCCGGTCAAACGCTATTCCAGCGGCATGTACCTGCGTCTGGCCTTCTCGGTCGCCGCACACCTGGAGCCGGAGATTCTGCTGGTAGACGAGGTGCTGGCCGTCGGCGACGCCGAGTTCCAGAAGAAGTGCCTGGGCAAGATGGGCAATGTGGCCGGTGAAGGGCGTACTGTCCTCTTTGTCAGCCACAACATGGACGCGGTGCGCCAGCTTTGCCATTCGGCCCTGTGGCTGGAGCGGGGCAATATCCAGACGCTGGGACCGACCGGTGACGTGATCAAGGCGTACCTGGCCGAAGCCGCGCTCGACCGGGGCGCCGCGATCTTCCCGGTGATGGATCAGCACCACGGCATTGGCATTGAGGACTTGCGCCTGACGCTGGCCGCCGCGCCGGAGACCGGCACGCTTGACCTGCGCGTGGAGCTGGACGTGCGGGCCGATGCGGTGCTGCCGCGCATCGGCATCGGCTTCGGACTGATGACCGACACCGGCGCGCGGGTAGCCTATCTCGACGAGCACCTGACCAATTACCTGTTCGACATGGAGCCGGGCACCAACCATTTTGTGCTGGAATGCAGCGCCCTGGATCGCCTTCTGGCAGCGGGCGATTACGTCGTCAGCGTGTGGCTGGCCATGCCCAATATTGGCAAGCTGGTCGAGATTGACCGCGCCGCCGCCATTCGCATCCCTGGCGTGGACCTCTACGGCTCCGGGCACTCTGTGGACGTGCACAAGCACGGCCCGGTGCTGTTCCCCCTGCGGATTCGGCGCGCAGAGCCGGTTTTGCCTGCTGAGTAAGCTGCGCAGACCGGAGACGCAATCATCCTCTGGTCGGCTGTGCAGTGCGAGAGGGTGCGGCTCCTGTGCTGTGTCGCAGCATCTCTCCACTGCGGATGCACCGCGGCTCTCCCCCACGCGCCGTGAAAATCGGCTGTACCACAGGTGGCAGACTCGCCCCGCGCCATGTAGACTCATGCTGTAAGATCGGTTCCCACCAGGCGACCAAGAGGACTGAGCGCGTATGACCGACAAGGGCCGCGACAAGGCGTTGGAATCGGCGCTGTCCGACCTCACGAAACGCTTCGGCGACGGGGCAATCGTGCGGCTGGGTGATGCTGTGCACCTGCAGGTGGAGGCGATCCCCACCGGCTCGCTGGCGGTGGACATCGCCCTGGGCGTGGGTGGCATCCCGCGCGGACGGGTCACCGAGATCTATGGCCCGGAAAGCTCCGGCAAGACGACGCTCTGCCTGCACACCATCGCCGAAGCGCAGAAGCGCGGCGGCATTTGCGCCTTCATTGACATGGAGCACGCGCTCGACCCATCGTATGCGGCACGCATCGGCGTGGATGTAGACAACCTTTACGTCTCGCAGCCCGATATGGCCGAGCAGGCGCTGGAGATCGCCGAGGCGTTGGTGCGCAGCGGCGCGCTCGACGTCATCGTCCTGGACAGCGTGGCCGCGCTCGTGCCGCGCGCCGAACTAGAGGGCGAGATGGGCGACGCCCATGTCGGTTTGCAGGCGCGGTTGATGTCGCAGGCGCTGCGCAAACTCTCCGGCGCGATCAAGCAGTCCAACACCTGCATGATCTTCACCAACCAACTGCGCGAGAAGATCGGCGTGATGTTCGGCAACCCGGAGACGACGTCTGGCGGGCGGGCGCTGAAGTTCTACGCCAGCATCCGGCTCGACATCCGGCGCATCCAGTCCATCAAAGCGGGTGGCGAGACGGTAGGCAACCGCACCCGCGTCCGCGTCACCAAGAACAAGGTCGCCCCGCCTTTCCGCGAGGCCGAGTTCGACATCATGTACAACGAGGGTGTCAGCAAGGTGGGCGACATCCTCGACATTGCCACCGAGCTGGGCGTGATTGACAAGCGCGGCGCGTTCTTCCGCTATCAGGAAGAGGCGCTGGGGCAGGGGCGCGAAAACGCCAAGCAATACCTGCGCGAGAACCCGCGCCTGGCCATGAAGCTGGAAAACATCATCCGCGAGGAGTACGGGCTGCCCCCCGTCTACGACCAACTGGGCGAAACCGCCGAGTGATGGCCGGTGCGCGGATCGTTGATGGCTGACTGCGATGCTGAGAAGTTGCTACCCCCCACCCCAAACCCCTCCCCCACAAGGAGGGAGGGGCCTGGAGCGCCCGCTCTTCTCTCTTCCCCCCACGAGGGGCGAAGGGCCGGGGACGGGGGCACAGGCAGGCGCAAGGCTTCCCAGGCGATCTCTCAGAGAGGTGCGCGCGGCATGAACCGACTCTTTCTGCTCGGCGTGGCGTGGTTGGCGCTGGTAGGGCTGGCTGGCGGGTGGATTCCGGCAAGCCGGGCTGCTGCCCAGGCCGAGACCGGCACCATCTGTGTCAGCGCGTTCGCGGACGCCAACGCCAACGGCCTGCGCGAGGCCGACGAGAGGCCATTGCCCGGCGTGAACGTCAATCTGGTGACCGGCGGGGTGATCATCGCCACCCACCTCACTGCCGAGGACGAGCCTGAATACTGTTTCGCAAACCTGCTGCGCGGCGTCTACACCGTCAGCTTCACCGACAGCCCGCTCTACCGCATCACCACCGCTCGCGAAGGCACCTTCGCCCTCGACGCCGGGCAGCGCCTGACGCTCGACCCGTTTGGCGCGTTCCCCGTCGGCGCCGAGGGGCTGCGCGCGGAGGTCGTCGCCCAGGCCGCCGCTGCCAGCGAAGACGAGCCGCTCGATGCCTCCACCCGCCTGCTGCTGGCCACGGTCGGCGCGACGATGGTCATGCTGTTCATGATCGGGCTGGGCGCGGTGGTGTTGGGCCTGCGCGACTGGCGGGGCCAGCGCCGCCGCGCTGCGCGGGTACCCCTGCCGCCGCCCGATCTGCTGCGCCCACCGGGCGCGTGGTGAAACCCACTACTGGGACTGGCACCGGTGGGGCGGGTCGCAGACCGCCCCGAACTCATGACTCCTCGCGTTATCTGGTATAATGCCCGCCATGCGCTGCCACGTCTGCCTGAACGCGCACCTGCTGTCTGCCCAGGCCGGTTACCGGAGCGCGGGGATCAACGGCTATATCTTCAACCTGCTCCGCGCGCTGCCCGCTGCCGATCCGGCTTTCAGCTACACGGTCTTCGCGGGGCCGCAGAGCCAGCCGCCCGCCCATGACCGTCTGGCGGTGCGCCGCGCCGCGTGGAACACCGAGAGTCCGCTGCGGCGCATTCTCTGGGAGCAGATCGCGCAGCCATGGGCACTGCGACGCGCGCATCCTGACCTGGTGCACGGCCTGGCGTTTGTGTCGCCGCTGCTCAGCCGGGCGCCGTCGGTGGTGACGGTCTACGACCTGAGCTTCGTGCACTATCCCGACCGGCTGCCAGCGGCGCGGCGCTGGTACCTGCGCCTGTTCGCGCGCTGGTCGTGCCGGCGGGCACGGCGCGTGATCGCCATCTCGCACAGCACAGCCCGCGATCTGGCGCAGACCTTTGGGCTGCCGCCGGAGCGCATTGACGTGGCCGCGCCGGGCGTCGGCGAGCAGTTCGTCCCGCTGCCGGGCGAGGACGTGGACAGCTTCCGGGCGCGCAAGGGGCTGCCCGATCGCTTCCTGCTGTTCCTGGGCACGCTGGAGCCGCGCAAGAACCTGCCAGTGTTGCTGCGCGCCTACGCCCAGCTTGCGGCGGAAGATCGCGCGGCGGTGCACCTGGTGCTGGCCGGCGGCGTCGGCTGGATGGCGGGCGACATCTACGCCGCGATTGAGGCGCACGACCTGAGCGGCACCGTGCACCTGCCGGGCTACGTGCCAGCGGACGAGTTGCCGCTGTGGTACAACGCGGCGGAGGCGCTGGTCTATCCTTCGGTGTTCGAGGGATTCGGGCTGCCGGTGGTCGAGGCGCTGGCCTGTGGCAAGCCGGCGCTCGTCTCTGATGCCTCGTCGCTGCCAGAGGCGGTTGGCGATGGCGGCCTGTGCCTGCCAGCGGGCGATGTGGAGGCGTGGGCGGGGGCGCTGGCGCGGGCCATCCACGATCCGGGGTGGCGCGCTGAAGCGGGCGCGCGCGGGCGCGCCCACGCGGCGCGCTTCACCTGGGCGAGGACGGCGGCGCAGACGGTCGCCAGCTACCGCCGTGCACTGGGAATGGAGACGCAGGAGTGAGGAGCGATCAGTTATCAGCCATCGGTTGTCATTGTTGGCTTCTGCTGATGGCTGATGGCTGACCGCTGACCGCTCTCAACCGCTATGGACGAGACACCTTTTAAATGGCCGCGCTGGCTGCTGCCCACCGGCGACTTGCTGCTGGTGATGGCGGCATTCCTGTTCTCGTACTACCTGCGCTACGAGATGCAGTTCCTCCAGCCGGTGGACGAAGCCAACACCGCGCCGTTCGCCCCCTACTGGCCCTACGCCATCATCTTTGCCACCTTGATGCTGGTCTTCAACCAGGGCGCGCGGCTCTACCGCGAGCGGCGCGGGCGCACCTGGTGGGACGAGGTCTTCGCCATCGCCAACGGGGCGATGAGCGCAGCGGTCATGGTTATGGCCCTCAGCTTCCTGCTGCGCCCGCTGGTTTTCTCCCGCTTGTTGATCATCCAGGCGGCGGCGCTGGTCGTCCTGCTGCTGGGCATGTGGCGGCTGGCGCTGCGTATGCTGCGCAACAACCTGCGCCGGCGCGGCATCGGTGTCGAGCGCGTGCTGATCGCCGGCGCGGGCAGTGTCGGACTGTCCGTGCTGCAAACGCTTGTCGCCCGGCCCGACCTGGGCTACAAGGTAGTTGGCTTTGTGGACGATAACCCCGAGCGCGGGGCCAATGACCTGGGGCGTGTGCCCGCCCTGGGCGGGATTGACAACCTGCCGCGTCTGATTGACGAGCACCGGGTAGACCTGGTCATCATCACCCTGCCCTGGCACGTCCAGCGCAAGATTCTGGCCATCGTGCGCGAGTGCGAGCGCCAGAACGTCAAGGTGCGCACCGTCCCCGACCTGTTCGAGCTGAGTCTCAGCCAGGTACAGGTCGAGATGTTGGGCGGCATCCCCATGCTGGGTCTCAACGGGGAAGCGCGCTTTAGCACGAGCAGCCGCATCACCAAGCGGCTGGTGGACGTCGCTCTGGCGCTGGTCGCGCTGCTGCCTACCCTGCTGATCACGCTCGTCATCGCCATCGCCATCCGCCTCGATTCGCCAGGGCCGCTCTTCTTCTCCCAGGAGCGCGTTGGGCTGGGCGGCAGGCGCTTCAAGGTGTACAAGTTCCGCTCGATGGTCGTGGACGCCGAGAAGATGCACGCCGACCTGATGCGCCGCACCGGCGAAGACCCGCGCCACCCCAAGCTGACCAACGACCCGCGCATCACCCGCGTGGGCCGCTGGATTCGCCGCTTCAGCCTGGACGAGGTGCCGCAAATCTGGAACATCTTGCGCGGGGATATGAGTTGGGTGGGGCCGCGCCCTGCCACCCCGCAAGAAGTAGCTCTCTATGAGCCATGGCACTTGCAGCGGCTGCGCGTGCTGCCCGGCCTGACCGGACTGTGGCAGGTCAGCGGGCGCAGCGAAGTGCCCTTCGAGGAAATGTGTTTGCTGGATATCTACTACATCGAGAACTGGTCGCTGGGCCTGGACTTGCAGATCATCCTGCGCACCATTCCGATGGTTCTCTTCGCCCACGGAGCCTCGTAACCGTTGAACAGCCGTCTTGAGCGCCTCCCTGACCTGGAACTGGGGTGGGCAACGGCGCAGGAGCTATATCGCTTCGCCCAGCGCCTGGTGCAGACGCCCAGCGTCTCGACCCACGAGGGAGACGCTGCCGCGCTGGTGGTGGAGCATCTGCGCGCCCTGGGCTTCGCCGATGTGCGCGTCAACGCGATGGGCAGTGTGCTCGTCACGCTGGGCGCGGGCGACGGCCCCACCCTGCTCTACGACGCGCATCTGGACACGGTTGCGCCGGGCACGCCGGAGTCCTGGCCCCACCCGCCCTACGACGGGGTGATCGCCGAGGGCGCGCTGCATGGCCTGGGCGCGGTGGACATGAAGAGCGCGCTGGCCAGCATGATCTACGGCGCGCGCCAACTGCTGCCCTGGCAGGACCGGCTGAAGGGCAGGCTGGTGCTGGCCTTTGTGGTGCAGGAAGAGCCGTGCGAGGGCCTGGCTATCCGCTATGTGATTGAGGAAGACGTCATCCGCCCGGACTACGTTGTGCTCGGCGAGCCGACCGATCTACAGATCAGCCGGGGGCAGCGCGGGCGGGTCATGTTCAAGGTGGCAGTGACGGGCCGCTCGTCGCACAGCAGCCAGCCGCAGCTCGGCCAGAACGCCATCTACGCGGCAGCGCGGCTCATCTTCGCCGCGCAACTGCTGGCCGACACCCTGCCCAACGACCCGTTCCTGGGGCCGGGCACCCTCGCCGTCACGGCCATCCACAGCCGAGGGCCGAGCCTCAATGCCATCCCCGACCTGTGCAAGGTCTACCTCGACCGCCGCCTGACGCTGGGCGAGACGGTGATGGGCGCGCGCGCCCAACTGGAGAGCCTGATCAGCCGCGAGGGCATCCCCGCCACCGCGCAGATCACCACCTACGACGAGCCATCCTACACCGGGCTGGTGCGCACCGCCCAGGAAGCGCACCCGGCCTGGGTGCTCGACCGGGCGCATCCGCTGGTCGAGGCGCTCCAGCAGACGATCCAGGCCGTGCGCGGGAGCGCGCCAACAATCGGGCACTGGCCGTTCTCGACGGACGGCGTGTACACGATGGGCCAGGCGGGCATCCCCACCGTCGGCTTTGGGCCGGGCGACCCCAACCTGGCCCACACGCCGCGCGAAGCCGTCCGCCTGGAGGAGCTTAAGACGGCGGCGCACGTCTACGCCGGGCTGGCGGCGCGCCTGCTGCTGGCCGGCTGAGCGCGGCAGAGCGTCGTGCCTGTCATTTCCTGAACCACACAGCGACAGATTCCGGCTGACTCTCCCGGCCGGGTGCATTTCATTTCCGGGGGAAAAGATCACCGCTGAGACGCAGAGAGCGCAGAGAAGAGAGAGTTGTCGAGAGAGTTCTAATTCTCCTCCGCGTCCTCTGCGCCTCTGCGGTTCAGGAATCTCGCCCCCATCGTGAAATGCCCCCCCGGCCCGTGCCGGTTGTCAAAACCCGCCACGCGGGGTAAGAATCAGCCACTTGCGGCGTTGGGATGTGGGCGTCTGCCCGCGGCGAAGGCGTGGATTTCGTGGTCGAAGTGTTGCTGATGCTGGCGGCGGGTCTCTACCTGGCCGCGGTCGCGCTGCTCACCGTGTTCGTGGGCAGCTTCGGCGTGCTGATCGCGCTCTATCTGCGGGCGCGCTGGCAGGATTCTCGGCACTCACGTGCGGGGGTAGGGGCGTATTGCAATACGCCCCTACGAAGATGCAGCAGGGTAGCGCCCCTGGAGGGTGGGCACGATGGGGCAGCGCCACCCGACTGCTTGCCCCCGGTGACGATCCAGCTCCCGATCTACAACGAAGCGCACGTCGTCGAGCGGCTGATCGCCGCCTGCGCCCAGCTCGACTACCCGCGCGAGCGGCTGCACATCCAGGTCCTAGACGACTCCACCGACGAGACGACACGCCTGCTGCGTCAGGCCATCAGCGCCTGGGAAGGGCGGGACGCACCGCCGATGACGCTGCTGCGCCGCCCAACGCGGGCCGGTTACAAGGCCGGGGCGCTGGCTTACGGCCTGGAGCGGGTCACCACACCGTTCGTCGCCATCTTCGACGCCGATTTCATCCCCCCGCCCGATTTGCTGCGGCGGGCGCTGCCGCACTTTGCGACGGACGCGCGGCTGGCCCTGGTGCAGACACGCTGGAGCCACCTCAACGCTGAGGACAATCTCCTCACCCGCGCCCAGGCACTGAACACCGACGGCCACTTCATCATCGAGCAGATCGCGCGCAGCCGGGGTGGGCTGCCGATGTCCATGAACGGGTCGGGGGGGGTGTGGCGCGTGTCCGCGCTGCGCGACGCGGGCGGCTGGTCCGCCGCCACGCTGACCGAGGACCTCGACCTGTCGTACCGGGCGCTGCTGCGCGGCTGGCGCTTCATCTACCTGCCGGACGTAGCTGCGCCGGGTGAGCTGACTCCTCAGGTCCAGGCGTACAAGCTGCAGCAGCGGCGCTGGGCGACTGGCATGACGCAGAATCTGCTGCGGCACGCGATCCCGCTGCTGGGCGCCAGGCGTTACGCGCCCTGGCAGAGGTTCATGGGGCTGATGCACCTGGGCCAGTACGCCGTCCAGCCACTCATCCTGCTGGCCTTCCTGCTGACGCCGCCGCTGATCGCCGGGGGAATGTTCGCCCGCCTGCCAAACCTGGGGCCGCTCGGCGCGGTGGGCCTCATCCCGCCGCTGATGATGATCCTGGCCCAGCGCGCCCTCTACCCGGACTGGCCGCGCCGCCTGCTGTTCATGCCCGTCCAGGGGGTGATCGGCATGGCGGTCGTGCTCAACAACAGCGCCGGCGTGCTGGACGCGCTGACCGGTTCACCGGCATCGCGCGAGTTCAAGCGCACGCCCAAGTTCAGCGCGACGGGGGCTGGCTGGGCGCGCAGCCGCTACGCGCTGCCCGCCGACCGCATCACCCTGGGCGAGCTGGCCCTGGCCGCTTACGCGCTTGTGGGGCTGGGGATCGCGCTGGCCCGGCTGCCCGCCCTGGCCCCCTACTTCGCCACCTATGCGTTCTCATTTTCCGCCTTTGCCCTGTGGAATCTCGCCCAGGCGCGGCGGACGCGGCGGGCACCGGATCGGGCGCGGGAGAAGGCCGTCAGGAAGCCGCTTGACGCCGGCGCGGTTACCCCATCCCCGGTCGCGCGCAGCGAGACCGGGGGTGAGGTCAACCCAGGGCACAACAGAGCAGTGTCCCTGCGCCACAAAGCGCTATACTTGACGGGCAGGCTACTCCCGCCCGGCGAGGAAGACCTGTAAGCCGGACGGAGCGCGGGCAGGCACATTGAAAGGATGACTGCATGTACCTCGACCAGGAAATCGCCGAGCAGCCCGTCGTGCTGCAGCGCCTGCTGAGCGAAGAGAACGCGACCGCCCGGCAGATCGCCGCCGCCATCCGCGAGTTTGACCCGGCCTTCATCTGCATTGCCGCGCGTGGCACGTCCGACAACGCGGCCCGCTACGCCCAGTACCTCTTCGGGGCGCAGGCGCGGCTGCCCGTCGCCCTGGCCACACCGTCGCTGCATACACTCTACCAGGCCCCGCCCAACCTGGCTCGCGCCCTGGTGGTCGGCATCTCGCAGTCGGGGCGCGGCGAAGACATCGGCCAGGTGCTGGCCGACGCCCGCCAGCAAGGCGCGCTGACCGTTGCCATCACCAACGACGCGCAGTCGCCCATCGCCCAGACGGCGGCCCATCACCTGCCGCTGCGGGCCGGGCCAGAACTGAGCGTCGCCGCGACCAAAACGTACACGGCGCAGCTCGCCGCCATTGCTATGCTGGTGACTGCCCTGGTGGACGATGATACGCTGCGCGCGGCACTGGCCCGCCTGCCCGGCTACGTGGCGCAGACGCTCACCGAGCACATCGCCTCGCCGCTGGCGGAGCCGGTCTGGGTCGAGCGCTACCGCTACATGGACGCCTTCGCCACCATTGGGCGCGGCTATAACTACGCCACCGCCTTTGAGATTACCCTCAAGATCAAAGAGTTGTGCTACATCGCCGGCGGTTCCTACAGCGAGGCGGACTTCCGCCACGGCCCCATCGCCGTCATTGATCGCGGCTTTCCGGTGATCGTCATCGCGCCGGCCGGCAAGGCCCTGCCCGCGTTGCTCGATCTGCTCGGCCAACTGCACAATAAGGGCGCGGAGCTGTTGGTCATTTCCAACGAGGAAGCGGCCTTCGCCCACGCCCAGCAGGCCATGCGCCTGCCCGCCGACATGCCCGAATGGCTGACGCCTATTGCGGCGGTGGTGCACGGGCAGGTTTTCGCCATGCGCCTGGCGCTGGTCAAGGGGCACGAGGTAGACAGCCCGCGCGGCCTGACCAAGGTGACAGTGACGCGATAGGGGGCAGTGATCAGAGACCGGTTGTCAGCCGTCGGTGATCAGGGGCAAAGAGCGTTACTGCTCACTGACAACCGATCACTGATCACCAACAACCAATCACCGCCAACCGCCCATCCCGGAGACACCCCGCCATGACCCAGGCACTCACCCTCATCGCCCCGCGCTTCGTCCCGCCGCTCGATCCCGGCTTTCGCCCGGCGGCCCTGGCCAACCGCGCCTTTCAAGCGGAAGTCGCTCAGTCGGGGGTTGGCGTGCCACTGGTGCTCGGCCTGGAGCGCGTGGGGACGCTGTCGCGCTTCGAGACGACCGTCTTCCCCGAAGGCCACCCGCGCGCCGCGGCCAACCTGCAATACGCCGAGCGGCTGGTCAAGTTCCTGCTGTGGCAGCGCGGCGGCTGGAAGGTCTACGCCGGCGGGCCGCGCGCCATCGGCGAGCACCTGCGCCGTACCTACGCAGCGGACGGCCCACGCGCCTTCGACTATCATTTCATGGGCGAGCAGATCTACCAGCAGCCGTTCACCGTCGTCACCTGCGCGGCGGACGAAGTATCTCCGCCTTGCGAGAGCGAGAAGGCGCTGGGCCGTCACCTGGACGGCTGCCGCATCGGCTTCGACCTGGGCGCGTCCGACCTCAAAGTGTCGGCAGTGATTGACGGCGAGCCGGTCTTCAGCACAGAGATCGTGTGGGAGCCGCGCCAGAACAGCGACCCGGCCTATCATTACGAGCGCATCCTGGCCGCGCTGCAACTGGCCGCGTCCAAGCTGCCGCGCGTGGACGCCATCGGCGGCAGCTCGGCGGGGGTCTATGTGGACAACCGCCCGATGGTCGCCTCGCTGTTTCGCGGCGTGCCCGTCGAGCGCTACGGCGAGGTGCGCGGCCTGTTCGCTCGCATCCGCCAGGCGATGGGCGACGTGCCGCTGGAAGTGATCAACGATGGCGAGGTGACGGCCCTGGCTGGCTCGATGTCGCTGGAGGATGACAGCATCCTCGGTGTGGCCATGGGGTCGAGCCAGGCCGCCGGCTACGTCACGCCGACGGGCAGCCTGACCGACTGGCTCAACGAGCTGGCCTTCGCCCCGGTGGACTACCAGCCCGCCGCGCCTGCCGACGAGTGGTCCGGCGACCGGGGCGTGGGGGCGCTCTACTTCTCGCAGCAGGCGGTCTTCCGCCTGGCGCCGCGCGCGGGCATCGCCGTGCCCGGCGGCGTGACCGACGCCGAGAAGCTCAAAGCCGTGCAGGAGAAGCTGGAGGCCGGGGACGCCGGCGCGACTCAGATCTGGCAGACGATCGGCGTCTATCTCGGCTACGCGCTGGCCCACTACACCGACTTCTACGCGCTAAAGCACGTCCTGATCCTGGGGCGCGTCACGTCCGGGCGCGGCGGCACGCTGATCCTTGAGGCGGCCAATGAGGTGCTGCGCGGCGAGTTCCCCGACCTGGCCGCGCGTCTGCACATCCAACTGCCGGACGAGAAGAGTCGCCGTGTCGGGCAGTCCATCGCCGCGGCGAGTCTGCCGGAGTTGGAGTAGGTGGTTGGTTACTGGTTTTTGGTTGTTGGTCTTCGGTGATCAGTGATCGGTTTTCAGGTCTCAGTGCGCAGTCAAGGGCTCAGATTTACCTATGCAGCCGGTTGCCCGACACCTGACCGCTGACAGCCACTTTCCAGGGAGAGACCCACATGCAGTTCAAGCTCGCAAGCGCACAGATATTCGTCCCCGACGGGCTGCCCGTTGAGGAGGCACTGGC
>JBBIHG010000010.1:0-43011 GCA_037447125.1 Chloroflexota bacterium | reverse complement strand
TCGCAAGCGCACAGATATTCGTCCCCGACGGGCTGCCCGTTGAGGAGGCACTGGCTCGCACCACGCACCTGGCCATCGCCGCCCACCAGGACGATATCGAGATCATGGCCATGGACGGCATCTTGCAGTGCTACCAGCGCGACGACCGCTGGCTGACCGGCGTCACCGTCACCGACGGGGCCGGCTCGTCGCGCACGGGGCTGTACGCCGGCTATAGCGACGAGCAGATGCGCCTGGTGCGCATCCGCGAGCAGAAGAAAGCTGCCTTCGTCGGCGAATATACCGCCCACGTCTTCCTGAACTATCCCAGCAGCGCCGTCAAAGACGGGGCCAACAGCGACCCGGTGGACGACCTGTTCGCCCTGCTGCGCGCGACGCGCCCGCAGGTTGTCTACACGCACAACCTGGCCGACAAGCACACCACGCACATCGGCGTGGTCACCAGGGTGATCGCCGCGTTGCGCCGCCTGCCAGAGAACGAGCGCCCGCAGAAGGTCTATGGCTGCGAGGTGTGGCGCGATCTCGACTGGCTGCTCGACGCGGACAAGGTCGCCTTTGACCTGTCGGCGCAGGAGAATTTGCAGGCCGCGCTGGTCGGCCTCTTCGACTCGCAGATCAGCGGCGGCAAGCGCTACGACCTGGCGACGATGGGCCGCCGCCGCGCCCATGCCACCTACCACGCCTCGCACGAAGGCGATGTGACGACGGGCACGACCTTCGCCATGGACCTGACCCCGCTGGTCGCCGATCCGGCGCTGGACCTGCTGGCCTACACCCTGGGCTTCATCGAGCGCTTCGCCGAGGACGTGCGCCAGCGCATCAGGAGTGTGTTGTAGGCATAGGAGCCGCGCCGCTGGTTCTTCCCCGCATTTCATGGTGAGGGACCGGCGGCGGGTGTGTGCGGAAACCGTCAGCGAGTGCCACGTGCCGATAAGCCTCACCTCCGCTCAGCGAGGCTGGGGGGTGAGGCTCTCGGCCAGCATCAGGTGAGCCGCTGACAACCCTTGCACGCACTCCCAGCGGCCCGCGCGTCGCCTGAGGGTGGGAGAACTGGATGAGCAAGGAGCCGCCGGACGTAGAGGCCATCGTCGCCGAGATCGCGCGCAATAAGAAATACCGCGCCATCGGCGTGGCTGAGAGCACGATCCGCGACATCGTGCTGAGCGAGCTGGCCCGTCAGCCGAACACGAAGGCCGCCGTCCAGTCGGCGCGCAAGAAGCTGCACGAGGTGATGGCCCTCTACCTGGGCGACCCCGACTACGACGCGGCGCGCGCGCAGTTGGCAGCGGCCTACGCGAGCGGTGACGCGGGGGCCATCCGCGCCGCCTGTGCCGCGATCATGCGCCAGCACGACTCCACCCGCGAGCGCCTGCCGCTGCTGGAGGAGTTCTACCCGCGCATCTTCGCCGTGACCGGCACCCCGCAGACGCTACTCGACATCGCCTGCGCGCTGAACCCGCTGGCCATCCCCTGGATGGGCCTGCCGCCCGGCGCGCGCTTCTTCGCCTACGACATTCACCGCCAGCGCGTGGACTTCCTCAACGCCTACCTGGCCCTGGCCGGGGTGGGCGGGGCGGCGATTGAACAGGATATCCTGGTGGACTACCCGCGCGAATCCGGCGACGTGGCCCTGCTGCTGAAGGAGATTCACCGCATGGAGAAACGCCGGCGCGGGATCGTGCTGCCGCTGCTGGACGCGCTGGACGTGCGCTGGATCGTGCTCTCTTCGCCGACGCGCAGCCGCACCGGTCGCCACACGGTCATAGATGCCTACCGCGAGGGGGTGCGCGGCATCCTGGCCGGGCGGCCCTGGCCGCTGATCGAGATCGAGTTCGCCAACGAGCTGGTTTACTGCATCGCCAAGCAGCCATGACTGATGCCGCTCACGACGACCTGCGCGCGCGCCTCGACCACTATCGGCGCTTGCTGCCGCCAGATGAGCTGGCCCGGTTGGAAGCGTCCCTGGCCCGGCCGCGCCCCCCCGCGCTGCGCGTCAACACGCTGAAGATCACTGTGGACGAGGCGCGGCAGACGTGGCCCGCCTGGTACGGCTGGGAGGTGTGCGACGTGCCCTTCTGCCCGGCGGGCTGGCAGATTCTGCGCCAGGAGCAGCCCATCGGCGCGACGCTGGAGCACGACATGGGCTGCTATTACGTGCAGGATGCGGCCTCAATGCTGCCCGTCGAGCTGTTCAGCGCCCACAACGCCCCGCTGATCCTCGACCTGGCCGCCGCGCCCGGCGGCAAGACAACCCACCTGGCCAGCCGCTACGCCGACCGGGGCGTCATCCTGGCCAACGACAGCAGCGCCCGGCGCCTCACCGCTCTGCGCTCCAACCTGCAGACGTGGAGCGTCTTCGGCGCGCTGACGACTAACTTCCCAGGAGAGCGCCTGGGGCGCTGGTTCCCTGAGACATTTGACCGCGTGCTGCTCGACGCCCCGTGCAGCGGCGAGACGCTGCGCGGGGCGACCGGCGGGCGGGCGCGCACCGTCAGCGAGCGCGAGCGGGCCGCGCTCTGCCAGCGCCAGGACGCCCTGCTGCTCAGCGCGTTCCTGGCGGCGCGGCGCGGCGGGGAGATCGTCTACGCGACATGCACCCTGGCCCCCGAAGAAGACGAGGCGATCCTCGACGGGCTGCTGGCGCGCTTTCCGGGCGAGGTGGCCGTGGAGAGCGTCGAGCACGCGCCGGATGCGCCCGGCCTGGAGACGGACGGGACACGCATCTTCAACCCCGCCGTGCGCCGCGCCGTCCGTCTGTGGCCGCATCGCTACCAGACCTCTGGCTTCTTCGCGGCGCGGCTGCGCAAGCTGGAGGCCGTGCCCGTCGCGCCGGACGAGCGGCCCGCGCGTCCCTGGGCGCAGAGCGGACTGGCCCCGCTGAGCCGGGCGGAAATCGCCCGCCTGAGCGCACAGTGGGGCACGCTCTACGGATTCGACCTGGACGCGCTGCTGGCGACGGGCGGGCTGACGCTCTGGGCGCGCGAGCGGCTGCTCTTCGCCGTGCCGGAGCGGCTGATCGCCCTCTTTGGTGATGTGCCACACGCGAGCGCCGGCTTCTTGATTGGGGGGGAGATGGACGGCGCCGCCGCGCCTTCGCACGAGCTGATCACGCGCTTCAGCCGGGCGTTCAGCAGCGCGCGCCTGTCCCTGGACGAGGCACAGGTTACCCTGTGGCGTCAGGGCCGCGACCTGCGCCCGGTCCCGGACGTGCCTTACCCGCCGGGGACAGTCGTGCTGCTGCACGACGAGCGGGGCCGCTTCGTGGGGCGGGGCAAGCTGCTGCGCGACCGCGTGCGCAACCTGCTGCCGCGCCGGGTGACGGGCGCGCTGTAGCGAGGGCGTTGACCTCACCCCCAGCCTCGCTGCGCTCGGCTTGCCCCCTCTCCGCAACGGAGAGGGGGCGGCGAGGCCCATGCCAGGGGGGCCGAGCGGGGGTGAGGTAAAGCGGCAAACGCTCGATACCTGCCCGTCCCTGAACTGTAGCGAGGAGAGGGACTCATGCACCGCTTCTTCATCCCACCAGCCTGGATACGGGGCGATCATGTGCTGCTGGGCGACGAGGTCGCTCACCAACTGCGTCACGTGCTGCGTATGCGCCCTGGCGCGCGCATCGTCGTGCTGGACGACCGCGGCACGGAATACGAGATCGCCCTGGTCAGCGTGGAGAACAAAGGTGCGCGCGGCGACATCGTGGCGCGGCGACCGGCGAGCGGCGAGCCATCCGCCCAGGTGACGCTCTACCAGGCGCTGCTCAAGAAGGACAACTTCGAGTGGGTGCTGCAAAAAGGGACGGAGATCGGGGTGAGCCGCTTCGTGCCGGTTATCACCGCGCGCACGGTCGCCGCCGGGAGCGACGGCATCAGCGCGGCCAGGCAGGAGCGCTGGGCACGCATCGTGCGCGAGGCGGCGGAGCAGGCGCGGCGCGGCGCGCTGCCCGTCGTGGACGCGCCCCTGACCTTCAGCGACGCGCTGGACGACATCGCCGCCGCCGACCTGTCCCTCATCGCCTGGGAGGAAGAGCGGGCGACCAGCCTGCGGGCGGCGGTCATGCCGTTGCGGGCCACCCGCGCGCCGCACGTGGCGGTCTTCGTCGGGCCAGAAGGGGGCTTCACCGCCGAAGAAGTCAGCCAGGCGGCGGCGCGCGGCGCCGTGCCGGTGACCCTGGGCGCGCGCACCCTGCGGGCGGAGACGGCGGCGACCGCTGCCGCCCTGCTGGTGCTCTACGAGCTGGGCGCGCTTGATCCGGCTTAACACTTCATCCATCCCTGCTACCCACATTGGGGTGTATGCTGAATGATATGCAGGGTAAGGGCGGGTTTCGAAACCTGCCCCTACAAGACCTGTTCTGCCCCAAATCCAAAGGGGGGATGCGCCCTCCCGTGCACAGGATTTGTGCAAAATCCGTGCATAGTCTATATTGGAACAATATCCAACAGCAGATTTTGAAGCAACACCTGTTGCACAAACCAAGACTAATGCCGCCGTTCTCCGTGACGGATGTCACTGGTGAGTGGCGCATAGCTGGACTATTCTGATAAGAATGAGTTGAGGGCCGCCGCCCGACAGGTGATGCGTCTTCGTCATGTGCCGTAAGCTGCCAATCGCCGGGAAGGCCCACTGCTGGGCATTCGCAACCGGCTGCGCGCTGGTGCTGGTCGCGCTGCTGGGGCTGGTCCATGCCGGGCGCGGTCGCCAGGACGCCCTAGCCCACGAGACCTACGCGCGCGTGCTGGATGTCGTGACGCGCCTGGACGGCTGCCCGGTGTGCCATGCGGTCCCTGGCCAGGAGTCGGGGGCGGCTCGCGTGGTGCTGGCCGGCGGCTACACCCATCAGATCATCGAGCTGCCAGACCTGCGCCCTGCTGCTGCTGAAAGCCAGCCAGCCCAGGTCCACGAACGTCTGGCTACGGTGGGGCTGCACCTGCTGGATGCTCTGCCCTCCGGCGATGCGCGGGCCGGACGGGCCGCCGAGGAATACCTGGCGATAGCGAACGAAGTCAGCGCGGACGATAGTCCGGCGGTGCTGCTGACCGCCCTGGAGCGGCTGGAGCGGCTGGATTCCATCCTGCGCGCGCTGGAGCGAGAGGCGGGGGCGACCACCTTCTGGCGGGCGAATGAGCCGCCTCCGGCGTCTGCCGGAGGCGCACTCGCGGCCCTGGCCGGCACGCCGCCGCAGGTCGCCCTGACCAGCGTGGCTTTGCTGACGCTGGCCGTAGGACGGATTGGCGGGATGCGCCCGCCCAGCGCTGTTGATCCTGTCCCCGCGCAGGTTGCTTTTGCGTTCTCGCGCCGTGGCCCACCGGCCGCGGGCACGATTTCTGCTTCGGTACAGAGAGAAGATTGCCGCATCCAGGCGCGCAATCTTCTTTTTGTTGCACGGGTGTCGGGCATCGGGCCGGGCAACCTACGGTCTGGTCAGAGCGAAGTTTAAGGGAGAGGAGGATTAGTATGTCAAGAAGACTGCTATTTGTTCTCGGGTTTGCGCTGCTGCTGGCAGCGGCAGCGGTCGCCTTGCTGCCGGGCGCGCGCAGCGCAGTCCTGGCTCAGGAAGGCGGCCAGGAATGCGACGGGGCACCGTGCCCGGCCTGGATCGTGGAAGCGTGGGCCGGCTCGGGTCATGCCGACGCCACTGCCCAGGCGTTCCGCCACTGGGACGGGGAAGACCCTAAAGAAGTCCCGGTTGCCTGCGCCAAGTGCCACAGCGAGGGCGGCTATCTAGACTTCCTCGGGGCGGACGGGTCGGCGGCGGGCGTGGTGGACACTCCGGCCTCGGTTGAGACGGTCGTCTCGTGTACGGCCTGCCACAACCCGGTTGCCGCCAACAAGGACTCCGTCGTGTTCCCGTCCGGGGTGGAGATCACCGGCCTGGACGCTTCGGCGCGCTGCATGGAATGCCACCAGGGGCGCGAGTCCACCGTCAGCGTGAACAACGCCATCGCCGCGTCGGGCCTCGGCCTCGACGACACTAGCCCCGATCTGGGCTTCCGCAACATCCACTACTTCGCGGCGGCTTCCAGCCTGTACGGCTCGGAAGTGCACGGCAGCTACGAGTTCGAGGGTAAGGCCTACCAGACCAAGTTCGAGCACGTGCCGGGCTACGATAGCTGCATCGGCTGCCATGATGCGCACACGCTGGAGCTGAAGGTCAGCGAATGCGCGGTCTGCCACGCTGGAGTGGCCAGCGCCGAAGACCTCGTGACCATCCGCCTGCCCGGCTCGCTGGTGGACTACGATGGCGACGGCGACATGGCGGAAAGCATCCATGACGAGCTGGAGGGCTTGCAGGCGTTGCTCTACCAGGCCATCCAGGCCTACGCCAGCGAAATCGCGGGCACGCCCATCGTCTATGATGGACTGGCCTATCCGTACTTCTTCATTGACACCAACGCCAACGGCACAGTGGATGAGGGCGAAGCGGCCTTCCCCAACCGTTACAACGCCTTCACGCCGCGCCTGCTGCAGGCGGCCTACAACTTCCAGGCCTATAAGAAGGACCCCGGCGCGTACGCGCACAACGGCAAGTACCACGCCCAGGTGCTCTACGACTCAATCGCCACGCTGAACGAAGCGCTCGCCCAGCCGATTGATCTGGCCCAGGCACATCGCAACCCGCCTGGTCACTTTGACGGCACCGCCGTAGCGTTTCGCTACTGGGACGAGGACGGTGAAGTTCCCGGCGCGTGCTCCAAGTGCCACACGTCCGAGGGCCTGCCGTTCTTCATGGATCAGGGCGTGACCATCTCGTTCCCGCCGTCCACGTCGCTGGCCTGCTCGACTTGCCACACCAACTTCCAGGACTACGCGCTCCACCCGTCCGACGAAGTGACGTTCCCCAATGGGGCTGTGCTGAGCTTCGGCGAAGGAGTGGTGTCGAACCTGTGCCTGAACTGTCACCAGGGGCGCCAGTCTACGGTGTCGGTCAACGCGCATCTCGCGGCAGCAGGCGTCGGTGACGACGAGGTCTCTGACCAGATACGCTTCCGCAACATCCACTACTTCGCCGCAGGCGCGACCCTCTTCGGCGCTGAGGCGCAGGGCGTCTACCAGTACGAGGGCCTGGAATACGCCGGGCGCTTCGCCCACGTGCCGGGCTTCGACACCTGCGCGGGCTGCCACGAAGTTCATGCACTGACCGTGCAAGAAGCGACGTGCACCGCGTGTCACGGCGAGTTTGAGGATGTCAGGGATATCCGCATGATGGCCGGCGACTATGACGGCGATGGCGCGCAAGAAGGCGTGGCCGGCGAGCTGACGACCATGCACGAGGCGCTGCTGGTGGTGATCCAGGCGTATGCAGCTAACACGGCGGGCACCCCCATCGTCTACAATTCGGCGGACCACCCGTACTGGTTCGTGGACGCCAATGCCAACGGCGTCGCCGACGCGGACGAGACGGACGGCTACGCGACGTGGACGCCGCGCTTGCTGCGCGCCGCCTACAACTACCAGTACGCGGCCAAGGACCCCGGTGCCTTTGCCCACAACGCCAGGTACGTGGCGCAGGTGCTTTACGACAGCCTGCTGGACATCGGCGGCGAGGGTGCGGTCGCTGGCATGACGCGACCCTAGTCTGTAACAAGCAATGAAGGGGAAGCGGGCGCGGGTCCTGTCTGCTTCCCCTTCAGAATGCCGTGGTGACATGGTCTCATGTAGGGGCGTATGGCCATACGCCCCTACGGGGTGTTATAAGGCAGTGCCTTCACAACGCCGTCGCCCCGTGAATTCGCCCACCACTTGTTATGCGCTGTGGTGTCTGTCCTGGTGGCGTTGCGCTCGCTGGCGGCGACTGAATACATCTTTGAAGGGAGACCTGAGGCATGGCTGGACGAATCCGTAGCTTCTTCTTCCCCTCCGGCGACCATCCACGGCTGCGGCGCTACGGGCCGATCCTGTTCGTCTTCGCGGTGCCTGTGGTCCTGCTGCTGGCGATTCCCCCGGCATGGGAGTACACCAATACCGCTGAGTTCTGCGGCACGGTATGCCACACCATGCCCCCGGAATACAGCACCTACCTGGTCTCGCCCCATGCCCGCGTCCCGTGTGTGGACTGTCATATCGGGCGCGACTGGATCGCCGAGCAAGCGCTCCGCAAGACCGAACATGTGACGCTGCTCTACAAGACGATCACCGGCGACTACGAGTACCCGATCCTGGTCAGCAGCATGCGCCCGGCCCGCGAGACCTGCGAGCGCTGCCACTACCCGCAGAAATTCTCCGACGACAGCCTGCGCATCACCTATCGCTACGACGATAGCGAAGACAACCTGCCCTACCAGCTTTACCTGCTGATGCATACGGGTGGCGGCAGCCAGCGCGAAGGGCTGGGCCGCGGCATCCACTGGCACATTGAGAACAAGATGGAGTACATCACGACCGACCCGGAACACCACCAGGAGATCCCCTGGATGCGCGTCCTGTATCCTGACGGCACCACCGATGAGTACATCGCGCTTGACGCGACCATAGACACGGCCAACCTGGACCAGTATACGCTGCACGAGATGGACTGCATCACCTGCCACAATCGCATCTCGCACCTCATCCCGTCGCCGCGCACCGTGGTGGATACGGCCCTGCGCCGCGGCGACCTGCCGGTGGATCTCCCCTACATCCGCGCGCGCGCCGTTGAGGCGCTCACGCTCACCGACGACGCGGCCTTCGAGGAGGCGCTCGCCGGGCTGGAGACGTTCTACCAGGAGGAATACCCCGACCTGTACGCGGAGCGCCGCGCCGAAGTGGACGGCGCCATCGCCCTTATCGCCCAGCTCTATGCCGACAACACCTACAGCGAGCAGATGCTGAACTGGGAGACGCACCCCAATAATATCGGTCATCGCGACTCGCCAGGCTGTTTCCGCTGCCATGGCGGCCAGCACTTCAACGCGGCGGGCGAGGCCGTGCGCCTGGAGTGCAACCTGTGCCACTCCATCCCGCAGATCGTGCGCCCCGGCGTGATCGAGCCGCTGCTGCCGCTGGTCACTGGCCTGGAGCCGCGCTCGCACCTGGACACAACCTGGATCGCGCAGCATCACGTAGCCCTCGACGAGACCTGCGCCAACTGCCACACCCTAGAGAACCCTGGCGGGACGACGGACACTAGCTTCTGCTCCAACAGCGGCTGTCACGGCGTGGACTGGCGCTACGCCGGGTTCGACGCGCCCGCCCTGGCAGCAGCATTGGGGCTGGATCAGGGGCCAGAAACGCCGCCCGTCGAGATGCCTCCGCTGGCTGAGGGCGAGATGATCACCTACCAGCAGCTTCAGCCGGTGCTCGAACAGGCCTGCGGGCAGTGTCACGGGGCGGCGCCGATCAAGGGCCTGCGCGTGACCGACTACGAGAGCCTGCTGGCCGGCGGCGAGTCCGGGCCGGCGCTCGTGCCGGGGTCGCCGGACGAGAGCCTGCTCTTGACTGTGCTGGAGGGCGGGCACTTCGCCAAACTGACCGACGAGCAGATGGCCCTGCTCGAGGCGTGGATCGCGGCGGGCGCGCCACAGGGCGAAGCTGCCGCCCCCGCCGCAGAACCCGTCGCGCCCACCGCGACTCCCGAAGACGACGAGGGCTGATCGCGTGCGGGGCGGGGACAGGCTGCTTGTGCGAGATGACCAAGCGCGCCGCCGTGCGGACTCGTTGACGAACGCCGCGCGCCATGTTACGCTGTGCGGCGATGCGGATCACCAGGGAGCAGAGGCGATGATCGCTGGCTGTGCGCCCTACACCATGATCACTCTGACCACCACCATGACCACCGGCATGGGTACCATGACTGCCGGGCGCGCACTGCCGGCTGCTTCCGGGGCGAGGGGTGATTAGGGTGCGGTAGAAGTAGCATCATCCAGAGAAACCTCAAGCGCGGAGCAAGTCGGCTCCGCGCTTTTTGTGTATGGGGCGCGCAGCGCCTGGAGGCGGGCTATGGCAACCCTGACCATGAAATTCGGCGGGACATCCGTCGGCAGCGCCGAGGCGATTGCCCAGGCGGTGGACATCGTCGCCGGGGCAACGCGCGATCACCACGTGCTGATGGTCTGCTCGGCGATGGGCGGCGTGACCAACCTGCTGATCGAGGGCGCGCAGACCGCCGCTGCCGGCGACGGCGCACGCTACCAGGCCATCGCCCACGCCCTGCGCCAGAAGCACGAGGCGGCCATCCGCGCGCTGCTGGATTCGGACGTGGCGCGCATTGCCATTCACGACGAGGTAGAGGCGCTGATCGAGGAATTCGAGACGCTGTGCTACGGCATCTACGTGCTGCGCGAGGCGTCGCCCAAAGCGATGGACAAGGTTAGCTCGCTGGGCGAGCACATGTGCGTGCCCATCGTCTCGGCGCGGCTGCGCCAGTGTGGGGTGCCAAGCTGCACGATCAGCGCCAGCCGCCTGATCATCACCGACGACCAGTTCCAGAATGCGGGCGTGCTCTTCGACGAGTCCGAGGCCGCCGTGCGCCGCGAGTTGCTGCCGCTGCTCGACCAGGGGCTGGTGCCGGTGGTGACCGGCTTCATCGGCGCAACGCGCGACGGTGTGGTGACGACGTTGGGGCGCGGTGGCAGCGACTACAGCGCCGCTCTGCTGGGCGCGTATGTGGACAGTGCCGAAGTCTGGATTTGGACGGACGTAGACGGCGTGATGACCACCGATCCGCGCCTGGCCCCGGACGCGCAGGTGATCCCCGTGCTATCCTACGGCGAGGTGGGCGAGATGGCCTACTTTGGGGCGAAGGTGCTGCACGCCAAGACGGTGCAGCCGCTGGTCGAGCGCAACATCCCCGTGCGCGTCAAGAACACGTTCAACCCGGCGGCGGAGGGCACGCTGATCACCCGCGAAGAGCGCGCCGCGCCGGGCACGGTCAAGGCCGTCACCGCTATCCGTGACGTGAGCCTGGTCATCGTCGCCGGGCGCGGCATGATCGGCGTGCCGGGCATCGCCGCGCGGACGTTCTCAGCGGTGGCCAAGCGCCAGGCGAACGTGCTGATGATCGCCCAGTCGTCCAGCGAGCAGAGCATCTGCTTCGTGGTACCCGAAGCCAAGAGCCGCGAGGTCGTGGCGGCGATCAAAGGCGAGCTGGAGATCGAGTTTGGCCGCCAGGATATTGACCGCACCTGGGCCGACGACGACGTGGAGATCATCACTGTGGTGGGGGTGGGGATGCTGCGCCAGTCGGGGGTGGCGGCGCGCGTCTTTGGGGCGCTGGGCGAGGCGGGCGTGAACATCATCGCCATCGCGCACGGGGCCAGTGATTACTGCGTCTCGATGGTCGTGCGCGCGGACGACGCCGAGCGGGCTGTGCGCGCCATCCACAAGCTGGCCGTGCTCAACAGGGGCGCGGCGGCGCGGTGAGCCAGTCCGATCAGGGGTGGGTATGGTGAACGGGGAGTCCATGCGCGCCTTGACCTGTAGGGGCGGGTTTGCAAACCCGCCCCTACAAGAACGCTTTGACCGGTGCGGGGTTCGTGGGGGCGTATGGCCATACGCCCCTACGGGAACGCTCCCTCAGCCGCCCGCGCCGCCGGGCGGCCAGGTGTCCGCGAGCGTTGTTCAGAGCGCATCAGCCCCGCCCCAGCGCCCGCCAGCGCCGGTCAAGATAGCCCCCCACCACGTCGGTCATCTGCTCGACCTCGACCAGGAACGAGTCGTGGCCGAACGGCGCTTCGACGTGCTGGTACTCGACGCTCCGGCCGGCTTCCTGGCACGCCTGGACAAGCTCCTGGCCCTGCCAGGCCGGGTACAGCCAGTCGCTGGAGAAGGTGACAACCAGGAAGTCCGCCCGCGCCCGCTCGAGGGCCGCGCGCAGCGAGCCGTAGTCCGCGCCGATGTCGAAGTAGTCAATCGCTTTGGTGATAACCAGGTAGCTGTTAGCGTCGAAGCGGCGCACGAACTTCTCGCCCTGGTAGGCCAGGTAGCTCTCGATGGCGAACTCCGGCCCGTTCAGTCTGTGAGATAGCGCTGCGCCGCCCTGCAAGCGCCGCCCGAACTTCTGCTCCATCGAGATCTCGCTCATGTAGGTGATGTGGGCCATCATGCGGGCCAGGGCCAGCCCGGCCTCTGGCCGGGGGCCATCGTAGTAGTCGCCGTCCTTCCAGTGGGGGTCGGCGTAGATGGCCTGGCGACCTGTCTCGTTGAAGGCGATCTGCTGGGCGGTGGAGCGGTGCGTGCCCGCCAGGAAGAGCACCGTCTCCACGCGCTCTGGATAGGCGACCGCCCATTGCAGCGCCTGCATCGCGCCCATGCTGCCGCCAGTGACAGCGAACAGGCGGGCGATGCCCAGCCGGTCGAGCAGGTGGCGCTGCGCCTCGACCATGTCGGCGATGGTGACCAGCGGAAAGCGCGCCCCGTAGGGCCGGCCATCCGGCGCGAGCGACGACGGGCCGGCGCTGCCCTGGCAGCCGCCGATCACGTTGGAGCAGAGCACGAAGTAACGGTCGGTGTCGAACAGCTTGCCCGGCCCGATGGCCTCGTCCCACCAACCCGGCTTCTCATCGGGATCGTCTGTGTGCGTGCCGGCGGCGTGGGCGTCGCCGGAGAGCGCGTGGCAGATCAGGATGGTGTTGGAACGGTCGGCGTTGAGCGTCCCGTAGGTCTCGTAGGCCAGGGTGAAGGCGGGCAGCGTCTCGCCGCTGCGCAGCCGCAGCGGGACATCGAAGTGGGCGAGCTGGCGCTGCACCCGCCCCACCGATTCGGCGCGCGCCTGGCAATGGCGAATGACGTGCGGCTCCCAGCGCGGAGCGGGCGTCGGCGCAGGGGACGGAGTCTGGAACTGGTACATGGCGCGCACCTCCTGCCCGCTCTACGAGCCGCTGACAGCGCGCGCCGTCACACCCTGGGCGGTGGCCAGCGCCTGGTCGAGATCGGCCAGGATGTCTTCGATGTCTTCCAGGCCGACAGCCAGCCGGATGTAGTCGTCGGTGACGCCGGACGCGACTTGCTCGGCGGGACTGAGCTGCTGGTGGGTGGTCGTCGCCGGGTGGATGGCCAGCGAGCGGGCGTCGCCGACGTTGGCCAGGTGCGAGAACAGCTTCAGGCTGTTGATGAAGGCGCGCCCGGCCTCCTTGCCGCCCTTGATCCCGAAGCCGAGCACTGCGCCAGCGCCTTTGGGCAGGTACCTCTGGGCGCGGGCGTAGCTCTCGTGGTCGGGCAGGCCAGGGTAATTGACCCAGGTCACTGCCGGGTGATCGGCCAGGTGACGGGCGACAGCCAGGGTGTTGTCCACGTGGCGCTGCATGCGCAGGGCCAGCGTCTCCAGGCCGATCAAGTTGAGGAAGCTGTTGAAGGGAGCCTGGCACGCGCCAAAATCGCGCAAGCCGACGATGCGTGCGCGGGCGATGAATGCCGCCGGCCCCAGGGCGTCGGCCAGCACCAGGCCGTGGTAAGCCGGTTCCGGCTCCACCAGCCCGCTGTGCCGCCCGCTGGCTTTCCAGTCGAATTGGCCGCCGTCCACGATGGCCCCGCCGATGCTCAGCCCGTGCCCGCCGATCCACTTGGTCGTCGAGTGGACGACGATGTCCACGCCGTGCTCGAAGGGGCGGCACAGGTAAGGCGTGGCGAAGGTGCTGTCGCAGATGACTGGCAGGCCGTGCGCGTGAGCGACTGCCGCGATGCCCTCGAAGTCAGGAACTTGCAGCTTGGGGTTGCCAATGATCTCCAGATAAACGAAGCGGGTGCGCGCGTTGATCAGCGCCTCGTAGGCTGCCGGATCGTTCTCATTGACGAAGTGGGCGGTGATGCCCAGCCGCTTGAGACTCTGCGAGAACAGGGTGTAGGTGCCGCCGTAGAGGGCGCTGCTGGTGAGGAATTCGTCGCCGGCGTTGCACAGCGTGACCGCGGCGAGCGTCTCCGCGGCCTGGCCAGACGAGGTCGCCAGCGCGCCGATGCCGCCTTCCAGGGCGGCCAGGCGCTGCTCGAAGACAGCGTTGGTCGGGTTCATGATGCGCGTGTAGATGTTGCCCGGCTCTTGCAGGGCGAACAGCGCGGCAGCGTGATCGGTGTCGCGGAACTGGTAGGCGGTGGTCTGGTAAATGGGCACAGCCCGCGCGCCGGTGGACGGGTCGGGCGAGTAGCCAGCGTGCAGGGCGCGGGTGTTGAAGCGATAGTCGTGCGGGTGTTGGCCGTTGTGGGGTGCCATGAATGTCCTCTCCTACGCGATTGCTAGCCTGTAAGCGGCGATGCGCGCAAGCAGCGTCCTCCCCTCGCCCCGCGAGAAAAGAAAAATCCTTCTCGCACGGTGAGAAGGACTTTGACGCAGACATTCGCTGGCAAACTCCTCCTCATCTTCCAGAATGCTTTCTGCCGGAATTGGCACCATTCCTGCGCGCTTCTCAGGGTGCGCGCAGTCGGTTGCCGAGGTTTCACAGGGCCGGTCCCTCCACCTCTCTGGATAAGGGGGCATTGCTGCTATGCAGTTGTTAACCTGGAGTAGAGAGTAGCATAGGCGAGAAAGTTTGTCAACCGGTGTTGGAGAAATTCACCAAATGGGTCGCTGGCCCGCCTGGGACTGAGGCTGGCCAGGGCATGACGGAGCAGCCACCATCCCGTCTGGTTGTATTTCATACGCGCTATCAGAAGGGTGCATTTCAGATTAATTCACGATGCGCCGGGTCCCCCTATCCTCCCAGCCTCCTTTCCCCCACGAGGAGGTAAAGGAGGAGTCAGAGCGTCTGTGGCTGGTTGCTTTTTCCCTTCCCCACGCTGTGGGGGAAGGGAGACGTCACCGCAGGTGACGAGGGATGGGGGGTATGAACTTTCGTGAAATGCATCCCTATCAGAACAAATGTTTGCATTGATCTCTCCAGTGTGCTATCATCTGAGAACTTACCGCATCGTTCTGTCATAGCAGCACAAGGAGGCTCACCATGCCACGCATTGTTCATTTCGAGATCCCCGCCCGCCAACCAGAGAAGATCGCCGCTTTCTACCATGACGTGTTCGGCTGGACTGTGGAGAAATGGCAGGGGCCGGTCGAGTACTGGCTGGTCATGACCGGGGAAGAGGGCACCCCCGGCATCAACGGCGGCCTCTACACGCCGCAGGGGCCGCTCAGCGGCACGGTTAACACGATTGACGTGGACGATCTCGACGCCTACCTGGCCCGAGTCAGGGCAAGCGGCGGGGATGTCGTCATGGACAAACAGGCTATCCCCTCGGTGGGCTGGCTGGCCTACTGCCAAGACGTAGAAGGAACCGTCTTTGGCATGATGCAAGCGGACCCGCAGGCCGGGCTATAGCTCTGTCGCGCCCTGGCTTACCTCACCCCCGTTCGGCCCCCTGACGCGGGCCTCGCCGCCCCCTCTCCGTGACGGAGAGGGGGCAGGCCGAGCGCAGCGAGGCCGGGGGTGAGGTCAATGGCCTCGCGGGAAGCGAGCGGCTGACAGCCTTTGCCCGCACCGATCCACCCGACCCGGACGCTCGTCCGGGCGGGGCACGGCATGGTCGCTGGCCAATCACGGGGCAGCCGTCAGTCAGGCGGCGCAAAGCGCGGTACAATGGAGTCACCTCAGGCACCAAACAGACTCAAAGGACCCGCCTCGTGAGCCAGGAATTGCAGCAGTGCCCCACCTGCGGCGCGGATGTGCCGGGCAGCGATGCCACCTGCCCGCGCTGCGGGCACCGGTTTGCGCCAGCCGCGCCGGATGAGACACCGCCGGAACGGGAGACGACCGTCTTCCCCCCGGATGAGGACTCGGCGCCGGAACACGTCTCTGTAGAAGTGGCGCCGCCAGACTCGCCGGCAGCCGCCACACCGGAGCCGCAAGACACACCACCCGACGCGCAGACGGTCATCACCCCGCCGGAGGAGGACGCCGCCACGCCCCTTCTCGCCGGGGAAGACAGCGACGAGGTGTCCATCCCCGACATCACCGCGCTCTTCCCGCCAGAGGAAGTCGAAGCCGAGGCCCGCCTGCCCTTCGAGGATACCGACCGCAGCGCACCCCCAGCCGGGCTGCCCCCCGACGCCGCGCTGGAGCCGCCCCAGGAACGCACGCAGATCACACCGGCCCGCCAGGCTGCGCCGGGCTACATCATCCCGCCGGCGCCCTACACCCCGCCGCCTGTCGCGGTCGTGCCGCCCGCGCCCATCGCCACGCACGGCCCCGCCGACCCCGGCCTGGCCTACTTGCAGCAGCGCGTGGCTGACTACGTGCACGGCGGCTACCGCCTCCACAGCAACACGCCCACCTGGGCGGTGCTGTCGTGTGGCAAGAACCTGGGCGTCGGCGGGTGGATGCTGGCGCTGATCAGCCTGATCGGCTTCGTCTGGTACCTGCTCACGCTCGCCCTGAGCGGCTTCGCCGCCGACCGCGTCTACATCACTCTGGAGGCAGACGGGCGCGTCTATGAGGATGGGCCGGGCGCGGCCCATGTGCGGCGCGGACGAGCGCGGGCAGGACGCCGTTGGGCGGTCTTTGGCGGCGCGATCCTGGCCCTGAGTCTGCTGCTGCTGGCAGTCTTGCTTGTCGTGGGAGCGGTCTATCTGCGCGACGAGACCCACCAGGCGGCGCTGCGCGAAGCGTACCCGGCGATCACCCTGTTCGAGGAGCATTTCAGCGCAGTGGAGGCCGATCCGGACGATGTGTCGCTGGCCCACGATGGCTTCCTCGTCTGGGTCATGGCGTTCGTGATCGCCCTGGTCGGCCTATGGGGTGGCGCGACGCTGGTCGTGATCGGCACGGTGCACCACGGCGCGTACCGCGTGCCGGTGCTGCCGCTGCCCGGCTGGCGGTGAGACGGTCAGCCAGCGGCCTGGGTGCGCGAACGCTGCGGGGGAGCAGCTTCTGCTCTCGCTGAAAGCTGGTCGCTGTCGGCTGTCGGCCCATTGGGGGTGTGCAAAGGTTGTCAGTGATTGCCTTGACACCGGCCAGGGCGCAGCGGAACAGACCTCTGCTGCCTGACAGGTTTTGACGTACCCGCCGCACCCGCCGTTCATTCCCACCATTGCCAGAGCCGCCCCCCTGCGCTATAGTGGGCGGCAGATCCGTTCGTGCGACAAAAAGCAGAGACCGTTGAGCGCACACACTTACGAACCCACCTATTCCGCCGACGATATACGCACCGGCGTCCCCCAGCCCGCGTTGCGCAAGGGACGCGGTCTGCTGCGCGAGCTGGTCGAGACCGCGCTGCTGATCGCCGCCATCTACACTTTCGTCAACCTGGCGACGGCGCGCTTCGTCGTGGACGGCAACTCGATGCTGCCCAACTTCACCACCGACCAGTTCATCATCGTCAGCCGCCTGTCCTACGTCACAAGCGACCCGCAGCGGGGCGATGTGGTCGTCTTTCATTACCCGTTGCAGTCAGACCGCGATTTCATCAAGCGCGTCATCGGGCTGCCCGGCGAGACGGTGACCATCCTCGAGGGCCACACGTATATTGACGGCAAGCTGATCGAGGAGCCGTACATCGAGAACTTCTGCCGCGCCAAGACGTGCGACGGTGAATGGACTGTCGGCCCGGACCAGGTTTTTGTGCTCGGCGACAACCGCGGCTCCAGCAAGGATTCGCAGGACTTCGGGCCGGTGGACCGGGAGTACATCGTCGGGCGGGCTTTCATCCGCTACTGGCCGCCGTCAGACTGGGGCCTGATCCGGCACTGGACCTTCGATGGGAATGGCGCGCCGCTGCCGACGATGACGCCCGCCCCTCCGCCGACCGGCACTCCGGACGCCGCGGCGACGCCGGAGCCGGGCGCGTCCCCCGCGGGCCCGTTCTGACCCGGCCAGCGCCGCCCGTGAATGAGGCACACCCACCCATGCCAGACACCTGCCCGGCCTGCCTGGTGGGCCGGATGAGATTGACGACTGCCACCTACGTGCAGGTCTACGACGGGACGCTGATCCATGCCCCGAACGCGGCAGCCTGGCGGTGCGATACGTGCGGGGAGACCTATTTCGAAGACGCCACTCTGCGGCGCATTGCGGCGCTGATCGGCACAGGCGGCCTGCCCCCCAACCGTCACGAGCCAGCGCCGCCGGGGGACGCGCCGGCCGCCGCACGCGACGAGACCGCCGCGGACGTGCTCGGCCCGCGCTCCGAGTAGGCGCAGGGCACTGGCAGGCACACCACAAGCGAAGGGCACGCATCTCATGGGCATCAACCTCTGGCATAGGCTCCCTCCGGGGCCGGATATTCCGAGCAGCGTCTACTGCATCGTGGAGATTCCCAAGGGCAGCCGCAACAAGTACGAGTACAGCAAGGTCGCAGGGGTGATCAAGCTCGACCGCGTGCTCTACAGTCCCATGCACTACCCCAGCGACTACGGGCTGATCCCGCAGACTTTCGCCGACGACGGCGACCCGCTCGACATCATGGTCATGGTCAGCGAGCCGAGCTTCGCCGGCTGCGTGATCGAGGCGCGGCCCATCGCCATCTTTCACATGACCGACCGCGGCGACCCGGACGACAAGATTCTGGCCGTGCCCGCCACCGATCCCCTCTTCGACGATTACCACGACATCAGCGACGTGCCGCGCCATTTCCTCAACGAGGTAGCGCACTTCTTCAAGACGTACAAGGAGCTGCAGGGCATCGAGGTCACGCCCATCGGCTGGGAGAACGCCGACAAAGCGCGCGAGGTCATCCTGCGGTCCATCGAAGCGTACAAGCGCAAGTTCCCACCAGAGATAGTGTAGCGCGGTTCTGGCGTCGGCAGGGCCAGGCGGCCCCCTTGGCGACGCTGCGCGAAGCGGGGAGAAGGGCCAGGCCGATCGGGGCGCGGCAGACGGGCGAGTCTCTATACCTGTGTCAAACGAATCACTGACAATCTCTGCACACATCCAGCGCGCCCCATGCTTCCCTAGAGCGCCCCAAACGGCTATAATGCAAATAGGCTCGCGGCTGGACTCTCCTTCCAGCGCGGGTGGGCCAACCAGACCAGGCAGCGAGCACATGGACACGATGAGGAGGGCCTCGCCTCTCCCCTTCGATCTCGACGAATACTTGCTGGACATCTTGCGGCATGTGCATCGGCTGGTGCCCTTTGACAGCGGCGGGCTTTTTCTCCTCAGCACGGCCACCAATACGCTGGTGCCCCACGCCTACCTGGGCGATGCAACACTGGTAGTGCCGAGCGCTCAACTGGGCGAGAACATCATCGGCCATGTGGCCGCCTACGGCTTCCCGCTGATCATCAACGACATGCACGCCGACCGGCGCTGCGTCTTGACCGACCCGCGCTCGCGGGCCGAGCTGGCCGTCCCCCTGAGGCTCGACGAGCAGGTCATCGGCGTGTTCAACGTCGAGGCCTATACGCCGAGCGCGTACGACGAGACGCACCTGGCGGTGCTGCAGGCTGTCGCCGACCAGGCAGCGCTGATCATCCATACCGCGCGCAAGTACCGCGCCTTGGCCGAGCGACACAACGCCCTGTTTGAGCGGTTAGTAGACCGTCAGCGCGAGAGTGACGCGCTGCAACGGCTGGCCTCGATCACCAGCAGCACGCTGGATCAGGACGAAATGCTCACTGAGGCCCTGCGCGAAGCCGCGCTGCTGCTCGATTGCGAAGGCGCACAGGTGCTGTTGCCCGACCTGGCTGCTTACCGGCTTGTGGCCCACGAGCCATCGCAGATTGGCCTGGTGCGGGCCTGGCCGCTGGGGCAATGGGCGCTCAACGGGCCGGGACACCCCGTTGATGTCTACCACCAGGGGACGGTCTATGTGGCTACGAACCCCAACGCTGACGTAGGCCCTGGCTGCCGCAACCTGCTAGCCTGCCCGCTCAATACGCGCAACCGCACCCTGGGCGTGCTACGCCTGGTCAACCGGCGCGAAGGCTCCTTTGGAGAGGCGGAGGCGGCCATCGGGCAGGCCGTCGCCCAGCAGATCGCCGTCAGCCTCAGCAGCGCCCAAAGACTCGCCTCTGAGCAGCGGCACACCACTCTGCTCAAGCGCATCAACCGCGCGAGCCAGGATGTGCACGCCCTGCTGGACCCGGATGTGCTGTTGCGCAAGACCGCCCAGCATATTCTGGACATCTTCGGCCCCGATGCCGTCTGCATTTTCTTGGTGGGGCCGGATCAGCGAACGTTACATCTGATGAGCGCGGCCACTCAAGCCGGGGGACTGCGAGTGCCGGACGATCTCGTCCTGCCGGTTGGCGCGGGGCTGGTGGGGCGCGCGATCCGCTCCGGCCAGACACAGCTCGCCGACGGCGTAGAGGCGAGCGACGTGTTTGGCCTGGCCCAGGCTGATGTCGAGGGTCTGCAGAGCTGTCTGATCGCGCCTCTGCGCTGGGCAGACGCAAGCAGCGGGGCCATCGCCCTGCTGTCTACCGCGGTCAGTGCCTTCGGCGAGATCGAGCGCGACGCGCTGGAGACGCTGGCCACCCAGGTGAGCACGGCGCTGGAAAACGCCCAGCTCTATCATCAGGCGCAGCGGCAATTGCTGGAACAGAGCATTGTCCACCAGGTCGGGCAGGACCTCACCGCCACCCTCAACTACCGCGACTTGCCCCAGGTGATTGTGGTCCACATGAATCGCGCTCTGAATACGTCGCGCTGTCTGATGGCGCTGTACATGCCTGAGCAGGACGCGGTGCGCATCGAAGCGGACTTCTGCGAGCCATCGCGCCAGGACGTCAACGCCGCTTCGCGCTGTGGCCAGCACCTGCGGCTGGCCGACCACGGCGCCCTGGCTGGCGCCATCCGGGCGCGCCAGCCAGTGACTCTGTACTACCGCAACGGAGCCAAGACGGGCGAGGAAGCCCTGCACCTGATCGCGAACGGTGACTACAGCCACCTTGTCGTGCCCATGCTCTCCGGCAAGCGCGTGGTCGGCGTCGTGGACTGGACGGATAACCAGCCGGAGCGCCGCTTCTCGCGCGAGGATATTCGCCTGGCGCAAACGCTCGCCGCCCAGGCCGCCATCGCCATTGACAACGCGCTGATGTTCCGCGAGCTTGAACAGCGCGCCGACGAGTTGACTGAGGCCAACCGCCTGCGCAGCCAATTCCTGGCCACGATCAGCCACGAGCTGCGCACGCCCATGAATAGCATCATTGGCTTCAGCGAGACCTTGCTCGACGGGCTGTATGGCGAGTTGAACGAACGCCAGGCCAGCCGGGCAGAGCGCATCAAGCGCAATGCCTACGTGCTGCTGGGGCTTATTGACGACCTGCTCGACCTGTCGCGCATTGACGCGGGGCGTCTTAAGCTGCAGTTCGAGACGGTGAGCCTCAACACCGCCGCCGAGACCGCCGCCGAGGCGATTGGCGTCGAGGCTGCCGCCAAAGGGCTGGAGATCGTGCTGGAACTGGCCGAAGATTTGCCGCGGATTGAAGCCGATCCAGAACGGCTGCATCAGGTGTTGGTCAACCTGCTCAGCAACGCGATCAAGTTCACTCACCAGGGTCGCATCACCATCACCACCAGGCGGGGAGAGCTGGCCGGCCGCCAGTGTGTGCAGGCCGCCATCGCCGATACGGGGATCGGCATCAGCCAGGACGACCAGGCGATCATCTTCGACGAGTTCCGCCAGGTGGACGGCAGCAGCACGCGCACCTACGCCGGCACGGGGCTGGGACTGGCCATCTGTAAGAAGCTGGTCGAGATGATGGGCGGCAGCATCTGGGTGCACAGCGCGCCCGGCGAAGGGAGCGTTTTCACCTTCGCCCTGCTCATCCCGGATTCGCCATTGAGTATCTGACCCCGGCAGGGGGCGCCCGCGCTGCCGCTGAGAAACGCCTGGGCTCATATCTCCAGATACGCCCTGAGAGTTGTACCGCTTCTCATGACCTGATCAGGGCCATCGCCTCAAACGTGCCCCCTGTTCTACCTCACCCCCTGGCCTCGTTGCGCCGGGCGGGGGTGAGGTCAGGTGGCTAAGCTCGACTTTGCACATTCAAGCGGCATAAGACAACGTTTCGACCAGCGAGCGAAGAAACGGGTGGCGGATCATCTCCCGCCGCCGGAGAGCCTCACCCCCGCTCGGCCCACTGACGCGGGCCTCGCCGCCCCCTCTCCACGGCGTGGAGAGACGGACAAATAAGATTGAATTGGCGATTAACGGTAGGCTACGGAAGACAATATCAGGAAAGAAACGAACCAAGAGGGAGACCTCGATGGCCCGCTGTAGGGGCCGGTTTGCAAACCGGCCCCTACAAACCGCAGCAGGCATCCGACTTTCTCGCTCAAGTCGCCCATTTCTTTCATTGATTGAGAGTATCTACCGTTATACTAAATCAACGCTGTCTAATTTGTCCGTCCCTCCATGCATGGAGAGGGGGAAAGGCCGAGCGTAGCGAGGCTGGGGGTGAGGTCAACACCCCCGCGGCAAGCGATTGTGACAACCTTTGCACACACCCACCTACTGGAAGCGCTGGAAGTGATAGAGCCGGTTGCCGGCCAGCAGGTACATGTTGTTGCGCACGACCATGTCTGCGTAGAAGCCGCGTGCGTCTTGGAAAGCGTCGGGATCGCCGCGCGGGCGATACCCCTGGTTGAAGGTCCCGGCCCATGAGGTCTCATAGACAGTCTCGTTGATCCCGTCCAGCACGTAGAGATTGCGCGACGCCGGGTCGTTGTCTACGAACAGCACCGTGCCGCTGGCCATCGCGCCGGGGGGCGCCTGGCGAAACTCGAAAGGCTGCTCCTCAACAATGCCCTGCACGTTGCGCCGGTAGCGCCGTACCGTCCCGTCCGCGAACAGGATGTAGACAGCGCCGTCGTCGCTGATGCCGAAGTCCACCGCGCCGGCCAGGTTGGGAAGCTGGTCGCCGTTGAAGTATTCCTCGGGGGCGTTGGGATAGCTCTCGGCCCCGGCGGGCGGCACATAGCGCCAGATCTGGTTGGCGGCGCGGTCCAGGACATACAGATTGCTGCGGTAGACCGAGAGGGCGATTGGCTCCTGCCAGCGTCCCTCGATCACCAGCGTTTGGGCGCTGCTGAAGTACGTCGGCGAATAGGCGATGAGCAGGCCGTTGGCATCCAGGGCGACGAGCACGTTCTTGGGCCGCGTGCCGCCATCCGCCAGCCACGCGATGTCAATGAGGCGGCCCACGGTGAAGTTGCCGGTTGCCCCGCTGATGACCTGCCCGGTCCAGATCACGCGCTTATCGCTGCCGTCGGTCAGCCCGTCGCCGCGCTCGTTGAGCGTGTTGTGGTAGACCACGCCATTCTTGCGGTCCAGCGCGTAGAGATCAACGCCGCCATGCACGATCGGCGAGACCATCTCGGCGTCGCGCGGGTAGAGGCGCAGCAGCGTCAAGTCGCGGCGGACGACATCGTCGAAGCAGTCAAGATAGTTCTCGGCGTCGGCGCGTATGATCAGCACGTTGGTGTCGTTGGGGCGCAGCGCTTGGGCTTGTTCGGCCAGGCCCAGCACCTCCACCCACAGCGGGCGCAGGGCCTGGTTCTCGCAGCTCCCGCCAGAGAGGCGCAGCGCGTCGGCGTGGGCGGCCTGGGCGCGCTCCTGATATGTCTGGAACTCGCTTTTCTCCGCGCCGAGCAAGGCCATACCCACCGCGGCCACAACGATCACCACCGGGATCATGACCGCCAGCCCGATGGCCACATTGGTCGGGATGGCCGAGCGGCGGCCCTCGTCTGGTTCGGGTACCAGCCGGTTGAGGGCGTTCGCCAGCAGGTCCACCACGGCCAGCGCCGCGACCAGCACGGCGCGCAACCCCTGGCGGCTGCGCTGGACGATCATCGTGCGTGCGCGGTCGAGGGCCGCCGGCCCGGCAGGCGCGGGGGGCGGTTCTGCTTCCCCCGCGTTCTCACCCCCGCTGAAACGATGGGCTACCCCGCCCAGGATTGCGCGCAGCCGCGTCGCAACCGGCGGGCGTGTGGCGGCGTCTGGAGTCTCCGCGAGGACAGGCACGGGCGACGGCGTATCGCTGGCCGGGATCGGCGGGGAGGGTGGCATTTCCACTGCCACGAAGGGCGCGGCGTGTTGCAGCGGCGGGGGCATCTCTGCGACTGGAGCGGGCACCTCCTCGGAGAGGGCTACCAGCTCGGCGGGCAGCGCCTCAGGGAACGGCAGCTCGGCGGGGAGCGGAGCAGGCTCCGGCTCCACAACTGCCTCGGCTGGCGCGTTCCATGCCGGAGGCGGCTCGCGCAGCGCATCCTGGCGCCAATCCTCCGCAACGCCGCTGGCGGGGCTGGCCCACTCTTGCGGTTTGCGCGGCTCGCGGAGACTGGCCTGGAGCGCATAACGCTCCGCCTCCGCCGAGTCCGGCGGCCCGAAGGCCACAGCGCTCACGGCCAGGTACTTGCTGCTGAGGGTTCTGAGCCGTTGCAGCACGTCGGTCAGCGTGCCATCGCTGAGCACGATGTCGAAAGTGGTCATGGGAGCGTGCTGCAAGCTCTCGTCGCAGAGCAGCATCATGTCGCCGGGGGCCGCTGCCAGGTGCGCCAGCTCGATCTCCGGCGGGTCGCCGCTGCCCAACGGCGGCAGGTGAAGCACCAGAGGATCGCGGCGTTCCGCCGGGAAGAAGGTCAGGCCGTCCGCGCTGCGCCGGGCGAAGAACGTTCGCCCGGCTCGCGCGACGTACAGGTCCCTGCCGTGCAGGGCCAGGGCCAGCGCGTTCACCGGCTCGCCAGCGGGGTCGCTGAGGATGTGCCGGTTGATGGCGGAGAGCGCCTCGCGCAGCCCGCCGGTCATGCTGCCACTGCTGCCGAAGTAGATGTCGGCGCCAAGCTGGGCCAGGGTCTCGAAGTAGGCCGCTGGAGCGCCTGTCTCGCCACCCGGCGTGACCAGGATGGCGAAGGCGTGACCTTCACGGGCGCGGGACGCGCGGCGCGGGGCCAGCTCGGCCAGCGCTCCCGGTGGAGGCACGCGCACGGCGCGTCCCCCGACCACCAGCACATGCCCCACCAGTGCCTGTACGTCCTCTGGCATGACGTTTTCCCCATCTGCTGCCCACCGGATGAAGTCGTGTCCTGATTGTACCCCAAGTCGGGCGTTCGAACGCAGATGCGGGTGGGGTGGGGGGCCAGGGGCAAGTGGCGGGCATGTGTGCTCCCCGCTGTTTCTGCTCCGTTTGCCCGGCGCACTCTTGCCGAACAGTGCCTCATCCTTTATAGTTCTGTCTGCTTGCAGTGGCAGCGCCGGATCAGTCTGCGTGGGGGGCGGGCAGCGCGTGGCACTGTGCATCCCTTCCTGTCCAGTCGAGTCAGAGGAAAAACCTGTATGCGCCTCCGAATTCAACGCTCCCCTGCGCTGTGGCTGGCCGTCGTGCTGGCCGCCAGCCTGGTCATCGGCTCGCAGGTACTCGCTGCCTGGTCGAGAGCGGACTCGCCGGGCGCAGTAGGCGTTCCAGACGGCCTCGTCCAGGCCGCGCCCAGCCCGACGCCCGGCTTCGGGCCGATCATCACTGCGCCGCCGCAGCCCACGCCGACACCCGGCGTGGCGCTCACCCCAACGCCCACCCAGACTCCGCGCCCCTCGGCCACGCCGACCGCGACGCCGGCCGGCACGCTGACGCCGACGATCAGCCCAACACCGCTGCCCACCTTCACCGCCGAGCTGATGGGCATCCAGATCAACCCGGACATGACCGTTAACGACTTTGAGACCATGCTCTGGCTGGCCAAGCGCCTGGGCGTGGAGTGGGTCAAGCTGCAATTCGCCTGGGATATTCTGGAGCCGCAGCGGGGCGCATTCAGCCAGACTTTCTACAGCTACCGCGTCTTCGTCCAGCGCGCCAACCAGGAGGGCTTCAAGGTGCTGGTTAGCGTCGCCAAAGCGCCGGACTGGGCGCGCGTCACCCTGGACGAGGATGGTCCGCCGCGCAACCCGGCGGACCTGGCCAGCTTCCTGACGCGCATGATGGGCGAGGTGCGCGTGGACCTCTACGGCAATTCGTACTTCTCTGCCATTGAAGTGTGGAACGAGCCGAACCTGCGCCGCGAGTGGAACGGCGGGACGCTGAGCGGCGCCGACTATATGGCCCTCTTTGACGCGGCCTACAACGGCATCCGCGCCGGTGAGGGCGGGCACAGCGTCACCGTGGTGACGGCGGGCCTAGCCCCGACCGGCATCAACGATGGGGTGGTGGCCACTGACGACCGCGAGTACCTGCGCCAGATGTACGCGGCGGGCCTGAACAACCCCGCCTACCAGAACATCGCCATCGGCATTCACCCCTATGGCGCGGCCAACCCGCCCGACGCGCGCTGGTGTGGCTACGATGACTGTGGCGAGCCTGGTTACAACAATCACCCGACGTGGTTCTTCCTCGACACGATTGAGGACTACCGCGCGATCATGGAGCAGAACGGCGACGCGGGCCGCCAGTTGTGGGCGACTGAGTTCGGCTGGGGCACCTACGAGGGCTTCACCATCCTGGAGGGCGATCCCGCCCCGCCGCCCGACTACCCGCCCTACATCCAATGGCTGGACCAGCAAACGCAGGGCCACTACATCATTCGCGCCTTCGAGATCGCTCAGGGCAAGCCCTACATGGGGCCGATGATCCTGTGGAACCTGAATTACTCCAACCAGGAGCTGATTGACGCCCGCGACCCGCGCGCGGCCTACGCGCTGCTGCGCGGCGGCGAGGACCCGCTGCGCCCGGCCTTCCTGCTGATCGAGGCCGCGCCCAAGCGATAGGGCGGCAGGGACAGCCTCACCCCCGCTCGGCGCTAACGCGCCTTGCCGCCCCCTCTCCACGACGTGGAGAGGGGGCAAGCCGAGCGCAGCGAGGCTGGGGGTGAGGCTACTTCTGCTGAGGAGCATGATGAGATTTGACATTCAAGACGGGTAATACGCGCAAATGTCATGTAGGGGCGGGTTTGCAAACCCGCCCCTACGAGCGGCTACCGATCATGATCGTCAAAGGCATTATGGCACTTCATAGACGGCATGTGGCGCGGCTGGCGCTGACTTTCGGCTTGGTCGCGCTGCTCGTGGGGGTCGCGGCGACGCCCATTGCCCACGCGCAGACCGACGTGGAGACGGTGCGGGCGGTCGTGCAGGGATGGCTGCTGCAATCGCTGGGCAAGCCCGGCCTGATCCTGGTCGAGTACACCTACAGCAGCACAAGCTGGCCCGATTCCAGCCTGGGCTGCCCGGCGCCGGGCCAGGCGATCACGCCAGGGCTGGTGCACGGCTACCGCTGGACCTTCACCTTCGACAACATGGTGCGCTACGAGGTACACAGCGGCCTGGGAGGCACTCCCGCCGTGCTATGCGGGTCGGTGAACATCGCCCCAGACATCCGCATGAGCACCTACGCCGGGCGTGACTTCTCGATCCTGGTGCCGGACTCGTGGCTGGTCTTCGCCACGGGCAGCGACGCCGAGACGCTCTTCGCGCCGGGGCCGAGCACCGACTGCGCGCTACCGGGCATGGTCGTCACTGTACTGGGGCGCGTCGCCGCCGGGGTGACGCCCGACGACCTGCTTGACGAGTACCTGGCCGGCGCGGGGCGCAGCGATAGCCCGACGGGCCGCCAGCCGGCGGGCACAGCGGGCCGCTCGACGCGCTATGAAGCGCCCTGCAACGGCGGGACGCGCGGCTGGCGGGTGTCGGCCTTCGTACAGCTTGGCAGCGCCTACCGCGTCTTGCAGTGGGCGCCCGGCGCTGAGTTCGACCCGTGGAACATCCGCTTCGAGAACATGCTCAGCCAGTTCACTCCGGCGGGAGCAGGCCCGGTGGCAGAGGGGAGTGCAGGGGCCGCCACTGCCGCCGAGCGCCCGGCGCTGCCTCTGGCTTTGCACTTCGTTGGTGATGTATTCCTCGGCGCGCTCAACGACGTGCCAGGCCGGGGACTGACCAGCGTGCCCACCTTCGACCGGCGCTACATCAGCTTCGCGCCAAACGGCCTGCTGCTGGCCTACGTGGACGCCAGCAACGGCGAACTGCGCGCGATGGACGCCACTGCCGGGCTGTCGCCGCGCCGTGTGGCGCAGAAGGTGGACGCGCGCTTCCCACCGGCGTGGAGCGCGGATAGCACGCGCATCGCCTACGTGAGCAGTAATGGCGCGCAGGAAGGGACGGATGGCACGCTGCTGGCTATTGACGCGGTGCCCGTCCTGGGCGGGGACGCCGAGCGCCTGGCGACCTTCACCTTCAGCGACGACTGCGCATCGCTCAGCGCCGATCCCGCCGACGATGTCGCTGCCGCCGAAGCCGGGCCGGGCGAGGGCGCGGCGGCGCTGCTCTGGCTGCCCGACGGACGCTTGATCGTTTCGACGCGCTGCGCGGGCGGCCTGACCCTGCTCGCTCCGGCGACCGGTGAAGCGCAATCGCTCGACGCAGACCTGCTCGGCGCGTCGCTCGCACCGGATGGGGCGCGCCTGGCCGCGCGGATCGGCGTGGGCGTCGCCGTGCTCGATTTAGCCAGCGGGCAGCGAGACGATCTGCCCGCTGACGGCGCCGTGCGCGCCCTGGCCTGGACGGTTGATGGGACAGCGATCTTCTACGCGACCGAGACGCTGGCTGACCAGGTGACGCTCGACGACCCGACGGAGCGCGCGCGCGGCGAGGCTGTGTTCGGGCGCTGGCCGGTGACGGTGGGCGTCTACGATCTGGCTCTTGTCCGCGCAGACGTGACCAGCGGCGCGCAGACCTTGATCTGGCGCGGGCAGGGGCGCGCGGTGGGGCGCATCGCCCCCGCGCTGGACGGCAGTGGCGTGCTCTTCAGTGTGGTGCCGAGCGGTCTGGCCCTGGTCGAGGCGTTCCGTGCCGGCGGCGATGCGCTGGCCCTGCGCGCCGCCCAACCCCAACCCGCGCTCTACTGGCTGGCGGAGGGCGCGCCAGGCGCCGTGCTGCTGGCCTACGCGGGCCAGCCGGCTTTCGCGCCGATCACTGTGACCGCGCCTGCACCCTGATCTGGGAGTGGTTCAGGGACGGACAGCAGCGTGGGAAACATGAAGGTGGCCTCTGATTGACCTCACCCCCAGCCTCGCTGCGCTCGGCTTGCCCTCTCTCCATTCGAATGGAGAGGGGGCGGCGAGGCGCATTAGCGCCGAGCGGGGGTGAGGTAAAGTGACGCGCCACCCCGGATCACAGACCAACCTTGATTCCTGTCCGCCCTTGAAACCCTGATCCGGGGGTGAAAAGGGCAACGCGGCCCGCACTCCCACAAAAAGCAAGCCCGCACGAGTGTCGTGCGGGCTTCCTCTTGTCATGCAGCCGTGCGGCTGCCGTGACAAAAGAGTGCCGATTGCTATTTGGCAACCGGCAGGTTGGTCATCTTGTCCCAGTCAGCCTTGGACACGAACTTGGTGAGGTTGCGGCCATCGGCTGTCTTCGCTTGCAGTCCATAGCGGATCTGCCCGCCCTTCGTCTTGAAGGTCACGCGCTTGACACCCTTCTCGTCAACCTTCACCTTCTGACGGATTTTTACATCGTAGAATTCAATCGCCATGGTCATCTCTCCTTCTTATGGTCTCTATCTAGCACCCGCGTAAGTGAAAATGGACCCTTACGCTTGCTTATTGTACCACGATACGCGAGAAAGTGCATATTCTTTCTCGTGAGCTCGCCTGAACACCTCCTTTCCTGTCTGCGGGCGCGTCTGGCCCGCCTACGTCTCGTGTGTCCCCACGTGCTCGTTCATAGCATCACGACCCGCCTGCGCCGGAGCAGTCACCCTATCCTGGCGGCGCCGTCGCCGATGCTGTGCCAGTCGGAGACGGGGCTACTGTCCGGGTTGCTGATGGGGTGGCGGGGTGGGGGGTGCGCGCGCTGGTCGTCGGCGATGGCGTGGAGGTGGAGGTTGGCGTGGCTGTGTGCGTCGGCGTCGCTGTTGGCGTATCGGTTGGACTGGGCGCGAGCGTATCGGTGGGCACAGCGGTCCAGGTGGGCGGCGGCGCATCCCAGATTGACGTGGGCGACGGGCCAGGCGTGCGCGTGGGCCAGGGCGTGCTGCTCGGCGTCAGCGATACGCTGAGTGTAGGTGTGGCCGAGGGCAACGCGAAGGGCAGCGTGGGCGGCGTCTGTGGCTGGTCTGGCTCATCGTCCCGTGTGCTGGCCGCCAGCGCGATCACCACGACGGCTATCGCGCCGACCAGCAGCATGATCAGGTAGCTGCCCAGCCCTACCGGCGCGTCGCCGAACAGAACGCGACGCCAGCCGCTCCTCGCCTGGGGCGCGGGTGACGGTGCGTAGTCCTGGCCAGTGAGTTGAAGATATGCCTGCTGCGCCGGACGGTTGCCCGGTTCCAGGGCCAGGACGCGCGCCAGGCAGCGCACGCGCTCCTCCTGATCCGGGGCCACGCTCGCCAGCCACATCCAGGCGAGCGTCTGGCGAGGGTCGGCGGCGACAATGTCCTGGAGCAGATCGCGCGCTTCCGCGTGCTGGCCGGCCTGGGCCAGCGCAATAGCCTGTTGCAGGCGGTCTGAGATGTCGGCATCGCCCATCGTTGTGCCCTCATCATCCAGCAGTATGCCCTCATTGTACTCGTCGCGCCGCAGGGCGAAAGTGGCGCTGCTCTGGGCGAGAGAGCGCAGACTCTTGCGCCGGCCTGGCCGGAATTGCGACGACTCTTTATGGGATATTTACTGCCTGTGTATTGCATACCCCAGTTATGTGTCCCATAATGAAAGAGGCGATATCTCGCAGAAGCCGTCTCTGGGGGAAATACCTTATCTGGGAGGAAAACGATCATGTTGGCACAACGTCTGGTTCGATCGCTGGTGCTCGCCATCGTGGTCACGCTGATTGTGCCCGCACTGCCGCACGCGGCTGCTGCTGGCGGTGCCATCGCCTATGGGCAGGTCGTGTCCGGCGCCATCAGCGGCAAAACGTATTTCGAGCTGTGGACGTTCACCGGGACACGGGGTGATCGTGTGCAGATCTTGATGGAAGGCGATGGCGCGCTCGATCCGTATCTGGGCCTGCTCCTCGCCTCCACTGAGGAGGTTATCGCTGAGGACGACGACAGCGCTGGCAACTCCAACGCCTATCTCGATGTGACGCTGCCAGAGACAGGCGACTACATCATCGTGGCGACCCGCTACGACTTCGATACGGGGACCTCCAGCGGGCGCTACACGCTGTCGCTGACGGGCGGCGGTGGCCCGATCAACGTCTCTACGACCACCACGACCACAACCGGCCCGCAGGAGATCAGCCCTGGTGTGTATATGATGGGTGATCTGGCCCTGGGCGAGCCGGTGGTGGGCACCATCACCAATAGCTCCTACGCGCAGATCTACCGGGTTGACCTGCAGGCCGGGGCCGATCTGGTTGTGGCCATGTTCGCCGGGGAGCAGAGCACGCTCGATCCCTACCTGGGCTTCGGCACTGAGGATGGCGATGTCCTGGCCGAAGACGACGACAGCGGCCCGCAGGTAGAGGGCGGTCAGTTTGATGCCTACTTGCGCCTGACCGTCTCCCAGGCGGGCAGCTACCTCATCCTCGCCACGCGCGCTGGCCTCGACGCTGGCACCAGCACCGGTGACTATGTGCTCATCGCCGGCATCCCAGACGAGTCCACCGGTGTGCAGCAAACGACCGGGGACGAACTCCCGCCGGGCATGACTAACATGGGCGCCATTAACATCGGGGCCACGGTGAAGGGCACGATCACCGCCGACACCTACTTCCACATCTACGAGTACCAGGGCACAGCCAACGAGCAGATCACGATTACCATGACCGGCACTGGTGGGTTGGACTCGTACCTGGGCATCCTTGACCCCAGTGATGAAGTCATCGCCGAAGATGATGACAGCGCAGGCGGCCTGGACGCCCAGATTTCCATCCGCCTGCCGGAGAGTGGCTCATTCCTCATCATCGCCACGCGCAGCGGCTTGGACGAAGGGAACACCACTGGTTCTTACTCGCTGACGCTGACCGCTGGCACGCCGCCCCCGCCCGCCGGAACGACCTCGTCCGTCGGAGGGTTTGGCGGGCTGCCGGGGCGCGCCTTTGAGATCGAAGGCGGCACGTTCTACCTGCGCGGAGCTGGGGCTTCGGACAGCGCCGAGAAGTGCTCGCAGCTAGGGGCGTTTGCCGGTGTGTGTGGCGATGAGGCGCTCCCTGGCCGCGCATCGTTGCCGCCGCTGCGCCAGAGTCAGATCGCTGTGGATATGGTGCGTTAGCAGCAACGAGAGAAATGCCGGGCCAACCGGCTGGCAGCGATCGAGTGGGGGAGTGAGGGTTGGCTCCCCCGCTGTGCCGTCCGCTGCACGGGGCGAGCAGCGGTCAGCACGACGCAAAACGCCGGCTGGCCTATTGCTCGCTTCTTGTCTTCTCGGCCCGCAGCGCGAGTTGATCGAGAATCTCAGTGAAGGTCTCGCTGAGGAAGTGGGTGATCTCGTCCGATTCCTCTAGCTCTTCGTGCGCCACTTCGCGCATGGTGGCGATGAAGGACTCTTTCTGGATAATGCCCTGCTGAATAAGCAGCCGGGCGAGCGCCTTGGCGATCACGAACCCGTCCACGCCGCGTGCGCCCAGGCTGGCCAGCCCGCCGAACAGGTCCCCGAAGATTTCCTGTGTGGTTCGAATATCGTCCTGCACGCGCTTTTCCTCCCTGCCACTGCGTTGACGCTCGGCGACGATGCGCGCCTGATTGTAACGCGAAGGTCGCAACTTCGCCGGTGTCTGGTGCAGGGGGTGCGTGCAAAACCTGTCAGGCAGTTTGCCGCACCCCGGTTTACCTCACCCCCGCGCGGCGCTAACGCGCCTCGCCGCCCCCTCTCCGCGACGGAGAGGGGGCAAGCCGAGCGCAGCGAGGCTGGGGGTGAGGCTGTATGCCGGCGTCAAGATAACCACTGACAACCTTTGCCCGCCCGCATCCCCGGCAGACGGTTTGCCGCCAAAACATCTCCTGCTGTAGAATCCCCGGCTATGGACGACATCACCCACCCCCTGCGCTTCGATACCTGCATCGCCGCCGCCATCGAGCAAACCTACCGCCACCTGGAGCACGTCTATGAGCGCCTGATCGCGCCCACAGGCCTGAGCGTGCTGGAGTGGTACATCCTGCGCGCCCTGTACGCCGAAGACGGCCTGAGCGCCTCGCGCCTGGCTGCCCTGGTCTGCCGCCACCCTTCCTCGATGACCGCCCTGCTCAACCGTATGCAGCAGCGCGATTTGCTGCGCCGCGAAGTGGATCCCACGGACCGGCGCAGTGTGCGCGTCTGCCTCACCGAGCGGGGTCGCGCCCAACGCCCTCACGTCGAGCAGGTGGCAGCGCGGCTCGACGACCTGTTCAAAGACCGGATCACGGCGGAGCAGCTTGACACGTTTCTGCACGTGCTGACTGTGTTGCAGAGCATCCCGGTGAACGGTGCCTAGCTGCCCATGTGCCCGACGACAGTCCCACCATTGGGCTATGCCGCCGGGACGATTGATGCCGTAAGCTAGGAGCAAGTCGCACGAGCGCCGGGCTGAGCCGGCCCACCTGGCGCCACTGGAGAGGATCGAGCGATGGTGCGTCTTCATCCCCTGCGCTTGCTCAGCTCAGACGCCGAGTCCTTGCTGCGTATGCGGGCCGCCGAGCACGCGCGCGACCCCGAAGAGAGCCTGCTCCAGATTCGGCGGGCCATGGAGCGCGGGCGTCTGCAGGCCATGTGCCTCTACGACGACGCCGAGAAACCGCGCGGGTTCGCCGCCTGGCGCTGGCACGGCGACAACCACGCCCAGGTGATCGTGCAATACGTATTGCCCATCGTCCCGCCGGCGTTGGGCGAGGCGCTGGTGGATTACATCTTCTCCGAGTTGATGCGCGCCCACGACGTGCAGGTGATTGAGGCGCGGATGCGCGACAGCTCGCCGGGGGTGCGCGCGGCCTGGGTGCGCCACGATGCCGTGTTCTTCGAGCGCTGCCGTCTGATTCGTACCCTCGGCCAGGTGCCAGTCCCGATTCTGCCCACCCCGCCCGGCTATCGCATTGAGCGTTGGACGGAGGGATTGCTGCCCCAAATTGACGCTATCTCACTGGCCGCCCACCAGGACGGGATCGAAGTAGTGGCTGTGCCGGAGCTGGTTGAGGGATCATTGACCGGGCGGCTGCTCAGCACGCGCCCCCCCGACGATAAGCAGTGGCGGTCCGACATCAGCCTGGTGGCCATAGACCGCACCAACCGGGTCGTGGGCTGTGTGGCGGTGACAGCGGCGAGCGGCGACGCCGCTGTGCTCGATCTGGCAGTCCACCCCCAGCACCGGCGGCGCGGCCTGGGCCGGCTGCTGCTGGCGCGCAGCATGGCCGCCTGTCGCGCGGCAGGGCTGGCCACGGTGACGGTTGGGGTGACCACGCGCAACCCGGCCCGCCGCCTCGCCGACCAACTCGGCTTCCAGCCTGCGACATGTGGCGAGGTGGCGATCTGGTGGCGTGATGGGCGCCAGATTGTCTGGCGCGAAAGCTGACGGAGGCGGTTCGCGCCGGGAACTTTCTGGCTCGCGCCTCAAATAGCACTCAGTCATTTCTCAGAGATGGCTGATAGGATACAAGAGTCTTGACAATGTCACATTTGACCCCCATCCCCAGCCCTTCCCCCGCAAGCAGGGGAAGGGAGCAAAGTCGGGCCTGAAAGTCCCTCCCTGCTTGCGGGGAGGGATTTAGGGAGGGGTTGGAACCCGCGCTAATGTGACATTGACAAGGAGTTGTGTTTAGGGGTTCGACCACACGGGGGAGATCACCATGACATTCTTTGAAATGTGGGGGATAGGTGCGCTCGTCGCCTGGGTCTACATGACCCTGATCTGGATCGCCAGCGTGCGACTGAAGAACGCGAGCATCGTGGACCCGTTCTGGGGCGCGGGGTTCGCCGTGCTGGCCGTGACCTACTATCTGCTGGCCGAAGACGGCTTCGGCGGGCGCAAGACGCTGATCACTGTGCTGGCCCTCGTCTGGGGGCTGCGCCTGTCGCTGCATCTGGCCTGGCGCAACAAGGGCAAGGGCGAAGACTACCGCTACCAGCAATTCCGCCAGAAGTACGGCCCGCAACGCTACTGGTGGGTCAGCTACTTCCAGGTTTTCATGCTGCAGGGCGTGCTGATGGTCATCATCTCGGCGCCGCTGCTGGCCGCGCAGTTCTACGGCGATCCGGACGGCTTCACCGTTCTGGATGCGCTTGGCGCGCTGCTGTGGGGCGTGGGTTTCTTCTTCGAGGCGGTGGGCGACTGGCAACTCGCCCGGTTCAAGAGCAAACCCACCAACAAGGGCCGCGTGCTCGATCACGGCCTGTGGGCCTGGACGCGCCACCCGAACTACTTCGGCGACGCGGCGGTGTGGTGGGGATACTACCTGATCGCGGCGGGCACGGGTTGGGGCGCGCTGACCGTCTTCGCCCCGGCGCTGATGACCTTCCTGCTCGTGTTCGTCTCTGGCGTGGCCATGCTGGAGCGGCACATGGGCCAGAAGCCGAAGTATGCGTCGTATATGGCCCGCACAAGCGCTTTCTTCCCGCGCCCGCCCAAGAAGAAGTAAGCGCTCACCCTATCCAATAACAGGCCCGGCGGGCGTCGGCATCGAGCGCCTGCACCGCCTGGTAATACGCGCACTGCAAGTCCCACGCGGACTGGTAGCGCGCGTCTGGGTCTTTGGCCAGCGCCTGCAGCAACAGCTCTTGCACTTGCTCTGGGAACTGCGGCTGGTAGTGGCGCGGCAGCGGCACAGGATCGTCCACATGGGCCAGGGCGATCATCTGCGCGTTGGCGCCGTGAAAGGGCAGCACGCCCAGGAGCAACTCGTACAGGATCACGCCGAACGAATACAGGTCGGCACGATGATCGGCAGACCTGCCCAGCGCCACCTCCGGCGCCATGTATTCGGGCGTGCCCACCGACGCGCCCAGCGCCGTCAGCCGCGTGTCGAGGTGGGGACGCTTGCCCAGGCCGAAGTCGGTCAGGTAGACGTGGTTGCCGTCGCCCTGACGCTCGATGAGGATGTTGCCGGTCTTCAGGTCGCGGTGCAGCACGTTGTGGGCATGCCCGTACTGTAGAGCATCGGTGATGGGGCGCACGATCTGCCAGGCGGTGAGCGGCGAGAAGGCATGATGGCGCAGGATGCTCTCCAGCGTCGGCCCTTTGATGAGCTGCATGGCGATGTACAGGTACCCGTACCATTCCCCGTAGGTGATCACCGGGACGATATGCGGATGGCGCAGCGTGATCATCAGCTCGGCCTCGCGCCAGAAGCGCGCGCGAAAGCTCTCGTCCTCGGCGAACTCCGGCAGCATGATCTTGATCGCGACCGGGCGGCGCGACTCGGCGTGAAACGCCGTATAGACGCGCCCCATGCCCCCCGTGCCGATCGGGCGCGCGATCACGTAGCCGTTGATGTTCTGGCCGACCAAAGTGCGATCCACGCCGGTCCTCCCCCGGGTTATGACGGCACGCGCTCGTCGCCAGAACATTCTAGACGCCAACAGAGGGAGAGCGCAATCGGGCGCAGAGAGGGGGCAAGGCTGGGCTCAGACAGACGTAGGGAAAGGTTTCCAAACCTTCCCCTACGGGGACGCCTGGGCATGGCCGCGCGCTGAGCCGCGGCTAATTCTGCGAGAAGTCGTCGCGCGCGCCCATGATGTACTGCACGATTTCTTCGTGACTGGTCTCGACCACACGCTTGTCGGCGACCTTGCGCCCGCGATGCAACACGACAATGCGGTCGCTGACGGCGAAGATGTCGCGGATGGTGTGGCTGATGACGATGACCGGCACGCCCTGGTCGCGCAGGCGGCGGATCAGAGTCAGCACCTCGCCCTGCTGAGCTACGCCGAGGTTGTTGGTCGGCTCGTCCATGATCATCAGCCGTGCGTTCCAATAGATGGCGCGGGCGATGGCCACCGCCTGGCGCTGCCCGCCCGACAGCTTATCAATCTTCTGCGCCAGCGAGGGGATTTGCACGCCCAGGTCGAGCAGCAGCTTCTCCGACTGGTGCTGCATGAACTTGTTGTCGAGCACGCGCACCGTGCCGCCCAGATAGCGACGCTTGTGCTCGCGCCCCAGGAAGATGTTGGCTCCCACGTCCAGGTTGCCGGCCAGGGCCAGGTCCTGGTAGATGGTTTCGATGCCCAGTTCGCGGGCCTCAGATGGCTTGGAGATGTGCGCGCGTTTGCCCTCGAAGAAGATCTCACCGTCGTTCGGCTGGTACACGCCAGACACCATCTTGATCAGCGTGGACTTGCCCGCGCCGTTGTCGCCGACCAGGCCGACCACTTCGCCGGGGCGCACCTCCATGCTCACCTGGTTCACCGCCGTCAGGCCGCCGAAGCGCTTGGTCAGGTTCTTGACGCTCAACAGGGGTTCCATGGCGCGTTACTCCGCTTCTGCTCGACCGATGATCAGGTCGCGGGCCTGGTCCATCAACACGGCCAGGATGACGATGATGCCGACGACGACATACTGCCAGAACGGTTCGACGGCCATCATGATCAGCCCCGTCTGCAGCACGGCGATGACCAGCGCGCCCAGCACTGTCCCGCTGACGCGGCCTTCGCCGCCGAACATGCTGACCCCGCCGATGATGACGGCGGCGATGGAGGAGAGCATGAGCGCGTCGCCGGCGATGGATGAGCCGCCGGAGAAGCGGGCGGTGTAGAGCACGCCAGCAAAGCCGGCGGTGACCGCCGACATGACATACAGCGAGATGGCCAGGCGATCCACCGGCACGCCGGCGCGCTTGGTCGCTTCTTTGTTGCCGCCGATGGCATAAGTGTGCCGCCCGAACTGGGTCCTGTGCAGAATGAACATGGCGATGAACACCAGCGCGAAGGCGATGACGACCGGCCAGGGCAGGATGCGGTCCAACATGCGTAGTTGCGCGCCGACTACTTCGGGCTTGTGCAGCAAATAGAGCCGCGTTTCATCGCCGCGCAGCAGGTAGATCAGGGCCTCGTTGCCCAGGTCGCGCAGGGCCTGGGGCTGTCCCCCCACGACGTTGCCGCCGGAAAGCAGGAAAGCTGCTCCGCGCGCGATGAACGACACGCCCAGGGTGACGATGAACGGCGGGACTTTCAGCTTGGCGATGACCACGCCGTTGAGCAGGCCGGCCAGAGCAGCCGACCCCACTCCTGCCCCAAAGCCGATGAGAATAGCCAGCTCGACAACCATGCCGCCGTTGGTCAGATCGCGAATCACTAACGCCGACACCACCGAGGACAGCCCCATAACCCAGCCCACAGACAGGTCAATGCCGCCCGAAATAATCACAAAGGTCTGGCCCAGGCCCATCAGCAGGACGGGGACGATGGCCACCAGGATATTTTGAGAATTGCGAACGGTGAAGAAACCCGTGCCCTCGATCGAGAAGAAGACGATCATGATGGCCAAAAAGACCCATGACCAGACTTTGCTGAGCAGAAGAATGGCCTGTTTTCGTCCGGTTACCCGTCTGGCAGCGGCCCTGCGAGGCAGAGCCTCCACACCAATCTCCGTCGTCATCGAAGATGTCTCCCTGACAAGAGCGCTTGAAGAGATGGGGACATCCCCAGGGGGACGTCCCCATCGTTACTGAAGCTCAGAGTGAGCTTAGGGCACTTGGTAAATGAAGCGCGCGACCTCCGGGTCGTCCCGATTCTCAGCCGTGATCACCGCGTAGCCCGTGGTGACGTGACGCGGGATGCTGGTGACGCCGCGCCAGTCAGCGAAGGCGAAGGCGACAGCCAGGTAGCCCATGTCATAGGGCTTCTGGGCGATGACCATGCTGACCACGCCCAGGTCCAGGTTCTCCATGGCCTCTATGGTCGCGTCGAAGGCGATGACTTCCACCGCCCCGCCCAGGCCGGCGTTCTTAACCGCGTTGCCGGCGCCCAGGGCGCTGAACACATTCACGCCGAAGATGCCGGCCAGCTCCGGCTCGCGCTGGAGCACGGCTGAGGTCTGGGCCGCCGAGGTGCTGGCATCGTCCAGGTTGTAGTCCATGCCGATCAGTTCCATGCCGGGGTATTCCGAGATGGCCTCGATGAAGCCCTCGCCGCGCTGTTCGGTGGTGCTCACGCCGACGTTGGTGTTCTGGACGTAGACCTTGCCCGCGCCGCCGAGCGACTCAGCCAGCGCATAGCCGGCGATGCGACCGCCCTCGACATTATCGGAGCCGATGTAGCTCAGGGGGAAGGTCACCGGGCCGTTGACGTAGTCGCCATCGCCCAGGAAGGTGTCCACGGTGATGATCTTGATGCCGGCATCCACCGCGGCCTGCAGCGGGGCGATCATCTGCTCTTTGTCAACGGGAGCGAGGATGATGTAGTCCAGGTCCCCGCGCGCGACCATCGCCTCAAGGATGGGAGTCTGCGCGGAGGGGCCCCAGGTGGAAGGATACTGCGGCAAGAACACTTCCACGCCGAAGTCCTTGGCTGCCGCGTTGATGCCGATTTCCATCACCTGGTAGAAGGGATCGAGCACGCCCGGCAGGAAGCCGATCATTGGCTTGTCATCCTGGGCGGTGGCGGGAACAGCCAGCGGGATGGTCAGCGCCAGCACGACGACAACCAGCAACAGTTTCTTGAACATTGTTTAGCTCCTTATAGATGTTGCAAGAACGAAGCGATGGGTGATGCGACGGTAGGGTTCTGCTGCTACAAATCTCCGCTTGACACCCTCCTTTCCCCATAATGGGTATAGGGACAGTCTCATGAGCGCCTCAGCCATAGCCAAAGTGATGCCAGGCAGGAAGCAGGTAATAGGGGGGGGCAGGCCGCGCGGAAGCGGCCAGCAACTCGCTGCGCCAGGCTGCCCGGCAGAGCAGCCAGGAGAAGCCAACAGGTTCTCTTGTTTCGTTAACCATCTATTGAGTCTGACCGGGATATGCGGCTAAAGCAAGCATACGCAAGCTTAAGGGTGGTGTCAAGATCTTACATGGCACCGCACCCTTTGCTGCCTGACAAACTGTACCCCGTTGGGCGCGCTCTTGCCAGACGTTTTCATCACGCAGGCGCATCCGGGGCTTGGGGCAGAACATCGCCACAATGGCGCAGAGCGCGCCGAGAAACGCGAAAACTCTCCCAGGCTCTTCTCTGTGTTCTCTGCGTCTCGGCGGTTCAGAGAGTCCCGCCCGCGCATCGGGGAGCATCCCTCAAGCCCGGCCCAGCGCGGCGGCTTTGTGCGCGGCGCGCAGTGGCTCTGGCAGGCGGCAGCGAGTCGCGCAGGCCAGGACGAGCGCCCGCGCATCGTCCAGCGCCGCCCGGTGCCCCACCGAGACGTACACCGGCTTAACGTTGGCTCGCGTGCGCAGCGCCGCGCCGATGACCTCCCCCCGATCGAGCAGCGGCACCCAGGCCCCTTTGTCGGCGGGCAGGGTCGCGTGATGGCCCACCAGCAGACTCTTGGCGCAGCCGACGGCCGGCGCGTCGAGGAACAGCCCGATGTGGCAGGCGATTCCCAGGCGGCGCGGGTGGATGGTGCCCTGCCCGTCGAAGAGGAAAGCGTCCGGCGTGGAGGTCAGCCCGCCCAGGGCGTCGAGGATGACCGCGCCCTCGCGGAAGGAGAGCAGCCCCGGCACGTAGGGGAAGGTCGTCGGGCGCTCGGCGGTCACGGTCTCGACCACGTCCAGCGCCGGGAAGCGCAGCACGACAACCGCCGCCCGGCTGCGGTCGTCCTTCACGCTGACATCCACCCCCGCCACCAGCCGGATCGACTCCAAAGGGAGCGGTTGATCGGCGATCACCCGGGGGGCCAGGGCGCGCTGCAAGCGGATCGCCTCATCCGGCGCAACGTCCCAGCCGTGCAGCGCGTGAATGGTGATGGGCATGGGGGAGCCTTTCCAGCCAGCAACAGACAACTTCGCTCCCTACTATAAGATCGCGCCGCGCCCCACACAACCGGCGCGCGGGTGTAGTCGGGTAGGGACGACGTTCTGCTTTACCTCACCCCCGCTCGGCGCTGATGTACCTCGCCGCCCCCTCTCCGCCGCGGAGAGGGGGAAGAGCCGAGCGTAGCGAGGCCGGGGGTGAGGTCAATGCGCTCGCCGCCCCTCTCGCCCGGCCACCCGTTCGATGTTATGATCGGGGGCGTCTGGCGAAGGCGAGAGGATGATGCGCTTATCTCGGAGCAATCTCAGGCGGCGCAGGCGGTCATCTGGCCCGCGCAGAGCAGGGGGCGCCGATTGGTTCTTGCGGGTCGTGGCGCTGGCCGCGCTCATCCTGGTCTGCTTCCTGCTCTACGCGGTCGTCAGGCCGCTGCTGTTCGGCGGTGAGCGCGAGACGCAGATCATGCCCCACGGCTGGGTGGAGGCGACCGAAACGGCGGAAGTTCCTGTGGTGCCGGTCACGCTGGTCAGCCCGCCGCCGCTGCCCACAGTGACCCCGACCGCCGCGCCTACGTTCGCCCTGCCGGGCGCGCCGGGCGACGGGCAGGGCGGCGCGGAGGTCTGCGCGCTGACCGTGCGCCTGGCCGGGGCGCAGGTGCGGGGCGGGCCGGGCGAGGGTTACCCGGTGCTGGGGACTCTGGCGCTCGGCCAGGCGGCGAGCGCCGATGGCTGGGCGACCGGTGCCGACGGGTACACCTGGTGGCGGCTGGGCGCGAGTGGCTGGACGCGCGGCGATGCCTTCCTCGACGCGCTCAACCCGGCAGTGCCTGAAAGCTGCCTGACGCTGCCCCCCGTTGGCACGCTGCCGCCGACGCCCGGCCCGGCGGGTGGCGCTTTCACGGCCACGCCCCCGCTGAGCATCGGTGGCGGAACCTGCACGCTGACCGCGCGCTGGAGCGAGGCGAATGTCCGCGCCGGGCCGGGCACGTCCTTCGCGATCACCGGCAAGCTGGCCTTCGGCCAGACGGTCAGCGCCGATGGCTGGGCGACCGGCGCGGAGGGCTTCACCTGGTGGCGACTGGTGGGCGGGGGCTGGGCGCGCGGCGACATTTTCCTGGACCCGGCCAACCCCCAGGTTCCCGCCGAGTGCGCGGCGCTGCCGCCTGTCGGGTAAGCAGAGATTGCGGAGTGCGAATTGCGAATTGCGGATTGAAGAACGCGGGGTGGGGCCAGGGATCAGGCAAGGATCTGCACACAAGGAGCGAGAACGGATGGCGGAGTTTGTGCGTTGGGGAGTCTTGAGCACGTCAGGCCACGCGGCAAACACAGTGATTCCCGCTATGAAAGCCGCACCCAGCGGGCGGGTGATGGCCGTTGCCAGCCGCGACGCCGAGCGGGCGCGGGCCTATGCAGCCGCGCAGGGCATCCCGCACAGCTACGGCAGCTACGAGGCGCTGCTGGCCGACCCGGACATTGACGCGGTGTACATCCCCCTGCCCAACAGCCTGCACCGTGAGTGGACGATCCGCGCGGCGGAGGCGGGCAAGCATGTGCTGTGCGAGAAGCCGCTGGCTCTCAACGCAGCGGAGGCGGCGGAGATGGTCGCTGCCTGCCGTCAGGCCGGGGTGAAGCTGGCCGAGGCGTTTCAGTGGCGGCACCATCCTCAGGATCAGCGCGCACGGGCCTTGCTGCGCGACGGCGCCATCGGCCCGCTGTGCCTGATCGAGGCTGGGTTCACCTTCCCCCTGGCGCGCACCACTGACATCCGCCTGCTGCCGGGCCTGGGCGGTGGGGCGCTCTATGACGTGGGCTGCTACCCGATCGCCCTGGCTCGCTACATGACCGGCGCCGAGCCGCTGTCCGTCACCGCCCAGGCGACCTGGACGGAAAGCGGCGTGGACGACCTGCTGGTGGGCACGCTGACCTTCCCTGGCGGGGTGCTGGCCCACTTCAACTGCTCGCTGCGCCTGCCGCTGCGCCGCTACTACGAGCTGGTCGGGGCGGAAGGGTCGCTGCTGGTCAACCTGGCCTACAACCCCAAGGAGAACTTGCCCGGCGAGATCGTCCGGCGCGGCGACGATCGCCGCCCGCTCGAAACCTACACAACCGAGCGCCTCAACTCGTACACGCTGATGGCCGAGGACTTCAACCGCGCCGTGCTGGAAGGGACCGAGGTGCCCTTCCCGGCGGAGGACGCCGTGCTCAATATGCGCGTCATTGATGCGGTGTACCGGGCCGCGCGCAGCGGGGGGACGGTCGCGCTGTGAGTCGTAGGGAGTGTATTGACTGTGGCTGAACATTCCGGGCCATCACCCGATCCGCTGGCTGGCAGGCATGTGGTCGTGCTGGGCATCGCCCGCCAGGGGCGCGCGCTCGGTCGCTGGCTGCCGACCGTCGGCGCGCGCGTCACGCTGTCCGACAGTCGTCCCGCCGAAGCTTTTGGCGAGGCG
>JBBIHG010000009.1:0-62514 GCA_037447125.1 Chloroflexota bacterium | reverse complement strand
CGCACCGCCCCACCGCCCGCGGATGCCAAGCGCAGGTCTGGCGCATTAGCCAGAGGCGGGGAGTCGTGCTATTATTCGGTCGGTGCTTCACAAGTCGGCGGTTGTCGCGACTGACCCTGCCAAGCGAGCGAGCCTGACAGGATAGCGGATGGGGTAGTGTGTTCACCTGGTTTGGGCCGCAATCCTCGGCGGCCTGCCAGAGACAGAACGCCGTCGCGTGGATGTCTCTATCCAGCAGGGGAGGTCGCCTACGAGTCAACGAATGGGAATCGCTCATGCGCGTTCTGGTGATCTCCGATATTCACGCCAACCTCGCCGCGTTTGAGGCAGTGATGCAAGACGCCCAGGGCGAATGGGACTTCGTCTGGTGCCTGGGCGATATCGTTGGGTACGGCCCCGATCCCAACGAATGCTGCGATCTGCTGCGCAGCCTGCCGCACCTGTGTCTGGCAGGCAACCATGACTGGGCGGCATTGGGCCGCCTTGACATCCGCACGTTCAACGCCGACGCGCGCCGTGCTGTCACCTGGACGCGCAACACGCTCACGCCCGACAGCCTGGCTTACCTGGCGGCCCTGCCCACCACGTTTGTGCTGGGCGACTACACCCTGGCTCATGGCAGCCCGCGCGAGCCGGTGTGGGAGTACATCCTGGACCCTCTGATCGCGGCGCTCAACTTCCCCCATTTCGAGACGCCGTACTGCTTCGTGGGGCACACGCACACGCCCGTCATCTACCAGTTGACCGGCGACCAGGGCGACACCGAGGCCCTTGAGCCGGTCTACCGCGCGCCCAAGTACCTGAATGGCCATCGCCTCATCGTCAACCCCGGCAGTGTCGGCCAGCCCCGTGACTCGAACAGGGATGCGTCGTATGGCATCTTGCACGTCCAGGAGGCCATCTTTGAGCACCGCCGCGTGCCATACCCCGTCGGCACAACCCAGGACAAGATGCGGCGTCTGGACATGCCGGAGAGGCTAATCGCGCGCCTGGAACACGGCTGGTAGGTGGGTGGCCCGTCTCGCCGGGAACCTGGCAGCCAGACCGCCAATCGGTAGCTTGCTAGAGCGTGTTATGCACTTTCAACCCCTATCCCCCGGCCCCTTTCCCCGCAAGCGGAGAAAGGGGAGCAGCCCGTCCCTCCCCGCCAGCGGGGAGGGACTACAGGGTGGGGTCAGGGTGCTACCCATGCGCCGTGCCCTGCATGCTACGCCGAGCGTGCGGAGTTCATAACACGCTCTAGGCCGGGATGCCGCTCAATTGCCTGGCTCAGGGATGTGCCGGTACAGCCACCAGAATGGTTCCGCCGGATAGGCGGGCTTGAGCACCTCGTCGCTGATGAAGAGGCCTTCGCGAAGTAGAGCGCGCAGCTTCTGATCCAGTTGCCGCACGCGGGCGCGGATGTCGTCCTCCAGAATCTCGTGCTCGCTGGATTCCTCCAGGAGATGGTGGATCATGGTGCGCTTCTCGGCCTGGACGGGGTAGTTCGCGGCGCATGGCAGGGGGTCCTCTTCACATTCACGCACGAAGAACTCCAACGCTTCGATGCGCGCCCGCAGCTCGCGCACGATCTTGTTCTCGTAATGAACAGCCCAGTTGGCGCGCTCCGCCTCGAAGTTGATACGCGCATCGTGCAGCAACGTCTGCTGCTCGACGCTGAGCGCGTGTTCGAGGCAAGAAAGCCGGTGCAGGCGCAGCAGCAGCCCGCCCAGAGTCAGCTTGGGCAGATTGCCGGCCAGGTACCCGTACATCTCGTCTTCGTAGAGGTAAGGGGTCAGGCTGGAGGCCATGGCTGCCAGGACGCGCACGTCGCGTTCCAGGTCGAATGCAAGCCTGGGCGTTGAGGGGTTCATGGGCACATACCTCGTAGCTTCGTCTCGCAACGGTCACGCGGGTTACTTGTACCGCTTGATCTGGCGGAAGTTTGGGTTGCCCTGAATGCTCTGGATGCGCCCCTCCACATCGGTCACATACCACTGCGTGACCATCGCGCCCTCGGGATTCACGTAGGAGATCGTTGGCGCGAAGCCCAGAATCTCCTTGAGCCCGACCAGCAGCGGGGTGATGTCATCAGCCAGGCGCGTGATGAGCGTCAGGTAGTCGCCGGGCACCCATTCCAGTTTGACGGGCACGGTGCGCCACTGTCCTTCCATGCGGAACGGAGGTTCGGCATGGGTGCAGGCCAGGTGGAGAGCCATGAGGCGGTTGCTCCAGAAGGTGTGGTTGACGCGCTCCTCGATCAGATATCTCTTGTGCTCCGGCTCACTGTAGAACCAGGTGCTCGCGTTGGTCGCCATGAACAGAGTTCGCCTCCTGCGGCCTATGAGATCTGCGCAGTATGATACCATCGAACCCATGCCGGGTGCGAACCAGGGCCGACGCCCAGGCAAACTGAAGCGCCCACCTGACTGGCGGGTGGGCGCTGTAGCCTGGCGGGCAGCGAAGCTACGACGACGGCCAGATCTCCTCGACGCCGCTGTGCTGGACGGTGAGGCGTTCCTCGACCAGTTCGTCGCTGCCGGAGTCGAAGTCCGAGTAGGCGACGGCACTGATCCAGGCGTCCTTGAGCACCCAGCGACGGGTTTCAACGCCCTCGTCCATGGCCACGATGGCCACCTGGCGCGTGATCTTGGCCGTGGGGTGGGCGAGCGTCTCGCGAATCCAGGCGTTGCAGGCCAGGGCCGGGTCGCGCTGGACCATCTTGGTGATCAACACGGGCTGGTTGACAAGCTTGCCAGCCTCGAGGTCAACGCTGCGGCTGTGCAGCCCGCTCACGCCGAAAATGCCGCTGGCCTCTACGCCATTAATCTCGACGTGGAACTCGTTGGCCGACAGGCTATCTACAGCCTGGATGCTCGGTGATGTCTCCGCCATGCTCTCTCCTCCTTTACCGAAACTCCCCTAACCAGTATACCCGATGGCGGGATCGGGCCAAATCGCGCTCGCGCCAACCCCGATCAGTTCTCTGGTTCGACGACGCGGATATGCAGCTCGGCAAGCTGGGCCGGCTCTGCCGCAGAGGGCGCGCCGGCCATCAGATCGGCGGCCTGCTGTGTCTTGGGGAAGGCGATCACTTCGCGGATGTTCGGCTGGCCGGCCAGCAGCATAACCAGCCGGTCAATGCCGGGGGCGATGCCGCCGTGCGGCGGCGTTCCGTACTCGAAAGCCTCGAGCATATGCCCGAAACGCTCCCTGGCAACCTCCACGTCCAGCCCGATCAGCCCGAAGATCTTCTCCTGAATGGCCCGGTCGTGGATACGGATGCTACCGCCGGCGATCTCATAGCCGTTGCAGGCCAGATCGTACTGCTGGCCGCGCGCCTTGCCGGGGTCGCTATCCAGCAAGGCAGCGTCTTCCCACATGGGCGCGGTGAAAAGGTGGTGGCTGGGGTCCCAGCGGCCCTCATCCTCGTTCCAGGTGAACAGCGGGAAGTCAATCACCCAGCAGAAGGCTATCTTCTGCGGGTCGTCGAGACCCAGCCGGTGGGCGATCGCGCGACGCAGCGTGTCCAGCACTTCGCAGACCACCGTCTCGTCGTCCGCCGCGAAGAGCAGCAGGTCGCCAGTTTGAGCGCTCGTCCGGGCGATGATCGCCTGAAGCTGCCCGGCGCTGAAGAACTTGGCAATGGGCGAGCGCACCGCGCCCGCGTCCGCGTCTTCGACGGCCATCCAGGCCAGCCCCCTGGCACCGGCCTCTTTGGCGATGGTTTCCAGTTCGTCCATCTGCTTGCGGCTGTAGCCCGCGCAGCCTGGCGCGCAGATGGCCCGCACGGGATTGCCCCCCGCCACTGCCTCGGCGAAGACGCGGAAGCCTGACCCGGCGGCGATGTCGCTCAGATCGGCAATCTCCAGGCCGAAGCGCAGATCGGGCTTGTCTGTCCCGTAGCGGCGCATGGCCTCGGCATAGCTGAGACGGGGGAACGGCCTGGTGACCAGCGTGCGGTCGGAGACTTCCTCGACCAGGCGGGTGAACATGTCTTCGATCAAGTCGAGCACGTCCTCGCGCTCGACAAAACTCATCTCCAGGTCAAGCTGGGTGAATTCCGGTTGGCGGTCACCGCGCTGATCCTCGTCGCGGAAGCAGCGCGCGATCTGGAAGTAGCGTTCGTAGCCGGCTACCATGAGCAACTGCTTGAGTTGCTGCGGACTCTGGGGCAGGGCGTAGAACTTGCCGGGATGGACGCGGCTGGGCACCAGGTAATCGCGCGCGCCCTCGGGGGTGGTCTTGAACAGGATCGGCGTCTCAATCTCGATGAAGCCCCGGTCTGCCAGGTAGTTGCGGATGAAGCGAACCGCGTTGTGACGCAAGACAAGATTACGCTGCATGATTGGGCGGCGCAGATCGAGGTAGCGATAGCGCATGCGTAACGCTTCCTCAACAGAATTGTTCTTATTGATGTAGAATGGCGGCGTCTTGGCCCGGTTGAGAACGCACAGGGCGGCGACTTCTAGTTCGATGGCTCCTGTGGCCAGGTCGGGATTCTCCATCCCAGGCGGCCGCTGGATAACCGTGCCAGTCACCTGCACCACCCATTCGCTGCGGACTTCGTGAGCGATGGCGTGAACATCGGGCGCAGTCTCCTGATTGATCGTCACTTGGGTGATGCCCCAGCGGTCGCGCAGGTCCCAGAAGATCAGACCGCCGTGTTCGCGCCAGCGGTGCACCCAGGCCGCCAGCGTAACCTGCTGGCCGGCGTGCTCGGCGCGCAATTCGCCGCAGTTGTGCGTCTTCAACATACCGGTTTTCTCCCGTTCAGACAGCAAAGAGGCGACCTGCGCCGCGCCTGGTCGCTCGTGGAGGTTGAGAAGAGCTGGTGAAGTGAAAAGTGCCGCCAAAGATTAGCACACAGCCGCCCAAAGAGGCAAGCCCTTGAGCGGGGTCGTGTGCGCCTGTACGGCAATGGCCCCGCGCAGTAGTGTATTATTGCGGGCGGGGAGGGTATATTCATCTGGCGCACGCGCGTACCAAGACATCAATTATCATTCAGCACAAGGAGGAAGACCATGAATCGTCGAGCCATTGGAGTCCTGTTGGTCCTGATTGGGCTGGCCGCAGTCGCTGCCGGGCTGGTGCTGATGCTCGTCATCGTGCCGGGCATGAAGCAGTTCCCCGCTGACGTGGATACCACGCGCAACTACGAAGGCACGATGCCGGTCCTGCTCAATGCGAGCACGCTCGAATTCATGACCGACATCCCCGTCGAACTGGTTCGCCACTTCAAGACCGAGGCGACGGACGACAAGCTGGCCCTCGTCCTGGAGGAACAGACGCTCAGCAGCCAGGGCACACCGCCGCTGAAGATGACCAAGCATCACGCCATTGACCGCAAGACGATGGAGTTTGCCACAGAGTACCCGGCGGAGTGGGCCGACAAGGAAGGCTTCATCGAACGAACCGGCCTGGTCTTGGGCTGGCCCCTGGATAGCGAGAAAAAAGACTATGTTGGCTGGAGCGACGACTACCGCGCGACTGTGCCGCTGACTTTCGCCGGTGAAGAAGAGCACGACCGCGCGAAGATCAAGACTTACCGTTTCACGTCTTCTTCCGATCCGCTGCCCATTCACCCCGACACCGTAGCGGCGATGGGCCTGCCCACCGAACTATCACACGCGCAACTTGGGCAGATGATCGGCGGACTGGACATCAATCCGATGGTTGCGACGGCGCTGCCCACGCTGATCCGGCAGGCCAACTGGCCCGATCCGGTGCCGCTGACCTATGTCTATGGCTACGAGGCCGATTACTGGATCGAGCCGACGACTGGCGTGCTGGTTGACACGTACAAGATCGAGATGCGCAGCGCCGGCTTCTCAGAGGAGCTCATGGGGTCGCTGGTCGAAAGAATCAGCGCGCTCGGCCTGGTGGACCCAGCCATCGTCCAGCAGTTCCTGCCGGTGACAGTTTTCCATCTAGAGTACCGCGCCACCGACAAATCAGTTGAGGAAGCCAAGCAGGACGCGCTGGATGCCAAAGATCAGCTTCAGTTGTTCGGAACCACCATCCCCTACGTGGCCATCGCGGCGGGCGCGGTTCTGGCCCTGCTCGGCCTGATCCTGGCCGTGCGCAGGTAGCCTGCGCGCAGGGAACATCGCAATCACACGCCATATGGGTCTGGTCGCTCCTGCGGCCAGACCTGATTTTTGTCAGCACAACCATTCTCACTCGGTGATGGTCAGGCGATCTACCACCGCCTCGACAGGCGCGAAGGCGCCGCCCATGTCGTAGAGGATCAGGCGCACTTCCGCCGGGCCGGGAGGCATCTCTGGCAGGACGGCCAGCGCGTAACGGCCCAGCACCGGCTGGCCCAGCGCCCAGTTTTCCTGGCCGAAGGACGGCCCGGCAGGCGGCTGGTCCACCTGTGCGTAGAAGTGTCCATCGCTCGTGTACAGGCGCACGCTGGCGCGCACGTCCGGCATGACGGACTCGTCGCGCTGCCACCAGGTGTGCAGGCGCACCACGCCCCCGCGGGGCATGGCGTCCGCGCCGAGCACGTAGCCGCCCAGGAAGAGCGGACCGTCCGGCGGGGCCTGGATGACTGGTCGCAGGGCGTCCACGCGCGCGCGCAGGTCGGCGGGGTCGCGCAGCAGCCGGTAGCGGGCCAGCGACACATCGCCGAAACCGAACGCACCCGGCAGCGGCTCCGGCTCGCCCAGGTATTCGAGCATCCCGCCGACGAGGTCCTGCGGGTCCATGATGTCGCCCTGCCAGGATAGCACCCACACCCGCCGCGCGTCGTGCGCGTCAATCAGCGCGTCAAGCCCGACAATCGCCTCGTCGAAGAACAGGAAACGGTGGACATCGGTCAGCCTGTCCGGCGGGAGGCCGATCCAGGGCACGGCAGCGTCATAGTAGCCGGCGGCAGTGAAGAGGGTGCCATCGCGTAGCACCAGCACATCACCGGCGGCGGCGTGCTGGCGGATGTAGCCGAACGCCTCGCGCAGATAGCTGTTGTAGGTGGGGGGATAGTTGGCCGTTGCGGGGAGCCACAGCACCAGCAGCGCTCCCGCCCAGACCGGCCAGCGCAGCCGGCGCGCCCGCTTCAGCGCTGCCAGCCCTACGCCCACAATCAGCGCCGCGCCCAGCCAGGCAACCCAGGCGTGCCGCCCGGAGAGCTTGGCCTGCACGCCGTAGACCATCGCGATCAGCCCAGCCAGCGGCAGAACAGCAGCCAGCAGGGGCAGCGCCAGCATGTGAGCAGGGCGGCGGTGTCTCCGGCGCAGCGCCAGCCATAGCGCGCAGGCCCCGACCATGACCCCAACCATCGCCCAGCCGTAAGGCGGCGCATCCGGCGGCACGGCCCGCTGCCCGTGCGCGTAGAAAGTGAGGTAAGCGTCCAGCGCCTCGCCCGGCGTGATGCGATCGGCGAAGGCCGTACCCCCCCGCACGTCGCGCCCGGCCAGGGCCGCGGCCCAGGGCAGGTATCCCACCGCGAGGCCCGCGGCGAGCGTCGCCGCCACCGCCCAGCCGCGCCGCGAGTAGACGCGCAGGGCACGCCAGCCGACCGCCGCGCCATGTACGGCCAGGATCAGCGCGCCGGTGTAGTGCGTGTAGAGCAGACCCAGTGCCAGCAGCCAGTAGACGAGGAACAGAGCGCGGCAGCGCCGGTCGCGGCGAGGCGTTTCGGCGCAGTGCCACCACAATTCCCACAGCACAACGCTCGACCACGCCGCCAACGCCAGCGCCAGGGCGTAGGGCCGTACCTCGAACGCGGCGTAGGCGAAGCTCTGCGTCACGGCGAAGGCCCCCGCCGCCAGCACGCCCGCCGTCGCGCCGCCGATGCGCCGCCCCAGCGCCAGCAGTCCGGCTGCGGCCAGCAGCGCGCTCCAGAAGGACACGGCGCGCAGGGCGAACTCGCTCGTCCCGCCCGCGCTCGCCCACAGCTTGAGCAGGGCGAAGTGCAGCGGCACCTGGTTGTCAATCCCTGCGCACCACTCCCACAGGGCTGACCAGGGCTGCCCGGCGAAGTAGGCATTCACCGTCTCGTCGTACCAAAGGCTGCGCTCCGGCCACTGAGCGGCCAACCCTGCCGCAATCGCCAGCAGGATCAGCCCTGCCGCCCACAGCCGTTGCCGCCCGCCAGGAGAGAGTGCGCGCATCGCATCACCGGGTTCGAGTCACTGCCAGCCGGGTTTCGGCCCCCGCCGGACAGACTTCGATGCTGATCACGCGCTCGTCCTGGCTGAAGTCGGAGGCGATGCACTCGCCCCCCTCGCCCGAAGGTCGAGGTTTGCCGCCCGCCGCCGCCCACTGCCGGTACGTCATCGCGTGCCCTCGCCAGTCAAGCGCGCTGTTGAAGGGCAGAGCCAGAGCCATCGTCCGCGTTTCGCCCGGCTGCAATTCAACCAGACTCGCCGCGAACGCTGCGCGCTGCTCTGCTGGAGGGCCGGGCCGCCAGATTTCATAGCTGAAGCCGTTCATCGGGATGCCCTCCGCCGGGTAGTACGCCTCGTAGACGGCATCCAGCACAGGCGGCGGGTAGAACTGGGCGCGGAAGATCACTGCCGCGAAATCGTGCGCGCGTAGCGCCGCGACGAGAGAGGTCGGGTCGTACAGCCCATTCTCATACAGGTTCTTGAGCTGCGTCGGGTTGGTGATCACGTCTTTGTCCGCGTGCAGGCTGAAGGCGGCTTCCTCGCTCATCACCGGGCCATCCGCCGCACGCACCAGGTCCACGATGCGCCAGCCGTTCTCCACGTCGGTCTGCGTCGGCAAGTGACCGATAGTGGCATAGCCCTGCGTCCAGCCCGCCGCGTCGTAGAGAGCATAGCGGGCGCCGTGCGTAGATTCCAGGCCGAGCGCATCGCTCAGCCAGCCGAAGAAGCGGCCCTCGGTGGGCATCTTGACCACGCTCAGCGCGTACACGACATAGACGAGCGGGACGACAATCCCCGCGGCAGTCTGCCCCAGCGTTTGTCGCGTGGAGACTGCCCGACGCAGCCAGACCAGCCTCCCAGACGCCCAGACAGGCAACGCCCATGCGCCGCGCAGCGTCCGCGCCGCCGCCAGGCCGGACAGCACGCACGTCGCGGCGATGGCCGTGGTGAAGTAGCTATCGCCCGCGCCCCACTTGCCGGCCAGAGCGGTGCTGGTCACCGCCGCCACCCACCAGATCGTGTACAGCGACAGCCGCGCGACATACAGCTCGTAGAGCGCGAACATTGCCGCCAGCGCGATGAGCGCGCCGTGCAAGCGCAGCCATTGCCGGAACAACCCGGTGAACTGCGCCAGATAGTACTCGTTGACGTTGGCGGCGATGATGTTCGTCCACCAGGCGCCACTCGTTGCCCAGTCAATCCACAGGAACAGGCCGCCGGCCACCAGCGCGAAGCCAGTGCCCCAGATCACGGCGCGGCGTGGGTTGCGCAGGAAGAGGAAGACGAACACGGCAGCGCATGTTGCCACGGCGTGTTGCTTGGTGTAGCCGGCAGCCAGCAGGAGGAGCAGCCCTCCAGCCAGCGCCCAGCGTCGCCGCGCCGTATTACGGATGGAAGGAGCCTGAGCGAGCACGGCGACGGCCAGCGTCTCGAACATGACCATCGTCATGTGCTGGCGGAACAGCGGTCCGACGTGATAGACGTAGTTTGACGCCAGGAAGGCCAGCCCGGCCAGCACCGCCACGCCCCGCTGACGTTCCTCGCGGCAGACGATCAGCCCGATCGCCGCCGCGGTGACCAGCGTCCCCAAGAAGCCGACCAGCCGCCCATACCAGTACGCCGGGCCGAAGACCCAGGCGAAGGGCACCAGGATCACGTGGAAGAGCGGCGGGTAGTTGCTGGCGTAGAAGGGATAGGTCTCGTTGTCGCGGTACGGCCACTCCCCCTGGCTGAACAGCATCGTGTCAACCAGCTCGAACCCCTCGCCCTGGTCGTAGTCGAACGGGAAGCGCATCAACCCGATCGCATAATGGACGTAGATCAGCAGATGCCCGACCAGCAGCGCGAAAGCCAGCCCGGTCAGCAGCCAGCCGGTCACCGCCCAGGGCGAGCGGTACCGGGTGCTCGCGGTTCTCCCCGCCATCATGCGCGCCCCCTACGCTGGCCTGTCGCCCAGTGGCAGCAGAGTCAGCCCGACGAGTACGCTGGCTCCCCCCGCGAACGCACCAAAGATCGCCGTCAGGCGCACTTCCCCCGTGGCGGTCAGTACAGCGGCGGCCAGTAGCAGCAGGGCGCCCAGCACGATCAGCGCCGCCCCCAACTGGCGCTTGCTGACCGCGAAATCCTCGCTGAAGACTCGTCGCATCACGATCCCTTCCTTGCAGCGCCCCCTAGTATACCGCGTCTTGCGCCGAGCGCCGGGATTCCACTGCCCGGCGTGTATCCGGCTTTGGGGGCGAGACTCACTGAACCGCAGAGACACAGAGGACAAAGAGAAGAGCTTTTGAAGAAGATTATGGAAAGACTTCAGCTTTTTTCCGCGCTCTTTGCGCCTCTGCGGTGATGCTTTGCTCCCGAATCCGCAACGCCTCTGCCCGGCGTGCAACCATCCGCCAGAACACTGCGTATAGTTGGATGAAAGCTGACCGATCGCTGTGTGGCTGGCGGCGATGACGGGTCTGCCGGGCCCCAACTCAGGAGAAGCATCATGGACGACCAGGACCGCAATATCCACGAGGACACGCCGGGTGTCCCTCCCTCAGAGCCTGTGGAGCAGGGTGAGGGGGAGCCTGTCCCGGAGCGGCTGCGCGCGGCGGTGGCCGACCTGGCTCGCCGGACCAGGGAGGGAGAGCGCGGAGCAGATGAAGTTGTCCGTGAGTACGAGGAACGCTATCATGGTGGCGCGCGCAGCCGGCTGGCAACACCGGAAAGCCCGATCGAAGGCGTGCGCCCCCCGGTCAAGGTCAAGCGGACGGCTGCTGCTGTCGTGAGCGAGAACGAGCGCAAATGGGCGGCGCTGGCCCACGCCAGCACGCTGCTGACGGCGCTGGTCGCCCTGGCCAGCGGCGGCCTGGGCGTGCTGCTGACCATGTTCGTCCCGCTGTTCATCTACTTCTCGTACCGCAAGCGGTCGGAGTACGTGGCTTTTCACGCCCTGCAGGCGTTTACCATCCAGCTTGTCGGGACGATCGGCTGGCTGGCGCTGATTGTGGTCGGCACGATCGTGGGGGTGACGCTGCTCTTCGTCTCGGTCATCCTGATGATCGTCCTGGTCGGCTTCGTCCTGGCTCCGGTGATCGTGCTGGCCTACATCCTGTTCGTGCTGGCTTCCTTCCTGCTGCCCATTGGCATGGTCATCTACGCGGTGATCGCCGCCGTGGAGACATGGAACGGTCACAACTACCGCTACCCCTACATCGCCCGCTGGGTGGAGAGCCAGATGCACGGCGAAAGCTGGAGCTGGTAGCGGGCCGGACGCGCACTGCCCGCAGGGGTCAGTCCGCCCCACACTGTATCTGCGCAGTGTGGGGCGTTGTATGTCAGCCGACAGGGTGATTGGCCGGCCTCAGCCGTTGCGGCGCTGAATGCCGGTCACGCGGTAGATCTCGGTATAGAGAGGAATGGCCCGGCTCTTGCGGGGCGGCAGCGCTTCCGCAGTCACCACGTGACGGACGCGACTGTATGTGTCCGGGCTGAGGATGATCTCGCCCTCCAGCGCGTTCTCCTGCAGGTACTTGGCATGGTTGAAGGGCGCGCCGATCGCCGTGAATTCCTTGCGGCTGGGGCTGCCGACGTTGCCGAGCACGGCGGCGCCCGTGTCCACGCCAATACCGTAGAACAGACGCTGCTCCGGCGGAAGGACTTCGTGCAGCGCGCGCACGTCGTAGGCCATGGAGAGCGCGGCGCGGATGGCGCGCACGGCGTGATCCTCCTGCGGGTTCAACTGGGTGTTGAACAGCCCGACGACGGCATCCCCCATGTACTTATCAATGATCCCATCGTGCAGTTGGATGGCATCGGTACACACGGTCAGGTAGTGGCTGATGATCGTTATCAGGCGCTCAGGATCAAGCCGCTCGCAAAAGGTGGTGAAGCCGCGCACGTCGGCAAAGATGACCGAAATCTCACGCTCATCTCCACCCAGGCCCAGGCTGTCAATGCTCTGGATGTTGCGCACGAGCGAGGGCGGCAGGTAGGTACGCACCACATTGAGCGTGGCGTCGCGCTTGCGAATCTCGGTCAGATCGTCCACGACGATAGCCGTGCCGACTGTCACGCCATATGTGCCCTTGAGCGGCGTGAGCTTGAGGCTCAGGGTGACCGCGCCGCGCTCCGGGAGCACCGGCTCGATCTCGAACGCCTGCTGGCGGTTCTCCAGTTGGACGGTCTGGGCTACGTTCCTGACGCCAGTGAACAGATCGGGTAGCACAGTCTCAATGGGCTGGTGCAAAGCGCTGCCCGCCGGTATTCCGAGAATCTGCTCGGCGGCCCGGTTGAAGAGCACGACCTTGTCGTGCCGGTCGGTGGTGATCACTCCACTGGCGATGGAGGCCAGCACGTTGTCGAGAAGCTGTTTCAGCTCGGTGATGTTGTCCAGGGCGCGCCGCGCGCGGGCGAAAAGGCGGGCGTTCTCGATGGCGATGGCCGCCTGGTTGGCGAAGGCGACCAGCAAGGCCAGCTCGCGCTCGCCGAACAGATCGGCTAGCTGCCGGTTGTCGGCGTACAGCACGCCGGTCACCTGCTCCTTGTGAATGAGCGGCACGCAGATGATTGAGCGCGGTCCGTGAACCACGATGCTGCGCTGGGCATCATAACGCGGATCGAGCAGCGCGTCGCCGGCGATCAGGGGCCGGGCGCTCTCGGCGACCTGGCGCATGATGGTGACGCTAGCGGCAAACCCTTCCGCGTCGAGCGGTTGGCGGTGCAGGTCGCGCCCGATGCGAAACTCAAGCACGCCCGTCTCAGACGAGCGCAGCACGATATAGGCCCGCTCGGCGCCAGTCATGGCGATGGCCGTGTCCACGACTTCGGCCAGGACCGCCTCCGGGTCGAGCGACGAGCTGAGCAGCCCCATCGTCTTGGCCAGGGCCCGCAGTTGCTCGAGGGCCGTTCGGTCCTCGTCCAACTGGCCGGCCAGTTCGCGAAGCTGCGCGTCCACTTGCAGCAGGCTATCGAGCGCTCCCGGCGGCGTGGTCATGCCGCGCCGGCGCAGGGCTTCCTGTTCGGTCCGCAGCGTCGCGGCGAGACTGTCCAACTGGCGGCAAAGGCGCTCGATCTTGGCGCGCGCTTCCTGGCTGACGTTCACGGTGTTGAGCATATAGCTCTGTGTCCCGGCGCCGGCGCTATCTCAGGCGCGCCTGCGCTGTATCTCATGGATGGCGGTTGTCTGGCTGCGCCCCTTGACCTGCACGCCACCGCGCGCGACGACCAACAGGCTAGCCGCCGGATCGGCCAGTTGCGCGGCGCAGGCGCGGCGGCAGTCCTGGCTGATAATAATCTGGCCGGGCGCAGCGTGCTCCTGCAGGCGCTTGGCGAGGTTGACCGCGTCGCCAAGGGCGGTGAAATCACGGCGCAATGGGCTGCCCACATTGCCCACTGTCGCCTCGCCGGTATGTATGCCGATGCGGAAGCGGGGTTCCGGGTCTTCTCCCAGGGAAGTCGCCAGGGAACTGAACTCATCGGCGATCTCCAGGGCAGCCAGCACGGCCTGCCAGGCGTGGTCGCGCGCAGGGTTGAGCTGGGTGTTGAACAGGCCCATCATCTCACTGCCCATGAACTTGTCAATCACGCCGTTCTGGTGGTGGATCGCTTCTGATCCCACGGTCAGGTAGAGGTTGAGCCGCTCCATCAACTCCTGGGGATGCAGCGCATCCGAGAAAGATGACAGCGGAGGAGACTCGACGAAGACGATGGTGATCAGGCGTCGCTCGCCGCCCAGCCCCAGACCGTCCAGGCTCTGGATATTGTCCAGCATGGCCGGAGGGAGGTAGCGGCGAACGGCTTCCAGGGTGGCGTCGCGCCGCTTGATTTCGGTCAGATCATCCACGACGATGGCCGCGCCTTCGATAGTCTGCTGGTTGATCAACGGGGACAGCTTGAGGTGCAGGCTCACTTCGCCGCGCTCTGGCAGCCGTGGCTCGATCTCCAGCCAGTCCTGCGCGCCCCGGGCGAAGACGTCGGCGAGCGCCGCGGCCAGGTGCTCGTGAATGACTGGCAGCGCCTCGGCAAGCGGACGGCCCGTCACGCTCTGGCTGCCGACGCCGAGGATGCGCTCCGCCGCACGATTGAAGATGGTGACCGTCGTATCCGTGTCGGTCGTCAGGACGCCGCTGGCGATGGAGGCGAAGACGTTGTCCATCAACTCAGTCATGGCGGTGACTTCGCTGAGAGCGGCCTGCACGCGCGCGAACAATCGCGCGTTTTCGATGGCGATGGCGGCCTGGTTGGCGAAGGCGGATAGCAGCGACAGCTCCTTCTCGCCGAACACACCGTCTTTGACGCGATTGTCCACATAGACCACCCCCGTCACACGGTCTCTCAGCACAAGTGGCACGCATAGAATCGAGCGGAGAGCGTAGATGACCACACTCTCCTGCGTGCTGAAGGCCGGATCAGCCAGGGCGTTGGTGGTGAGCACCGGGCGTCCCGTTTCCGCGACCTGGCCGACGACGGTACGGCTGACGATGAACTCGCCCTGTTCCAGCGTCTCATGGTCGAGGTTGCGCGCAATGCGGAAGACCAGTTCGCCCGCCGGCTCGTCGCGCAGCACGATGTAGCCGCGCTCGGCACCGGTGAGGGCGATGACCGTATCCATCACCTCGTTGAGCACCTGGTTGAGGTCCAGCGACGAGTTGATCAGGGTGGTGGTAGCGGCGAGCGCGCGTAGCTGCTCAAGCTCAACGGCGGCGGGGTGCAGCACAGCCGATAGGCCGCGCAGGTCGGCGACCACCTGGGCCAGTCCCGCCAGCAGGTCGGGCGCCAGGCCCAGCCCTCGCTGGTGCAGCAGGGCATGTTGGGCGTGCAGCGCCTCGGCCACGTCCTGGACCGTGTGGCTCAGGCGTGCGAGTTGTACGGCAACCGGCGGGTTCATCCGGGGCCAGCCATGACGCGCGAACTCCATTCGCGAGACGCATGTGCGTTGGGGTTGATTATACCCGTGCGCGAGAGGCCAGCAATGCGCCCAAGAAGGCGAAGGCGCTGCGCGGGACGCCGGGCGAACGGGTCATTTCGCGCTGGCTGGTCTCTTGCGCCGGGGCCTGGCCGCTGCCTTCTTCCCCAGCAGGGCCAGCGCAGTTTCCAGTGTGACCTGATCCGCCGCCACGTCCCTGGGCAGGCTGGCATTCACCTTGCCATGCTTGACGAAGGGGCCATAGCGCCCGTCGTAGAGGCCAACCGGCTCGCCATCGTCGGGGTGAGGGCCTAGCTCGCGCAGCAAATCCATGCGCCGGCGCCCCTTCTCCTGTGCTAGCAGGGCCAGCGCCCGGTCGAGGGTCACGGTCAGCACATCGTCATTGGCCGTGAGTGAACGATACTCGCCGTTGTGACGCACGTATGGCCCGAAGCGCCCGATGCCCGCTTCGACCGGTGCGCCGCTTTCCGGGTGATTGCCCAGCGTGCGCGGCAGGCTGAGCAGGGCCAGAGCGCGTTCCAGGGTGACTGACTCGGGGGCCATGCCCTTGGGCAGCGAGACGCGCGGCGGCTTGGACTTGCCCTCGCCGTTGCCGTTCTCGCCACGCTGAATATACGGCCCATAGGGGCCTTGCAGTACGAAGATTGGCTCCCCGCTGGTCGGGTCGTAGCCGAGGGGTGTGGGGCCGGACTTCTTCTCGGACAGCAGGCGCGCGACCTCGCTCTCTACCAGGTCGGCGGGCGGCATGTCGTCCGGCAGGGAGACGCGCAGAAGCTCGCCATCGCGTTCCTGCTCCAGGTACGCGCCGTAGCGCCCGACGCGCACGCGCGCGCCTATTTCGTCCAGGGCCAGGGCGTGAATGGCGCGCGGGTCAATCTGCTGCTCCTTGACTTTCACCTGCTGCTCAAGTCCATCGGCACCCAGATAGAAGGAGCGCAGGTACGGGGTGCCAGCCCGCTCGCCCTCGGCGATGTCGTCGAGCACCTGCTCCATCTGCGCGGTAAAGGCCGTGTCCACCAGGTTTGGGAAATGACGCTCCAGCAGGCAATTGACGGCGAAAGCGGTGAAGGTGGGGATCAATTGCTTGCCGGCCTTGCGCACATAACCGCGCTCTTCGATGGTGCTGATGATGGTCGCATAGGTGCTGGGCCGCCCAATCTCCTCGCTCTCCAGCGCCTTGACCAACGTCGCGTCGGTGTAGCGCGCGGGCGGTTTGGTATCGTGGCGGACCGGCTCTAATGCCTGGCAGCGCACGTGCTCGCCCGCTGCCAGCGGCGGCAGGAGCGTTTCCTGGTCGTCCAGGGCGGCGGAGGGGTCGTCGGCCCCTTCCACGTAGGCGCGGAAGAAGCCGGGGAACAGCACGCGCTTGCCCGCAGCGCGAAACTCAGCGTTGTCCACCACAATCTGCACAGTCGTGAGTTGCAGACGGGCGTCGGCCATCTGCGTGGCGATGGTGCGCTTCCAGATCAGGTTGTACAGCCCGTACTCCTGCCCACTGAGGCCGAGCTCGTCGGCGGTGGGCATCCGCGCCCCGGCAGGGCGGATCGCTTCATGGGCTTCCTGCGCGCCTTTGGCCTTGGTGCGGTACTGGCGCGGCGTCCGGCTGAGGAACTCCGGGCCGTACTGATCGGTCACTCGCTGGCGAATGGTGCGCAGCGCCTGCTCAGAAAGGTGCACGGAGTCCGTGCGCATGTAGGTGATCAGGCCGCGCTCGTAGAGCCGCTGGGCGGTGCGCATGGTCTGCTGGGCGGAAAGACCGAGCTTGCGGTTGGCTTCCTGCTGGAGCGTCGAGGTGGTGAAGGGTGGGGCGGGCGTTCGTGTCTGATCGCGCTCGGTCACGTCCATCACCAGCCAGTCGCCCGCCTTCAGCCGGCGAGCCAGGTTCTTGGCCTGCGCCTCGCTGAGCAGGAGGACTTTCTTGCCTTTCGGAATCTGGCCGGTCGCCTCGTCGAAGTCCTTGCCGGTCGCCAGACGAACGCCATTGAGCGCAGTAAGCTGGGCGGTGAAGGTGCCGCCGTGCGCCTCCAGCGTCGCCTTGAGGTCCCAGTACGCGCCAGAGCGGAAGCGGCGGCGCTCCTCTTCGCGCTCGACGAGCAAATGTACCGCCGCCGACTGAACGCGACCTGCCGAAAGGCCGGGCGCGATCTTCTTCCACAGCAGAGGCGAAATCGTGTAGCCAACCAGCCGGTCGAGGACACGGCGCGTCTCCTGGGCCTCAACCAGCTTGTCATCAATGGCGCGGCAGTTCTTGATCGCGTCCTGGATGGCCTCTCTGGTGATCTCGTGAAAGACCATGCGCTTGACCGCCACCTTTGGCTTGAGGACTTCGGTGAGGTGCCAGGCGATGCTCTCGCCCTCGCGGTCTTCGTCGGTGGCCAGGATCAGCTCGTCGGCTTTGGCCAACGCCTCGCCAAGCGCCTTGACAACCTTCTTCTTGCTCCTGGGGATCACGTAGAGCGGCTCGAAATCCGCCGCAACATTGACGCCCAGCCGCGCCCAGTCCTCGTTCTTCACTTTGACCGGAATCTCCGCTGCCGACGCAGGCAAATCGCGGATGTGGCCCATGCTCGCTTCAACACGGTACTCGGCGGGCAGGAAGCCGCGAATGGTGCGCGCTTTGGTCGGTGACTCAACGATGACGAGTTTGCTCACGGTGACCCCATGTGGCTAATCGGCTGCTGTGGGCGTTCGGGCGATGGCATGCCCCGGGCAGAGCGAAACGCAGCGAAGGGTACCATCATGTCGGGCGGCTGGCAAGAGCCAGTCGCCGCGCCGCGTGCGTCCGGTTTGAGGGCGAGAGCCTTTGAACCGCAGAGGCGCAGAGGACGCAGAGGAACATACAGCGAGAGAATGATGAATTTTTTCCCTCTTCCCCGCGCTCTCCGTGTCTCTGCGGTGAGGCTTTGTTCCGAAATCCGATGCTCCCGCCGCTTCGCTGCTCAGCCCAGGTTTGGCGATGAGCTGTCTGCTGACGCGAAAACCTGCGTCGCTGGGAACTGGGCCAGCCCATCCACGTCGAGGAACGAGACATCGCCGGGCGTCAGGTGAAAGGCCAGATGCGCGTCGGGCGGGACGGTCAGCGCCAGTTCCAGGCGTGCCACGGTGCCCACCACCGGCTTGCGCCGGGCGACGATGTAGATTCCCGCTTCGTCCTGCTCGGCGGTCAGCTCTACGCCGAAGGATCGTGCCAGGTTCGCTTCCAGTTCGACGCGCGGCGCGTCGTGCTGGCGCACCGATACGGCGCAGTGCGACCCGCGCACGTAGACGGTCACCGGGCGGGAGATGGCAAAGACCTGGGTGAATGAGCGCTGTCCGCTTTTGGGCACCGCTTCTACGGCGGCACCGACCGCCGACTCAACCACCGAGCGCCCACTGTGACGCATCAACGCGCCGAGGGCCGCGTGCCCGCCGGCGCGCACCAGCCAGCCCACTGATCGCCTGAACAAGCTCACCATTGCCCTGCCTCCAGCCACGCCGTCGCGGCGCGCGCGACTTCGCCGGGCCGCTCCAGGGGCACCATGTGCCCGGCCCCCTGGATCACGATCAGTGTTGCGCGCGGGATGCGCCCGGCCAATGTCTCGCTGAATGAAACGGGTACCATACGGTCCTCCGCCGCGCCCACGACCAGCGTCGGAGCCGAGATCGCGCCCAGACGGTCGCGCACGTCGAAGGTCTGGCAGGCCAGGTAATCGTCGCGCAGCACGGAGAGCGGCGTCTGGGCTATGCGCTGCTGGGCCAGCGCCCGCAGATCGTCCGTGACCTGTGGTCCCCAGGCGTTGGCGATGATCCAGGCCAGTGTTGCTTCCGGCGCGTCGAGGATGCGCTGGGGCAAAACCGGGTCCACGGGCAGCTTGCTGCCGGTCGCGATCAGCACCAGCCCGGCGACGCGGTCAGAGTTGCTGAGCGCGACTTGCTGGGCAATCGCGCCGCCCATGCTGTGCCCAACCAGGATCGCTCGCTTCAAACCCAGGCAGTCGAGGAACTGGCGCACGACCTGGGCGTAGCCTTCGATGGTGGCCTGGCCCGGCCCGGTCGAGCGCCCGTGACCGGACAGGTCGAGTGTGAGCACGCGCGCTCCCGGCAGACGGCGCAACTCGGCGGGCCAATCCAGCCGCGAGCCGCCCGCGCCGTGAAGGAGCAGCAGCGGCGGCCAGTGGTTCGCTCCCTGCACCTGGCCGGAGAAGTCGGAATAGTGGATCAGGCCGTGTCCAACAGCGACCGATGGCATTTCCTCTCCGCCGCAGAACTCCATGGGTCATCCAGATTGTGTCAGTGTAGCGCGAACGGGATGGCGCGCGCCAGCGTTTGCGGCACGTCCCTGGCGAGGTTATACTGGCGGCGCACGATCAAGGCGAAGCTGGAGGAGACCTATGGCCGACGAGACCTCGTCTGGCGCTGTGATCAGCCCGGACCTTCTCGAAATCCTGCGCTGCCCCGAAGCGGTGCACTATACCGACAAAGGCGACGATCCGGGCCGCCTGGAACTGGTGCATGGGTGTTGGCTGGTCTGCGCGGACTCGGGCTACAAGTATCCGATCCGCGACGGCATTCCTGTCATGCTCATCGAGGTTGGCAAGAAGTACAAGGATGTGCCGCTGGCTGACCTGCCGGTGCCCCCGCCCGATGAAGATTGAGCGTCATGTTGAGTGGGGCCGGGCGCGGGCGCGACACTATCGTGTCCGGTCTGCCTGGCGCTCGCTGAACGATAACTGCCCGTGCCATGCCGTCCGCCTAGTGCCAGCGGGCGGCATTTGCTATACTGCGGGTATGACGATCTCTGGACTGACTAGGCTCTGCCTGAACTGACGGGTGGTCTTTATGAACGGACAACTGGCTCTTCGTGATGGCGCGCCGCTGCACGACAGCCGGCACCTGCCGGGACGCCCGCTGCGGGGCCTGGTCGGGCGTCAGGCGGACTTAGACGCGCTGCACCTGGCGCTGCGCGCCGGTGCCGCCGTCCTGCTTTACGGACAACCGGGCGTGGGGCGCACAGCCCTGGCCCACGCTCTAGGAGTCAGTCACGCCGAGTACCCCGGGGGTGTGCTGTGGCTCGATGCTTATGACGAAACGGTGTTGGCGCTGGCCAACCGGGTGGCACGGGCCTACGGGGCCAGGCCCTCCGGACTTGAGGCCGACCGCGCGGCGCACTATGCTCGCGTGCGGGCGCTGCTGGAGGACGCGCGACCGTTCATCGTGCTTGACGGGCAGGTACGGCTGGAGGCAGCGCGCGAATTCGTCGAGCTATGCGCGCCCAGGCTCCCGTTGGTCATCACGGCGAACCGTCCGGCGTCCGGCCCCTGGACTCCTTTCGAGGTGAACGGTCTGGCACGCGACGATGCGCTGGCGCTGCTGGCGCGGCTGACGGTGGGTGTACTGGATGCCGAGGATGAAGCGGCGGCCAGCCTCGTTGAGACGCTTGACGGCAATGCCCTCTCGCTCACGGTGGCCGGATTGCAGCTTGCTGCCGGCGTTGGGCTGGATGATCTGCTGGCGCAAATGCCGGACCTGCCGCCGGGGCCGGTGAACCGCGTCATGGCAGTTCTTATGGCGGCTTACCGGCTGCTGCCCCAGGACCTGCAGGGCATGGTCATGCTCATTGGCACGGCGTTCGCCAGCGGGGCCAGCGACGAGCTGCTCTCCGACGTGACCGGCGCACCTGCGGACGGCATCTGCGCGCGTATGCGCCAGTTGGTCGAACGTGGCTTCGTCAGCGAGCGGACGGTCTACGGTCGTCCCTATTTCTGCGCGCACGAGATGGTGCAGCGCTTCGCCCAGGCATTCCTGCGCGGGAAGCACCGCCTGGACACAATGCGAGCGCGCCATCTGCATGGGCTGCCTGTCTATGTGGGCAGGCACAGTGCCGAGACCGATCCGGTGTCGTATGGTCGGCTGGCTGCCGAGATGCCCAACATCATCGCGGCAGGGCGTCATGCTGCCTCGCAGCACAAGGCGGAGTATCTCCACGATCTGACAAGGATTTTGGCTCCGGCGAGCGATGCCAGCTTCGTTCGCGCCTGCGGTTTCCTGGCGGAGTACGAATGGCTGCGCCACCTGCAGGGCGCGCCAGAAGCGGCAGAGGCGGGCGTCCTGGGCGCGGGTGCGGTCCCGTCAGACGCACCCGCGCCCGATGCTGAGCTTCATGAGGCGGCTGAGCCGGGAGAGGTGGAGACGACGCCTGAAGCCCCTCTTGCTGAGCCGCCCGCTGCCATCCCTGAGGTGGAGACCGCCGCCGCGCCTGAGCCTGAGGTAAACGCGAATGCGGAGGTGGAGGAGATCGAAAGCCCGCCCGCGCCAGAGTCAGTGCCCGCAGAAACTAGCATCGCTGGCGAGCCGGCGGGTGAGGTGGAGCTTCCGTCAGACGCCGAAGCGCTCGCCCGGCTGGGCCGTCTGGTCAAGGAGCAGGCCGATCCCAGCGCGGTGATCGGGCGCTACACGCAGGCTCTGGATAGCTTCAAAGCTGACGGAAACGTGCAGAATGAGCTGGCGGCCATCGAGGCCCTGGCCATGCTTAGCCTGGAGAGCGAGCGCTATGAGGATGTGCTCGCCTATGTGGGCCAGGGGGTGGAGCTGGCTCAGGAAGCGGATAATCCGCAGCGCGAAGGCGAGTTGCTGGTTGTGCTCGGCGATCTGCAGGTGAGCCTGGGCAGGTGGGAAGGGGCCGAATCTGCCTACAAGGAAGCCGTGGAAGCCTTCCGGCCCAGTGAGGCATGGCTGAACATCGGCATTGCGCTCGACAAGCTGGGATCGGTCTACTGGGAGACCGAGCGTCCCCGCGACGCACTGGTGGTGTGGGAGCAGGCGGCGGCCATTTTCGAGCGCGTGGGGCGCATTGACCTGCTACGCGAGACGCTGCCCAAGATTGCGGACACGCGCGCCGAGATGTTGGAGTGGGACAGCGCCCGCGCCGTGGGCGAGCGTCTGCTGGCCCTGGCTCGCAGCGCAGGCGATCAGGCGGCAGAGCACGAGCAACTCATGTGGCTGGGGTGGCTGCTCGAAGGGCAGGGGGATCGGGCTGGCGCGCTGACACAGTATCGCCGGGCGCTGCACGTCGCCTTTGACCTGGGAAAGCGCGAGCCACTGGGTGGAGCGCTACTGGCGCTGGCCCGCCTGCAAATTGACGATACCGTCCAACTCAACCGGGTGCTGCAACTGCTCGAAGCGGCGGAGAGCGTGCAGCCGGCTGACTCTGAGGTCCAGCGCCTGCTGGGACGCGCCAGGACGCGCCAGGCACGCCTCATGCGCGGCGGCGTGACGCTGCCGATGGTGAGCAGTAGCCTGCAGGACTACGCCCGCGAGGCATACGAAGCACCTCCAAGCTGAGCGGGCCGTACAGAGGAGTTCTGCTCAATAGCGCGGGACCGAGCCGTCAACCTCGCGCGACCAGGCATCGATCCCGCCGTCCAGGTTGATCAGATTGAAGCGCCCGCGGGCTTGCAGGCGCAGGATCAACCGCGCGCTGCGGATACCCTTGTGGCAGAAGACAACTACCGGCTGATCGCCGGGCACCTCGGGCCAGCGCGCGTCCATCTGGCTGAGCGGGATGTGAATGGCTCCCTCCAGGTGGCTGAGCAGCAACTCGTATGGCTCGCGGATGTCGAGCAAGACGAGTCGCTCCCCATTGGCCATCTGCTCCTGGGCCTGGCGCGGAGTCAGCGAACGGACGCCGTGCTGCTGGAGCCGCACCTGATGATAGGCGCTGTCACTATGCGCTGGCGCGCCGCAGAACTCCTCGTAGTCCACTAATTCCGTGATCGTCGGTGTGTCGCCGCAGACCGGACATGCGCTGCGTTTGGGAATGGTGATCGTGTCGAAGGTCATGTCCAGCGCGTCGTAGAGCAAGAGCCGCCCGACGAGAGGCTCGCCAATGCCCAGGATCAGCTTGATCGCCTCCGTTGCCTGCAACGTGCCAATGGTGCCCGGCAAGACGCCCAGCACTCCCGCCTCGGCGCAGCTTGGGACGAGATGGGGCGGAGGCGGCTCCGGCAGCATACAGCGGTAGCAGGGTCCCCCTGACGCACCGAAGACGCTGACCTGCCCTTCGAAGCGGTAGACGCTGCCGTAGACCAGCGGCTTGCCGAGGAGGACGGCGGCGTCGTTCAAGAGGTAGCGCGTCGGGAAGTTGTCGGTGCCATCGAGGATGATGTCGTAGCCGCCCAGGATGTCCAGGGCATTGCGGCTGGTCAGGGGCGTCTCGTAGGTCTCAATGGCGATATGGGGATTCAGGCCGCGCAGGCGCTCGGCAGCAGAGACCACCTTGGGCACGCCGACGGTGGTGTCGCTGTGCACGATCTGACGCTGTAGATTGGTCGCGTCCACCACATCGTAGTCCACCAGGCCGATGCGCCCGATGCCCGCCGCGGCCAGGTAGAGCGCAATGGGGCTGCCCAGTCCGCCGGTGCCCACGACCAGGGCGCTGGCTTCGTTGAGGCGGCGCTGCCCGTCCATGCCCACCTGGGGCAGGAGCAGGTGGCGGCTATAGCGCCGCAACTCATCCCTGGAGAAAGCTGTTGATACTTGGGGGGGCTGGTTGCTCACCGCTGCTCGTCCCTCTCTGTGCTGGATAGCGCAGACGCTGCTGGCTGGCGACGCACAGAGCTTAGCACATTGGCCCGTGGCCCGCGAGATGCCGGCTGATGAAAGGCGAGTGGAGGGGGAGAGGGCCACCGATGCCACGATGTCAGGTGCGCCCGCCTGGTGATCTCGCCCTGGAAAAACGCGCGAAACGGCTATGATTGGCGCGGCTATCTGCTCCGTGCCGGAAAGGTCGTGGTCGCAGGCGTGATCGGATGCGGAATCTAGCCGAAAAGTGCCTATCGCGGTTGACAGATCGGTAGGTTGTGCTATAATGGTCGTTCTTGTACCCCTTGACTGTCTAGACAAACCATTGACCTCGAAAACGGCCAACCCAGTGTTGAGGACACGTTGTAGTGCCCCCCGTCCCCACAGCGACCGCGTTTGGCTGGTCGCGTCCTTTGGTGACAAGTGACCTCAAGGAGTGATGCATGCAGCGGCAGCTTGACGAGAAGAACTACGCACGTGCCTTGGACGTGCAGGATCTTCCCTCACTCATTGAAATCCAGACGGACTCTTTCAACCGCTTCCGGGAAGAAGGGCTGAACGAGCTTTTCGATGAGATCAGCCCGATCGAGAGCTTCAACGGAAACCTGCGCCTCTACTTTCCCGGCAGCAGCCCAGAAGCGCAGCAATTCAGCCTGACCTATTGGTTCGACGAGCCGAAGTATCCGGAGGAGACCTGTCTGGAGCGCGACATCACCTTCGCGGCCCCGCTCTATGTCAAGGTGGCGCTGGTCAACCGCGCCGCCGGCGATGAAGTCGTGACCTCCGATATCTTCATGGGCGACTTTCCGCTGATGACCGACAAGGGCACCTTCATCATCAACGGCACCGAGCGCGTGGTGGTCAGCCAGCTCATCCGTTCGCCGGGCGTGTACTTCGCCGCTGAGGAGGATCGCACCACCGGTCGCCTGCTCTCGATGGCCAAGCTGATCCCCGACCGCGGCGCGTGGATGGAGTTCGAGACGCGCAAGAGCGACTATCTGGCCATCAAGTTCAACCGCAAGCGGACCATCCCGGTCACTATTCTGTTGCGGGCCCTGGCCGCCGTGCGTGATGGCTTTGATGAGCATTCGCCGATTCAAGAGGGCACGGACGAAGAGCTTCTGGCGGTGTACCAGGAAGTTGACAACAACCCCGATCACCGTTATATCGAGGGTACCATCCGCATGGAGCCGCAGTGGGACCTGCGCGACGGCATGACCGTTGCTGAGGCGGCTCTGCTGGAGTTTTACAAACGGATGCGCCCCGGCGACCCGCCGACGCTCGACAACGCGCGCGAGTACCTCGAAAGCCAGTTGTTCGACCAGCGCCGCTATGACCTGGAGCGGGTGGGGCGCTACAAGCTCAACCAGCGGTTGCACATTGATGATCCTGTGCTGCCGGTCATGCGCACGATCACCAAGTACGATCTGGTCAAGCTGATTGCGCGCATGATCTTGATCAATAACGGCTTGCAGGAGCCGGACGATATTGACCACCTGGGCAACCGCCGCGTCAAAACGGTGGGCGAACTGATCCAGAATGCGTTGCGCATTGGCCTGCGGCGCATGGAGCGCGTCGTGCGCGAGCGCATGTCCATCCGCGAGTCGGACAGCGTGTCGCCGATGACGCTGGTCAACATCCGCCCGGTCGTGGCGGCGGTGCGCGAGTTCTTCGGCTCCAGCCAGCTCTCGCAATTCATGGAGCAGACCAATCCGCTGGCCGAGCTGACGCACAAGCGCACGCTGTCGGCCCTGGGGCCGGGCGGTCTGCGCCGCGAGCGCGCAGGCTTTGACGTGCGCGACGTGCATCACAGCCACTATGGCCGTATCTGTCCCATCGAGACGCCCGAAGGGCCGAACATCGGCCTGATCGGGCGCCTGGCCAGCTATGGGCGGGTCAATCAGTACGGGTTCATTGAGACGCCCTATCGCCGCGTGTACCGTGAGATGGTGCCCAATGACCCAAGGCTGATTGGGCGCGTGCTGCGCGCAGACGTGGTCAACGAGGCGTCCGGCAAGCCCCTGGCCGCGGGCACTGTCATTGATGATAAGGTTCAGAAGCAACTGGCCAAGTGGGGCGTCGAGAAGGTGCCCATTGTGCCCTTTGTCAGCGGTGAGGTTGAGTACCTGTCCGCTGACGAGGAAGACCGCTACACCATCGCCCAGGCCAACGCGCTGCTTGACGAGAACGAGCACTTCGTCAGCGAGCGCGTCTCCGCGCGTCATCATCAGCGTTTCCTGATCGCGTCGCGCGAACGCATTGACTACATGGACGTGGCGCCGCGCCAGATCGTGGGCATCTCCGCCGCCCTGATCCCGTTCCTGGAGCACGACGATGCGAACCGCGCGCTGATGGGTTCGAACATGCAGCGCCAGGCTGTCCCGCTGCTCAACCCGGACATCCCGATCGTCAGCACGGGTGTTGAGCACCAGGCCGCGCTCGATTCGGGTCAGGTGTTGGTGTCGGATCGAGATGGTGAAGTTGTCTCAGTCGAGGGTGACCAGGTGGTGCTGCGCACGGAAGACGGTCTGAAGGCTTTCCGTCTGCGCAAGTATCATCGTTCCAACCAGTCCACGTGCATTGACCAGCGCCCCGTGGTGCGCAAGGGACAGATGGTGCGCAGGGGCGATGTGCTCGCCGACAGCTCGTCCACGATTCTTGGCGAGCTTGCCCTGGGCCATGACGTGCTGGCCGCATTCCTCTCGTGGGAAGGTGGCAACTACGAGGACGCGCTGCTGATCAGCGAAGCGCTGGTGCGGGAGGACAAGTTCACGTCGATCCACATTGAGAAGCATGAGGTCGAGGCGCGCGACACGAAGCTCGGCCCGGAAGAGATCACCTACGACATTCCCAACGTCGGTGAAGAAGCGCTCAAAGACCTCGACGAGTTTGGCATCATCCGTGTGGGCGCGGAAGTCGGCCCCAACGATATTCTGGTCGGCAAGATCACGCCCAAGGGTGAGAAAGAACTCAGCCCGGAAGAGAAACTGCTGCGCGCGATCTTCGGCGAGAAGGCGCGTGAGGTCAAGGACTCCTCGCTACGCCAGCCGCACGGTGAGCGCGGCAAAGTGGTGGATGTCAAGATCTTCACGCGCGAAGAGCACCGCGACCTGCCAGCGGGCGTTGACCAGATGGTGCGCGTGAGCGTTGCCCAGAAGCGCAAGCTGACCCAGGGCGACAAGATGGCCGGGCGCCACGGCAACAAGGGTGTCATCTCGAAAGTGGTGCCCATTGAGGACATGCCCTTCCTGGAGGATGGGACGCCGGTGGAGATCATCCTGAATCCGCTCGGCGTTCCTGGCCGCATGAACATCGGGCAAGTGCTTGAGACTCATCTGGGCTGGGCGGCGGACCGTCTGGGCTTCCGGGCGGTTTCGCCCGTCTTCGATGGCGCGGAGGAAGATGAGATCGAGGCTGATCTGGGCCGCTCGTGGATGATCGACCGCGCCTGGCAGGAGATTGCCGAGCGCGCGTGGGCCTGGCTGGCTGAAGAACAGTACGACACCGAGTACCTCGACGATGACGAAGAGGTGCGCCACCTGTATATTGACCATTGGCTTGGCGCGCCTGGGACGTATGATGCAGAGCGCCTGGCCCTCGACTCTGTGTACGCGCGACGGGCTGTTTTGCGTGAATGGCTGCGCGAGCGCGGCTTCGATCCCGAGGCGATCCTTGATTTTGGCGAGCAGGAGCTCGAACTGGAGGTCCGCCAGCAGCGCGACGCCAATGCTCGCCGCGCGACACTGGCCTTGTGGATCGAGCACGTCAGCGGCGAGCGCCCATCGGCAGACCTGTCTGAGGCGGAGCTGCGCGAGATGGCCCGGCGCATCGAATTGAAAGTGAACCGGCCCGTGCCCCTCTATGGCAAGCACCGGCTTTTCGATGGCAAGACGGGCGAGCCGTTTGACCAACCGGTGACGGTCGGCATCATTCATATGCTCAAGCTGGCCCACCTGGTCGAGGACAAGGTGCACGCCCGCTCAACCGGGCCCTACAGCCTGGTGACCCAGCAACCGCTGGGCGGCAAGGCGCAGTTCGGTGGCCAGCGCTTTGGCGAAATGGAAGTGTGGGCGCTGGAAGCTTACGGTGCGGCGCATACCTTGCAGGAAATGCTCACCGTCAAGTCGGACGACGTTCAGGGCCGCGTCAAGACCTACGAGGCCATCGTCAAGAGCGAGCCGATCGAGGAGCCAGGAGTGCCGGCCAGCTTCCGCGTGCTGGTCAAGGAACTGCAGAGCCTGGGTCTGGCCGTCGAGGCGATATCCGACACCGGCGAGGTGATCAAGTTCGGCAAGGATGAGGAGAAAGCACGCCAGCCCAAGATGCCGATGGCTCTGCTGGGGCTGGCCGGCAACCACTAGCCGCTTCACGCCAGGACGCGCACCAGGGCGGGCCAGGGGAATCCTGACCCGCCTTTTGAGTCTGAGCGCCTGGTTTGGATCTCGGCGCTGCTATTCTGCTCCCCGGTGCCGCCGGGCCTTTGCAACGCTAGAGCGCTGTTTCCTGCCCTGGCGGGCGCGTGAGGGTGGGGCTGGCGTGCGGTGGCCGTTGGGTGGGCGCTTTGTACGGGCCAAGCAACAGTTGTACAATGAGACCGACAATGGGATAAGTGAGAAGACTCACTGTGTAACAGGCGGAATCCTGTCTGGACGAAAGGTTGGGGAGATGCTCAAGCGACGTTCTACGCTGGCTCGCATCGTGCTGGCACTGCTGGTGCTGGCTGTGATCGGCACAGGATGCAATCTGAATGGGGGAGACGGGGGCCGTAGAGATGCGGATAGGCAGCCCACCGCGCCGCCCACCATTACACCGCCTGTGACGCGCACGGCGTTTCCGACCTTCACCCCCTTCCCGACGATGACGCCGGGCGGGCCGATCTTCACCGGGCCGACGGCGACGCGCATTGTGCTCGCCCCGACGTTCACGCCGTTCCCGACGCAGGTCCAGCAGTGGACACCACAGGTCACAGCCTTTCCTTATGATGTGCGCATCTCCTATCCGGTGAGCGGCAGCCAGGTCGCCGGATACATCACTGTGGTCGGCAGCGCCAGCCATCCGCGCTTCCTGCAATATGCGCTGGAGTGGGGGCCAGACCCCAACCCCGGCAATCTGTGGTATCCCCTGATGAGTCCGCGCAATCAGACGGTGATCAACGGCGGGCTGGGCGCGTGGAATACGACGAGCGTCAGCGATGGCGTCTACCAGATTCGCCTGCACGTGTGGTTGAATGACGGCACCGAGACGTTCGCGGTGGCGACCGGCGTGCGCGTGTCCAATCGCCAGCCAACGGCGGTGCCGACGCTGACCCCCACTCCCCGGCCCAACCGCCCGCCGACGATTGACCCCATCGCCAGCCAGGAGTTGAACGCCGGCACGTCGCGCGATATCAGCGTGCGCGCCGTCGATCCTGACGGGGATGTGGTCAACCTGTTCGCGGCATCCAGCAACACGGCGATCGCCAGCGCCCAGGTGATCGGCCCGACGCAGATTCGGGTGACCGGCGTGACCGCCGGCACAGCCACCATCACCGTGACTGCCAACGACAATCGCGGCGGCCTGACCAGCACAGCCTTCATCGTCACGGTGCGGGGCCTGAACCGCGCCCCGACGATCAGCCCGATCCTGGAACAGACGGTGGACGTGGGCGCGTCGAAGGACGTGATTGTATCTGCATCGGACCCAGACGGTGATACGCTGACCATCGAGGCGGAGTCGGACAATGTGGGCGTGGCCCTGGCGACGGTGCTTAACACCAGCACGTTGCGCCTGACCGGTGTGGGCGTGGGGACGGCGAACGTCACCGTGACGGCCAGCGATGGCAAGGGCGGGGTGATCAAGACGGCCTTTCTCGTCCGCGTCGGCAGGCCGAACCTGGCACCCATCGTCGGGACGATTCCTGCCCAGATGCTGGCCGTGGGCAGCACGCTCGACGTGCCCTACGTCGCCAGCGATCCCGATGGCGATCCATTGACCCAAACGGCCAGCTCCGACACGCCGGGCGTGGTCACGGCCACCGTGACCGTTCCAGGGACGATCCGGCTGACGGGTGTAGCCCCCGGCCAGGCGACGGTGACGCTCACGCTGAACGACGGCGTGAACGCGCCAACCATCACCACCTTCGCGGTGACAGTGATCGCCGGAAATGTGGCCCCGACGATCAGCCCGCTCGCCCCTCAGACGATGGGCGCTGGCGAGACGCGCGACCTGCCCTATGTGGCCACGGACCCAGACGGCGACGCGCTGAGTGCCTCGGTCTTCTCCGACAACACGAATGTGGTGACGGCGTCACTTGGGCAGCCCAGCCTGATCAGGCTAACCGCGGTGGGAGCGGGCACAGCGACGGTGACTCTGACCGTTGACGACGGCAGGAACCCGCCAGTGAGCGCCTCGTTCACGGTCTCAGTCACGGCGGCCAACCTGCCGCCGGCGGTCGAGACGATCTTCCCGCAGACGCTTGGCGCGGGCGATACGCTGGACGTGTCCTTTGCGGCAGTGGACCCTGAAGGCGATGCACTGACCGCGACGGTGAGCGTGGACAACCCGAATGTGGTCACGGCAGCAATTAGCGGGCCGGCGACGATCAGGCTGACCGGCGTGGGCGCGGGCTCGGCGACAGTGACGCTGTCGGTGAGTGACGGCACCAACCCGCCGGTGACCATGCCCTTCACCGTGACGGTCGTGGCCAATGTGCCGCCGACGGTTGCTCCCATCGGGCCGCAGGCGTTGGGGCCGGGCGAGGCGCGCGACGTGCCCTATACGGCCAGCGATCCCGAAGGCGATCCGCTGACGGCGACGGCAAGCTCAGATAACCCCGGCGTGGTGATAGCGGCGGTGAATGTGTCCGGCGTAATCACGCTCAATGCAGTGGGCGCCGGCTCGGCGACGGTGACGCTGTCGGTGAGCGATGGTATGAACCCGGCGGTGACTACGTCGTTTGCGGTGACGGTCAGCGCGCCGAACGCCAACCCGGTCATCCAGCCAGTGCCCGACCAGACGGCGAGTGTGGGGGCCAGCCTCAGTGTGGCGGTCAGCGCCTCTGACCCGGACGGCGATCCGGTGACGCTCACCGCCGTGTCCGCCAATCCGGGCGTGGCGACAGCCTTCGCCGGCGGCCCAGGCGAGGTCATCCTCGGTGGAGTGACGCCGGGCACGGCGACGATCACGGTGGACGCCAGCGACGGGCGCGGCGGCCTGGCATCGGTCAGCTTCACAGTGACGGTGCAGGGCGTGAACAGCGCGCCGGTCATCCAGCCGATTCCCAACCAGTCCCTGGCGGTCGGTGAGCAGATCGCGGTGGGGTTATCCATCTCCGATCCGGACGGTGACCCGCTGGTAGTCTCGGCGGTGGCTCAGAATACCGGCGTTGTCTTCAGCGAGATGCCGGGCACAGGTACGATCAACCTGCAGGGGCTGGCGGAAGGCGTCACAGCAGTTGACGTGTACGCCGACGACAACAGGGGCGGTCTGACGACGGCGACCTTCACGGTGACGGTCTCCAGCCCGGCCCCGACGTTCGACCTGATGGCCTATCCAGTCGTGCCGCAGATATCGGACAGCATGGCCGCCTTCTTGAGCCAGCTCTACGGCAGCGCGGTGACCAACTTTGGGACGCAGGCGGGCGTGTTCGCCAAGGTCGGTGACGATGCGATGGACAGCCCGAACTTCATGGCGCCGTTCGCCGTCAGCGGGTATGACCTCGGTGGCTATGGCGGCTTGCAGGCGACGATTGACTTCTACGCGGCGACGGCGGTGCGCCCGGCCATCGATCCGGCGATCAACAGCTTCAACGTGGACAGTGTGGCCGCCGGCGGTGGCTGGGGCATCGAAGACCTGTCCGGCCCCGCGCCGGGTGGTGCGCCATGTGATGCGGTCGGCGGCGGGACGCGGCTGTCGTGCGAGTATCAGATTGCGCGACCCAGCATCGCCCTGATCAGCTTCAGCGCGCCGAACGTGACCCACCTGCCGCCGGAGCAGTTCCGCAGCGAGCTACAGACGCTGGTCTTCGAGAGCATGAGCAGCTATGGCGTGATCCCGGTGCTGGTCACCATCCCGGCGGGCGGCGGTTACTCGACCGAGCAGCTTGCCGAGTACAACCGGGCCATCGTCGAAGTAGCATCGGAGTCGGATGTCCCGCTGTGGAATCTGTGGCGGGCGCTGCACGAGCGCGGCATCGGTGATCCGTTCAGCGTGGCCCCGCAGGGCGCGGGCAACCTGACCGATGCGGCGCTGGGCTACGGCTACAACATGCGCAACCTGACGGCGCTGCAGACGTTGCAGGCGGTGCGCCAGGCGGTGGGCATCAACTAGTACATCAGGGCGGAAATCGGTACGCGGTTGGGCCTGATGGACCCCTATCCCCCCGGCTCCCTTTCCCCGCTCGCGGAGAAAGGGGGAGCAGACTCAAGTCCCTCCCTGCTGGCGGGGAGGGATTTAGGGTGGGGTCAATCATCGAACAACCGCTGGTTGACTTCCGCCAACGTGCACTAGCGTCGTCGGCGGAATGTCATCAGACATCCCCCGGCTATCGCACGCCGGGGGTGTTCCTGTACGGAGCGAAGACGGGCGGCGTGCCGCTCAGCGTTCGCGGGGGGGCGGGACGATGCGGCGCAGGGTGTCCTCGGTGGCCGTAGCGTCCGCCGCGCGCATCGTCTGAGTCGTCTGCTGGCTGGAAGCCGACGCGGTCCAGCCGGGCAACAGACACCAGTAGCCAGGGCCTTCTGTGTGCGGCTGCGGGCGGAAGAGCAGCGGGCCTGCCCGCAGAGCGGAGAGATCGGTCTGGCGTCCGTTGACCGACTGGCGGTAGTAGTAGAGCCGGAAAACATGAGCGCCATCGGTGGCGGCAAAGGCCGGCTCCTGGCCCTGGTTGCGCACATAGGCACCAGCGCTGGTGATCAGGGCGACGTCCAGATAGGCGGCGTCGAGGGCAAGAGTTTCCGTCGGGAAGACGAAGCAAGTGGCGCGATCGTCGCGGGTCAGGTCGAGCCGCGAGCGGTAGACCGGCAGCACGCGCCCGCGACGCACGAGGGGGAGGTAACGGCTGAGGAATGATCCAGGAACCAGGGCGACATCGGTGCTCTCGGACTTGCGCCATTCGCGGGCTTTGTGATAGCCGCCCGCGCTGACCTCGATGACCTGATAGAGGCGCCCTTCGGCCCAGAACAGCGTTCCCGTCGGCAGGCGCGCCGTGTCAACCTCTGGCAGACTCTCCAGATACCGCGTGACCGCCGGATCAATCACTTGCCCACCCCTGAACTTGATCAAAGCGCTGCGCGACGTATACCATTATGGTTACAACCTGTTTTAACCGTTTTCGTTGCGAAGGGCAATTCCGATAGCTAAGCGAAGAGCGAGTCATGTCGTCATGATTGGGGTAGGGCGAATGAACAGACTTGTTTGGATCGCGCTCTGGCTGGCCCTGCTCGGCATGTTGGCAGCATGCGAAGAGCCGCAGTCCATCGGCCAGGGGGACCTGTCTATCACCGTGAGTGTGGACGGAGAGCGCCTGGTGTACCGCTATGACCAGCGCGTCTCTGTTGGGCAGTTCCTGGGTGAGATCGGCGTGACGCTCGGTGAGTTCGATGAGGTCAATCCCCTGTTGCAGACGCAGGTGCGCGACGGCATGACCATCACTGTGACGCGCGTCGCGCAGCGCCAGGAGTGCGAGAACAGCGACATCCCGCCGGGTACCGAGCGGCAGCTCACGCAGAGCCTGCCGCCCGGCGAAGAGCGCATCGGCCAGACCGGCGAAAACGGCATCCTCCAGGTGTGTTACCGCGTCACGGAGAAGGACGGCGTCCAGACCAGCCGGGTTGAGGTGAGCCGCATCGTGGTCAAGGAGCCGCGCAACGAGATCGTCTACGTGGGGAGCCAGCCGCCAGAGACGCTGGTGCCCATTGACGGTGTGCTCACCTTCATCTCTGGTGGCCAGGCCTGGATCATTGAGGGCAACACCGCCAACCTCAACCCGCTCACGCAAGACGGCTATCTGGACGGACGTGTGTTCGACCTGTCGGCAGACGGTAAACGGCTGCTCTACACACGCCGCACAGCAGACCCGGCGGACCCTGACTTCGCCAACGAGTTGTGGGCCGTCCTGGACACGACCGCGCCGTTCCCGCGCGCCGTGCAGCTCGCCCCCTCCGACGTGCGCTATGCCCAGTGGGTGCCCGGCAGGGCTAGCCCGGCGTTCAGCTACTCGACGGCCAGCCCGGCAACCGATGGGGCAGGCTGGCGCGCCTATAATGACCTCTACCTGATGCAGGTTGACCCGGTGAGCGGTGAGGCCCTTGCCGAAGGCTTCAAGGAGATCGTGTCGGCCAACGCGCTGGGCATCTATGCCTTTTGGGGACGGCGCTTTGTCTGGTCGCCGGACGGTGGGCAGGTCGCCTGGGCCAATGCGGACAGCGTCGGCGTGGTGAACCTGGAGACAGGCGAGTTCGAGACGCTGCTGACCTTCCCGGAATACAGACCGCTGCTCGAACGGTTCAGCGGCGCGACAGTGTGGATTCCCACGCTCTCCTGGTCGGAGGACGGCTACCTGGCGACGACGGTGCACGGGCCTCCTTACGCCGACGAAGCGCCGCAGGATAGCATCATCTTTGACGTGGCCGTGATCCGCCTGGAGACGAGGCTTGAGGTCAATCCGTTCCTGGCCCAGGGCGGCATCTGGGCCAGCCCGACCTATTCGCCGGTGTCACAAGGGGCGGGTGGCGCGCCGGAATACTCCCTGGCCTACTTCAAGGCGCGCGAGCCGCTCAACAGCCCCGGTGCGCAATATGACCTGGTGGTGGCCGACCGCGATGGCAGCAATGCGCGCGTCGTCTTCCCCGGTCGTGATCGGGCTGGTCTGCGCCCAGACCCGGAAGACGGCATCGCCTGGAGTCCTTCGGCACGGCAGATCGCGCTGATCTACCAGGGCAACCTGTGGCTGATTGACGTGAAGACGGCCCAGGCCTACCAGATCACGAGTGACGGGCAGGCGTCGCGCCCGCGATGGTCCGGGTAGCGATGAGGGCGCGTTGGCTTTTCTTCTGGGCGTGTCTGATCCTGATCGCGGGGAGCGCGATCGGTGCCTGGGCGGTGCTGGGCGCGCGCGCGGAAGACACACGCGGCTGGGAGCAGGCGGTCGAGACGCTCGACCTGCCGTACCGCCTGCCGCTGGCCGGAGTCAATGTTGAGCTGACGCAGTACGCCCCCGGCGATCTCGCTCGCGAGCTGGATCGCATCGCCGCTGCCGGATTCATCTGGGTGCGTCAGCCGTTCCTGTGGGCGAGCATCGAGCCGGAGCCGGGCGTCTACACCTGGGACGCCTATGACGCACTGGTGGAGGCCGTCGCCGCGCGCGACGGGCTGGCGCTGGTCGCCGTGCTGGATGGCACGCCGCCCTGGGCGCGCCACGAACTGGCCCCTGGGCACCCCTACGCGCCGCCGGCCAGCGTGATCGCCTATGGGGAATTCGCCGGGGCCGTCGCCGCCCGCTACGCTGACGAGATCACCTACTACCAGGTGTGGGACGAGCCGAACATCACCTCGCACTGGGGCGGGCTGGACCCGCGCCCGGCGCATTACGCCGCCATGCTGCGCGAAGCGTACACGGCCATCCACGCGGCGGACGCGACGGCCAGCGTCATCGCGGCGGCGCTGGCGCCGACGGTCGAGCGCGGGCCTGATAACCTGAGCGATCTTCTCTACCTGCGCGCGCTCTATGACCTGGGCGGGGGCGATTTCTTCGACGCGGCTGCCGGGAAGCCGTATGGGTTCGACACCGGGCCGGATGACCGGCGCGTGGACGAGAGCGTGCTCAACTTCTCACGGCTCATTCTGCTGCGCGAGGAGATGGTTCGGCGCGGCGACGGCCACAAACCGCTGTGGGGTAGCAACTTCGGCTGGAACGCGCTGCCCGATGGCTGGCGCGGTCCACTGTCCATCTGGGGCAGCGCCTCCATGGAGGAACAGGCGCGCTACACGCAGGCCGCCTACGAGCGTGCCCGGCGCGAATGGCCCTGGGTCGGCGGGCTGATCCTGCAACACTGGGGGCCGGATGCTCCCGCTGATGACCCCATCCAGGGATTTGCCGTCGCGCCGCGGGTCGCTGAGTGGCTGGCGGGCGGGCTGCGCCTGCGCGACGACGCGCTGATCCCCGGCCAGCACCCGGCGCAGAACGCGCACACCGTCTATTCCGAGAACTGGCGCTTTGGCGACCTGGGCGCGGATGCCCTGCTGCCCGCCGGGACTGACGCTGGCGGGGTTCAGAACCGGATGACGGTCCAGTTTGAGGGCACAGACTTTGCCATTGCTTTGCGCCGCGACGATTACCTGGCCTATTTGATCGTGACGGTGGACGGGCGTCCGGCCAATGCCCTACCGCGCAACCGGCAGGGCGAGGCGTTCATTGTGCTCACTTCGCCGGAGCGGACGCCGGAGCTGAGTCTGATCCGCGTGGCGGAGGGGTTGGCCGACGGGCCGCACACGGTTGAGATCGTCCACCGGCCCGCTCAGGGCGACGATCGCTGGCCGATTGCCGGGTTCGCGGTGGCGGTCGCGCCGGACACGGCGGCAAATGACCGGGCGCTGTTGGCCTGTGGCGTCGTCGGCGGGCTGGCGCTGCTGGGGTTAGCGTTCACCGCATGGCGCTTGCCCTGGGGCCAACTCGCCGTACCCGCGCCGCAGACCTTCCGCCGCTTCCTGGAATGGCTGCTAAGTCTGTTCGTGTCGTTTGTGCTGCTGCTGGGCACGCTGATCACCTGGGGCGAGACGATCCCCGCGCTGCTGCGCCGTGACCAACCGACGCTGGCCGTGACTATTCTCACGGCGGGCATCGCTGCGTTCTCGCCGGCCTTTGTGATCACGCTCGCGTCGCTGGTTGTGCTGTTCGTGCTGGTCTACAATCGTCCTCTGCTCGGCCTGATGCTGGTCATTTTCTGGTCGGCGTTCTTTCTTTCCACGCTCGATCTGCTGTTCAGTGCCTTCACGACCGTCGAGGTGTACCTGGCGCTGACGGTCGCGGCACTGCTGGCGCGGGCAGCGGTGGACTGGGCGCAGCAACGCCAGCGGGCGCAGCCGTTCCGCGCGGGGCTGCGGCTGTCGCGGTTGGACTGGCTGGCGCTGGCCTTCGCGGCGCTGGGCGTCGTGTCGCTAAGCTGGTCAGAGTTCCCAACTCCCGCGCTGCGCCAATTGCGCGTAGTGGTGCTGGAGCCGGTGCTGTTCTATTTCCTTATCCGCTGGCTGCGTCTGTCGCGGCGCGACCTGCTCTGGCTGGGCGATGCGCTGCTGTTCACGGGCGGGGCCATCGCTGTCGTGGGGCTGTACCTGTACGCGACTGGTGAGGCGGTGGTGGAGGCTGAGGACGGAGCGCGCCGGCTGATCAGTGTTTATGGGTCACCCAACGGCGTGGGGATGTATCTGGGGCGCTGTCTGCCGTTCGCGTTGGCTTATGTGCTCATCGCGCCGCGCGGGTCGTGGCGCTGGCTGTATGGGGCACTGGGCAGCGCGGTGATGCTGTTGGCCGTGCTGCTCAGCCAGAGCCGGGGTGCGATTCTGCTGGGCCTGCCGGCGGCGCTGGTGGTCATGCTGGTCTTTTGGCACGGGCGGCGGTCGTTGGTTCCGGTCATTGGCGCGGTGCTGGGCCTGCTGGCTGCGCTGGTGCCGCTGACGCTGTGGCTGCCGCGCCTGGGCGATCTGCTGGGTAGCACGGCGACCTTCCGGCGGCACCTGTGGCATAGCGCTTGGCAGCTCATCCGCGAGCAGCCGCTCAGCGGCGTGGGCCTCGATCAGTTCCTGTACTGGTATCGCAGCCGCTACCTGCTGCCCGAAGCCTGGGAGGAGCCGAACCTGTCCATCCCGCATACCCTGGTGCTCAACCATTGGGTGAGCCTGGGCATCCTCGGCGTGATTCTGGGGCTGGCCCTGCAAGTGATCTTCTGGCGGGGGCTGTGGCGGCTACGTGGAGCGGTGGCGGGGGCCGATCCCGTCGCGTTCATGCTTGTGCTGGGGCTGGCCGGCAGTATGGCCGACTTCCTGGCGCATGGGCTGGTAGATGTGGGTTACTTCGCCATCAACCTGGCCTTTGTGTTCTTCCTGTCGCTGGCGATGCTGGGCCGGCTGGAGGACATGGCGCCAGGCGCAGTGGCTGAGCAGAAGGCAGATCAGACCGGGGCGCAGCAGAACAGCGTGCCTGCTGCCTGACGACCGCCCGCTGCCGTGTTGTGCGTATCAGGTCTTGGGGCAAAGGATCACCGCCGAGACGCAGAGAGCGCGGAGCAGAGCAAAGAATCTCTGAAGTTCTCCTTTGGGTCCTCTGCGCCTCTGCGGTTCAAGGAATCAGGTCCCCAAATCCAGACGCACCAGCCGCGTTTCTGAGGCTTGGCTTGCTGCTGGTTTGTGGTACACTTCGCCCGTTTGTCTGCTGGCACTGTGCGTTGGGAGCACGAGATAGGTATGCGCATCCTGATCACCGGCGCTGCCGGGTTCCTGGGGTCTCATCTGTGCGATCGCTTCCTGGCCGAGGGTCATCAGGTGATCGGCATGGACAACCTGCTCACCGGCTCGATTGACAATATCGCTCATCTGGCTGGGAACCAGGACTTCTCGTTCATCAAGCACGACGTGACGAATTACATCTACCTGCCCGGCCCGATTGACGCCGTGCTGCACTTCGCCTCGCCAGCCAGTCCGATTGACTACCTGATGTATCCGATCCAGACGCTCAAAGTGGGGGCACTGGGCACGCACAATGCGCTTGGCGTGGCCAAAGACAAGAAGGCGCGCTTCTTGCTGGCCTCGACCTCCGAAGTTTATGGTGATCCACTGGTGCACCCGCAGACCGAGAGCTATGTGGGCAACGTAGACACCATCGGGCCACGCGGCGTCTACGACGAGGCCAAGCGCTTCGCCGAAGCGATGACGATGGCCTACTACCGCACGCATTGCGTAGACACGCGCATCGCGCGCATCTTCAACACCTATGGCCCGCGCATGCGCCTGGATGATGGGCGCGTCGTGCCCAATTTCACCGGGCAGGCGTTGCGTGGCGAGCCGCTGACTCTCTACGGGGATGGATCGCAGACGCGCAGTTTCTGCTACGTCTCCGATCTGATCGAGGGCATCTATCGGCTACTGCTCGCCGAATTCAACGAGCCGGTCAACATCGGCAACCCTGGCGAGATGACCATTCGCCAGCTTGCCGACCTGATCAACAAGATGACGGGCAATCCCGCCGGGATTACCGTCCGGCCCGACCAGCGCATCAAGGGCGATCCGCAGACGCGCCGGCCGGACATCACGCGGGCGCGGGCGGTGCTCGGCTGGGAGCCGCGCGTCGGCCTAGAGGACGGCCTGCGCCAGACGATTGAGTACTTCCGGGAACGGGTGTGAGCACGGCAAGCTGGTCTTCAAGCCGGCGATTGTTCGCCGGGCAGGGTGCGGCCCTGTGGGTTGGCGCGGCCATCGTCGCGGGCGCTGTGGTGGCGCAGCTTCCGCTGGCGACGGCGCTCGTCCTGCTCGGCGGGCTGGCCGTTGCTGTGGCGCTGCTGGTCGAGCCATCGCTGAGCGTCGTCCTGATGCTGGTCCTCGCACCGCTCAAGGTGCTGATTGCCACCGAGGCTTCGCTCCCGCTCCCGCTCGACGTGGGGCAGATCGCTTTTGCAGGTGCTGCCTTCGTGTGGGGGCTATGGCGCGTCACAGCGCGCCGGGGTGCCCGGCTGCCGCGCTCGTGGGTACTGCTGGCCCTGGCGGTGATCCTGGCCGGATTCGCGCCGTCTCTGTGGGTGGCGAAGTCGGCAGGCGCGTGGCTGGCTGAGTGGTCGAAGTGGGCGGCGATGGCCGCGCTCGTGCTGGTCGTGCTGGACTATGGGCGGGCCGGCCGCCCCGTGTGGATGGCCTTCGGCGTGGTGTGGGCGGCGGTGCTGCAGGCGGTCATCGGGCTGTACCAGTATTATGGCGGGTCGGGCGCTGCCCACCTGTGGATTGACGACTTCCGCCACTTCCGCGCCTTTGGCACGTTCGGCCAGCCCAACCCCTTCAGCGCGTTCATGGGGCTGGCGCTGCCGCTGACCCTGGGTCTGGCCTGGGGCCACGCTGGGCGGGCCTGGCAGCGCGTGCGCTGGGGCGGGTTGCGTTGGCGGGATGACGGCAGGGCGCGCCAAGATGGCGGGCTGGCCGTGCTCTACACGCTGTGTGCGGCCGCACTGCTGGCCGGGCTGATCGCTTCCTGGGGGCGCGGCGCGTGGCTTGGTTTTGGCGGGGCCTGTGCCGTGATGGTATTCTTTGCGCCACGCCGCCGCTGGCAAGGGGCTGCTCTGGTGAGCGCGGGGGCGCTCTTGGCGTTGGGACTGTGGCTGGCCGGGGCGCTGCCCGGCGCAATACAGGCGCGGGCCACCAGCGCGTTCGGCGATTTCGTGGGCCTGCAAGATGTGCGCGGCGCGCCCTTGACCGACGCGAACTATGCGACCGTCGAACGGCTGGCGCACTGGCAGGCAGCGGCGCAGATGGCCAGTGCTCACTTCTGGACAGGAGTGGGCCTGGGTAACTACGAAGTCGTCTACCCGGCCTATGCTTTGCTGCGTTGGCCGAATGCGCTCGGCCACGCCCATAACGACTACCTCAACATCCTGGCTGAGGCTGGGCTGGTGGGGCTGACGGGCTATCTGCTGGGCTGGGCCTGGATCATGGGGGGGACTGTGCGGACTCTGAGGCACCGCGATCCGCTCGTGCGTGGGCTGGCGCTGGGCTTGCTGGGCACCTGGACACATCTCGCCATCCATAGTGTGGTGGACAAGCTCACGGTCAACAATCTCTTTCTCCATCTGGGGGTTATGCTTGGTCTGCTGGCCTGGGCAAGCAGCGTCCCCCCGCGTCAGATCACGGATCCACGAAATGCTGAGCACTGAAATGACAAATCAAACGACTAAGGATAGGGACTGGCTGGCGCGAGGATTTGCCCGGTGGAATCAGGTGATCGTTCGTGTGAGCCGGCACGCGGGGGCACAGCGCGCCCGCGAGGTCGAGCGTTTCCTGAAATTCGCTACCGTGGGGGTCTTGGGAGCAATCATTGACTTCGGGATGCTCAACCTGCTACAGGCGACGATCCTGCGGCCCACCGAGCCGGATGTGACCTTCAAGGTGGCGCTGGCGACGGGCACGGCTTTCGTCACAGCAGTGTCGAGTAATTTCATTTGGAACCGTTACTGGACATACCCCGACTCGCGGACGCGGTCGGTCCGGCGGCAGTGGCTGCAGTTTTTCATGGTCAGCGTGCTGGGGCTGGCCTTCCGGCTGGTGTGGGTGCGCACGCTGTTCGGCCCCCTTGGCGAGATTGGCGTGGATGTGCTTGGCGGTCTGGGCCTGATCGGGACGCTCACAGCGACCGCGACACGCCGGCTGGGCACCAACATCGCTCAGTTCTTCGCTGTCTGGATGGTTATGGTCTGGAACTTTCTCGCCAATCGCTACTGGACCTACAACGACGTGGAGTGACCTGGACGGGCGCGGGACCGGCTCTGAGGAGCGGGGGCCATTCTGACGGATGACTGCAAGCCGTTCCGACGGAGGTATGGCTAAGCCCGGTGATGCCAGCCATCGGCATTGACTATACTGCCGCCCACGAGCAGGGCGCGGGCATTGGGCGCTATGTGCGCGAGTTGGTGCGCGCGCTGGCCGCTCTGGACGACGCCACTCCCTATCGCCTCTTCGTCGCTGGGGCGCAGCGTAGCGCCCTACCGCTCCCGCCGGGCGCGAACTTCACCTGGCGTCCCACGCGCATTACCCCGCTGTGGTTCGCCCGGCTATGGCACCGCCTGCAACTTCCGCTGCCGGTGGAAGCGTTCACTGGCCGGGTGAAGCTTTTCCACGCCACCGACTTCACATTGCCGCCCACGCTGCCGGGCACGCGAACGCTGCTCACCGTCCACGATCTGTCGTTCGTGCGCGCGCCGGAGGCGACGACGCCCGTCCTCAAGGCGTATCTCGACGCCGTAGTGCCGCGCTCGGTGCGGCGGGCCACGCACGTCCTGGCCGACTCGCAGGCGACGAAGAATGATCTCGTTGAACTCTGCGGGACGCCGCCGGACAAGATTACAGTACTGCTCGGCGGGGTGAATCCCGAATTCAAGCCGGTGGCGGACGCGGACGCGCGCCGGGCAGTGCGCGCCCGCTACGGCCTGCCGCCGAATCCCTATTTCTTCTCGGTAGGGACGGTGCAGCCGCGCAAGAACTACGCCCGCCTGGTCCAGGCGGTGGTCGCGCTGGGGCCGCAGTATGCGGACTATCACCTGGTCATCGCCGGGGGGCGCGGCTGGCTGGACGCGCCAATTTATCAGACCGTGCGCGACCTGGGGATGGACGAGCGCGTGCATTTCACTGGCTTCGCCCGCGATGAAGACCTTCCGGCGCTGTACTCCGAAGCCGTCTGTCTGGCGTACCCCTCGCTGTATGAGGGCATCGGGCTGCCCGTATTGGAGGCGATGGCCTGCGGTACGCCGGTCATAACCTCAAATCTCTCCTCGCTGCCCGAAGTGGCCGGGGACGCGGCCCTGCTTGTTGACCCTTACGATGTGCAAGCCCTGGCTGAGGCGTTGCGCCGCCTGCTGGACGACCCCGCGCTGCGCCAGACGCTGATCGCGCGGGGCGCGGGCCAGGCGGCGTTTTTCACCTGGGAACGGGCGGCTGCTCAACTTCTGACGGTATACCGGCAGATGGTACAATAGCATTATCTTGGCGGCGTTCAGCGGCGAGGTCAGGATGGGCACACCAGCGCAGAACCCCACCCGGCCCGTGTTCATATTCGACACGCGCGGCGATTGGCAGGCGACGAAGTTCGGCGATTTTCTCTTCAACACGCGCGGTGAGTACATCGGCTTCGTGGAAGCTGGCGAGGTCTATAAGCGCGATGGCGAATGGATCGGGCGGCTGAGCCGCGACGGGCGCATCCTGCGCAAGCGCAGCGAGCGCCGCCGGCCCTTTCACCCTCATTTGCCCGCCGAGCCGCCCCGCCCAGAGCGGCTCCCGCCGCGCGCGCCGCTGCCGCCGATGATGGCCGAGCTGGACTTCAGCACGGTAGATGTGCTCGAAGAGGAGCCGGACATCTTCAAGCGCATCTCCGATCTGCGCCCGGATATGGATTGATGCAATGGTAATTGGTGGTTGGTTGTTGGTGATTGATAGAACATACCTGACAAGGAGTTGCTTTAACCAAGAACTAATCACCAGAAACCAACTACACGCTCAGACTGAGGGGTGGCTATGGCGGACGAGATGCTAGCGAAAAGCGTCGCCGAGTCGCGCGTCGTGCTCAATATGATGATGAGCCCGCAGCACGCCAACCGGCTGGGTAATGTGCACGGCGGCGTGATCATGAAGCTGGTTGACGAAGCGGGCGGGCTGGCGGCCATGCGCCATTCGCGCTCGCCAGTGGTGACAGTGGCCATAGACTCGATGACCTTTGACGAGCCGATCTACGTCAACAACGTGGTGACGCTCACCGCAGAGCTGGCCTACACGGGCCGCACCTCGATGGAGGTGCGGGTGAGCGTCGTCGCGGAGGACCCGCTGACCGGCTCGCGCGTGCACACGAACACGGCCTACCTCGTCTATGTCGCCATTGATCGTCAGGGTCGCCCACACCCTGTGCCGCCGCTCTGCGTCGAGACGCCGGAGGAGCAGCTTCGCTTCCAGGAGGCAGCGGAGCGCCAGCGCGCGCGCAAGGAACGTCACCAGCGCGAACAAGCCCTGCGCCGTCGGGTGAACCCCCAGCCCAATGAGGAGTGAGCGCGCCATGCCGGACGACTTCCCAGACCTGAGCGCCAGCGAGCAGCGGTCGCGCCTGCTGGACCTGCTCGACCAGGCGGGCGCGCGCCGCGTCCTGCGCGAGCCAGCGCCCGACCTGGGCCTGGCCGAGCATCTGCCCTTCCCCTTCCTGGCGATGGTGGGGCAGTACGAGATGCGCATGGCGCTGCTGCTGGCCGTGATCAACCCGGCGATCGGCGGCGTGCTGCTGATCGGGCCGCGCGGCACCGGCAAGACGACCTGCGTGCGCAGCCTGACCGACCTGCTACCCTATGTGGAGGCCAGCCTGTGCCCGGAGGGGTGCCTGCCTCCCGGCGCTGAAGGGGACGGTGCGGCAGGTCTCTGCCCGGACTGCCAGCGTAAGCTCGAAGCGGGGGAGCCGATCAGCCACTACGAGGCGGTCAAGCTGGTTGAGCTGCCGCTCAACGCGCGGCTGGAAGATGTGGTGGGCGGCATCAACGAGCGCATTGCCGTGCAGCAGGGCCGCGTGCGGTTGGAACTGGGCATCCTGGCCCGCGCCGACCAGAACCTGCTCTACATTGACGAGGTGAATCTGCTCGACGATCTGATCGTGGACGCCATCCTCGACGCAGCGGCTCAGGGCAGCTACACCGTGCGGCGCGGGCCGGTGGTCGGCACCTACCGGGCGCGCTTCGTGCTGGTCGGGTCTATGAATCCAGAGGAAGGCCGGCTGCGCCCGCAGATCATGGATCGCTTTGGGTTGCGCGTGCCCGTGCACGGCCTGACCGATCAGGCGGAGCGCTATGAGGTCTACCGGCGGGTGCGCCGCTACCAGGGCAGCCGCCGCCGCTTCCTGGCGGAATGGGCCGAAGTCACGGCGCAGGCCCGTGAGGAGATCGGCTTGGCGCGCGAGCTGCTCAAGCAGACGGAATTGAGCGGTGAGGCGGTCGAGGTTGGGCTGGCGTTGGTGCAAGCGCTGGGCATTGACTCGCACCGCGCCGAGTATGCCATGTTCGAGGCAGTGCGGGCGCACGCTGCCGCCGATGGCCGCGACGTGGCGGGTGTGGGCGACCTGCGCGCCGTCGCTGCGCTGGCGTTGCGCCAGCGACGCAGTCAGTTCATGGCCGAATTCTTTGCCCAGCAAGGCGAGGAAGACGCCGCCATCCGCGAGCGGCTGGACGCACTCATTGGCAGCGGGCGATGAGTCTGGAGCAGGGGAGGGTGCTGGCGGTGCAACGCGCGTGGATCGGGCTGACCGGGGTGATTGGGCTGGCGCTGGCACTGGTCTGTTACCACGCGCCCTGGTACACCCACACTACGGCGGCCTTCACCCTGAATGCCTTCGACCTGGCCGAGTGGGCGAGTCTGCACCCGGCAGTGCAGGCCAGCTCTCCGACGCTGCTGACCAGCTTTCTGCTGCGCGCGCCGCAGCTTGCGCTGATCCTGGCGCTGGCTCTGCACGCCAATTGCTTCGGCGATGCACGGGCGCGCTGGCTGCTGCGCACGGCTGCGTTGATGATCGCTCTGCGCTTCTTTCCGCCGCGCGAGTTCTTCGGCAGTGCCGTCAGCGACCCGAACTTCCGGCAGATGATGCTGCTCACTGGGCTGGGCGTTGGCGGAGTGCTGGCGGCTATCCTGGCCGAGAAGCTGGCCCACCGCTGGCAGGGATTGCTCGCTGCGGCGCTGCTGGCGCTGGGGGTTGGGGCAGGGTGGTGGGGCCTGGCGCGGGCACATACCCTGCTGGACAACTTCGAGATCGCGGTGAGCATCGGCGTGGGGGCGGTGGGCTACTCGGCCTTCAGCGCCCTGGTCGCCGTGACAGGGCTGAGCCTGCTGCGCCGGGCGGAGTTACCTGGCCGGTCAAACAAAAAGGGCGGTTGACAGGTGTCAATCGCCTGAGGGTCTTGCCTGATTGGACGTGCGGACTGGGGAATCAGCCGCCCATCTTCTCGGTGATGTACTTCACGGCATCGCCTACGGTGGCGATGCTCTGCGCTTCTTCGTCGGAAATCTCGCCGCCGAACTCGTCTTCGAAGGCCATGATCAGTTCAACGAGGTCGAGCGAGTCGGCTTCCAGGTCTTCACGGAAACTGGCATCAAGCGTGACCTTCTCGCGATCTACCCCCAACAACTCGACGATGATGTCGGTCACGCGCTCCTGAGTCGTAGCCATGTCTGTTTGCCTCCTAGATATGTGGCTTGTCCTGGCAGGTCGGGTGCTCAGCAGTGCTCGCACGTATTCTACACCATGTGTGCCGTGCCGAACAGTGCATTGGTATACTCTGTCCTGGAGCATAAAGTCTACACGGTCCCGCGACGACTGTCCAGACTGTGTACAAGACTAAGGAACACCACCCCATGACCAAAGTTACGCGGGCGACGCTCACCGAGCGGCGCAAGGATGATCACATCCGCATCAATCTCGACGAAGACGTGCAGTTCCCCCGCGTGACGACGGGGCTGGAACGGCTTCGCTTCATGCACCAGGCGTTGCCAGAGCTAGACCTGGAAGCGATTGACACACGCACGACCATCTTCGGCAAGTCGCTGAGCAGCCCCCTGCTCATCTCCTCGATGACTGGCGGCACCGAGCGCGCCCGGCAGATCAACCTGACGCTGGCCGAAGCGGCCAGGGATGCCGGTATCGCGCTGGGGCTGGGATCGCTGCGGGCAGCGTTGGAAGACCCGGTGCTGGCGGCTACCTATGACGTGCGGCGGGTTGCGCCGGACACCCTGCTCTTCGCCAACCTGGGGGCGGTGCAACTCAATTACGGCTACGGCCTTGAGCAATGCCAGCGCGCGGTGGACATGGTGGGGGCCGACGCGCTGATCCTGCACTTCAACGCGCTGCAGGAAGCCGTGCAGCCGGAGGGAGATAGCCACTTCAGCGGGCTGCTGGCGCGGGTAGAGGCCATCTGCCGGGGGCTGGAGGTGCCGGTTGTCGCCAAGGAGGTGGGCTGGGGATTCTCGCCGCAAGCGGCCCGCCAGTTGGCCGACGCGGGCGTGGCCGCCATTGACGTGGCCGGTTCCGGTGGTACATCATGGTCGGAGGTGGAGTATCATCGCGCGCCGACGGCCCAGCACGCCAGTGTCGCGCGCGCCTTCGCCGACTGGGGCATTCCCACGGCGGACAGCCTGCGCTACGTGCGCGAGGCGGCTCCCGGATTGCCGGTCTTCGCCAGCGGCGGCCTGCGCGACGGGGTGGACATCGCCAAATGCATTGCCCTGGGCGCGGAGCTAGGTGGCATGGCCGGGCCGTTTCTGAAGGCTGCCGCGCAGTCAGTGGACGCGGTGAGCAAGCTGATCTGGGAACTCACCATGCAGCTCCGCGTGGCCATGTTCGCTGCCGGGGCCGCCCACATCGCCGCGCTCAAACAGACTCCGCTGTATCCCGTGCCGTAAGGGTTTGTTCTTCGGCAGAGGCGCATCCCGTCACTGGACCGCGGCGAGCAGCGGGGCAGCCTCACGAAGGGCGTCGCCCGCGCCTCGCACGGCCAGCAACCCCTCGCTGATCACGCTGGACGGCGGCACCTGACGCGCCGTCGCACATTCCGCCTGCCACAACTGGCGCGCCCTGGTCAGGTCAATGGCCACGCGGCGCAGCAGGGCGGCCAGATTCGCGTAGTCAGTTTCGCCGTGGTCGCTAATGCCCGCCGGATCCGTCACAGGCGGGTACGCGCCACAGCGCACCTGCTCGCCCCTGGCCAGCCCTTCCCAGATGCGGGACAAGGAGTAGTGCGCGGCGGACAGAGCTTCATAGTCGCGCTGAAGACTGAGCAGAACAGGCGACAAGGTGGCGAAGGGGGCGGTGTAGGGAGGCGTTGCGGCCCCTGGTGGGGTAATCGCTGGTGGAGAGGCGGGAGCGTTACTCTCCCCGCCACAGGCAGCGATGGTCAGAGCAAGCACGCAACCAAAGCCCCACAGTTTACAACGCAGGATGCTCACCGGCGGCTCCTAGACGAACTCGCTGAAGACATGGTTGCCCAGCAACCAGCCCCGCCCTGTCAGCCGGATTGCCCCGCTGGCGCTGCGTTCGATCAGGCCGTGCGCCAGCAGATGGTCGAGCGCCGATCCGTAGACATCCCATAGCTCGCGGCCAAAGCGAGCGCGAAAGGCCGCCGGGTCTACTCCCTCCCCGGTCAGGCGCAGTCCCAGGATCATCGTGTCGGCCATCTCCTCGGTGGTGTTGAGGGTAGCCGCCGCCGCTGCTGCCGCCGACAGCGGGAACGGGCGCGCCTCCTGCTGGGCGCTGATGCGCGCGATGTAGGCGTCTGGCGTGGCGATGTTCTCGTAGCGCACGCGCGCCGCGCAGCCGTGCGCGCCGGCCCCGAAGCCCAGGTACGCCTCGTTCCGCCAGACGTGCACATTGTGCCGGCAGGCGTGCCCCGGCGCGGCCCAATTGCTGATCTCGTACTGGCGCAACCCGGCAGCGGATAGGCGCTCCGCCGCCCACTCGACCATGTCCGCTGCCAGGTCGGGATCGGGCGCGGCTATGCGCCCGACCAGCAGCCGGGCGTGCAGCGGAGTCCCCTCTTCGATGCTCAGGCTGTACAGTGACAGGTGATCTGGCCCCAGGGCCAGGGCTGCTTCCAGGCTGCGCCGCCAACTGCCCATGCCCTGGCCGGGGATGCCATAGATCAAGTCCAGGTTGACGCTGAGGAAACCTGCCTGCCGGGCAAGCTGCACGGTGGCCCGCACATCGTCATGTGTGTGACGGCGGGCGAACAGACGCAGCTCGTCGCGGTGGGCGGACTGCATCCCAATGCTCAGCCGGTTGACACCCGCCCCGCGCAACGCGCGGAAATACGCTCCGTCCGCGTCGCCCGGATTCGTCTCGAAGGAAATCTCCGCCGACGGGTCGAGGGCGAAGGACTGGGCGCACGTCTGGATGATCTGCTGGATGGAGTCTGCGGGAAGCTGGCTCGGCGTCCCGCCGCCGAAATAGAGCGTGCTGGCAGGTGGGTGCCCGCCGGCGCTGCCCACCAGGTAAACCTCCCTCAGCAGAGCGCTCACATAGGGCGCGATGCGGGCGGCCAGGCCCGCGTAGGTATTGAAGGCGCAGTACGTGCAGCGCGTCTGGCAAAACGGGATGTGCACGTACAGGGCCAGCGGTGCGAGCGATAGACCGGGCGCGGAGACGGCCCGCGAATCCAGTGCAGCATCGAGCATAGATGCCCGTTCCCTGTCTCGGGGGCGATTGCGTTAACGATAGCGCCTCACTATAATAACCCCAACTGGGAACACTATCCATCGGCCTTGTGCAGGAATTCTGTCTCTCCTGGGGTGTAAGGGATGGTAGATACACAGAGGATATCCCCGAGTCCACTGGATCAGCCCAAAGGCGAGGGCGCTCTGCAGCCCGGTTCGGTGCTCCAGGGGCGTTATCGTATCACGGGGGTCATTGGGGTAGGCGGGATGGGCTCTGTCTACCAGGCGCGCGATCTGCGCTTTCCCAATGTCACGCGCTACGTCGCAGTCAAAGAAATGCTCAATCTCTCGACGGATCAGAACCTGCGCGACATGACCCTCCGGACGTTCGAGCGCGAGAGCGATATGCTCGCCTCGCTGAGTCACCCGGCCGTGCCGAAGATCTACGAGTATTTCCCCAGCAAGACCCGCGCCTACCTGGTCATGGAATACATCAACGGGCGGGACCTGGAGATGATCCTCAACTCGGCGGTTGATTTCCTTCCCGTGGATACTGTTCTCAGGTGGGCTCTGGACCTGTGCGATGTCCTGGGGTACCTGCACTCGCAGAAACCTGAGCCGATCATCTTTCGCGATGTCAAACCGTCCAACATCATGGTTGATCAGCACGGGCAGATCCGGCTGGTTGATTTCGGAATCGCCAAGATTTTTCAGGAAGGGTTGAAGGGGACGATGATCGGGACCGAGGGATACTCGGCCCCAGAGCAGTATCGCGGCGAGGCCAGCCCGTCCAGCGACGTGTACGGGATTGGCGCGACGTTCCACCACCTGCTCACGCGCCGTGACCCGCGATTGGAGCCGCCGTTCACGTTCCATGAACGGGCGATCGGCGAAGTCAACCCCGCCGTGAAACCGGAATTCGAGGCGGTGGTCATGAAGGCGCTGGAGTTCAAACCGGAAGATCGCTTCCCCAATGCCGCCGCCATGAAAGCTGCGCTGGAGGCGATTGACCGCCCGGCCCTGACTCCACTCAGCCTGAGCACACCTGCCCTGGCTGAGGAAAGCGCCGACTGGACGGACGCTGGCGTCAAGCCGCTGTGGGTCTTCGAGTGCGAGGACGAGGTTCGCTCATCGCCAGCGGTGCATCGCGGCGTGCTGTATGTGGGGGCCCACGACAACAACCTGTACGCTGTCGCCACCAATGATGGCACTTTCCGCTGGAAGTATCCAACCGAGCAGCGAGTCGTCTCAACGCCCGCCATTGCCGACGCGGAGAATCTCGTGATCTTCGGCTCTATGGACCATCTGCTCTATGCCGTTGACACACGGGTCGGGCAGTTGCAGTGGACTGTGCGCACGCAAGGGCCGGTGCTGTCCTCACCAAGCATCGCCCATGGCCATATCTTCTTCGGCAGTGATGATGGGCATCTCTATGCCGTTCGGCTGTCCACGGGGCGTATCCAGTGGAAGTTCGCCGCGGGTGCAGCGGTGCGCTCGCGCCCGCTGGTGACCAGTAACCTGATCGTTGTCGGGCTGGAGTCGGGTGAGGTGGTGGGCACCGATCTGTCAGGGCGCATGGTGTGGGCTTTCCGCGCCAAGCGCAGCGTGTCATCGTCCCCGCTCGAGCATGAAGGGATGGTCTTCTTTGGCTCGATGGACTGGCAAGTCTATGCGCTGGACCTTGAGCACGGGTGGAAAGTGTGGGAATTCCGCACCGGCAGGCCAGTGATCTCCTCGCCCGCTTATGGCGATGGCAAGATCTTCATCGGCTCAGTTGATGGCTCGCTGTATGCAATCGAAGCGACCAGCGGCAAAGAACGCTGGCGGTTCGAGACTCAAGGGCAGATTACGTCATCTCCCGCCTATGCGGATGGTGCCGTTTATTTCGGTGGCGTGGATGGCCATGTTTACAGCGTCGAGGCCAGGACTGGCCGCCTGCGCTGGAGTCTGAAGACCGGAGCACCGGTCCCTGGATCGCCGGTCGTTCAGGACGGCGTCGTCTATATCGGCTCGATGGATCGCATGATCTATGCGCTCAAGGCCTGAGGTGCCGGAGACAAGCTATGGACCTGCTGCGGCGTGTTCTTGGCAAGGCGACGCGCGGTGGTGCGTCAACTGACGGTGGCGTAATCATCACACGCGGCGATGAGGAGACGGTCAGCACGCCGCCTGAGCCTGTCGTTGAGGGGCCGCCATCATCGTCCGCCGGACGCGCTGCGGAGTCTGAGACTATCGAGAGCGCTGTGGCGACTCGCCCGCTGCCTCCCCTGGAGGCGCTGATTCCACAGCCGGGCCAGCGTATGCGCTTCGGCCAGCTCAGCGACTCAGGGATGGTGCGCGGCAACAATCAGGATGCTGTGCTCGGTCTGCTCATGTCTGGGGCGAGCACCGATGATCTGCCCGATGTCGGGCTGTTCCTGGTTGCCGACGGGATGGGCGGTCACCAGGAGGGCGAGCGCGCCTCGGCCATAACGGCGCGAGTGGTGGCTCAGCATGCGCTGAGTGAGGTCGTGCTGGCGCTGCTTGAGCAACGCATGAATGACCCAGACCGCGTCTCTATCGCCGAGATCCTGCGCGGGGCTGTGCAGGAGGCCAACGACTCGGTCAACGAGCATATCCCCGAAGGTGGGACGACAGCCACGGTAGCGGTGATCCTGGGGGATCTGGCGCATATTGCCCATGTAGGAGACAGCCGCGCCTATCTGATCAGCGACGGGTCTATCGAGCAGATCACCCGGGATCATTCACTTATCCAGCGATTGATTGAGCTGGACCAGCTCACGCCCGAAGAAGCTGCCGAGCACCCCCAGCGCAATGTTCTCTACCGGGCGATTGGGCAGAGCGAAACCCTGGACGTGGATGCGATCACGCGCAGACTGCCCCCATGCTCCTTGCTTCTGCTGTGCAGCGATGGGCTGTGGAACATGGTCTCCGAGACGACCCTTGTTGAAGTCGTCCAGAAACACAGCGACCCACAGCAGGCCTGTGTCGAGTTGGTTCAGCTTGCCAATGACCGGGGCGGCCCAGACAACATTTCAGTCGTCCTCGTGCAGATGCCTGGCCGGTAGCCGGCGTTGGGAGTTGGAAGCGTGGCCGACGCATCAAGCAATCTGTATGCGGTTCTGGGAGTTCCTCCCGAAGCGACTGCTGAGGATATCCGCGAAGCGTACCGGGTTATGGCCCGCCGTTTCCATCCCGATGTGAACCGCCATCAGGGCGCTGACTTGCAGTTCCGCGACATCGCCGCTGCCCACGAAGTGCTGGGCAGTCCTGCGGGACGCCGCAGCTATGACGACGCGCGGCAGCATCTGCGCGACGAGCCAGCTTATTTCTCCCTGCGCGTCGTTCCTAGCCGGCGCGTGCTGGGCGTGCTCGACGAGCCTCAGGTGCTCTATTTGTTGCTGGAGATCGTGCCGGCGCAGCGCATGGTTTCTGTACGGCGCCAGAACGCGCCCGTGAATCTCACTCTCGTCCTTGATCGCAGTACGTCAATGCGCGGCGCGCGCCTGGACAAGGTCAAAGTAGCAGCCCACCATATCATTGACCAGTTGTCGCCTCAGGATGTCATCTCTGTGGTCAGTTTCAGCGACCGCGCGGATGTGCTGATCCCGGCGACGATGGTGACTGACAAAGCTGCGCTGTGCTCGACGGTGAGCATCATGCGCGCCGACGGCGGAACCGAGATCTATCATGGCCTCGCTGCTGGCCTCGCCGAGTGTCGCAGGCATCTCGCTCCCCGTATGGTCAATCATGTCATCCTGCTGACGGACGGGCGCACGTTCGGCGACGAAGAGCGGTGTCTGGCTCTGGCGCGCGAGGCAGCCGAAGACGGCATAGGCATCAGCGCGATGGGCATTGGTGAGGAATGGAATGACGAGTTCCTGGACGCGCTCGCTTCGGCGACGGGCGGCGCTTCAGCTTACATCAACACGCCCAAGGCCGTGCTCCAGTTCCTCGACGAGCGCGTGCGCAGCCTGGGGGATGCTTTCGCCGAGCGTCTGCAACTGGTGATCGCCCCCGACGCCGATGTCCTTTTGGAGTCGGTTTTTCGTCTGCATCCGAATCCCCAACCGGTTGAAACCAACGAACAGCCGATTCCTCTGGGCACGCTAGAGAAGAATCGCCTGATTCGCGTGCTCATCCAGCTCCAGATGCCGCCGAGCAGCAGGATCGGTTTTCGCTCCGTTGTCCGGGTGGACGTGACAGGCGATGTGCTGGTTGCAGATCGGCAGCACTATAAGGTGCTCAGCGACGTGGCGCTCGAGATTGCCCTCGAGCCAGGTCCTGAGCAGCCCCCGACCGCGATACTCGATGCGTTGGGCAAGCTGACACTGTACCGGATGCAGCAGAAGGCGGAGCGAGCGCTGACCCAGGGATCGCCTGCGGAAGCAGCGCGCCAGTTGGAGAGCCTGGCCACGCGGCTATTCGCCGCCGGGCAAGACGAATTGGGCCATAAGGCTATCCAAGAAGCGCGGCGTGTGGCGCATACGCAGACCTTCTCTCAGGAAGGCCGCAAATCGCTGAAGTTCCACACGCGTCAGCTTCTTTCCTTACCCGAACCAGGAAGTGACAGGACATGAAGACATGCCCCCACTGCGGAACAGGCAACCGCGAAGGCGTTCTTTTCTGCGAGGAGTGTGGTCAGCCGCTGGCCGGCCAGGCCGACGGGACAGAGACGACCCGGCTTGACCCGGAAGGCCCCGGCACGTTTCAGACTCGCATGACCTGGGGTACGGCGCGCTTTGGCGAGGGCTCCTCGGTCCTGATTCGCCTGCGAGACGTGGCTGAGCCGATCGTGATCGAGCCGGCAGAAGAGATGATCATAGGACGTGCCGACCCCGGCGCGCTTGAGACCCCGACTATCGATCTCGCTCCGTATGGCGCAGCCGAACTAGGGGTGTCGCGCCGCCATGGGATAATGCGGCGCGGTGAAGATACTCTGACTCTGATCGATCTGGGCAGCACCAACGGGACGTTCCTCAATGGTCACCGGCTCATACCCCACCAGCCGCGGGTGCTGCGCGACGGGGATGAGATCCGCATGGGACACCTGGTATTCAACATCTTCTTCGACTGAGCAGGCTCTACGCCTTAGTTGCCGGAGGTACGCGTATGCAGACTCTACTCATCCACATCACCAATGAAGAACCGATCCTGGCTGAGGCCGAAACCCTTCCTTTGCCCTCCGACCAGGTGGTGGTCTGTCTTCATCCACGCCGGCGCGATGGGCGCGAGGTGCATTACGTGCTGCCGGAAGTGCAGACCATCATCATACCCTGGCATCGCATCAGTTTCATCGAAGTGATGCCAAGCGGGCAGGAAGAGGAGATCATCAGCCCCTTTGGAGTGTGACTCAGTGGAGAGCTAGCGAATGTCCAGCAAGCCGCCTCGCACCATCCCGCGCGACGCCAAGCGCATCCTGGTTGTGGACGACGAGCCGCGCATGATCGGCTTCATCCGCATGAACCTTGAGCTGGAGGGCTATCAGGTGCTCGAAGCGCACACTGGCGTTGAGGCCCTGGGGATGATCCGCACGCAATTGCCAGACCTGGTGCTGCTCGACGTGATGATGCCATCGCTGGACGGCTTCGAGACGCTGCGGATGCTGCGCGAGTTCTCCAACATCCCGGTGATCATGCTCACGGCCAAGGGTGAGGAGGACGACAAAGTCTATGGGCTGGAGCTGGGTGCGGACGACTACGTCACCAAGCCGTTCGGCTCGCGTGAGCTATCCAGCCGGGTGCGCGCCGTACTGCGACGTGCCGAGATGCCCAGCGCCTCACCTGACCAGGCCATCCTGAAGATTGACGAGCGTCTGAGCGTTGATTTCAACCGGCGCGAGGTCATCGTCAATGGCGAGCACATCAAGCTGCGCCCGACCGAATACCGGCTGCTATACCATCTGATCGAGAATGCCGGCTGGACGGTGCCGCACGAGCAGTTGCTGGCCAAAGTGTGGGGTTATGAGTACCGCGATGAGACGCACTATGTGCGCCTGTACGTGAACTACCTGCGCGAGAAGATCGAAGAGGATCCATCCGATCCCAAGTACATCCTCACCGAGCGTGGCGTCGGCTACCGCTTCATGGACTTCAGACGCGGGCGAGAGTGACCCAGGGTGTGTCCGCGAGATCGTGACCGAGCAAGCCGGGCATTCGCCTGGCTTGCTATGTCCGGCGCGGGCCTGTGTCAGGTGCTGCTGTCGTGCCCGTCCGCGCGCTGCCTGTCCAGGACTCCCAGCGCAACCTGGGCCGAGTCGCGTTGCGGCTCCGTCCAGCCCTCCTCGGTGGTCATGCGCCGCAGATGGGCGTAGACCGCATGCTGCTCATCGGGGGAGAGCGTCGCCCAGGCCGCGCGGATCAGCGTCGTGCGGCGACTGAGCAAACCGTCCCACAGCAGTTGCAGATCGTCCATGCGTTTCACTTCCCTCTGTCGCTGCCGCTGAGCTGCGCCCTTCTTCATAGGCAATGGCGGCCCGCACAAACTCCCGGAACAGCGGGTGGGGGCGGTTGGGCCGGCTCTGAAATTCGGGATGGAACTGGCTGCCGACCATGAATGGATGATCCTTCAGCTCCATGATCTCAACCAGTCGCTCGTCAGGACTAAGGCCGCTGAACCACGCGCCGCGGCTGGCGAACTGCTCGCGGTAGCGGTTGTTGAACTCGAAGCGGTGACGGTGCCGCTCCTGGACAAGCTCGACTCCGTAGGCCGCGGCAACTTTGGAGCCAGGCGCCAGCACACAGGGATAGGCGCCGAGGCGCATGGTCCCGCCCAGGTTGGCGACGTTGTGCTGGTCGGGCAGCAAGTCAATGACCGGGTGCGCGCAGGTCTTGTCGTACTCGGCACTGTTGGCATCCTCCAGGCCGAGGACGTTGCGCGCGAACTCGATGCACATCACCTGCATGCCCAGGCAAAGGCCCAGGTAAGGGATGCGCGCCGTCCTGGCGAGGCGGGCGGCCAGCACCTTGCCCTCGACGCCCCGGTAGCCGAAGCCTCCGGGCACGACGATGCCGCTGACGCCTTCGAGCAGCTCCCAGTGCCTGTTCTTCTCCAGGTCACCAGAAGGCACCCAGACGATCTCAAGCCCGCGATCGTGTTCTACGGCAGCGTGCAGCAGAGCCTCCTTGACGCTCATATAGGCATCGTGGAGCTCAACGTATTTGCCGACGACGGCGATGCGCAGCGGTCTATCCACCTGGCGCATGCGCGCCACCATCTGCCTCCAGGTACTCAGGTCGGGGGGTACCGCGGGCAGCTTGAGATACTCGACGATGTAGTCTCCCAGGCCGGCATCTTCGAGCACGAGCGGCACGTCGTAAATATTGTCGGTCGTCTCCAGCGGGATGACCGCGCGCGCCTCCACGTCGCAGAAAAGGGCGATCTTGCCCACTGTGTCCTGGTTGACCGGATAGTCGGTGCGAGCGACGATGACCTGCGGCTGGATACCGATGCTGCGCAACTCGCGCACACTGTGCTGGGTGGGCTTGGTCTTCAGCTCCCCCGTGGCGCCGATGTAGGGCAGGAAGGTGACATGGACGTAGAGCGTGTTGTCGCGTCCGACATCGGCGCGTAGCTGGCGGATCGCCTCCAGAAATGGCTGCCCCTCGATGTCGCCGACCGTGCCGCCCACCTCTACGATGACCACGTCGGGGCCGCTGTCCTTGCCGACCAGGGCGACGCGGCGCTTGATCTCGTTGGTGATGTGCGGAACGACCTGGATGGTGCCGCCGAGGAAATCACCGCGCCGCTCTCTGCCGATGACCTCCGCGTAGATCTGGCCGCTGGTCACGTTGCAGGTGCGGTCTAGGTTCTCGTCGGTGAAGCGCTCGTAGTGGCCAAGATCAAGGTCGGTCTCGGCGCCGTCTGTCGTGACGAATACTTCCCCGTGCTGGTAGGGACTCATCGTCCCAGGGTCCACATTCAGATACGGATCGAGCTTCTGGATGGCGACCTTAAGCCCGCGCGCCTTCAAGAGCCGGCCAATCGCCGCCGCGGTCACGCCTTTGCCCACCGAACTGACCACACCGCCCGTGCAGAAGATATACTTTGGCATACGAGGTTCTACCCTTCCCTGATCTGCCCCCAAAAGCGGCGGGGAGGCTGTGACGCCGACCGTCTGTCTCCCCGCTGCGCTTGCGCTGATAAAGGCGTGGGTGGCGCGTCGGCGCGCCACCGATCACACCAGTTTCGCCAGGTCATTGGCTGCGCGCCTCATGTCGAGAAACACCAGACCCAGCTTGGCCCCCTCGCGGACCAGCGCCGTCAGGACGGCCTCCTCACCGACAGACATCAGGATGACGTAGCCGCTGCTGCCACGGACGTAGACCTGGTCCAGCGCCCCGCGCCCCAGTTCGCCGGCGATGCGCTCGCCCAGTGACAGCATGGCCGCTGACATGGCCGAGACCCTGTCTTCCTCTGCACCAGAGGGCAGTGCCGAAGCGATGATCAGCCCATCCACGCTGACGATGGCCGACGCCTCAATCTCGGTCGTGGCCGTCTGAAGCTCGCGCAGGCGGTCAACCATCAATTCAGTCCGCGATCGCGCCATGAGAGGGGGGTCCTTTCGAGTCGGGCAGCGCCCAATCCAGATGGCGCTGCGCTTGCGCAGAGTGTACCTGCGCTCCATTCTACTGCGCTGCGCTCCGCTTGCCAAAGGTGATTCTGGCATGAGCATCTGACCCCGGCAAACGAGCTGGGACAGGCAGGGACAGGCACGCGGGGGATAGCACAGCGGCGCTCTGCCATCCGATCCTGCGTGCGCCGTGCAGCGCGGTTGCGCGCCGCGCTGAATGGGCTAGGATTAGGGCAGAAGCTGGGGCGCGTGGCGGCATCCTGAGCACTGGAGTTCTGACCGGCGAGGCGCTAATGGTTCCCCGAATCGTTGTGGTTGACGCGACTCCTGACATGGCCCGGATTGCGCGCGGAGCGATGGCCCTGCTCAGCCGCTCCCATGTCCTGGTTGAGGTGCCGACGGCAGAGGCGGCACTTGAGGAGGTGGAAGGCGCGCGCGTGGATCTGCTGCTGGCTGCTTATCGCCTGCCCGGTGAAGTGAACGGACTCGACCTCGCCCGGCTTCTGGCTCAGCGAGCGCCATCCGTGCCGGCGATTGTCCTGGCCAACGCGGGCGATTCGCTCCCGTCGCCCGACGATCTGGCGACAGCGCGATGCCAGTTCTTTATGCGCCCGGTGGCCGAGTCCTTCCTCCGCGGACTGCGCGCGGCGTTGAATGGCGAGCGCGACCCGCTGGTGGGTATGCCGACCTCCGAGTCGGACAGCCTGCCCGCCTATACTCCTCCGCTCGATGCTAGTTTCCTGCGCGCGATGACAGAAGAGTTGGTGCGCGACGCGGGAGCGCTCGGCGCACTGGTCGTTGACCGAAGCGGACGAGTTGTCGTTGACGTGGGGGCGACTGGCGCCATCGATCGTGGGGAGTTGGTGGCCCTGGCGGTACCGGCGCTGGTCAGCGCGGGGGCGATCAGTCCTCTCATCGGGGGGAACGTCTGGGCCATGCACTATTATGACGGAGATCGCCTTGACATCTTCGGGCTGGCCCTGGGTATCCACTACTTCGTGTGCCTGCTCTTCGACGGCTCGAATCGCGCTCTGGGGCCGGTGATGATGTACGGGCGGCGCGCGGCAGACCGGGCCATCCGGGAACTTGGCCCGGCTGCCTATGAGACACGCCCCTCGGCGGGGCCGTCTGCGCCCGGCAGACCGGCGCCCGACACATCCGGCCCTATGCCGGCGCCTTCACCCGCGCCTCCTGCACCCAATGTCCAGGTTGAGCAGTCAACTGAGCCGGGCGCGGAATCGCTCGAGCAGATCGCCGCGGAACTCGAAGAGCTGGACCTGGATGCTCTGTTTGGGCAGATGATTGACGAGAACCTGGCTGCCATCGCTTTCGATCCGAACGACCTGAGTACCCTGGCGGCGCAGCTCGGAGCCGACGACCCGAATCATGTCGGCTACAGCGACGCGCTGGACCTGGGGATTCTGGACGACTGACTTCTCAGGGGAACTCCGCAAGCATCGTCAGAATTGCCGCTGGCCCGCAGACGGTATGGTCCGGCTGTTCGCGGTCTGCCGCAGCCCAGCGGGTATGCGCTCAGGCCCGCCCCCCATGGCTCCGTCCATTTGTTGCAGGTCGTCATACAGCCCTGCCACAACCGGTGCATGCGCCCTTCCGAATCGGCGGTCGCGGTGCTAAGATCAGCTTGTGACTGGCACTGAGAGACGCGACGGGATCACCGCTCAGGTGCCAATAGCCCCGTTGAGGGCACTGTACTTCGGGTCTTTGTGGTCCCGGCCAATCGGACGTGCTCAGGCAGCCATATGCTCCAGCAACAGACTACTCAGTCGTGGCGCTCTGGGCCACTGCGCGGCATTCCCACGACGACCATTGTCGCCCTGGCAGTGTTCGTGGCCTTTGCTGTGATCATCCGCGTGCCGTTCTTCGACGTGCCGATGATCAATGACGAAGGCGGCTATGCCTACGTCGCCCACTTCTGGACTGACGAGTATCAGCTTTACCGCGACATTCCGTTTGACCGCCCTCAAGGCATCTTCCTCGTCTATAAGGTGATCTTCTCGCTCATTGGCTCCGACGTCGAGTCATTGCGGATGGCGGCAGCCGTCTACAACGCGGGCACGGCCCTGCTGTTGCTGCTGCTGGCGCGGCAAGTCTTCGACTCCGGGGCGGCCTGGATGAGTGCGTTGCTGTTCGCCATCATCAGCGTCAGCCCCAGCATTGAGGGGTTCACGGCCAACGCCGAGCTTTTTGCCAGCCTGCCCCTGACGATTGCCGCGCTGATGACCTGGCGAAAACGTTGGGGGTGGGCCGGGGTCTTCTCTGGGCTGGCCTTCTTGCTCAAGCCAATCGGCCTGTCGGGGCTGATCCTGGCGCTGGCCTGGGTCCTGGTGGTACGCGCATCGTGGCGCGACAGCCTGCGAGCGGTTCTGGCCTTTTCATTCGGCCCCTTGCTCATGCTCGCTCATGGGTATCTGATTGGCTGGAACTATTTCTGGCACGCGGTGGTCGAGCGCAAACTGACGTCAGATACGGTGGTGTCGCACGACTTCTTGACGCAAGGCATCAACTTCATCGACTCGCTGGCCATCACCTCGCCAGCGTGGTTGATGTTGGTGGCGTTGACCGCCATCGCCTACCCTACCTGGAAAGCCCGCGCGAAGACTTTCGTCTGGCTGTGGGTGGTCAGCTCGCTGCTGGGCATGGCCATAGGCGGACACTGGTCGCGGCACTACTATGTGCAGTTGGTGCCAGCGCTGGCCCTGATGGCGGGCCCAGGAGCCTACCGTCTTCTGCGATCATCGCAAAGGCTGTTCTCCTATCGGGCGGTCGTGGCGGCGGTTGTCATTTTCAGCGCGATTGACCTGCCGCTGTGGTTCAGTGCCCCCGAGGCCGTGTCCGAGAAGGTGTATGATCGCCCAGGGTACGTGCTCAATGATGAAGTCGCGGCCTATGTCAATGACCACACTGCCGAAGATGACACGATTTATGTGGCGTTCAACCAGGCCGAGATCTACTACCTGGCCGAACGGCGCACCACAGTGCCGCAGATGTATAGCTACGAGCTGACCGCATCTCCTGCCGTCTACGAACAGATCGCCGCCAGCATCGCGCGGCGCAGACCGGCGATGGTTATCTGGGTGCAGCCGCCCCCGCCTGAGTACGCCACGCCTGAACAATTCGAAGCGGTGCTGGCACGGGGGTATGTCGAAGTCCGGCAGTTCAGCGAAGGGGATGGGCAGGCGATCCGCATCTTCGCGCGCATCCCTTGGGCGCACGACGTGACTTCACAATAGGGCGGGCGGGTCGCGGAGGCGCAGCAGCAAGGGACTGCCCCCTGTGCAGGTGACGAAAAGGCGGTCTGGCGGACGCCGGGGCTGTATCTGCCTCTCCGGTCAGCCTGTGCAGCGATGCGCCTCACTCTTCTCAGGGCTTCTCTGGCACGTTGACGGCGTTCTCTCCCGCATTTGCCTCGGCAAGAGGGTCGTGCCGCGCGTCACAAAGTGGTGAAAGGCACTTGCGCGCCTTGCCTAGTGCCGATACATTAAGGATCGTGTGCGCGGCTGCGGCGGTTGCCCGCACAGGGCCATCTGCGCTCCGCTGCGCATACGCTTTAGTGACCCCGGATCCCTTCTTGATTATGGAGAATGTCTTATGACCCCCTCACCTGTTCCAAGTGATCTTGAGATCGCCCAGGCTGCCGAGGTGCGGCCCATCCTGGAGATCGCCGGCAAGCTGGGGCTTGCGCAGGAGGACCTTGACCTGTACGGAGCCTACAAGGCAAAAGTGCATCTGTCGGTCCTCGAGAAGTTCAAGGATAGACCGCAGGGCAAATACATTGATGTTACAGCCATCACGCCGACGCCGCTGGGGGAGGGCAAGACGACCACCAGCATTGGCCTGACCCAGGCCCTTGGCGTGCTGGGCCGCAACGCCGTCATTTGCATCCGCCAGCCGAGCATGGGCCCGACCTTCGGTATCAAGGGTGGTGCAGCCGGCGGCGGCTACAGCCAGGTGATCCCCATGGAGGATTTCAACCTGCACCTGACGGGGGACATTCACGCGATCAGTGTGGCCCACAACCTGGTCGCAGCCGCCATCGACTCGCGCCTGTATCATGAGAGCCGCCAGACTGACGATGGACTGGCCCGGCGCGGCATCAAGCGGCTTGATATTGACCCGGACGCGATCACCTGGAACCGCATCGTGGACGTGTGCGACCGCTCGCTGCGCCAGATTAAGATCGGCTTCAATGATGACACGCTGGCCGATGGATCGCCCAGCCCGATATTCCCGCGCGCGACGGGGTTCGACATCAGTGTATCCAGCGAGCTGATGGCGATCCTTGCCCTGACCACCGGGCCGAAGGACCTGCGCGAGCGTGTGGGGCGCGTCGTGATTGGGCGCTCGCGCGCCGGCAAACCGGTGTCGCTCGAAGACCTGGGCGTGGCCGGGGCCGTCACGGTGCTGCTGCGCGACGCGATCATGCCCAATCTGATGCAGACACTGGAAGGGCAGCCCGCCTTTGTCCACGCTGGCCCCTTCGCCAATATCGCCCACGGCAACAGCAGCATCCTGGCCGATCAGATTGCACTGCGCCTGGCGGATTATGTGGTCACGGAGAGCGGATTCGGCGCGGACATCGGCATGGAGAAGTTCTTCAACATCAAGTGCCGCTATTCGGGGCTGATTCCTAATGTGGTGGTGCTGGTGTCCACCATCCGCGCGCTGAAGATGCACGGTGGTGGCCCCAAAGTGACGCCCGGCGCTCCTCTGGATAAAGCCTACACGGCTGAGAACCTGGAGCTGCTCGAAAAGGGCAGCGGCAATATGGCCCACCACATCAAGGTCGCGCGCAAGTTCGGCGTGCCGGTCGTGGTGGCTGTCAATCGCTTCGCCTCGGACACAGAGGCCGAGATAGCCCTGGTCAGGCGGGTCGCTGAAGCAGCAGGCGCCGAGGCGGCGGTGATGTCCGATCACTGGGCGTCCGGTGGCGCGGGGGCAGTGGAACTGGCCGAAGCGGTCATCGCTGCGTGCGACAAGCCGAGCGATTTCCGATTTCTCTATGATCTGGACCTACCACTCAAGCAGAAGATCGAGATCATCGCCAGAGAAATCTATGGCGCGGACGGCGTGGCCTTCGAGCCGCTGGCCGAGCAGCAGATCGAGTTCTATGAGCGGTCGGGCTTCGGCAAGCTGCCAATCTGCATGGCCAAAACACACCTCAGCCTGAGCCACGACCCGAACCTGAAGGGTGTGCCAACGGGTTTCACCGTGCCGGTGCGCGAGGTGCGCGCGAGCGTTGGCGCGGGGTTCGTCTACCCCCTGCTGGGCACAATGAGCACCATGCCAGGCTTGCCCACGTTCCCGGCGTTCATGAATATAGACATGGACGAGAACGGGAAGATCAGCGGTCTGTTCTAAGGCTTCCCTCGCTGGTCTGCACAGTTCAGCCTGTGGTATGATACACGCACCGGGAAGGCTCCCGGTGCGTGTTGCACGTTCGCTGTGCTCTTGGTGAGAAGCCATCCCTAGAG
>JBBIHG010000008.1:32972-62830 GCA_037447125.1 Chloroflexota bacterium | reverse complement strand
GAAACAGCTTAGCCTGCCTTCCTGTTTTTCGCTATCAATGGGCAAAGTCGAGCTCAGAGCGTGTTTGTAAAAGCCCCTATCCCCCGACCCCTTCCCCCAAAATGAGGGAAGGGGAGCAGGGCTGCCGGTATGTTCCCCTCCCTCCGCGCAGCGCGGGGGAGAGGTTAAGGGTGGGGGGAACGACTTAACAAACACGCTCCCAGGACTCGTCACTCACGACACACTCTCTCAGCCCACACCCACCATCACGCTCTGCCAGACGGTGTAGAGAGCGATCAGCGCCGTCAGGTTGTGGACGGAGTGCCCCGCCTGCATCGCGCGCGGATCGCCGTAGCTGAGCGGGTACCACGTCATGTGGAAGCCGTCCTGGCGCAGGCCGCGCCCCGGCACCGTACTCGCCACACGTCCGAAATCCCACAGCGGCACCTCGTATTCCGCCGCAAGCTGGCGCACGATATCGTTGATGCGGTCACTGCCCTCAAGCTGGTCGGCTTTCGTCCCCAAGATCGGGATCACGCCCTGCTCCGTGGCATACTCAATGATGGCGCGCATGTGCTGCTCAAACAGCGCTGGGCTGTAGGCTTCGTTAGTACCCAGGCGGATCAGCACAATGCTGGGCCGGTGCAGACGGAACTCGCAGCCGAGCGGCGTCTCGCCCGGCAGGCAGAAGACGGGCCTGGCCCAGGTCGGATCGAGCACCGACCAGGCGTGGCTGCCCGTCCACACGGCCATGCTCTGCCGCCCGAATGACCCGGCGAAGTAGTCAATGGCCGGCTGCAGGTAGGCATACGGCCCCAGGTCGTAATCGCCGCTGTCGAAGCGCCCCAGGAAGAAGGGCAGCTCGCTGTTGCAATCGCCGACTTTGGAGAAGGTGTGCGGGTCGTTGCCGAGCGCCTGGCCGCGTTCGAAGATCTCGCGGACGCGCGCTCCCCCCGTCGTGAACAGCCCCGGTTGGCGCACCCAGGCCGCCGTATCCGGCGCGATGATGCCCAGGTCCGGGGCGCTGAGCGTTTCGTCTACTACGGCGAACACCAGGGGGGCGCTCTCAGCCGGCTCTGACGGGGCGGCTTCGGGCTGCTCCGCCGCGCCGGGCGCCTCATCAGTGGCGGCGAGCACCAGGGCCGCGCTCTCAGCAGGCTCCGCTGGCAGAGCTTCCGGCTGCTCCGGCGCGCTGGTGGTCTCTTGCAGCGGGTTGAGAGCCGCATCCACCACGGGCACGGCAACCAGTTCCCCCACTGGCTCCGGTTCGGGCGGCGGCGCGAGAATGCCCAGGTCGGGGGCGACCAGAGTGTCGTCGAAGGTGCCGCTGACGACCGTCGGCGCGGCTGTCTCCGCCGGTGGCTCGTCCGTGACCTCCGGGCTGGCGGCGGGCGCAGCCAGTTCAGGCGGCGCGATAGGCGTTCCCGCTTCGCTGGCGGGCGGTTGGGCTGGAGCCTCAGGCGCAGACTCGACCGGCACTGCGCTGGCGGGCGTGACCTGTATGGACGGGGGCAGCGGCAGGGCAGCGTGCTGCGCGGCGGGGACGGGAGACGCGCCAGCGGGCAAGATGCCCAGGTCCGCCGCCGGGGGCCTGACCGGCTGGACGGGCGCACCCACGCCGACCAACCCCAGGTCGGCGGTGCCGCCCCCACTGGGAATGATGAGCACCTGGCCCGGCACGATCACTGCCTCGATGGTGAGGGCGTTGGCGCGCACCAGCGCATCGAGCGTCACGTTGTAGCGCCGCGCGATCTGCAGCAGCGCTTCCCCCTCAGCGACGCGGTGTGTCCGCGCGCCAGCGGGAACCGTCACAGCCGGCAAGGGGACGGAGGCCGCCGTGCCGGGGATGGCCAACGTCTGGCCGGGGACGATGACGCTGGTCGTCGTCAGGCCGTTGGCGGCCATCAGCGCGTCAATCGTTACGCCATAGCGCAGGGCGATGCGGTACAGGTTGTCGCCCGCCTGGACAATGTGCGCGGTGGGCTTGCTGCCGTCCTGGGCGCGCGCAGGGAGCGGATTGCCGCTCAGGCTGGCAACGAGCACAACAGCGAAGGCGAGCAGGACGATGGCGGTCGGGCGACGCATACAGCAGTCCTTCGGTGCGGTCGGGCGCGCCAAATGGCGCGCGCATGATGCCCAAACTATAGCCAGAATCGCCCCGCCGCGAAAACGGCTGCGTGAGGTTGGATGTGTGCAAAGGTTGCCAGTGACTCGCTTGACGCGGGGGATTGACCTCACCCCCGGCCTCGCTGCGCTCGGTATGCCCCCTCTCCATGACGTGGCTGAGGGAGCGGACAGTGATGGAGAGAGCACAAAGATTGGCCTGCCCGATTTACCTCACCCCCAGCCTCGCTGCGCTCGGCATCCCCCTCTCCATGCATGGAGAGGGGGCGACGAGGCGCGTCAGCGCCGAGTGGGGGTGAGGTAAACCAGAACGCGGCAAACTGCCTGACAGATTCTGCACACCCACCCGCCGCGCGAGTTGAAGTTCAGGCCAAGCCGGGCTACGCTTCAAATGCGGGGCAACCGCAGTGGAGTTGTTTCCGGTCACAGAGGAGGCCCAGCGAGCGAAATATCCTTAAGCGCTTCAGCGGCTCGATTTAACCTGTCGGTGCATCACACTTCACACAACTATTCTACTCTCAACTCACCGGGAGGAACGCGCCTTCCCGGCATCGCTCAGTGAGGACTCTCAAGGAGAATACAGCAATGCGCAAACTGGTGATTCTCGTCCTGATTGTGGCTCTGGCCGTCCCCCTAGCTGCCGCCAACGCCCAGGGAGAATTCGTCAAGACCTTTGACCTGCCCACCGAACCGGCGGCTTCGGGCCCGCTCGCCGGCGTTGACCCCAGCGGCCAGACGGTGACCTGGTGGCACCAGCACAGCGGCAGCCGCCAGACGTTTCTCGACAACCTGATCGCCGAGTTTAACGCCAACAATCCTTGGGGCATCACCGTTGAAGGCTCGAACCAGGGTGGCTACGGCGACATTTACCAGAAGATGATCGCCGGCATCCCCTCTGGTGACGTGCCGAACCTGGTCGTGGCCTACCAGAACCAGTCGGCGGCCTACCACAAGGCGGGCGGGCTGGTGGACGACCTGGATGTCTTCGTGCTCGACCCGCAGTGGGGCCTGAACGAAGCCGAGATCGCCGACTTCGTGCCCAGCTTCTTCAACCAGGACTACACGCCAGACAGATCGGCGCGCATTGGCTTCCCGCCCAATCGTTCGCTCGAAGGGTTCTACTACAACCTGACCGCGCTGAAGGAGCTTGGCTACGACGGCCCACCCACCAGCCTGGAAGAGTTCGGCGAGATGGCCTGCGCCTTCACCGAGAAGGGCTGGAGCGGCTATGAAGCGGGCGACCAGGTCGGCTACCTGATCCGCACCAACGCCTCAAACATCGCCGCGGGCACGTTCGCCCAGGGCGGCAACGTCTTCGCCGACGGCGCCTTCGTCTACAACAGCCCGGCGACGGTGACCTATATCCAGTTCATGGTAGACCTCTACAACCAGGGCTGCGCGGGCCTGATCGCCGAGCAGTACGGTGACCAGAACGCTTTCACCGCGGGCAAAGCGGCTTTCTTCATGGGCTCGTCCTCCGGCCTGCCTTACGTCCGTTCCGGCATCGAAGAGGCCTTCGCCGAGCCGTTTGAGTGGGGCGTGACCTATATCCCCTACGCCGAAGTGCCGGTGGCCAACGTCTACGGCGCGAGCGTCAGCATCCCCAAGACCACGCCAGAAGCGGAGCTGGCCGCCTGGCTGTTCGTGCGCTGGTTCACCGAGCCGGAGCAGCAGGCGGGCTGGGCCAAGGCATCCAACTACTTCCCGGTTCGTTACTCGACCGGCGCGGAGATGGGCGCGATCTTCGCCGACCTGCCGCAGTATGAAGAAGCCTGGAACCTGCTGCAGGGCGAGACAATGGTCGAGCCGCAGCTTGCCAGCTACGACGTGATCCGTGACGAGGCCGAGGCGACCTTCGAGAACCTGCTCGTCAGCGGCGGCGATGTCCAGACGGCGCTGACCGCGCTGACCAGCACCGCCAACGAGATTCACGCCTCCTTCCAGGACTGAGCCGGTCCACACCGCCAGCAAAACGAGGTCGTCCCAGTGGACGACCTCGTTCGTTTTCCTCGCCTGGCGGCCTGACTGGAGGGTGGCCCGGCCAGAGGCTGCTATGAGCTTTGGCAGGCGGGCAGCTCCCGTGCTTGCCCCCCATCCTCGGTCCTTCCCCCGCAAGGGGTTCAGGGGCGGACAGCAGCATGAGAAACGTTGAGATGGCGACCGATCAACCTCACCCCCGCCCGGCGCTGGCGCGCCCGCCTCCCCCTCTCCGCCGGCGGAGAGGGGGAAAGGCCAAGCGCAGCGAGGCCAGGGGGTGAGGTCAACGAGATGCGAGCTACCCGTCCCTGACTCCTTACGGTTTGGGGATGGCCAGGTCCGGCGAGCCGGGCGGCGAGAGCTTGAGATCGGGCTGCGTCGCCTGGATCAGCTCGTGGATGATCTGGGCGTACTTGACCTTCTCGCGGGCGAACTGGGCCAGCGAGTCCGCGCCCACCCAGGGTTTGTACAGCGCGCCCGGCCCGGCGACCAGCGCCGGCCCCGGCTCGATCTTGAAGTAACACGGCGAGCAGACCCGCGCCATCTCCGCCCCCTCGTAGAAGCGGTTGAAGCCGCCAAACGAGTCCGAGAGCATGATGTGCAGGTCGAGCGGCAGGTCTACTGCCTGGCGGATGCTGGCAAGCTGCGGCAGCGACAGGTCGCCGAGCGGGTTGAAGGTGCCCGCGCCGAGCGATTGCAGCACGCGCCCACCCGCTGCCGAAGCGTGCCCGGCGAAGATGCTGACCTTGATCGTCACGTCGGCGGGCAGGTGACCGCGCTTGCGCAGCTCGTTGAGCAGCCACAGCAGCCCCTCGTCAATGGCCAGGAAGCCGCGAAAACCCAGGTCTACCAGGCGCAGAATCTCGGCGATGACATAGCTGAGCTGGTCCGAGCCGCGAAAGCGCAGCCCGGACAGGCCGCCTTCGGGCGTGACAAGCTGGCGGCCCACGTCCCAGCCGGAGCGCGGGCCGGGCGTCATGATCACTTCGAGCTGGGCGGCGGCGGCCATCTGGGCGAAGTCGCGCAGCTCGGCGTCGTCGAGCAGCGACGACCCCATGACCACCGAGATCAGGCGGTGAATGGCGATCTGGCGCTTGTGCATCTCGTCAATGAGCGCCGCCAGAACCTGGGGCCGCTCGATGCCGGAGATCTCCATGCGGTAGTGGCCACCGTCGGGGAAGGTCCGGCCCGAAGTGGGCAGGTGATAGGCGTCGCGGCCAGGGATGCCGACTGCTTCCATCATCGCGCGCACATCGTGTAAGTTTCGCATAAGTCCTTTCTCCTCCAAACGTTGTACTTGCAAGAGGTATGCTGGTCATAAAACCGATCTACGACTGCCAGGGCAGTCTTTCATCCCACCTCCTTCAGCACGCGCAGCGCGCGCAGCGTCACCCATTTGTTGGGCTGTTTCTTGCTACCGAAGTCCACCCAGGTCTTGCCGCTGTACTCGTACTCCAGCGCCCAGCGGCCCTGGGCGTCCTGCTTGGCGCGGATGAGGGCCAGAGCGTCAGCCAGGCGCGGATCGTCCTGGTAGCCCAGGCCCACCAGCGCCTCGACGTTCTGCAGCAGGTCGGTGACGTAGAAGACCGGGAAGCCGAACTTCCACCAGTTGCCGCTGGGCTTATCGCTGTAGCCGGTGGGGTACTCGGCCCGCGCCGGATCGGTTCCCAGCAGAAAGGCTGCGCCCTGTTCGATAGCCCGCTCGATGGCGGGCGTGCGGCGCTGCGCCGGCAGCCTGCCGAAGGCCAGCATCACCTTGACAGCGCCCCACGCGCAGGGCAGCTTGTTGTTGGACCCACAGGCGAAGCCAAGCCCGCACTTGCCCGCGTAGTAGCGCACCGTCGCCCGCCGATCGTCGGCGGGGGCGATGCCCTCGCCGGTGACGGTGCGCGCCATCCAGTCGAAGGCCGCTTCCAGGCGTGGATCGTCGTAGCCCAGGTCGAGCAGCGCGGCGCACAGGTTGCCTTGCAGACAGTCCGCCGTGCCCGACGGCGCGCCGCTGGCGCTGAACTGCCCGCCCGCCGCCAGCGCGAGCTCGAGTAGGTAGGCGCACCCCCGGCTTATGCGCTCATCCAGCCGGGCGGACGCGCCCAACTGGGCGAGCAGGATGAGCGCCCAGACGGTAGAGCGATACTTGGGGTTGTAGCCGGGGCCCGGCTCGGCCCAGTAGCCCGCCTCGTTCATAGCGTCCAGGATCGCGGCAATTGGCCCCTGGGCGTGCGCCTCGGCCTGGGCCGCCCGCAGTTCGGGGTCGTTCGGCGGGCGGTTGAGCAGGTCGCGCAGCGCCAGATAGCGCACGCCGGGCGACTCCGGCTCCAGCAGCCACGCCAGCGAATCCCCGTTGAGTTGATCCTGCCATGCCATAGCCACCTCCTGGGCGCACTCTCAGAGCGGGCACGAGTCCGCTCAGTCGCTCTCTTTCTCTTTCAGCAGCGCCGTAAGCTCGGTGAAGGCGTCATCTTTGAGGCCGAACCAGTGCTCCGGCTGGGGGAACGTTTTGTCCTGCACTTCGGCCACATACTGCTTCAGGCCGTTGAGGATGACTTCGCCAGCATTGCCGTAGACCTTGGCCATCTTGGGCCGGAAGCGCGGGTACAGCCCGAACATGTCGTGGAAGATCAGCAGTTGGCCGCTGGCGTGCGGGCCGGAGCCGAGGCTGATGATCGGGATGTTGGCCCGCTCGGTGATGATCTGGCAGACACGGTCCGGCACCATCTCCAGCAGGATCGAGTACGCGCCCGCCTTTTCCAGAATGGCCGCGTCCTCGATGATGCGCAGCGCGCGCCCGGCGTCGCGGCCCTGCACCTTGAACCCGCCCAGGCTGGACGCGCTCTGCGGGGTCAGCCCCAGGTGGCCCATGCACGGAATGCCAGCAGCGACGATGCCCGCCACGCGGTCGGCCATCTCGCGCCCGCCCTCCAGCTTGACCGCGTCGCAGGAGGCTTCGGCCATGAAGCGCCCGGCGTTGCGGATGGCGTCCTCGACCGACGCCTGGTAGGTCATGTAGGGCATGTCGCCGATCAGCCAGGCGGTCGGCGCGCCGCGGCGCACGGCCTGAGCGTGGCGGATCATGTCGGCCATCGTCACTGGCAGCGTGCTCTCATAGCCGAGGATGGTCATGCCCAGGCTGTCGCCGACGAGGATCATCTCCACGCCCGCCTGTTCCTGGAGGGTGGCGGTGGGGAAGTCGTAGCAGGTGAGCATGGTGATCGGCTCGCCGCGCTGGTACTTCTCGTAAAGATAGGGCAGCGTAATTTTCTTGCGGTCGGACATCAACAAAGCCTCCTGAGACATTGAGCTAAACCCGTATCCTAATTATGAGGCACTTTGCCCGCCAAAGGAAATAGGCGCGGGCGATTGGGGGCGTTCTTGTGGGGGCGGCGAGGCGCGCCAGCGCCGAGCGGGGGTAGAGGTCCATGCCCCGCACCCAGCGAGTCCTGGCGACCTTTGCGCGCACCCGAGGATCGCGAGGGGCGCGAACGGATTGACACGCCGCCGGATTCGTGCTATATCGCTGCATAGTGCGTGTCGTTCGCCTTGCACACTGTTGGGCGGTGGAATGAAGAGTGATGCGTTTGACAGCAAGACCGGGGGTCAGCAGCGCAGCCCAAAGAGCAAGATTCGCGCGCGCTGCCCGTCGTGCAGTGCCTGGGTGCCGCTGAGAGACAACGTCGAAGTGTGGGACCTGGTGGACTGCCCCGAATGTAACACGCAGTTGGAGGTCGTCGATTTGCGCCCGCCCACGCTGGAACACGCCGGCGCGGGCATCGAGGAGGAAGACGACTGGGAGGAGGAGGAATGGGAGGAGTAGAACGGCGCCCAGGCTGCTGCTGACAACCCGCGCCGCCCACAACCTGGGACTACAGTCCCCGTTCCTGCCGGAGCGGGGATTTTTCGTGAGGGCAAGGCGATTCCTGACCGGCGCTGCGACGCGCTCAGGGCCGGTGACGGCGTTCTAGCTCGGCGGCGACATCGCCGGGCGTCAGGCCGCGCTGGGCGAGCAGCACCAGGCAGTGGTAGGTCAGATCGGCCAGCTCGCTGATCACGCGCTCATCGCCCTGTCCTTTGACCGCCAGGATGACCTCGACTGCCTCTTCGCCGATCTTCTTGACGATCTCGTCTTCGCCGGCGCCAAGCAGTTGGTTGGTGTACGAGCCGGGCCTGGGGTGGGCCTGGCGATCGGTGATCGTGGCAAAGACGTGCGAGAGAATGTCACTCACCTAGTGCCTCCAGGGTGCGAAAGAAACAACTCACCGCGCCGGTGTGACAGGCCGGACCAGCGGGGCGCACGCGCACGAGCAGCACATCGGCATCGCAATCCACCCAGATGCCCGTCACGCGCTGGGTGTGGCCGCTGGTCGCGCCCTTGTGCCATAGCTCGTCCCGGCTGCGGCTCCAGAAATGAGTCTTGCCTGTCTGCACCGTCTGGCGCAGGGCGTCGGCGTTCATCCAGGCGACCATCAGCACCTGCTCGCTGCGATCATCCTGGACGACCGCCGGGATCAGCCCGTCAGCGGTCCAGCGCAGCCGGGCAATCACGACCTCAATGTCCATCGTCGCCCGCCTCCACAATGCGCACCGGCACGCCCTGATCGCGCAGGTACGCCTTGACTTGGCTCACGCTGAGCTGCCGGTAGTGGAACAGGCTGGCGGCCAGGGCCGCGTCGGCGCCGCCCTCGACCAACGCCGCGCGGAAGTGCTCCAGCGCACCCGCGCCGCCCGACGCGATGACGGGGATGCTCACCGCATCACTGGTGGCGCGCGTCAGGGTGATCTCGTAGCCGTCCTGTGTGCCATCGCGATCCATGCTGGTCAGCAGAATCTCACCCGCGCCGCGCCGCTCGACTTCCAGCGCCCAGGCGACGGCGTCGAGACCGGTCGGCGTCCGCCCGCCGCTGACGTAGACCTCGTAGTAGTCCCCGTTCCAGCGCGCGTCAATGGCCACGACCACGCACTGCGCCCCAAAGCGCAGCGCGCCCTCGCTGATCACGTCGGGGGTGCGCACGGCGGCGCTGTTGATGGCGATCTTGTCGGCTCCGGCCAGCAGGGTGGCGCGCATGTCGGCGACGGTGCGCAGCCCGCCGCCCACGCAAAAGGGGATGAAGACAGCATCGGCCACGCGGCGCACCACATCGAGCATCGTCTCGCGGCCCTCGTGGGTGGCGGTGATGTCCAGAAAGACCAGCTCGTCCGCCCCTTCCTGATCGTAGATCACCGCCTGCTCAACCGGATCGCCGGCGTCGCGCAGGTTGACGAAGTTGATGCCCTTGACGACACGCCCGGCGTGCACGTCCAGGCAGGGGATGATTCGTTTGGCGAGCATGGGCGTTCCCTTCGCTGTCCGCAGGGTTGCATCGTCTCGCGACCTCTATTCTACCCGACTCGTGACCCACAAAAACAGGGTGGACTGCCGGGCGCGGCGCGCGGCGCGCGGCGCGCTTCCGTTTGGCCCTTGCAACTGAGCCGGGCCATGCTATAATCGCCGCGCTTGCCATCCTGAGGAGTCTGAGTTCACATGACGGTTCAAGACGCTCTCCAGTTCGTCCAGATTCTCACCTCCATCGCCCTGATCGTGGTGATCATCCTGCAGGCACAGGGGCAGGGGTTGGGCGGTTTGTTCGGCGGCGGTGACTCGATGGGCATCGCCAAAACTCGCCGCGGCCTTGAGCGCACGCTGTTCCAGATCACGGTCGGCCTGGCCGTTGCGTTCCTGGCCAACGCCATCATCCAACTGCTGATCCAGAGAATCTGAGCGGCAGAACGGCGCGCAGGGCCGGCGCCGTGGCATAAGAGTATTGGCGACATTGGGGGGTGTTTTGCGGCGAGCAGAACACCCCGTTTATTTTGAGGAAGGGGACGATGCTCAAAGGACTACGCTGGCCGTTTCTGGCCCTGCTGCTGGCGAGCACCCTGCTGGTGGTGGCGCTGATCCTGCGCCCCGACGACGCCGGTGAGACTCCCCAGCCCGCGGAGACGGAGACGCCCCGGCCCGCGCCTCAGCCAACGCCGCTCCCGCCCGACCCAACGCCCACCCCCGCCAGCCTGCCCCTCGCCCAACCGCTCCCCGCGGAACCCCTCGCGCCGGGCAATGTGCTGGTTGAGGCCCTGGTGGGCCGCATGGTCAAGCTCAATCCCCTGCTGGCCACCTATAACCCGGTGGACCGCGACATCACCTCGCTGATCTTCGAGGGGCTGACGGCCACCAACCAGTACGGCGAGATCGTGCCCCGGCTGGCCGAGTCGTGGACCGTCTCGCCCGACGGATTGCAGTACTTCTTCGTGCTGCGCCAGGACGTGCTGTGGCACGACGGCCTGCCCTTCACAGCGGACGATGTGGAGTTCACCTACCGCCTGCTGGGCGATCCGCTGTTCCCCGGCGCGGAGTCGCTGCGCGCGTTCTGGCGCACGGTGGAAGTGGACGCCCTGGCTGAGTCGCTGGTGCGTTTCCGCCTGACGCAACCGCTGGCCTCGTTCCCCGACCAGGTGCGCACCGGTATCGTCCCGGCGCACGTGCTGCGAGGAACGCCCGTAGCAGAGCTGGGGCGGCATCCCTTCAACCTGCAGTCGCCCATTGGCACTGGCCCCTACCAGATCGAGGCTCTGACGTCATCGGGTGGGCAGATTGACGGCATTCAACTGCGCGTCGCGCCGGTCTTCCGCCAGCGACCGGAAGGCGCCGAAGGCTACCTGCTGGACCGCATCGTCTTTCGCACCTACGACACAGCAGAAGCAGCCCTGGCCGCCTTCAGCGCGGGCGAGGTGCACAGCATCGGGGGCATTCCGCCGGAGGGGCTGGTGACCGCGCAGCAGACGCCGGGCCTCAGCCTCTACACAACCATCGCGCCGCGCGTCGGCGTGCTGATCTACAACTGGGAGCGGGGCGCCATCCGCTTCGTGCGCAACCCGCGCGTCCGCCTGGCGCTGGCTCACGCGGTAGATCGGGCGGGATTGGTCGCGCGCACTCTGGACGGGCGGGCGATCCTGGCCGATAGCCCGCTGCTGCCCACGTCCTGGGCCTATGTGCCCGGCCTGGCCTGGCCCGCCTACGATCTCGCCCAGGCGCGCGCGATGATGGAGACAGCCAGCCTCATCTTCGAGGAAGAGACGCCCACGCCGGAGCCAACGGCCACGCCAGAAGAAACGCCGCCTGATGAGGGTGAGGCCACCCCTGAGGGCACGCCCGCCGCCGAAGAGAGTTCACCCGTTGAAGAAGCGGAGAGCGAGGAAACGGCCACGCCGGGAGCGGAGCGCGAGGAGCCGATCCGCCTGGCGCTGACTATCCTGACTGCCGACGACCCGGCCCTGGTCGCCCTGGCCGAGGGGATCGGCGCGGGCTGGGCGGAGCTTGGCTTCGCTGTGTCGGTTGAGGCGGTGAGCGCTGGCACCCTGCACGCCCGCCTGCAAGAAGGCGACTTCGATGCGGCGCTGGTCGAGTTCAGCTTCGAGCCGAACGCCGACCCGGACCCGTTCGTGTTCTGGCACCAGGGGCAGTATGGGGGCGGGCAGAACTATGGCGGCATGGATGATCGCCGCATCAGCGAGACGCTGGAAGACGCCCGCCGCGATCCCCTCGGCGTCAACCGGGCCGCCCACTATCGGCGTTTTCAGGCGCTGTTCGCCGAGCGCGTGCCGGCCCTGGTGCTCTACTACCCCCTATATGTCTACGCGGCGGACGCCCGGCTGGGGGGCGTGCAGCTTGGCTTCATGGCCACGGCCAGCGACCGCTTCCGCAGCCTGCAAGACTGGTATTTCGAGGGCTGAGCCGCGCCAGAGAAGGTCGCCACAGAGACGCAGGACACGCGAAGAGGACTCCGCTAAGCCACGCCTGTCGCTGTGCGCTCAGCGTCCTTGCAGTGGTGGATTCGTCGCCAGTCGTGGCAATTCGGCTCTTGACAGACCGCTGTTCCAGGCTAAAATGAACATCACCACGCCGAAGTGGCGGAATTGGCAGACGCGCTGCGTTCAGGGCGCAGTCCTCATTACGGGGGTGTGGGTTCGACTCCCACCTTCGGCATACGCCCAGGTTGATGGGCAACCTGGGCGTTCTCATTGGGGTCCACGAACGACCTGTCAGGCCGGGGCCTTGCGCTGCCGCGCTCTGGCTTAGCCTCACCCTCAGCCGCAAGACCGGCTACAAGTGGCTGAAACGGTATGCGGGGCAGAGCGTAGCGAGGCCAGGGGGGTGAGGTCAACAAGGCGCCTTCCTCCCTTGTCGAGTGTGCCAGGTTCATAACACGCTCTTGCGACGACTCAAAACCGGGCGCGTCCGCCGGTGAGCCAGGCGGCTTCACAGCGCGACTTCCGCCCGTTGCTCGTTGGAGCGCACCGCCGCCAGCACCAGGTCGAGCGTCCTGGCCCCTTCGCGCAGCGGCGTGCGCGTCTCGCCGCCGGTGCGGATGGCGCGGAGCAGGTCTTGCGTCTGGGCCAGGCGGAAGTCCCTGTCGGAGGCGATGACCAGCGACTCGCGCTCCGGCTCCGCCGTGAAGACGAACGTCGCCTGGTTCGCGCTGGCGAATTCCGCCGTCAGCCGACTGGTGACTGCCCGGTAATCGTTGATCCACTTGCCGGGGATGGCCCCGTTGGTTGCGTAGACGACGCCCAGTGCCCCGTTGGCGAAGCTGACGACTGTGGCGCTGACATCCTCGGCGGTGTAGCCGGGCACGTCGCCATGGAACAGGTTCTCCTGGCGGCTGTAGACGCCGGCTGGCTCGCCAAAGAGGAAGCGCAGCAGGTCGAAGATGTGGATAGCCTGCTCGACGAGCTGCCCGCCCGACTTCTCGCGAGCGCGCCACCAGTCGGCGTGCAGAGCGTTGCAGAAGTAGCGCGCGCTGATCAGGCCCGGCCTGCCCGCCTCGCCGGATTCGAGCATGAGGGCCAGGCGCTCGACGGCCTCGCCGAAGCGGAACATGAAGCCGACCTGGGTCTTGATCCCGGCGCGCTCGGCGGCCTCGACCATGCGCCAGCCGTGCTTGGAGGTGAGCGCGATGGGCTTCTCGATCAGCAGGTGAATGCCGCGCGCGGCGGCCTGTTCCACCTCATCGGTGTGGCCGTAGGGCGGCAGGCAGATGATGACCAGGTCGAGGGCAGCCCGGTCGAACAGGGCCTGGTGGCCGGTGAAGACCGCGCCCCGCCCGCCCGTGTACTGGTCGGCGAAGGCGCGCGCTTTCCATTCGTTGCGGTCGCAGAAGGCGACCATCTCCACGTCATCGGGCAGCGCCGCCAGAATCTGCGCGTGACGATGGGCAAAGCCGCCACAGCCCAGGATGCCAGTGCGTAAGGGGGGCATGGGATTCGCTCGCTTTCTCTTGGAAAACCCAAACAAACAGAGCAGGACGTAGGGACGCTGCTCTGCTGCGCCCTGACCTCACCCCCAGCCTCGCTACGCTCGGCTCGCCCCTTCTCCACGTTGGAGAGGGGGCGGCGAGGCCCGCGTCAGCGGGCCGAGCGGGGGTGAGGTCCGTAGGGGCGTATGGCGATACGCCCCTACGGGAACACGCCACCAGCCGCCCGCGCCATCGAGCAGCAGAACGTCCTGGCTAGAGCGTGTTATGAACTCCGCACGCTACGCCGAGCGTGCAGGGCACGGCGCATGGGTAGCACCCTGACCCCACCCTGTAGTCCCTCCCCGCTGGCGGGGAGGGACGGGCTGCTCCCCTTTCTCCGCTTGCGGGGAAAGGGGCCGGGGGATAGGGGTTGAAAGTGCATAACACGCTCTAATCTCCCAAAGAGCACAGACCTCATCCCTACATGCGTCACCCATCAGGCGGGGAACTCAAGCACGGCCTGCATGATCTGGTCGGGCGTCTGGTCGAGCAGGGTGAACAGTTCACCGACCCGCTCGAAGGGCGCGGTGTGGCTGATCAGCGAGCGCAGTTGCAGCAAGCCGTCAGCCTGAAGCTGGATCGCCGCCTGCCACAGGCGCAGCTTGTCCCAGCGGTGTTTTAGCTCTGGATCGGTGCCGCCGATCTGGGAGCAGACGACGTTGATGCGGTTGTGGTGGAACTCCTCGCCCAGGAAAAGCCCCTGCGCCTCGCCCTGGAAGAAGCCCATCGCCACTACGCGCGCCGAATAGGCCGCCGCGCGAATGGCCTCGTTGAGCGCCAGCGTGGAGCCGCTGACTTCGAAGCACACATCCGCGCCGCGCCCGCCTGTCAGGTCTTTGATCGCCTCGGCGACTTTCTCGCGGCTGGGGTTCAAGGTCACATGCGCGCCATGCGTGCGCGCTGTCTCCAGGCGGGCGTCGTGCAGATCAACGGCGATCACCTGCGCCCCGGAGTGGCGGGCGGCCTGGGCAACGATCTGCCCCAGCACGCCCAGCCCGAAAACGGCGACCGTTTCGCCGATGCGCACGCGCCCATCGTGCACGCCGTTGAGGGCGATGGCCCCGATGTGCGAAAAAATGCCCAGGATGGGGTCAAGGCCGGCGGGCATCAGGCGCGGGCGCACATACTCGGCGCTCGCCAGATGGTGGGTGCGGTGTCCCCACGTGCCGAAGACGCGCGCGCCGATGGGAATATCCTCGACCGCGCCCCCGACCTCGATGACCGCGCCCACTTCCTCGTAGCCCCAGATGCGGATCGGGTAGGTGAGCGAGGTCTCCTCGCCGGGGCGGAACAGGCGAGCGTCGGCATCCCAGCGCTTGGTCAGGAAGGGCGTCGTGCCGCGATACTGGGTCAGCTCAGTCCCCGCGCTGATGCCGGAGAACAGGGTCCTGATGCGCACGCCGTCGGCGGGGAGGGGATCGTCCGGAACCTCTTCGTAGCCCAGCCTGCGCGGGCCGGTGACGACAAGGGCCTTGCTCACAGAGGGTACCTCCTGGCGGAGAACGCAAGTAAGCTCAGGAAAGTTCTGCGAAGTCCGGTAGTTTACCTCACCCCCAGCCGAGCGGGGGTGAGGTAAACCGGAGCACAGCAACTTGCTTCTTATAGATCGCGCAGCATCTCCAGCGAGAAGCCGTGCAGCGACGGAAGTACCAGGCTGACGCGGCATAGCAAGCCGTCCTGCGGGGGATGGTCGCGCCCAGGCACGGCGATCACTTTGACGCCCGCCTCCAGTCCAGCCAGGATGCCGTTGGGTGAATCTTCGAAGACCGCCATGTGCCCGGTGGGCACGCCCATCTGCCCGGCGACAGCCAGGTAGATGTCTGGGGCGGGCTTGCCGCGCGGCATGTCGTCGGTGGAGAGCACCGGGTCGAAGATGCCGTCCCAGCCCGCGCTCTCCAAAGCCGCGTGGATCAGGCGGTAGGGCGAGCCGGAGGCCAGCCCCAGCGGGTAGCGCCCGCGCAGCAGGTTGAGAATCTCATTGGCGCCAGGCATCAACGGCACCTCGCGGCGGTACAAGGCAACCAGTTCGTCCAGCACGCGCTCGATGATCTCTTCAGTGGGCGTGCTGTCGCCCAACTTGGCCTGGATCTGCCTGGCCCATGCCTGGGTGCTGCTGCCCATCACCCGCTGCTGATCGGCCTCTGTCCAGCGCAGGCGCTCGGCCCCGAAGGCAGCGATGCGTGCGCGCTGCCACAGCGGCTCAGAATCCACAAGCAGCCCGTCCATGTCAAACACAATGGCTTCGATCATCAGTGCAGTCCTGGTAGGTGTTGGCTAACGGTAGCTGTTCATGATGTCGCGCAGGGCGCGCGCCGCCGCCGCCGGGTCGTCGGCGAAGATGACGGCCCGCGAGGCGTTGACGATCATGCCGCGGCCCTGGCTGTTCATACCGGCGAGCATGGCCTGCTCGATATCGCCGCCCTGCGTGCCAATGCCAGGGACGAGCAGGGTCATCTCGCCCGCCAGCGCGCGGATGCAGCGCAGCTCATCGGGATACGTCGCGCCGGCGACTAGCATGCAGTTGCCGCGCGTGTTCCACTGCCGAGAGATGTGTTCAGCCACGATCCACCACAGCGGCTTGCCATCCACGGCCAGGTCTTGAAACTCGCCCGCACCGGGGTTGGATGTGCGGCAGAGCAGGATGCAGGCTTTGTCTTCGCGGGCCAGGAAGGGGGCCAGCGCCTCGCCGCCCAGGTAGGGGTTGAGCGTCACCGCGTCGAAGCCCAGGTGATCGAAGATGGCCGTCACATAGCCGCGATTGGTCGAGCCGATGTCGGCGCGCTTGGCGTCGCAGATGGTCAGGATGTCCGGGTGATGCTCGCGCAGGTACGCCTGCGTCGCTTCCAGGGCGCGCATCCCTTCGATGCCGCGCGCCTCGTAGAAGGCAACGTTGGGCTTATAGGCGCTGACGTAGGCCTGCGTCTGCTCGATGATCCAGCGGTTGAAGACGAACTGGGGTAGCTCCTCACCCTTGAAGCGATCCGGCATGCGATCATAGTCGCTGTCCAGCCCCACGCACAGCATCGAATCCACGCCCTCGACGCGGCGGTCGTATTTCTCGATTACGCTGTTCATCGCGTATCTCCTTCCGATTCATCAGGGCGCGCCCCGGCCCAGCCGTGTGGATCGCGCATCCACGCCTCGAGGATAGCCAGTTCCTCCGCCCCGAACAAACCCCGATGCGACGCTTCCAGGACGATGGCCGCGAACGGGGCCAGCGGGTGCAGGCGCACCCCCGCCCGGTCAAAGGCGCGCGCTGCTTCGGGGAAGCCGTAGGTGGTGATGCACAGGCAGTGCTCTACGGTAGCCCCGGCCTCGCGCAGCGCCTCGACTCCGGCCAGGCTGCTGCCACCGGTGGTCACCAGGTCCTCGACCAGCAGCACGCGCCTGCCGGTCACGTCGCCGCCTTCGATACGGCTGCGCGTGCCGTGCTCCTTAGCCTGCTTGCGCACGAAAACCGACGGCACCTCCAGCGCGTAGGCCAGCGCCGCGCTGTGCGGGATGCCCGCCGCCTCGATGCCGGCGATCACGTCGAAGGCCAGCGCGCCGTCGGCAATTGCCCGGCAGAAGCCCTCGATCACCACCCGCCACTGGGCCGGCCAGAAGGGCAGCCGCCGGTTGTCCACGTAGACCGGCGAGAGGATGCCCGATTTGAAAGTGATCGGCGCGCGCGGGGTGAAGACCACCGCCTCACTATCCAGCAGCGCGCGGGCGACCTCAGCCCCCAGTGCGTTCGAATGACTCATCGTTCCCCTTCGTAACCTCACCCCCCGGTCCCCTCTCCACGTGCGGTAGGGGCAAGGTAAGTTGCAGATCAGGACACCTCAAATCGCCCCTCATAGGCCAGCAGCGCGCTCGCCAGCGGACCCCGGTAGACGAGCGCCGTCCAGTATTGCATGGCGGCGATCCCCAGCCCGGCGAAGGCACGCAGCGTGACGCCATCCTGCACGCCGCCGCAGCCGATCACGTCCACCGGGTAGCCGTGCGCGGCGCGCTCGGCCATCAGCAGTGCGGCCACTTCGACGGCGCGGGCGTGCAGCCGCCCGCCGCCGACGCCAGCCATCACTGCCGGATCGTCCGGCGCGGGCAGGGGCAGCGTATTCGTGGCCACGACCGCGGCCACGCCCGTCTCGGCGAAAACGCGCAGCAGGGCGCGGTATTGATCGTCGCTCAGGTTCGGCCCCACTTTAACCCACAGGGGCGGGATTCGTCCAGTGGGTGGGGGCACGCGCTTCCCCCCCATCCCTTGCCCTTCCCCCACAAGGGGGGAAGGGAGAGAATTGGCGAGTCTGCTCCCCTTCCCTCCGCGCAGCGTGGGGGAAGGGGCTGGGGGATGGGGGGCACCAGCCGCCAGGTAACCGGCCTCAACAGGTCGTTCGTGGACCTGATGGTGCCGCAACAGGGCCAGCGCCGCCGCGCAGATCGCGCGCGCCTCGTCCGCCGTCTGGTGACCGCGCGGGTCGTCCTCGGTGTTGGGGCAGCTCAGGTTGAGCGTGAACCAGGTGGGGGCGACGCCCGCTGCCAAGAATGCCTCCAATGACGCGAGCACCTCTTCGGTCTGCCCGGCCAGGTCGGTCACGCCGGGGCTGACGGCGACGTTGATCCCGTACTGGCGCGGCAGCATCGCGCGCCGCGCGCCCAGGAAGGCCGCCGCCGCCCGCGCGCCAGGGTTGCGCAGACCGATGCGGTTCTGGGTGGAGCGGGTGGGCACGTCGCGCCAGGTGACGATGCCGGAGTTGCCCAGGCGTGGCCAGCGCGTGAACGAGCCGAACTCAACCAGCCCCACCAGCGGCGGCAGGCAGCGCCAGCCGGGGATGATGTTATGTCCGGCGGCGACCGCGGCCAGCGCCTCCTCCTCGGAGGCGAAGCCGTCGCCTTTGACCAGCCCGGCAGCCAGCATCAGCGGGGATTCCAGCGTCACGCCGCCCACCTCCACCGGCGCCGGCGGCTGGATCAGCCCGCGCAACGCACCCAACAAAGGGAGCAGCCACGTCTGCCCATCCGCCCGGCGCAGCCAGATGTGCATCTGCTGGTGCGCCTGCTGGGCAGACGTGCGGAAGATCAGCGGGCGGGCCAGGCGACGGTAGCTGGCGTCATAGAGGCGCAGCAGCGCCCCGCGCGCCTCCTCGCGGATCATGGCCCTTCCCCGAACAGGTTTCGCCCAGAGCCGGGGGCGGCCAGCACGCGCTCGCCATCGAAGACGGTCTGCCCGCGCACGACCACCCGCCGCACCTGGCCCATGACACGCATCCCCTCGAACGGCGACCAGCCGCAGCCCGTGTGCAGGTGCTCGCGGGCGATGACGTAGGACGCGCTGAGGTCCACGACAGTGTACGTCTCCGGCGGTGGCCGGAGGCCGAAGAGGCGCTGGGCATTGGTTGCCAGCAGCGCGATCAGGCGCTCGGCGGTCAGCCGGCCGGCGCGCAGCGCTGTGACTAGCAGCGGCAGCGTCGTCTCCAGGCCGGGCACGCCGGACGGCGGGGGGTCGGCGTCCTTCTCGGCCAGCGTGTGCGGCGCGTGGTCGGACTCGATCACGTCCACCGTGCCATCGGCGACGGCATCCCACAAGGCGGCGCGGTCAGCCTCCGTCTTCAGCTCTGGCTTCATGCGCCCCAGCGCGCCCAGGGTCCGCACATCGCGCTCGGTCAGGTAGAGGTGATGCGGCGTGACGCCGATGCTCACCGGCAGGCCCTCCGCTTTGGCGGCGCGCAGCAGGGCAATCTCCTCGGCGGTGTTGATGTGGCAGAAGTGGGTGCGCTTGCCGGTGAGGCGCACCAGGGCCAGGATGTCGGCCACCGTCGCCTCTTCAGCGTGGACGGCGATGATCTTACCTGCCGGCCAGGCGCGAAAGTGGGCTTCGCGCGCTGTCTGGTTGTCTAGCAGCAGCGTGCCAGTCGTGGAGTTATTGTAGATTTTCAGCCCGCACACGCGCCCGATGACGTCGGGATAGAGGGCGGTGTTATCGGCCTGGCTGGCCCCGAAATACACGCCCCAGTCGCAGCGCGCGCCCGCGCCGATGACGGCCAGCTTATGGATCAGTGCCGCCTCGTCAATGGTGGGAGGCGGCGTGTTGGGCATGTCCAGCACGGCCCAATAGCCCCCGGCCACTGCCGCCGCCGTCTCGCTGGCGAACGTGCCCTTGTGCGCCCAGTCGAGGTCGCGCAGGTGCACGTGCGGATCGGTCATGCCGGGGATGATCAGCGTCGAATTCTTGTTACGTTCGTCTATACCCATAGGCCTCCCAACACTTTCGCCAACAGCGCCATGCGCACGAACATGCCGTTCTCCATCTGCCGGAAGTATACCGCGCGCCTGTCGGCATCGAGCGCGTCGTGGTCGTCGGGCGTGCCCATCTCGTTTTTGCGCGGCAGCGGGTGCATCAGGATCGCGTCCGGTTTGGCGCGGGCCAGCACCGGCGGTGTCATGATGAAGCGGTCCTTGATGGCCTCGTATTCGGCGCGGTCGGCGAAGCGCTCTTCCTGCACGCGCGTCCAGTAGATCACGTCTGTCTCGGCCAGCACGTCGTCAATGGTGTCCGTCTGGCGGACGCGGATGCCCTTCGACTCGATGAAGCGGACGATGTCTTCGGGCATGGGCAGCGATTCTGGCCCGACCAGGTTGAGTGTAGTGTTCTGCGCTTCGTAGCGGGTGATCAGCTTGGCCAGCGAGTGGACAGTGCGCCCGTGCTTCAGGTCGCCGACCAGGGAGATGTTCAGCCCGTCGAGGGTGTGCTTGGCGTCGAAGATGGTGAAGCAGTCGAGCAGCGCCTGCGAGGGGTGCTCGCCGATGCCGTCGCCGCCGCTGAGGATCACCGGGTCGCGCGAGATCTGCTCGGCCAGCCGGTCGAGGTAGTAGGCCGCCTCGTAGGACGAGCCAACGTCCGGGTGGCGCAGGACGATCACGTCGGCGTAGCAGCCCACTGCGCGCACCGTGTCGGCCAGGTTTTCGCCCTTGTAGATGGACGAGAAGCGCACCCCGTTGCTGGCCGCGACGACTTCGCCGCCGAGCCGGCGCATCGCCGCCTGGAAGGACAGGTCGGTGCGCGTGCTGGCCTCGTAGAAGAGCGTGGCCATCATCTTGCCCGCGGTCAGCGCCAGCAGCCCGCGATCCTGCTGCTTGATGCGCCGGCGGATCGAGGACGTGGCGTCGAAGAGGATTTGCAGGTCGTGGCGGTCGAACTGGTCCACGGAGATGATATGCTTCCCAGCAAAGTTGCCGTCAATCTTGGGCGGCGTGTAGAGCTTCAGGAAATCCCGGGATTTGCGTAGATCAGCGGTGATGAAATCGTCCGACATAGCAACCTCTGCACCAGGTATAAAAAAGACCACCGCAACGGTGGTCTCAACGGTCGAAAACGACGGGTACGGCCAGTGATGACTCGCCGCCCGCGCCCGGCACGCGCGGGACAGGTGGCAGGCAAACGGCATTCATCTCCGGCAGCATCTCCGTCCTCGCTGAACAGGCGGCTTGCTCCCTGCGGCGGGAGCGCACAGCGCAGCGCCCGGCAGCCCGGTCACCAAGCCTGGGGGATTTTTTACCAGGAACAGACAGCGTCGTCAATAGCAAAATCCCGCGGGGGTCCACGAACAAGTTGTTGGGCAAACGCCAGAACGCCCCTATCCCCCGGCCCCTTCCCTCAGCTTTGCTGAGGGAAGGGGAGAGCCACCTGCCAGATCGTCCCCCCTCTAGCTTCGCTGGGGGGGATTGAGGGGAGACGTTCAGCGAGCATTCCTGAACTTCCCCCTGGCAACAGGTCGTTCGTGGACCCCTCTGGGGGAGCCGGCAGAGGTTGTCAGCGACTCGCTGGATGCATTGATCTCGCCCCCAGCCTCGCTGAGTTCGGTTTGCCCCCTCCGCAACGGATGGGGTGCAGGGAGGCGCGTCAGCGCCGAGCGGGGTGCGGCAAGCCAGGTCACAGCAGAGCGCGGGGAACTTGCAGCCGCGCTCAACTTGTGGCACAAACACAGCGATCAGCGGTCAGCCATCAGCAGCCAGCACAGACCAGACCCGCAGGATGATCGCTGATACTTGCAACCGGTTGCCACCTGGAGACGCGCAGCGCCATGCCCGACGATCTGATCCTGGCCATTGACAACGGGACGCAGAGCGTGCGCGCGCTGCTCTTTGACCTGCAAGGGCGGCTGGTGACCAAGGCGCGCGTGCCCATCGAGCCCTACTTCTCGACGCAGCCCGGCTGGGCCGAGCAGTATGCCGAGTACTTCTGGGACAAGCTGGGTGAGGCGTGTCGCCAACTGTGGACGCTGGCGGAAGCGCCCAAAGAGGCGGTGCGTGGCGTGGCGCTGACGACGCAGCGCGGCACCGTGATCAACCTCGACCGCGACGGCAAGCCGCTGCGCCCAGCCATCGTCTGGCCGGACCAGCGCCGCGCCGAAGGGATCGCCCCGGTCGGCGGGCTGTGGGGGCTGATCTTCCGCGCGGCGCGGCTGCGCCAGACAGTCGCCTACCTGCAGGCCGAGGCCGAGGCTAACTGGATCGCCACCCAGCAGCGCGCCATCTGGGCGCAGACGCATAAGTACGTCCTGCTCTCCGGCTATCTCACCTATCGCCTGACCGGTCGCCTGGCCGACTCGGTTGGCTGCCAGGTCGGTTACCTGCCCTTCGACTACAAGCGCCAGACGTGGTCGAAGGCGTGGGACTGGAAATGGCGGGCGCTCGACGTCCGGCCAGAGCACCTGCCAGAACTGGTGCCGCCCGCCGCGCAACTTGGTGTGATCACGCCCGAAGCCGCCGCAGCGACTGGCATCCCCGCCGGACTGCCGGTGATCGCCGCTGCCGCTGACAAAGCGTGCGAGGTCATCGGCTCCGGCTGCCTGGAGCCGCACATCGGCTGCCTGAGCTATGGCACGACGGCGACGATCAACACGACGCACCGCCGTTACATCGAGATCATCCCGCTCATCCCGCCCTATCCTTCTGCCGTGCCGGGCGCGTACAGCCTGGAGCTACAAATTTATCGCGGCTTCTGGATGGTGAGCTGGTTCAAGCAGGAATTCGGCCACCGCGAGATGCTCCTCGCTGAGCGGAACGGCGTCGAGCCGGAGACGCTGCTCGATGAATTGCTCGCCCAGGTGCCGCCGGGGTCGCAGGGGCTGGTCTTGCAGCCGTACTGGTCACCGGGGGTGCGCGTGCCAGGGCCAGAAGCGCGCGGCGCGGTGATCGGCTTCAGCGACGTACATACGCGCGCCCATCTTTACCGGGCGATTCTGGAAGGGCTGGCCTACGCTCTGCGCGAGGGCAAAGAGCGCACCGAAAAGCGCAGCGGCGTGCCGATCACTGAGCTGCGCGTCTCCGGCGGCGGCTCGCAGAGCGACGCGGCCATGCAGCTCACCGCCGATGTCTTCGGGCTGCCCGCCGCCCGCCCGCACACCTACGAGACTTCCGGGCTAGGCGCGGCGATTGTGGCGGCAGTGGGGCTGGGCCTGCACCCCGACTTCGGCACGGCGATCGCGGCCATGACCCGCGTCGAGCGCGTCTTCACGCCGGACCCGGCCACGCACGCCACCTACAACGCGCTCTACGCCGAGGTCTACAAGCGGCTGTACGGGCGGCTGCGCCCGCTCTACGAGACGCTGCGCCGCCTGTCGCCGTGAACATGTCGCCCTGTCAGGATTGAGGTTTACAGAATACGCCATTTATAGCAGAATATAAACACCAGAGAGTGAGCGCATTGCGAGAAGGCAGACCATGATCCCCATTGGCGAACGGCTCAAGCTGGCGCGTCTCAAGGCGCGCTTGAGCCAGCGCGAGCTGGCCGAGCGTGTGGGCGTGTCGGCCATGTCCATTTCGAAATACGAGAACAATGCCATGGTGCCCGGCGCTGAGACGCTCTTCAAGCTGGCGCAGGCGCTGGACGTGCGCGTGGAGTTTCTGCTGCGCCAGGCCCCCCGCCTGCACATCGAACCGGTCTATCGCCGGCACAAGCGGATAGGTTCTAAGGCTCAGGAGGCGGTCAAGGCGCAAATCCAGGACTGGTTGGAGCGTTACCTGTTGGTTGAATCGCTCTTGCCAGAGGATGTCTGTGTGCAGAGGCCGCAGGGCTTTCCGCGCCCCGTCAGGACGCTTGACGACGCTGAGCGGGCTGCTTCAGCCCTGCGTGAAGCCTGGCAACTGGGCAGCGATCCAATCGACAACCTGACCGAGCTGCTGGAAGAGAAGGGGGTCAAGATCGGTCTGGTAGAAGGCGCTGAGGATTTCGACGCCTGCACATTCCTGTACGATGACCGTACTCCGGTCATTGCGGTCAACCAGACCCGATCAGCAGACCGGCAGCGCTTCGATCTGGCACATGAGCTTGGGTACCTCATGATGCGTGTGGCCGGGGATCTCGACGAGGAAAAGGCTGCTCACCGCTTCGCAGCGGCGTTTCTGGTGCCTGCCGAAGTGGCTGTCATGGAACTGGGCCACCGCCGCAGCCATCTCGACCTATACGAATTGCTGGATCTCAAAGAAAAATACGGCATGAGCATGGCTGCCTGGATATACCGGGCACAGGACCTGGGCATCCTACCCGACAGCGCCGCCCGCCACTTGTGGCGACAGCTCAGCGCGCGCGGCTGGCGGAAACAAGAACCGCTCGCGCTCCCTGCGGAGACCCCCAGCCGCATGTACCGTCTGGTGCGGCGCCTGGTTGCCGAAGGGATTATCTCCGAAGCGCGCGCGGCAGAACTGATGGGGCAGCGCATCGCTCTGTTCCCCACTCCGCCCAAGGAAGCCCGTGCGCTGCATCATTGATGCCAACATCCTCATTGACCTCAGCCGGGGCGACTTGCTGGCCTGGCTCTTTGCTCTGCCGTGTCAGTTCGCCGCGCCCGATGGCGTGCTGGACGAACTGGTAGAGCCTGATCGGGAGCGATTGCAGCAGATGGGGCTGCAGCGTGCCGGCCTATCAACCGGGCAGCTTCTCGAGGCGGCACTTCTCAGCGCGGAGCAGCGACGGTTGTCGCTGGGCGACTGCACGGCGCTGATCGCTGCACGCGATGCGCAGGCCATGCTGCTGACTGGAGGCGCCGGGTTGCGCGCCCTGGCCCAGGAGCAGGGCGTTGCGGTGCATGGCGTGCTGTGGGTGCTGGATGAGCTGGATGCCGCCGGTCTCTTGGATGGTTCCACTCTGGCCGCCAGCCTGCGCCAGATGCTGGCCGGGGGTGCGCGCCTGCCCGCTGACGAGTGCAGCGCGCGTCTGAAACGCTGGGAACACTCCTGATCCAGGGCGCCTGTCGCCGTGAGCGCGTCTCCGAACGCTTATATCACGCTTCTAACGGTCGCTTCGCTCCGGCTGTGGTACAACCATGCCGAGCACATGCCTGATCTGGTTTGCACACGGAAGGGAGCACACCGCATGAACTACCGCCGTTTGGGGAATTCCGGTCTTAAGGTCAGCGCGCTGAGTCTGGGCGGCTGGACGACCTTCGGCGAGAGCGTGACTGACCATCGCCTCGCCCGCGACATCATCGTGAAGGCGTATGACAGCGGCATCAACTTCTTCGATATCGCCGATGTCTATGCCGCCGGCGAGGCCGAGAAGCTGATGGGGTCTATCCTCAAGCTGTTCCCGCGCCCCACGCTGGTCATTTCCAGCAAGGCGTTCTGGCCGATGAGCGACGACGTGAACGACCGCGGCCTGTCACGCAAGCACTTGGTCGAGAGCGTCAACGCCTCGCTGCAGCGCATCGGCACCGACTACCTCGATCTGTTCTTCTGCCACCGCTGGGACGATGAGACTCCGCTGGAGGAAACCGTCCGGGCGCTGGACGACCTGGTGCACCAGGGCAAGATTCTCTACTGGGGCACCAGCGAATGGACCGGCGCGCAGATTCAGGCGGCCTTGGACCTCTGCGAGCGCCACAACCTGATCAAGCCGCAGGTCGAGCAGCCGCTCTACAACATGATCTCGCGACGCAAGGTGGAGGAGGACGTGCTGCCCGTCACCGAGAAGAATGGGATCGGGCTGGTGGTGTGGAGTCCGCTGGCCAGTGGGCTGCTGACCGGCAAGTACGACAACGCCCTGCCCGATGACAGTCGTCTGGCGCGCATGGACTGGCTGCGCGACCAGTGGTACAAGGGCGAGTCCATCGCCGCGATCCGCAAACTGAAGGCGGTCGCCGACGACCTGGGCGTGACGCGCGCCCAACTCGCCCTGGCCTGGACGCTGCGCCAGCCGGGCGTCAGCAGCGCGATCACCGGGGCAACCAGGCCTGCCCAGCTTGACGAGACGCTCAAAGCCGTTGACGTGACGCTGGACGCTGACACATTGGCGCGCATTGACGCGATCATGGCCCCGGTCGTCCAGTAGGGAACCATTCTTCATCGCATACGGTAGGGGCGGGTTTCGAAACCCGCCCCTATGAATACGCAGCACAACAGCAGCCGTCCGTCAGTCGCCGAGCCGGGCCAGCCACGCCTCCAGCTCGGCGCGGGTGGGCGCGGCAGTCGCGCCGCCGACCTGCGTCACCGACAGCCCGCCGCAGATGTTGGCATAGCGCGCGCAGCGTTCCAGCGGCGCGCCCTCAACCACCCACCCCAGCAGGAACCCGGCGTTGAAGCAGTCGCCGGCCCCGGTCGTGTCCACCGCCGGCCCGGCGTTGACCGCCGGCGCGTGGATGATCTTGCCGCCCGTGCCAATCCACGCGCCATTGGCTCCGTCCTTGACGACGACGATCTTCGTCCACTCCATCAGCCGTTGCAGCGCGCTCTCGACGGCGCTCGTCCCGCTGACCAGCAGGGCTTCGCGCGCGTTGGGGATGAACACATCCACCAGCCCCAGCAGACGTTGCCAGGTGCACGCCTGGGCCAGGTTGGGCACGTCCTGGCAGTCCATGGAGACGGTCGCCCCATGCGCCCGCGCCTCGGCGACCAGCGGCGCGACGCGCTCCAGCGCGAACATCGCCCCCAGGTGCAGGTGGCGGAAATCGCAGCGGCGCATGGCGGCCAGCCAATGCGCGTCCAGGTCAATCGGCGGGGGATCGGCGTAGCTGACGAAGGCTCGCTCGCCCTGGAAGGGGATCGAAGTCGTGACGCGCCGGTAGGGGCGATCCACGTCCTGGGCCAGAGCCAGCTCGATGTCTTCACCCACAGCCAGACGGCGCACGTGCTGGCTGTAGTCGTCATTGCCGAAGCAGGCCGCCCAGCCGACGCGCACCCCCAGGCGGCGCAGCGAGGTCGCCGTGATGAACATCGCCCCGCCGGTGGCGATGATCCCCGTGCCGTAGACCTCGCGGCCCAGCATGGGGAATTCCGGCAGGCCGGTGTAGATCAGGTCGTAGAAGTAGTCGCCGGGCAGGAAAACGTCATATTCCACGCAGATAGCTCCCATGAGTGAGGCGCTCACGAACAGCACCGCTGAAGATTCCACCGCAGAGACGCAGAGAGCGCAGAGGAAAAATTAAGAAGAGCCAAGAAGCATTGTTCTCAGGTTCTCCTCTGTGTCCTCTGCGTCTCTGCGGTGTGCCCTTCTCGCTCTACCTCAACGCTTGACGCCGCCCATGGCGATCCCGGCGATGAAGTAGCGCTGCAACGCCAGGAACAAAACCAGCATGGGCATCGTCGCCAGGAACGATCCCATCATCAGCAGATTATACGGCGTGCGCCGCTCGCCTTGCAGCAGGGCGATGCCGATCGTCACCACGCGCGTGTCCGGCGAGTTGGAGACGACCAGCGGGTAGAGGAAGTCGTTCCAGGCCGCCTGCACGGTGATCACGGCGAAAGCGGCCAGCGCCGGCACCGATAGCGGCAGCGTGACATGCCACAGCACGCGCAGCGGGTTCGCCCCGTCAATGATCGCCGCCTCCTCGATCTCGACCGGAATCTGCAAGAACGCCTGGCGCAGCAGAAACAGGGCAAAGGCGCTGAACGCCCCTGGCACGATGAGCGCCTTGAAGGTGTTCAGCCAGCCCAGCTTGCGAATGAGCATGTATTCCGGGATCAGAATCGCCTGGAAGGGTACCATCAGCAGGGCCAGGCACAGGGCGAAGATCACACCGCGCCCAGGGAACTTGAAGCGGGCGAAGCCATAAGCGGCCAGCGAGCAGGTGATGAGCTGGCCGAGCGTGCGCCCGGTGGTCACGATGGCCGAGTTGAGCAGGTAGCGGTTGAAATGTGGCGACGTGTCGTACAGCGTGTCCAGGTTCTGGCGGCAGACAGGATGCTCCGGCAGAAAGGTCACTGGCACCCTGTTCAGTTCGACGGGCGGCTTGCAGGCGGTGGAGGCCATCCACAGGAAGGGCAGCACCATGATCAGCGCCCCGGCCAGCAGGACCGCGTAGCAGAAGACCTGGATCGGAATGGACAGGTCGTGCGGTGAGCGCGCGCGCCGCCACAGAGCCAGCCTCATCTAGCCCTCCTCCGCCTCATAGTACACCCAATGGCGCTGGATGGTCAGTTGCAGCACGGTTACGAACAGGATGAGCGCGAACAGCACCAGGGCGATGGCCGAGGCGTAGCCGAACTCGGAATGGGTGAAGGCGCGCCGGTAGAGATAGTAGGTGAGGGTGGTGGCGCTGCCGCCCACCCCACCAGGCACGGTACGCAGGGTCATGACATAGACCTGGTCGAAGATCTGGAAGCTGTTGATGATCGCCAGCACCATCACCAGGAACGTCGTCGGCGAGAGCATGGGCAGCGTCACATGGCGGAAGCGCCGCCAGCGCCCCGCCCCGTCAATGCGTGCGGCCTCGTATAGCTCGGCGGGAATGGATTGCAGACCGGCCAGGAAGATGATCATGTCGAAGCCCAGCCGCTGCCAGATGGCAACGGCAGCGATCGGGATCAGCACCAGGCCCGGCTCGACCAGCCACTTCGTCTCGCCCAGGCCCACCGGCTCCAGCAGCCGGCTGACAATGCCGAAGCGCGGCTGCAAGATGCTCGTCCATACGATCGAGGCCGCCACCGTCGAAGTGACAACGGGCAGGAAGTAGGCCGTGCGCAGCAGGTTGCGCCCGCGCAGGGGCAGGTTGAGCAGCACGGCCACGCCCAGGGCCAGCAGCACCTCCAGCGGCACCGTCAGCGCGATCAGCTTGAGCGTGTTGGTCAGCGCCTGGGCGAATTTGTCGTCGCTGATCATGCGTTCGAAGTTGTCCAGCCCGATAAAGCGCGGTGGCTGGATCGCATTCCATTCCTGCACCGAGGTTGAGAAAGCCATCAGCACGGGGATGCCGAAGAAGAAGAACAGGCCCAACGTGTTGGGCGCGATCAGCGCCAGGCCCCACAGCGCCTTGCGCCGGCTGAGCGGGGTCGGTCCGAGCCAGGAGAGCGGGGGCGATGGCATAGAGCGGAACTCAGTGGACAAGCCAGGAAAAAGCCGGGGAGCAGGCGCTCCCGCTCCCCGGCCCTCAGCAAGCAGCGCCGCTAGGGCAGCTCGGCGTTGATGACGTCGCAGGTCTCAGCGACCGCGTCTTCCACGCTCATGCCCAGGTCGAAGATCTTCACGACCAGCTCGCTGTTCATCACATCCCAGATTTCGCTGAAGGGGGTGACGCCCTGCGAGTCAACTGTGGCGTCCACGAACGCCTGGATGTTGGCATCTATGTCGCCGAAAGAGTCGATCCACATCTGCTGGATGGCCGGCGACGGGTTGGCCGGGGCCACCGTGCCGCCCTCGGCGAAGAACTTCTGGCCCTCGTCGCTGGCCAGGTAGAGGATCAGGTTGGCGGCCAGGTCGGGGTTGGCCGTGCGCGCCGAGGCCATATAGCCTACCGCATGCAGGATTGCACGGCTGCGCCCTGTTACAGGGTGCTTGGGGAACTGCACGATGTCCCAGTTGAAAGCCACATCCTCCAGCTCAGGCAGCATCCAGGGTCCGGTGGAGATCATCGCCAGCTTGCCCGATTTGAAGAGGTTGAAGGCATCATTGGGCGAGGCGCCGCCTGCTTCGGAAACGGTGGGCATGTAGCCGGCGTCGAGCAGGCCCTTGAGGAAGTTGAGCGCCTCCAGGCTGGCGGGGTTGTCCAGCGTGCAGTCGGTGCGCGCCGCATCCACCACCGGGGTCTCGCCCGCCGAGGCGATCCAGTTCGCATACCCGGACTGGTACTCGGCGTATACCGCAGCGCCCCAGACACCAGCAGCCGGGTCAGTCAGCGCGGCGGCGTACTCGGCGAAGTCGTCCCACGTCCAGTCGGCGGTCGGGTAGGCCAGACCGGCGGCGTCGAACATATCTTTGTTGTAGAAGATGGCAACCGTGTCCCAGTTGACTGGCGCGGCATACAGGTCACCGGCCTCGCCCCAGCGGTAGGGATCGATCAGGCCGCTGCCCCAGACCGACGTGTCCACGCCGAACTCGTCCCAGTAGGGCTGCAGGTTGAGCACCACGTCGTTATCGGCGTAGAAGAAGAAGAACGGCTGCGACATGTTGAACACGTCGGGCAGCACACCACCGGCAGCGTTGGTCTTCAGCAGGTCCCAGTATTGGCCCCAGGGCTGCACCTGCAGGTCTACCTCAGCGCC
>JBBIHG010000008.1:0-32872 GCA_037447125.1 Chloroflexota bacterium | reverse complement strand
TCAGCAGGTCCCAGTATTGGCCCCAGGGCTGCACCTGCAGGTCTACCTCAGCGCCAGGGCAGTACTCAGCCTTCCACGCCTCAATCGAATTGCCGATGATGGTGGCCCACGCCTCGTCCCAGACCCACATGGTCAGCTTGCCCGGCTCCTCGCAGGGCAGCGGCTTGATAACCGGTTCGTCTTGGGCCTGCGCGGGCAATACCAGCACCAGCGACAGGAGCACTACGAGCAACAGCGAAATTCTCCGTGAATTCATAGCAAGTCTCCTTAGAACGTCTGAGATTATCGAGCAGTGTCATGCGCGCGCGCCATCCGGGCGGCATTCTGCCAGGTGTGTTCGTGCGCTCAGTTCCCTTCCATTATAGGCGATGTCTGCCGTTTTCGCAGGAGGCAAAACGGCGATTCCGCTCGACCGGCAAACCGCCGGCCCAGGCCGGGACTCTTCCGCAAACCCCGGCGGCATTGTGCAATTTTCACAAAGGCTCGCTGTCCTCATACCGTAAAATTGCGACGCGAAGCTGCCAGTGGCCAGATGGGGGCACAGCAGAGCAGCCCTGCACCTTGCCGGGTTTGGCGAAACTTGAGCGAATCGGTTACTATAAATCGCCTTAGACCAGAAAGACACTCCCTATAGGTCCGCTGCGGTTTTTCAGTTGCCCGCAGTGAGGCCGGCTCTCGTCAAATGATCCCTCTCGGGCTGACCGGGTAGTGCGCGGAAGGAGGTGACGCTGCATCTGTGCCATCGAGCGCAATATCGTACCAGACAGCCGCACAGCTCAACGGCCTTTCGCTCGCGAGCCCAATATCATGCCGTCACACAATTGCTGAGTTTGCCGAGTCTTCTGAGGAGAGAGCACACCATGCGTAAGAGTAAGTCCCTTCGTATCCTGTTCCTGTTGATCAGCGCCCTGCTCGTCGTGGGCAGCCTGCCGGTGCACGCCCAGGACGGCGGCCAGGTCGTCGTCAAGCCTGGCGAGAAGATCAAGATCGCCATCGTGACCGACCTGACGAACGTCATCCCGGAGTTCGGGCGTGACATCGCCAACGCGGCCCAGACGGCGGCCTGGTTCCTCAACGATGCCGGTGGCATCAAGGGCTTCGAGGTCGAGACGTTCGTCGAGGATGACCGCTGCTCCGGCGACGACGCGACGACTGTGGCCAACCGCGTGGCTTCCGATCCGCAGGTCGTGGCTGTGGTTGGGCACATCTGCTCCGGCGCCACCATCGCCGCCTCCAACGTGTACGAGGAAGCGCGCATCCCCATGATGTCGCCCAGCGCCACCGCTGTCGAGGTGACGGCGCGCGGGCTGACGGTGATCAATCGTGCCGCCCCGCTCGATAGCGTGCAGGGTGTGTACGATGCCAACTACATCTACAAGATTCTGGGCGCGCGCAAGCTGGCGGCGCTGCACGACAACGATACCTATGGCCTGGGTATAGCCCGCGCCGTCGCCGATGAGTTCGAGCGGCTGGGCGGCGAAGTGGTGGCCTTCGAAGGCATTGACACAGAAGCCCAGGACTACCGCCCGGTGCTCACCCCGCTGGTGCCGCTAGGACCAGAAGTGATCTTCTTCGGCGGCTACGAGCAGCAGGCCGTACTGCTGATCCCGCAGAAGAACGATGTCGGCCTGGGTGATGTCATCTTCTTTGGCCCGGACGGGATCAAGGGCGAGGCGACCATCAAGGGCGCCGGCGCCGCTTCCGAAGGCGTCTATGCCAGTTTCCCGCCGGAGATGGTCTATGAAGACTTCGACGCCCAGTACGAAGAGCTGTTCGGTGTCAAGCCGTCAGATCTCGGCCCGTTCCACTACCATGCCGCCGACTCCGCGAACATGGTTTTCGCCGCCATTGACGCTGTGTCAGAGATTGACGCCGAGGGCAATCTGGTGATTGACCGCGAGGCGCTGATCGAAGCCCTGCGCACCACTGAGAACTACGAAGGCCTGACCGGCACGCTGACCTGCGCCGAGAATGGCGACTGCGGCGCGACCATCTTCGCCATCTACGTCGTCGAGGATGGCGAGTTCGTCCAGGTCGAGGTGCCCGAAGACCTGCTGGAGATGGAAGTCGAATAATCGCCAGCCGGCCATGAGCTGCGCCCTCTGGGTCAGCTAATCGCGACCAGCGCCATAATTGGTGAATCTGTTATGGCGCTGGTACAATTTTTCACGTTTGGCGTCCATGCTTCAGTTTCTTGCTGTCCTACAGCTTTTTCTCACATCCCCTAGACTCACCGGCAGCGCGGGTTCCAGCACGCCCTGCAGATGGAGGATCACATGGCGCATATCACACAGGCTCGCCGGCTAGGGCGTATCACCTTCGACGCCGATCGACTCAGCGGCCAGTTTTTTGGCTGGGGAGCCTTGCTTGCCACCGTGCGCATCTTCTGGGTGATCGCCCACGTCGCCGGGCTGTTTGGCACCCCGGCTGATCCCATCTTCCAGACCGTGAGCGATCTGCTGGGCAGCTTCTTGTGGGTCTATGCCGCGCTGGGCCTGGCTGGGCTGGCCGCCATTCTCTACAGCCGCTCACGCAGCGAGGAGACCGTCTCATCCACGCGGGTGATCATCAACTATCTGGGTATCATCTTCTTCCTGGCGTTGTCGGTGCGCGTAGCGTCAGTGGTCGAGGCCGCGCCGGAGCGCTACCCGATCACCCTGTGGGGCTTGCAGCTCGTCAACGGGCTGGTGCTGGGCAGCGTCTATGCGCTGGTGGCGCTGGGCTATACTCTGGTCTACGGCATCCTGTTCATGATCAACTTCGCCCACGGCGAGGTGCTGGTCATGGGCACATTCGGCGGCTGGTTCGCCCTGACCTACGTGCTGAACCTGGGCGATGGCACCTTCGAAGTCGGCGCGGCCAGCGTCGCGGTGGTGCTGCTGCCCCTGCTCTTCGCGGTGCTGTTCTTGCCACTAGAGACTCTGGCGGCGCGCGCCGGGCGCAGACATACCGGCCGCGCCGCCGAGCCAGACCCCACCTGGATACTCACCCTGTTCAGCCTGCCCATCCGCCTGCTGATCGGCGCGCTGGTCGGCTATGGGCTGCTGCAGGCGCTGGGCGGCTTCGCGCCGCACATCTACGAAGTGGTCACCTCGGTGGTGGCGCTGTTGTTTGTGGTCGCTGTGGGCATGGTCGTCTCCATGCTGGTGGCGGTCACCGTGGAGCGCATCGCCTACCGTCCGCTGCGCGGGGCGCCGCGCCTGACCCCGCTGATCAGCGCTATTGGCGCTTCGTTCTTCTTGCAGCAGGCCATGCTCAACGTCTTCGGCCCGGCCAAGCGCGCCTACAGCCGCCCCGCGCTGATTGACGGCACCATAGACCTGCGCATCGGCGACCTGGGCACGATCCCCGTCACCAAGACGGGCATCATCGTCGTCATTGTCTCGCTGGTGCTCATGGTCTTTCTCTACACGTTCGTGCAGCGCTCCAAGACGGGGCGCGCCATGCGCGCCGTGGCCGAAGACAAGCCCACCTCGGCGCTGATGGGTGTGGACGTGAACCAGGTCATCGTCATCACGTTTGCCCTTGGCGCGCTGCTGGCCGGGGCGGCGGGCGTGATGATGGGCTTCCACAACCAGTCGTTCAACTTCCGGGCGGGCTTCATCCCTGGCCTCAAGGCGTTCACCGCGGCGGTGCTGGGCGGCATTGGCAACATCCCCGGCGCCATGTTCGGCGGACTGTTCCTGGGGCTGGCCGAGGCCCTGGGGCCGACCATGCTCGGCATCCCCGCCGAGTACAAAGACGTGATCGCCTTCAGCTTGCTGGTGCTGGTGTTGATCTTCCGGCCAACGGGCATCTTCGGCGAAGTGCTGGCGGAAAAGAAGGTGTAGGCCATGTTTCAGATACGCATCCGACAGCTCATCGCCTTGCTGCGCCCTGGGATCACCTCCGGCTTCATCGTCGGGCTGATCATCAACTTCCTAATTTTGCTGGGTGTCCCGGTCAACCTGACTGGTATCGCGCTGCTGCTGATGCTGCTGGTCGCCGCGATCTTCGGGGTGCGCCTGGCGCGCCGCCTGCGCGGGCACGGGCTTGGCCACCTGCTGCGCAATGCGCTGGCGTTGGGCCTGGCTGCGGCGCTGGTTGTGTTCTTGCTCATGGTGCTCATCAACCGCTGGCAGGCGACCGGCGTCAAGGTCACCGACTACTTCTACTCAGTGTCGCCCCAGACGATGGCCGTGCTCTCCGGCGTGCCAGCCAGCGAGCTATTCGCCAACCCTGCCCGCGATCCGCTTACCGATGCCTACCCGGAAGGGAGAGCGCTGCGCACCAACCCCATGCGCCTGACGTTCGGCACCGATGGCGGCCTGGAGCTGGTGGACATCAACCTGGGCATCGGCGGTTTCTACGGCTTCCTGCTGGTGCTGACTATCGCCGGCGTCCTGGGGGCACTGCTGGCCTGGGCGTTCATGGTGGTCCGGCTGGGTGGCGCCTGGAAGCGGGCGCGGGCCTATCTGGCGACCAGCCCGCAGGCGCATATCGGCGTGCTGATGCTGCCGCTGGCTTTCTTCGCGCTGCTGTGGCTAACCGTCGGGCATGGCACGTACAACGCAGCGACCGGGTCGTACAGCGCGCTGGCCCCCATCTTCAACCTGGGAGGGAGCGCACAGGAGGTCCAACTGCTGATCGGCTTCGGCATCATCCTGTGGAGTCTGGTCGCTGTGCGCGCCGCCCGATCCACGGATGCAGGCCTGAGCTACCAGACACGGCTGGCCATTTGCCTGGGACTCATCGCCGTGATGATGGGCCTGGGCCTGTGGCGGATCATCGGCAGCCAGACGTACTTCCTGGCCACGTCGCGCGCGCTGGGGGGCAGCGAGACGCTCAGCGTCCTGCTCACGCTGGTAGTCGGCGCGCTGCTGGTTGTGCAGAACATCGTGGGGCTGCGCTCGCCGGGCCGCTTCGAGACGCAGTTTGCCGGCACTGGAGCGATCCTGGCTGTGCTGCTCATGCCGCTCTACCTCAACCAGGGCCAGAACGACGTGATGACCATCGTGGGTATCAACGTCATGCTCGGCCTGGGGCTGAATATCGTGGTCGGCTATGCTGGTCTGCTCGACCTGGGCTATGTGGCCTTCTTCGCGCTCGGCGCCTACTCGTACGCTTTTCTCTCGTCCAGGCAGATGGCGCTTGGCGCGGACGGGCAGCCCGCCGGGCTGAAGTTTGCCGGCAACGAGGAGATGGTGGTCCGGCTGGCCGGCTGGGTGCCCGTGACAGTGATCGTCACCCTGGTGGTCACCTACCTGGGGATCAAGATCTGGCGGCGGCGCCCGCCGGCGGAGCGCCGGCCCTGGGAGCATCAACGCCCGCTCGTCTCCTATTTGGGGCGTCCGGGCGGCAATATGACCGCCCTGATCACGGTGAGCGCCATTCTGCTCAGCGCGCTGGTGGCCTCGCTGCTCGAGCGCACCGGCGCCTATGACTCACTCTTCGCCCAAGCCTCACCCTTCATGGTGGGCATCGTCATCGGCACCATTATGTCTTTGCTGTCCGGCATCGCCCTGGGCATTCCCGTGCTGCGCCTGCGCGGCGACTATCTGGCTATCGTGACGCTCGGCTTCGGGGAGATCATCCGCCTGCTGTTCACCAACCTGCGCGACTACACCGGCGGGCCGCAGGGCGTGCTGGAGATTCCCCGGCCCCTGCCCGACGGCGCGACAGGCGGCGTGGGTTACCTGACCATGGTCTATCTGGTGCTGATCGGTGTGGGGCTGATCGCCTTCCTCTCGCTGCGTCTGAAACAGTCGCGCACAGGCCGCGCCTGGAGCGCGATGAAGAGCGACGAGACCATCGCGCAATCCGTCGGCATTCATCTGGTGCAGTCCAAGCTGACGGCGTTCGCCATCGGCGCGGCGTTCGCCGGCATCGGCGGCGTGCTGTTCGCCGCCCGCCAGCGCAATATCTACCCCAGCGACTTCCGGCTGGACGTGTCTATCGAGGTGCTCAGCCTGGTCATCATCGGTGGCATGGGCAGCGTGCCCGGCGTGATCATGGGCGCTATCGCCCTGATCGGGGTGCCGGAGGTGCTGCGCGAGCTTGAGACCTACCGCATCATGGTCTTCGGCGCGCTGCTGGTGACCATGGTCATTCTGCGGCCTGCGGGGCTGCTGCCGGCGCCCATCACCCAACTGCGCGAGCGAGCGCACGCCCTCACCCACGGCCATTATCGCGAAGAAAGAGGTGAGGCATGACCGACCATGCGAGCGCCACGCCCGTCTTGCAGGCGACGGGCGTCACCAAGCGCTTCGGCGGGCTGGTGGCCGTGGGCGACCTGGACCTGACGATCATGCCTAACCAGATCGCCAGCGTGATCGGCCCCAATGGCGCCGGCAAGACGACGTTCTTCAATTGCGTCAGCGGCTTCTACACGCCCGAAGAAGGCGAGATTCGCTTCCTCGGCCACCCCATCCAGGGCCTGCGCCCCGACCAGGTGACCGGGCGCGGCATCGCCCGCACGTACCAGAACATCCACCTGTTTCGGGGCATGACCGTGCTCGAAAACGTGATGGCCGGCGTGCATCCCAACCTGCGCACTACCCCGCTGGGGGCGCTGCTGCGGCTGCCGCTGAATAACATCGAGGAAGAAGCAACGCTGGCCCACGCCTACGGACTGCTGGAGTTCATGGGCCTGGCCGACGTGGCCGATGTGCTGGCGACCAACCTGGCCTACGGCAGCCAGCGCCGCCTGGAAATCGCCCGCGCCCTGGCCAGCACCCCCCGCCTGCTGCTGCTCGACGAGCCGACCGCCGGCATGAACCCGCAGGAGACCGAGGAAACGATGCGCTTCATCCGCCGCCTGCGCGACGAGCGCAACCTGACGGTGCTGCTGATCGAGCACGACATGCGCGTGGTGATGAACATCTCTGACCAGGTGACTGTGCTCGACTACGGGCGCAAGATCTCCGAGGGCACGCCCGAATACGTGCAGCGGGACCCCCTGGTGATCGAGGCGTATCTGGGCACCGCCGCCGACGAAGTGGACGTCAACCTGCTGGCTACGTAGCGGCGACCGGCCAAAGGAACGCGATCATGGCGCTGTTGGAAGTCGAGAACCTGCACACCTACTACGGCAAGATTCATGCTCTGAAGGGCATCTCGCTCTCGGTCGAGGAGGGGGAGATCGTCACGCTGATCGGCGGCAACGGCGCCGGCAAGACGACCACGCTCAACACGATCTGCGGCATCGTCCGCGCCGCAGAAGGGCGCGTGCTGCTGCGCGATGAGGACATCACCTATCTGCCGCCGCACGTCATCATGAGTCGCGGCATCGTGCAGTCGCCAGAAGGGCGCAAGATTTTCCAGCGCCTGACGGTGATGGAGAACCTGGAGATGGGCGCCTACAGCCGCCAGGACGTGCACGGCATCGCCCGCGACCTGGAGTTCGTCTTCGAGACGTTCCCGCGCCTCAAGGAGCGCCAGAGGCAGTATGGCGGCACGCTCTCTGGCGGCGAGCAGCAGATGCTGGCCATTGGCCGCGCGCTGATGGGGCACCCGCGCATCCTGCTGCTGGACGAGCCTTCAATGGGGCTGGCCCCGCTGCTGGTGCGCGACATCTTCCGCATCATCAAGTACCTCAACGAGCAGGGCGCGACCATTCTGCTCGTCGAGCAGAACGCGCTGATGGCGCTGGCCGTCGCCAACCGGGGCTACGTGCTGCAGACAGGCAACATCATCCTGTCCGACGCGGCGGCGGCGCTGCGCGAGAATGAGATGGTTCGAGCCGCCTACCTGGGCGAACATGAGGGAGCGGCCTCCCACAGGAGCGAGAACCGGTGAAACGAGCGAGAATAATCCTCCTGATCGCTCTGGTCACGCTGGCCGGCGCTGTCCTGACGGCCTGCGGCACCAGCCCGCGTGCCCGCGCCGACGACTTCGTCAAATATCTGCCAGCGGAGGTGGGCGACTGGGAGCGCGATGACCGGCAGACGGTCCGGCTGCTGACGAGCACCATCGCCAACCGCGGCCACGTGACGATGGTCTATGAGGGCGCGGATGACGCGCTCGCCTACATTGTGGTGGAGGCGCATCCCAGCGCCGACGCCGCCCAGGTGGCCTTTGTCAGCCGTGAGCGCGAGCTGCGGCTCGACGGCCTGGTGCTGGACAGAGACCGCGTGCCGCAGAAGGCGACGGCGACCGTCGCCCAGACGACGCTGGTGCGCTACGCCTTGTTCCAGGAAGCGACCATTGTCGTCGAGATCAACGCCATTGCCGCCGATGAAGAGACGCCGGTGAGCGACGAAGCCTTCGACGAACTGCTGACGATGGTGCGCAACGCCTACGGCAAAGTCGCGGGCAAGTGATCGCGGGGCGGTCGCGCCCTTCTTGCATGGGAACACGCCGCCGGCTATGTAGCCGGCGGTTTGCGTTGTCTGGGAGTCCCACGCAGGGGCGCCGCTCTGCTGCGCCCCTACGAAACCTCACCGATCCAGGCATTCCCGTAGGGGAGGGTTTGGAAACCCTCCCCTACAGCGGTAGACTTCGTCCGCCCTCACGCCCAGCCGAGCAGGCGCGCGGCGGTCGCCAGGGTGAAGGTCACGGCGAGGCCGAGCACCACCGGCAGGGCCGTCGCCACCGCCGTCCACTTCAGGCTGCGCGTCTCGTGGTAGATGGTCAGGATGGTCGTGCTGCACGGGTTGTGGATCAGGCTGAAGAGCATCAGGTTGATCGCCGTCAGCGTCGTCCAGCCGCCGGCGTGCAGGATGTCGCGGATGGCGTTGCCCGACTCCAGCTCGAACATCACCCCCGCGCCCTCACCCACGCCGGACAGCCGCGCCGTCAGCACGGTCAGCATGAGGATAGTAGGGATGATGATCTCGTTGGCGGGAATAGCCACGATGTAGGCCACCAGGATCACGCCGTTCAGCCCCAGCAGCCAGCCGAAGCCGTCCAGCGCGGCTACCAGGTGCTCGGCGGCGCTCCCCCCGCCGACGTGCACATTGGAGATCGTCCAGATGACCACGCCCGCCGGGACGGCCATCGTCACCGCGCGGCCCAGGACGATCAGCGTGCGGTCAATGACCGACGTGTAAAGCGTCTGCCAGATGCGCGGCGGGCGGTAGGGCGGCAGCTCCAGGCTGAAGACGGATGCCTCGCCCTTGAGCATCGTCCGCGAGAGGAACCACGACACGGCGAAGGTCAGCAGCACGCCCAGTACGGCGATACTCACCACCGCCGCCGCCGAGACCAGCCCGGCCAGCGCCGCCGGGACCGCGCCCCCGATGAAGATCGTCGAGACCATGATCAGCGTCGGCCAGCGCCCGTTGCAGATGGCGAAGTTGTTGGTGAGGATGGCGATCAGGCGCTCGCGCGGGCTGTCAATCACCCGCGTGGCGACCACGCCCGCCGCGTTGCAGCCGAAGCCCATCGTCATCGAGAGGGCCTGCTTGCCGTGCGCGCCCGCCCGGCTGAACAGGCGATCCAGGTTGAAGGCCACGCGCGGCAGATAGCCGAAGTCCTCCAGCAACGTGAACAGCGGGAAGAAGATGGCCATAGGCGGCAGCATGACGCTGACCACCCAGGCCCCGGCCAGGTATGCCCCATCAATCAGCACGCCGCTCAGCCACCAGGGGAAGCCGAGCGCGCTCGCCCCGTCCTTGAGGGCGGGATGCACTGTGTCCAGCAGCAGCGTCGCCAGCAGGGCCGAGGGCACGTTCGCCCCCTGGATGGTGATCCAGAAGACGACCGTCAGCAGCAGGATCATGATGGGGAAACCCCACGTCCGGCTGGTCACCAGGCGGTCAATGGCCCGGTCCAGGTCGAAGCGGGGGCGTTCGTCCGGGTGGGTGACGGCGCGGTCGGCCAGGCGAGCGGCGTCGGTGTAGAGCGCCTCGGCAAGCTGGTCGTGCATCCCGGCACCCACCTCCGCCTGCAGCGTGCGCGCCGCTTTGAGGAGGTCGGCAGCCGGGTCGGTCATGAGACGGCTCCGGCCATGACCAGCCGCTCGGCGACGGGGGCCGTTTGCAGCCCGCGCGACAGGTCGCCCAGGCTGCCATCGGCGATGGCGCGTTCAATCGAGGCGTCGCCGTCGAGCAGGCGCAGCGCCACCCAGCGGGCGTTGGGCAGCCCAGGGAAGGCCGCCTCAATGCGCGCCACAAGCTGGCCCACGACGCGGTCGAGCGCCAAGTCGCGGGTTGAGACCAGGCGGTGCGGGCGCGGCCTGATCTCGCCGGTCGCCACGCCGTGCACCATCTGTAGCAGCTCGGCGATGCCCTCGCCGCGCCGCGCGGTCAGCGGGACGACGGGCACGCCCAGATCGCGCGCCAGCCGGCGGTGATCTACAGATAGCTTGTGACGGCGCGCCTCGTCCATCAGGTTGAGCGCCACGACCGCCTTGTCGGTGATCTCTAGCACTTGCAGGGCCAGGTTGAGGTTGCGCTCCAGGCGCGTGGCGTCCACGACGATCACCGTCACGTCCGGCTGGCCGAAGAGGATGAAGTCGCGGGCAATTTCCTCGTCGGCGCTGGCGGCCAGCAGCGAATAGGTGCCGGGCAGGTCCACGATCTTGTAGCGCTTGTCGCCGTACTCAAAGCCGCCTTCGGCCCGGGCGACGGTCTTGCCCGGCCAGTTGCCCGTGTGCTGGCGCAGGCCGGTCAGCGCGTTGAAGATGGTGCTCTTGCCCGTGTTGGGATTGCCCGCCAGGGCCACCACATAGTCCCAGGAGTCCATGTTGACGCCCAGACGCGCCAGGTGACGGCTCATGGGGCAGGTCGCGCAGGCGGAGCCGGGCAGGGTGTTGGTGGTCATCGTCATGAGAGTGTCTCCGATGCAGGGCTGCGAATCTCAATCTGAACGGCCTGGCCCCGGCGTAGGGCGATCAGCGCGCCGCGCACCCGGTAGGCGACCGGGTCGTTGAGCGGGCTGCGCAGCTCGGCGGTGATGCGCGTGCCGGGCACGATGCCCAGGTCCATCAACCGGCGGCGCTCGGCGCCGTCGCTGTGCAGGGCAGCGATCTCGGCGGTCTCGCCGGGCTGGAGGTCGGCCAGGGTGCGCCGGGCAGCCTGCACGGGGTCGGGGTCAGCGTTCAGGGTCATGTGCATGTCTTCACGAAGATTTCAAGGATCGAAAACGCCAAAACCTTTCTAGTCAGAGATTATATTTTAGGTGTGCCAAAAAGTCAAGCTACAAGTGTCGAAAATGGACGGACGGCGGCGACAGCCACCCCCAGTCCGCGTTCAGCCATGTGCCCGGTCTGCGCCTACCGGTGTGGGAGGATGGGGGCACGTGCGCCCGGCAGGAGCACGAACAGACTATAGCGCAGGGGTGTCGCTGCGCCGGGCGGGCCAGCGACGTTACTGGGGCAGGTCCGGCGGGGCGGGCGGTGAAGCGGCAGGCAATTCGTCGTCCGGGCCGGGCGCGGGCCGCTGGTCGCGCAGCAGGCGCATGGTCTCGCCCATGCCCGGCTGCCACTCGTCGGGCAGCGACCCGGCCACCCGCGTCAGCTCCAGCCCGCCCAGGTTGCGCGCGATCACTTCCAGCAGGCGCGGCTGAACCCAGGTCGCTGTGTCCACCTGCACGGCGACGGCTCCTGCTTCGAGGAAGTCGCGGGCATCGTCGGGCGAGTGGATGCCGCCGCAGCCGATCACAGGTACGTCCACCAGCCGCGCGATCTGCCCGACGGCGCGCAGCGCCTGCGCCTTGAGCCAGGGGCCATAGACTCGCCCGCCGACCAACTGCCCGCTCTCCGGGTCGCGGACGGTGCCGCGCGGCGGGGCCGCCACCACCAGCCCGCCCGCCCCGGCCTCGGCGGCGGCGCGCGCCGATTCGACGGCGCTGTACAGCGGCACGCGCACCAGGGCGGGCAGAGTGCTCTCGGACGCTGCCCCCACGATGGCTGCGATGTCGTCTGGCGTGGCCTGGTCGTGCAGCCCAAGCTCGATGCCCAGCACGCCCTCGCAGCTTTCCAGCGCGGCGGCGCAGAGGGCGACTTCGGCGGGCGAAGTCGCCACCACGTGCACGATCAGCGGGGCCAGGCTGCGCGCCCAGCGTGCGCGGTAGCGGGCGATGGTCCGCTTCATGCCGGGGTTGGGCAGGCCGGTGTGCACCAGCACGCCCGCCGGCAGCGGTACGATGCGCGTCCCGCGCGCCACACGACGCGGCCCCCAGGTGATCGGGTTGGTGACGATGGCGCCCAGCTTGGCCAGGTCGAGCAGGTCGCGATAGGCCGCGCCGTCGAAGCCGAAGGTGCCGGCGGCGGGCATGACCGGATTCTCGATGACGAGCGGGTTCTTGCCGGTGCGGGTCAGCTCGATCATGGGCGTCGTCCTTCGCGCACCTGGGTCCTCAAGGGCGGGCAGGCGTTAAGGTTGGAGTCTGGGGCGACTCGTCACTTCACCTCACCCCCGCTCGGCGCTGGCGCGCCTCGCCTCCCCCTCTCCATGCATGGAGAGGGGGCAAGCCGAGCGCAGCGAGGCTGGGGGTGAGGTCAACAAGACGCCCCTTTATGCTCCCTACGCTGCTGTCCGCCCCTGAATGCCTGGGTCGCAATTCGCAATTCGCAATCCAAGAGTCTCCCCGTTCACCGGAACACAACTCGTTTCAGATCAATGGCGGGGCCATCGGTGCAGGCTAGTAGCGGTGTGTTGTGGGCGCGCACTTCGCACGCGCCGCACGCGCCCGCGGCGCAGGCCAGGCGGTCGTAGAACAGCCCGCAGGCGTAGTGTTCGGGCAGGTCGTGGGTGCGAATCTGGCGCACCCGCTCGAGCAGGCCCCCGTAGGCGTCGGCCTGGCGGTAGCTGGGGGCGAGGATCAGCACCTGGTCCGCCCACTGGAAGGTCGCCACCTGATCGGGCCATGACCAGTCGGTGTCACCGCGCATGATCTCCACTTCCGGCGAGAGCAGCTCCAGCGGGTAGCGCGCGGCCAGTCCGTTGAGCACGAGCGTAATGGCCACGCCGCCGCCAGCCAGAGTGCGCGCCAGCAAGACGAAAGGCGTGGGCAGCGCATCGTCGGCGATCAGCAGCAGGTGCTGGATGCGCGGGCGCACGGGGATGGGGCGTCCCACCGGGCTGAGCACGTCCACGATCTCGTTGGGGGTCATGTAGGGGTTGGCCGCGATCTCGACAGTGAGCCGTCCCGGTCCCATGTCCACCGGAATCCACAGATCGCGCAGGTATGGCTCCCAGCCGGGCTGGTTGTGGCGGCGCACAAAGAGCGCCTGGCCGGGCTTAAGCTGCATGAGGGCCGGGTCAACAGCCAGATCGATCTGCTGCACGTCCGCCGAGACGCGGCGCACCCGCTCGATGAGGGCCTGAGTTTCGCGCATGAGGCCAAGCGTACATCGTCCGGCAGAGATGTGCAAGGGAAGCGGCAGGCTGGGGTCCACGAACAAGTCGTCAGCGGATCATCTGCCGCCGCTGGAGAGCCTCACCTCCGCTCGGCCCACTGACGCGGGCCTCGCCGCCCCCTCTCCATTCGAATGGAGAGGAGGCAAGCCGAGCGTAGCGAGGCTGGGGGTGAGGCTCAGCCAGAGCGCGGCAGCGCAAGGCCCCGACCTGGCAGGTCGTTCGTGGACCCGGCAGACCGTGCGGGGGCCGGTCTCACAGCGCCCCCCACACCGAATCATGTCCTGACACTGAGGTGCGCCCTTTCAGTTGCGCGCGATTTTCCGCACCATTGGCCCTGTGCTATACTGGCCCCATGGTCACTGTTGAGCAACTTCCCGACGCCGAGCGCCTGGCAGCGCGCCTGGCCCCCTGGGCCGAGCGCCTGCACGCGGCGGGCCTGGGCGGTCTGACGGCGCTCCTGCTGGACGCAGCAGAACCGCTCGGTCCGCTGGGCGCGCAGGCGTTGTGGGTGGCGCAGCCGGCGCTGGGCCTGGTGCTGCCGCGCGATGCGGTTGCTGACCTGGCGCGCGTGCTCGACGCGCCCGGCGGCGTAGCCTGGTTGCGCGAGCGGCTGGCCGCGGAGCGAGACGAGGCAGGCAGATGATTGGCGACAGCGAGCTGATCTGGGTCTTTGTGGCGATCACCTTCGCGGCGATGATGGCCGGACGTTTCATCGTCCGGCGCTTCAACCCGCATCTGCGTCCCATCCGCGCCTACGAGACGCTGCCGGTGCTGACCGCCGACGCCGTGGAGAGTGCCCGGCGCGTGCACATTTCGCTGGGCGACAGCGCGCTCGGCACCTCCAGCACGGTCGCCGCGCTGGTGTCGGCTGAGATCGCGTACCGCATGAGCGAGCGGCTGGCCATCAGCCGCCACATCCCGCTGCTGACGCTGACCAGCCCCATGACACTCCCGCTGGCGCAGGACACGCTGCGCCGCGCCTATCTCTATCGCCGCACGATGGCCTATTACCGCAGCAGCGCCGCGGCCTGGTATCCGCCGGGGCTGGCTTTTGCGGCGGGGGCGGCCAGCCTGTCCGCCGACCTGGATGCCGACAGCAATGTGCTGTTGGGGCGCTTCGGCACCAATCTGGCCTTGCTGGGCGAGAGCGCGCTGCGCCACAGCCAGACCATGATCGCCCACAGCGACCTGCTCGAAGGGCAGGCGGTCGCCTTTGCCCAGGGGCGCGAGGTGCTGCTCGGCGAGGAGCTATACGCCGGCCCGGCCTATCTCGGCGGCACGGCGCTGGAGCGCGGCAGCGTCTTCGCCCAGGATGTGCTGCGCTGGCTGGTCATCCTGGGCATCGTCTCCGTCGCGCTGCGAGCGATCTAGCCGGGCGCGCGGCCGGGTACGCGCATGGTTGAGGGGGATCCGTGAACAACCATCGCCTGCTTCATTTCCTGTCGTCCATCACCGTGATCAGCGTCGGCGTGGCCATGCTCATCGGCCTGGCCAGCGATTGGGGAACGCCGCCGGCTGATTTTGCCGCTCTGGTGCTGCGCCTGGTCGCGGTGATCGCGGCGATTGCGGTGTTTGTCGGCGTGTTCAATTTGCTGGCGGTGCACCTGGGCCGCCTGGGCCGCTCTGAGCGCGGCTGGCCGTACAGCCTGCTGGCCCTGCTGACGGCAGCGGGTGTGATCGCGCTGCGTATTCTCGACCGCGCCGAGGTGTGGTCCGGCGACCTGGAAGGCGAGCAGATGAGCGGGCGGGCATTCGAGGCGGTGCAGGTCAGCCTGGAGTCGGCGCTGGCCGGGCTGCTGGTGTTCTTCCTGGTCTATGCGGCCTACCGCCTGATGCGCCGCCAGGTGACGGTCTGGTCGGTGCTGTTCACCCTGGCCGTGCTGGTCGCGCTGGTGGGCTGGATTCCGCTCGAAGAGACCGAGGCCCTGGCCGATGTACGTGATTGGCTGGTTCGCGTGCCGGCGAGCGCTGGCGCGCGTGGCATCCTGATCGGGGTGGGCCTGGGCACAGTGGCCGCCGGCGTGCGCGTGCTGACCGGCCAGGATCGCTCCATCCGGGGCGGGTAGCTGCAGGCTCGTGAGAGCAGGACGAAAAGGCTATGCCGGACGATCCGAAGCACTTTGACGACGACCTGCTGCCAGACTCGCCAGACGAGCCGCTTGGCGGTCCGGCCCCGCTCCGCGCGCCCTGGGAGGAGTTCGCCGGTCAGTCGCCGCGCGCAGCGGGGGCGGGCGGGCCGGGCGCGGCTCCCTGGGACCAGTTTGGTGCGGTTGTGCCTCCGGCGACAGAGGAACAGCAGGTGATCGGCGCGCCCTGGGACAGCTCTCAGGATGTGCTCGGCGACCTGGAGGCGCTCGACTGGCTGACCGGCGAGCAGGAAGCTTCTCCCGCTGAAGCACCGCCGCCGGCCCCCAGAGTTGACGACTGGCTGAGCGCCTTCGGCCAGGAGGCAGGTGCGGACTTCGAGATGCCCGCTGCCATGCAGGAGGACCAATCCTGGCTGCGCGCTCCTGAGGAGTCTCCTCGCGACGAGCCGGAGCTGTCGCTCTCCGCTCTGGAGGCGCAGCCCTTCCCGGACGACGCGGAAGCGCTGCCCGATTGGCTGAGCGAGAGCATTGGCGAAGAATCCGTCCCTCCGGAGGAAGACGCCCTGCCCGACTGGCTGTTCGCCGAGCAGCCCGGCGAGCCTTCTCCCATCCTCTCCAGCGAGGACCTGGACGGAAGACCGTCTGCTGAGGCGCTGCCCGATTGGCTGGCCGCAACAGAGACCCCAGAACCGGAACAGCCGCGCGGGGTGCGACGCCTGCCGGCGGCAGACGAACAGCCCCCTGGCGCGGTTGAGGTGCCGCAGTGGGCGGCGGCGGACGTAACCCCCGAGGAGCACGCGCCGCCCGCCGAGATGACCTACGAGGAGTGGGAGCGCGCACAGCGCGCGCTTGAGGCCGAGGCCCAGAAGTCGCCGGAGGAGCGGCTGCTGGAGGAAGTGCCCGACTGGTTTGCGCGGCTTGACGAGACGCCGCCGATCCCTCCCTCACCCGCCGCGCCAGCCGGCGAAGGCCCGGAGTTCGTGCCCGGCTGGTTCCTGGGCCTGGAGGAGCAAACAGAAGAAGCGCCAGACTGGTTCCGCCGTATGGACCTCTCGACCGGCCCGCTGGCAAAGCCAGTCATGCCTGGCGCAGAAACTCTCCCCGTCCCCTCCGCGCCGGACGTGCCGGACTGGTTCCGGGGGGCGCAGGACACGGATAGCATGGACTGGGAGGCGCTCGGCGCGAGACTGGACGTGGGCGGCGCGCCGCCGGCACCAGAGCTGCCAGCCCTTGAGATGGACGAGAGCGAACTGCCGGGCTGGCTGGCCGAGGACATGGCCGGCGAAGACCGCATCCTCTCCCCTGAGGACATTCCCTTCCCCGATCTGGACCTTGACAGGACTTCGCTGTCCCCCACGGGCGAAGAGCCGGAGATCGAGGACTTCGTCGAGCGGTTTGAGCCGGGCGAACCCGATGAGTTCGATCGCCGGCAAGCTGCCTCGGCTGAAGCGGATATGCCCGACTGGCTGCGCGAGCTGTCAGCGAGCGCCGAGTCCTTGCCCGCTGAGCGCTTCCCGGCGGGCGCTGAGCCTGCTGAGCCAGGCGTCCCGGCATCTGATGCGCTGGACGCTCTGGACTGGCTGGACGAGCTTGCTCCGACGGACCTCCAGCCAGCAGAAGAACTGCCAGTCCCGCCCGAAACCACCCCCGCTTTCGTGGCCGAGGCGGCGCTGCAAGCGCTCGACACTGCCCCGCTCGACAGCGCGGCGCTCGACACCTTGCTCGGCTACAACGAGAGGCCAGTGAGCCAGGAGCCGCCAGCTGCCGGCGATTCTGGCGAAGAGGCCCTGCGCGACCTGGGGACGCTGTTCGGCGAGACTGGTGTGGATTACGGTGAGCTGGATTTGCGGCGGCTGTTCGACCAGGATGAGATGGATCGCGTCCTGGGCGACGTGTTCGTGCCGGAGGAGGAGGCGCCGGCCCCGTCTCCCGTCTCTGCTTCGCCTGCCCCTGCCCCGGCTGTCCAGCCCGCCTGGGTCGAGGAACTGCGTCCGTCCGAAGTGCCCGTCACGGTGAGGGCTGGCGGTGCTGAGGCGAGCGTCCGGCAGAGGCAGGTCGCCGAGCTGCCGGAGCGGTTGCGCGCCTTCCGTGAGGAGTCGCTGCGCGAGCTGAGTGCAGCCCAGGCGAGCCAGGCTACCGGCGCCAGACTGCTGGCGGACATCCCCGGCTTGCTGCCCGCCGCTGATATGGTCATCCCCGCTGCCCTGGGCCAGCGCGCCGCCGGGCAGTTGGTCGTCTCGCCCGCTCAGGAGCGGCGAGTGAAGCGGCTGCAAGCCCTGCTGGACCTGGGCGCCAGCGACGAGGACGAAGATGCTGCTGAAGAGGTCGCCGCGCGGGGAGCCTTCGCCGGGCTGGAGCCGGAGGAAGTGCCCGCCCTGCCACGTCACGCGCGCCGACCGCGCCGCTTCAAGCCTGACCGCCTGCTGGTCACGCTGGCCCTGCTGGCCGCGCTGATTGCTCCCTTCGCCACCGACGCGCTGCATTTCGCCGCCGATCCTCCCCCCCTTGACGGGAAACAAGCGGCGGTCGCTGCCCAGGTGGACGCGCTGGATGCCGGCGACTACGTGCTGTTCGCTTTCGAGTATGGCCCGGTGTCGGCGGGCGAATTGGACGCCCTGGCCGAAGCCGTGCTGCGCGACACGCTGGTGCGCGGTGCCATCCCGCTGACGATCAGCACCAGCCCGGCGGGCGCGTTCCATGCCGGATCGGTGGTGGCGGCATTGGGCGACGATGCCCTGCTGCTGGCTGCGCGCGACCAGGGCGAGGAGGCATTGCAGGCGGGCGAGGACTACGCCGCGCTGCGCTACCTGTCTGGCGAAGCGGTGGGCGTGCGTTCGCTGGCCTCTGTCGTCTGGGGCGAGGATGGCGTGCTGAAGCGCCATCCGGCCTTCGCCACCAACCTGCGCGGCGACGACAGCGGCCTGCCCATCACCAACCTGGCCGGCGACATCGCTCTGATCGTGGTGGTCGGCGATGAGTCGACGGCGATCCGCACCTGGGCCGAGCAGTTGGTGCCGGTGCCGGTGCCCAAGGTGGCCCTGGTGAGCGCGGCGGCCGAGCCGTTGGCCGTGCCCTATGAGGGCGAGAACGGCTATGCCGGGCTGCTGATCGGTGTGCGCGACACCATGCGCTACGACGCCGAGCGCAACCCGGCCACTCGCGCGCCGTATCAGATGCCCGACGATCTCCCCGTCGAGCTGCCCGATCCGCCAGCCGCCCGCTGGCACAGCATGGCTCTGGGCGCGGCGGGGGCGGCGGGGTTGATTGCCCTGGGGATGGTCCTCAACTTGCTGCGCGCGTTGGGACGGAGGCGACGCCGGTGACTCCTGAGAACCTCGACCTGATCGCGGGGTGGGTTTCGCTGGTGCTCACTCTGCTGGTCTTCAGCTATCTGCTGGGCGACAACGTGCTCTACCGGCTGGCCGTGCACGTGCTGGTCGGCGTGGCGGCGGGCTACACGCTCATCGCCGCCACTGAAAGCGTGATCAAGCCCTGGCTCGACGAGACCCTGCTGGCCGAGGCCAACGGGCGCGATGACGCGACGCTGGCTGCGCTGCGGGTGATGGGGGCGGTTCCGTTTCTGGTGGGCGTGCTGCTGCTGTTCAAGGTGTCGCCGCGCCTGGCGCCGGTCGGCAGCCTGGGCCTGGTCTTCGTCATCGGCGCGGGCGTGGCCGTGGCCATCGCCGGGGCAGTGGCCGGGACCATCGTCCCGCTGGGTCGTTCCGCCGGCGAGGCGATTGGCGAGGACAGGGTGGACGGGCTGATCGTCCTGATTGGGGTGATCACCACGCTGATCTACTTCCAGTATTTCGCCGTGGTGCGGCGCGGGGCGATCCGCCGCCCGGGGCTGCTGCGTGGGCTGAGCGGGATCGGGCAGGTCTTCGTCACGGTCACGCTCGGCGTGCTCTACGCGGGGGCCATCCTGACCAGCCTGACCATCTTCAGCGACGTAGTCCGCGCGCAGCTTGAGTTCATTCTCGACCGGTTAGGGGGTTGATGGCGCATGGGCGTTGAGCACGTCAATTCCATCCTGGTGGCAGACCTCGGCAGCGTCCATACGCGCCTGGCGCTGATTGACCTGGTCGAAGGGCAGTACCGCCTGATCGCCTCGTCGCGGGCGCGGACGACAGCCGAGCCGCCGCTGGGCCGGGCAACCCTCGGCCTGGACCGTGCGGCCCAGCGCATGTCCGAATTGATCGGGCGGCAGATCGTGGATGAGCACGGCGACGGCCTGCTCCTGATGCCGGAGAGCGAGGGACATGGCGTGGACGCCTTCCTGGCGACCGGCAGCGCGGGCCGCCCCATGCGCGTCTTCCTGGTCGGCCTCACGCCGGAGCTGAGCCTGGCCAGCAGCGCGCGCGTCCTGGCGGGCGGCTTCATCACCCTGACCGGCACGCTCTGCCCGGACGACCTGCGACCAGAGGAAGAACAGATCAACGCCCTGCTGACCGGCCAGCCGGATGTGATCCTGATCTCCGGCGGGACGGATAACGGCGCGGACGACATCGTGCTGGCGCTGCTGCGCCGCATAGCCCGGACGCTGTCGCTGATCCGGCGCGGGACGATGCCAGTAGTGCTCTTCGCCGGCAACCGGGCCTTGCGCCCGCACGTCAAGGCGCTGTTCAGCCCGTACACGAGCGTCTTTGTGGCGCGCAACGTGCGCCCGTCGCTCGACCAGGAACAGCTCGTCCCCGCCCAGATCGAATTGGCGCTGGTCTATGACGAGTTCCGCACGTGCAATCCCGGCGGGTTCGAGGCCGTGGGGCGTTCCAGCCAGGTGGGCGTGGTGCCCACCGCGCAGGGCACGATCAGCACCGTGCGCTACCTGAGCGCGCTGCCTTCGCCGGGCATTGGCCCGCTGTGTGTGGACGTGGGCAGCGCCAACAGCCTGCTGGTGGCGGGCGTGAAGGGGCAGCCTCATTACGTCGTGCGCACCGATCTGGGCGTGGGGCACAGCTTCCCCGCTGCCCTGGAGGCGGTGACGCCGGAACGGGTGCGCCGCTGGCTTCCGCCCGAAATCAGCGCCGACGCCCTGCAGGATTACGCCTGCAACAAGCAGCTTCGCCCGGCGACGATCCCCGCCACGAGGGACGATCTGCTGATTGAGCAGGCGCTGGCCCGCGAGATCGTGCGACTGCTGGCACAGAACGCCCGCGCCGACTGGGGGCAGGGGATCGGCGAGGTGCTGCCGCCTTTCGGCCCGCTGATCGGAGCGGGCGCAATCCTGACCGAAGCGCCACATCCCGGCGTCGCGGCCATGCTGCTGCTCGATGCGCTGCAGCCGGCTGGCCTGGTGGAACTGCGCCTGGACCCGCACAACCTGATCGCGGCGTTGGGCGTCGTCGCCTACCTCAAGCCGGTGGCAACGGTGCAGGCGTTGGAGTCGGGCGGCCTGGTCGAGCTGGGCACGGCGTTCTGTCCGTTGGGGCGGGTCAAGTTCGGGCGCAAGGCCATGGCGATCTCGATTCGCCAGGTGGGCCAGCCTGTCCTCCGTCACACGGTGCGCGGCGGGGAATTGTGGCTGGCGCCTGTCGCGCCGGGGACGCGCGTCGAGGTCACGGTGCGGCTCGCCCGCGGTCTGTCCATTGACGGGCGACGGCGCGTCAAACGCCGCCTGGTCGCCGGCGCTGCCGGACTCATTTTTGATGCGCGCGGGCGTCCGCTGACTCTGCCGCGTGGTCCAGAGCGCGCTCGCCGCCTGACAGCCTGGCTCAAGGCCGCGATGGGCGGCACACTGCCCGAGCCGGCCCCGGTCGCCGACGACGCCGGGCTGCGCCCCAGCCCGCGCGACCTGGCTGTGTCTGACTCTGGGGCGCGCCTGGCTGCGCTGGCCGAGGCCCCGGCCTGGGACGAGGAGGGAACCGATGCCCTGCTATCCTGAGACAACCGTGATCAAGGGATTGGCCCGCCTGACGCGCGAGCGGCGCCTGCCGCCGGGCGCGGTCCACCGCCGGACGGCAGTGGGGCCGGGGGCCCAGGTCAGCGCGGTGACGGTCGTCTTGCAGGGGGACGTGCTGCGCGAGTATCACATCCTGGATGTGGCGCGCGCGCTGCGGCTGCGCAAGGCCAGGCTGGGAGAGGTCACCGACCTGATCACGGTGGCTCCGGATCAGCGCGTGCGCCTGGGTCAGGAACTGGCCACGCGCGGGCGCGGCAGGCGGGTCCAGGCGCTGCTCTCGCCAGTGGATGGGCAGGTGATCAGCGTGGAGGACGGGCGGATCATCATCCAGGCGAGCGAGCAGTCCGTTGAGGTGCTGGCCAGGATACCGGGCCAGGTGGAGTCCGTCGAGAACGATATCGTGCGCATCAGCGGCGTGGGCGCGGTCATGCAGTGCGCGTGGGGCAACGGGCGCTTCTTCTTGGGGGCGTTCCAGTTCTTGCCCGAAGAGGGCTTCGCCGCGCTGCGCAAGCTCGACCCGACCATGTCGCCCTACCGCGCCAAGATGATCATCAGCGCCCTGCCTATCGAGCGCGCTGATCTGCTGGTGGCCCAGCGCCTGGAAGCGGCGGGTGTGGTGGCGCCCAGCATGTCCGCCAGCTTGCGCGAATTCGCGTTGGGGCTTACATTCCCCATTATACTGACGGAGGGCTTCGGGCGGCGCCAGCCCACGGCGTTGATCTACCGGCTGCTGCTCAGCAACACCGGGCGGCAGGCCGCCTTCGACGCGGCAGTTCCGGGGCACTGGTCGTGGGAGCGCCCGGAGATCGTGCTGCCGTTGCCCACGGGCGGCATCTTCCCCGAAGCGCCTTCAGCCATGCGGGCGCTCGAGGTAGGGGCGGACGTGCGCCTGACACGCGCGCCGTGGGATGGCATTCTGGCCCAGGTCGTCGCGCTGCCCCCGACGCCCCAGGTCATCGAAAACGGTCTGCGGACGCAGTGCGCCAGAGTGCGCCTGCCGAACGATCGCGAGGTACTGGTGCCGCTGGCCAATCTTGAGCTGCTCGGCTAGGGGGGCAGCAGGCGGGGAACCCGCCCGCCGGTCTGCTTCGCTCGCCAGCGCCGTAGGAGCCGGACTGAAACGCTTGATGGTGGGTGCACAGCCCGATCCGGGTGGCGGCGGGCGCATAACGCGGAGGATAGATTCTCATGGCTGATGACGAACTCTTTGAGAACCTGGACGATTTCGGCGATCTGGACGAGGAGCCGAGTTTCGGGCTGGTCGAGGACGAATTCCCCCTCGACCTGATGGAGCCCGAACCGGAGGGGTTGAGCCGCACGTTCAAGATCGTGGGCGCGCTCATGGCGCTGGCGGTGCTGGCCATCATCATTGTGCTCATCTATATCGCCCTGGGCAGGCAGGAAGGTCTGGCGCCCAACGAAAAGACCAGCACGGCGATAGCCCAGCTCAACCAGACCATTGAGGCGGAGTACAACGCAACGCTGACTGCCCTGGCGCTCATCGAGGCGGTCACCCAGACGGCAGCCTTCAACGCCGAGCAGACGGCCACCGCCGAGTTCTTCGCCCGCCAGACCGAACAGGCGCTCGCCGCGACCTCCGCTGCCCAGACGGCCACTGCCGAGTTCGTTGCCAACCAGACGATGGTCGCCGCCCAGGCTGCCGCGCTGACGGCCACCCAGGACGCGCTCAACCAGAGCCTGACGGCGACGGCTGAGGCCAACCGTCTGTTCGGCATTGTCATTGACGAACAGGGGACTATCTTCGGCAATGTCACGCTCAAGCTCTACCGCGACGACGGCGATGGCGTCTTCACCCCCGCCGATCGCACGATGGTCCCCACGCCGGCTCCGGCAGGCCCGACGAGCCTCGTCTACAACGAGCCAGTCGAGGGGACGCTGGAAGTCGGGCAGACGGTCACCTGGCGCTTCAGCGGCGCGGCGGGCGACGTGGTCACCATTGACGCGGTCGCTGCTGCCCAGGGGCTGGACCTGTTCATCGAACTGGCCGGGCCGGATGGGGCGCTGCTGATCGGCGACGACGACAGCGGCGAAGGCCCCGATCCGCACATCGCCGATTTCGCCCTGCCAGCCAGCGGTGAGTACGCTGTGCGCGTCAGCAGCGTCGCCGGGTCGGGCAGCTACACGCTGACCGTCACCAGCGAGACGGGCGGCGCGGCCCAGGCACCGCAGAGCGAGTCGGGGATTGTGCTGGTCCAGGCTGGCGCGCCCACGCCCACGCCGGAGATCGGCGTTGATGAGCTGATCGCGGTGATCACCACCGCGACCGATGGCCGGTTTGACTTCGGCGCGTTGGAGCCGGGCGATTACTGGCTGGAGCTCGATTATGAGTCGCTGCCGCCGGCTCTGAAGGCATTGGTGCCTGCTGGCGAACCGTTGGTGATCAAGGTCATTGTGCCGGTCGTCGGTGAAGTCTCCTTCATCATTGGTGCGCCGCCGCCGACCGTCACCCCGACGCCGACCATCACGCCCACGCCACGGGAGCTCAGCCCGTTCGACATGACGGCGACCGCGTTCGCCGAGCAGGTCGCCGCGCTGACCGCGGCGGCGATCACGCCGTCGCCGACGCCTGAGCCGGGAGAGATCACCGAGACGCCGCTCGTCACGCCCACCGACACGCCCGCCGCGCTGCCAACAGCCGGTTTCTTCTCTGGCATCGGCGATCAAGCAGGCTCCCTCGGAGGCACGAGCGGTCTGACGCTGCTGGCGATTGCTGCCGCGGGCCTGATGGCCGTGGTGTTCATCGCGCGCAGGCTGCGTACCGCGGCCTGACGCCCGGTGCTTGCCCGGCGCAGCCCTATCATCCGCCAGGTGCAGGGGCGACTGTGGGCAATGCTCGCCCGCGTTGCCCCTGTTCAGGTATATAGCCCATATAGTTCGTTGTGGAACACGTATGTCCCATCGCACACGCCTGACGCGCTGGAGAGGTAGTCACGTGAGGCAGGCATGGCCTACCTGCTGATCCTGCCGATCGCTTTCTACGCTGCATTGGCGGCCACGATCGGGCATCGCTTCCCGCGCTCGGTCAGCAGCGCGGTCATGGTGCTCTATATCAGTGGCGCGGCCCTGGCCACCAGTGGCTATCTGGTGCTGGGTACCACGACCGACCGCGCGCTGGCCGAAGTGGCCGCTGTCATCACGGTCGTGCTGTCCAGTTGGATCGTGGTGCTGCTGCTGCCGCTGGCGCTCATCGGGCTGTATCTTGAGACGTGGCTCCGGGCGCACTTCCGCCGGGTAGTCGTGTTCACCGTGCTGGTCATGGTGGCGCTCGACGCTGCGTTCCTGTGGCTGCGCGCCGCACAAAGCTGGCCCATCGTCATGCCCGTGGCCTCTTCGGCCTGGGTGCACTGGGCTTTGAGCCACGTGATGTTCGCCTGGCCCTACGGCGCGCTGGTGATTGTGAGCAGCCTGTTCCTCTACACGCTGACCATCGGCTGGGCAGTGCATCACCGCCGCCTGGCGCTGTGGCGCGATGCCGTGCCCCTGACTCTGGTCGGCCTGCTCAGCCTGCTCATCCCCACGCTCTCACCCCTGGTTGGCGGTGAGTGGCTGGTCACGGTGGCTGCGCTGGGCTACCTGCCGCCAGTGACCCTGCTCGCGGTGCGCGTGGTGAATGCGCGCCAGGTCGCCTTGCGCGCGGCACGCCAGCAGCGCCAGCAGGCAGAGCGGCTGCAAGAAGCGACCTACGCGGTTGTGACCAGCGCCGACCTGGACAGCGCGCTGCGCGCCGGGCTGGCCCACCTGGCCGGGACGATCACCTTTGACCGCGCCCATGTGGGCCTCTTGGAAGCCGGGGACCAGTGGCGCTTCCGCGCTGTTTACCCGCCCAGCGAACCGATTCCCCTCAACCACTCGGTGCCGATCACCCACTATCCGCTGGTGCTGCGCGCCGTGGAAACCAGGCGCCCGGTGTTTATCGCTGAGACGCGCGCCGAGTCGCTGTGGCGGGCAGGGCGCTTCACTTCCAGGGAGATTCGGAGCTGGATCGGCGTGCCGCTCGTCGTGCGCGACTCAGTGATCGGCCTGCTGGCTCTGGACAGCTTCACGCCCGGCAGCTTCTCCGAGGAGCAGGTGCGGATCGCGCACACCTACAGCAACCAGCTCGCCGCGGCCATCGAGAATTCCCGCTTGCTCGAAGAAGCCCAGCGACGGAATCGCGCCCTGAGCGCGCTGAACATCGTTCTCGCCGCCAGCAACCAGGCGCTCACCGGTGAGAACCTGCTAGAGACCGTGCTGATCGAGCTGCTGAGGGCGCTGGACCTGCCGGCAGGGGCGCTGCACCAGCATTTGCCAGAGCAAGACGAATTTCGCCTGCGCGCGGCCCATGGGTTGCCTGCTGCGCTCGTCGCGCAACTGAAACTGATCGACGGGCCGCAGGCGATATGCACGGTGGCGAGCGAGGGCTGGGATTTTTGCAGCGTGCCGCTGGTCGCGCGCGGCGTGGAGAACGGCCTGCTCACCCTCTGTTACCCGGCGGACGTGCAGCCTGATGAAGACCTGCGCGACCTGCTGACGAGCATCGGGCAGCAATTGGGCGTGGTCTTGGAGAACGCGACCTTCCTTGAGGACGCGGTGCGCCGTGTCGCGCTTTCCACAGACCTGGGCCGCCTCAGCCTGGCGATCAGCGCCCAGCTCGACGCCGGGCGTGTCGTGGATTTGCTGTGCGAGGAATGTCTGGGCATCTTCGATGTGCAGGGAGCCTATCTCTGGCTGACGGAGGGTGACTTCCTGGTGGGCACGGCAGCCTTCGGGCCTGGCGCTGATGAGTTCAAGGGTCATCGCCTCATACGCAGCGACACGGAGCTGCTGCCGGTGCGCGTGCTGAGCGAATGGCGACCCCAGGCCGTCAATCACGTGCGGCGCAGCGCGGCGCTGCCCGCCGATCTGATCGCGCTGACAGGCGCGCAGGCTGTCCTGGCCGTGCCGCTCCTCAAAGCCAATCTGTCGGTGGGGGCGCTGCTGCTTGTCCACACCGCCGACCCCGATGCGTTCAGCGATGGCATTGCCGAGCAGGTGGGGATGTTCGGCGTGCAGGCGGCGCTGGCCATCGAGAACGCCAACCTGTTCGAGGAAGTGCGGCGTCGCCTGGATCATCTGCGCCTGGTCAACGAGGTGGGCCGCTACTCGACGGCTATTCTCAACCAGGCCTCCCTTGTCGAGGGGGTGGCGCGCCGGCTGTATGACATCCTCGGCTACACCACGATCAGCCTGCTGACCATGGACGGGGGCAAGCTGGTCGTGCGCTCCGTGTTCGTGGATGGCGTGATGGTGCCTGTGCAGGCCGACATGGAACACTACCGCTCGGCGCTATGGGTGGCGGGCCTGTCTATTGAGCGCTCGGAGCCTGTGCTACAAAACCAGAAATGCTCGTTGGCCGTAGATGGATCGAGCGAGGAGGGCTTTGAGTGTTGCTCGCTCGCCGTGCCGCTCATTGTCGCCGATGAGGTGATCGGCGTGCTGGTCGTCGAGCGGCGCGGCTATCACAGCATTCGCCAACAGGACCTCGACGTGCTGGAGCCGCTGGCGGCCCAGTTGGCCATCTCCCTGTCCAATGCGCGCCTGTACGAGAAGGTACGCCAGTACACCATCGAGCTTGAGGCGCGGGTGATCGAGCGTACCGCCGAGATCCGCAAGCAGCAGGAGCGCACCGAGGCCATCCTGCGCTCCGTGGCGGACGCCGTGATCGTCTTCGATCTATCCGGGCGCATCGTGATGGCCAATCCTGTGGCCCGCACACTGCTCGAGCGCTATGGGCAGGAGGTCGGGTTGAACGAGCACGTCAGCGAGCTGGTGCGGCGGGTGATCGCGCAGGGCGAGGCAGGTCGCGACGCGACCGAGATCATCCAGCTTAACGAGCTATCGTACCAGGCGAAGGCCGCGCAGGCGCTGGAGGGCGATGCGTTGATCGGCTCGGTGGTAGTCCTGCGCGACATCTCGCGCCTGCAGGAGTTGGACCGCCTCAAAGACCGCTTCATCTCTACCGTGTCTCACGAGCTGCGCACACCGCTGGCCAACGTCAAGCTCTACTTGCAGTTGCTGGAAAAAGGGCATGTGGAGCGGCAGGAGGCTTACCTGGACGTGATGCGTCGCGAGGCGCTGCGCCTGGAACAGCTCATTGACGACCTGCTGCAGATCTCGCGCTTGCAGAGCGAGGGCCAGGCCCGGCGTCGTCTCGCGCATGTGCCCCTTGATATTGACCGGCTGGCAGCACTGGTCGTTGAGCACAACGTCGCCTGGGCGGAGAATGAGGGCAAGACGCTCAGCTATTGCCCGGCAGAAACGCCTCTTCCGCCGGTCGCCGGCGACGCTGACCAGATCGGGCGGGCGCTGACCAACCTGGTCAGCAACGCCATCCGCTACACGCCGGAAGACGGGCAGATCGTCGTGCGCAGCCGCCTGGAGGGGGGGCACGATGGTCAAGATTGGGTTATCATTGAAGTGACCGATAGCGGTATTGGCATTCCGGCGGACGAGCAACCGATGATCTTCGACCGCTTCTTCCGCGCATCCAATGTCAGCCCGACGATACCTGGGACTGGCCTGGGCTTGTCCATTCTCAGGGACATCGTCGCCCAGCACGGCGGGAAGGTGGAAGTCGAAAGCCAGGAAGGGCAAGGGAGCACCTTCCGCGTGCTGTTACCTGGACAAACATCGTAAATGGATGGTGGGGACACTCCATGTCCAAAGCGACAATCTTGGTGGTTGAGGACGATCTGTTCCTCATGCAAGGGATACGCGATATTCTGGAAGTCAACGACTACCAGGTGTGGACGGCCGCCAACGGCCAGGTGGCTCTGCAGACGCTCCGAGGACAGCCATGCCTGCCCGATCTGATCGTCTCTGACATCATGATGCCGCGCATGGATGGCTACGATTTCTTTGAGGCTGTGCGGGCCGAGTCGAGTTGGGTGCACATCCCGTTCATCTTTCTCACGGCCAAGAGCGAGCACGAGGACATCAAGCGTGGCAAACGCATGGGCGCCGAAGACTACGTGACCAAGCCGTTCGACGCTGACGATCTGCTCGTCGCCGTCTCGGCCAGGCTGCAGCGTCACGAGCAGATCGAGCGCCATTGGCAGGGCGAGATCTCGACCATCAAGCAGAATATCCTGATGATCCTCAACCACGAGTTTCGCACACCGCTGACCTATGTCGTGGCCTACGCCGACATGGTGCACCGCGATGCCGATACACTCAGCGCGGATGATATGCGCCTGTTTCTGCGCGGGATCAACGCCGGCGCCAACCGCTTGCGCCGCCTGGTAGAGAACTTCATCTTGCTCGTCGAGCTGGAGACGGGCGAAGCGGTGCAGACGTTCCAGTGGCGCAGCCAGCCATTGGGCGACTACGCGGCGTTGATGGCTTCGGCTGCGGCTGAGTATCAGGAGGCGGCCGAGGACAGGCAGGTGACCCTCTCCGTCATGGTGGACGAAGGACTGCCAGCGATCCGGGCGGATGCCGAGTACCTGGCCAAGGCGGTCGAGTGCCTGATTGATAACGCGGTCAAGTTCTCTGACAGGCCGGGGACGGCAGTGACGGTGAGCGCCTATCAGGACGGGGACTGCGTGTGCCTGGCCGTGCGCGATGAGGGCCGCGGCATCCCCGCCAGCGAGCGCGAGAACATCTTCCAAAGCTTCTACCAGATCGAGCGGCACAAATACGAGGACCAGGGGGCGGGTTCGGGCCTGGCCATTGTAGACCGCGTCACCCAGCTTCACGGCGGGCACATCGTGCTCAACAGCGAGCCTGGCCAGGGGTCGGAGTTCGTCATCCACCTGCCGGTGAACTCATCCTGCGCGGGCGGTGCGCCTGTCAGTTGACGGTCAGCCCGCCGTCAGAACACGCCCCGGCGGGCGTGCTACGATACGGAGAGTCAGGTTATTGGTTGTTGGTGAAATGCCCCATAGCGGAATCGCCTTTACCAATAACCAGAAACCAATCACCAAAAACCAACCGATGCGCTGATTGCTGAGGGCCAGGCTCACAGGAGGTATTCCAACACGATGGCTTCACTTCTGCAGAAAATCAACACGCTCATCTCGGCCAATGTGCACGCGCTGGTGGACTCGGCGCTGGAAGCGAACTCGGTCAAGGTGATGGATGAGTACATCCGCCAGGCCGAGCGCAACCTGGATGCGCTCGACGACCAGGCGGCCACTGTCGGCGGCACGGTCAAGACGCTCAAGCGCAAGTATGAGGAGTTCGCGGCGGCGGCAGAGAAGCTCGACCGCGACATTGACACGCTGCTCATGCGCGGCAAGGCCGACCTGGCGACGGCGGCCCAGGCGGAGCTAAACCAGAAGCAGTCGCTCGCCCAGGAGTATTACGAGCAGTGGCAAGTCCAGGAAAAAGAGTACCGGCGGATGCTCGACGCCAAGCTCAAGCTGGAGGCCAAGCTGACCACGATCAAGCAGGAGCGCGAGCACCTCAAGGCGCTGCTGGAGCTGGTCGAGGCCAAGGAGATGACGACCAAAGCCTTCAAGAGCCTCGACGACCTGGCCGGCGTTGGCGACGAGGATGTGGCGCGCCTGGGCGAGCAGATTCGCGCCCGCCTGGATCGCGAGGAAGCGCGCATGGAGATGGCCAGCGCCAACCTGCGCGAGCAGATTGACGAGGCCATCGGCACGTCCGAGATCGAGCTTCAGCTTGAAGAGCGCCGCCAGCGGCTGGGCCTGGGCGGGGCGAGCGGGGGCGCTTAGTCGCCGCAACCGCTGTGCGGGGCGTGCGTATCAGAAGGTGAGGGGGCCGATTGAGAAACCTGGTGCTTGTCTTGCCCCCCATCCCTGGCCCCTCCCCCACGAGGGGGGAAGGGAGAGAGCGCGGACTCTAGGCCCCTCCCTCCTTGTGGGGGAGGGGTTTGGGGTGGGGGGTATAGGCAACAGCCGGACTTGGCAAACGGTCTTGACCCTCTGCGCCGGCAAGGATCGCCGATGTCGAAGACGAAAGAAGAGATGCGCGGGCGCGCCTGGCGCGCCATGCTCAGTCAGGCGTTCTTCAGCGTGGAAAGCGCGGTGATCATCGCCCTGGCCCTCGTCTTGTTCGGCCTGGGCTACCAGCCGTTCGACTGGTGGCGGTCCGCCTACTGGCTGATCTTCGGCGCCGTCGCCGAGGCCATCTACCTGGGCGCGACTGTGACCGACCCGCGGGCCGCTTACCGGGCGGTGGACGCCATGCTCACCGACCAGTACGACCCGGACGCGATCAAGAGTCCGCGCGCCCGCGACCGGCTCAAGCGCGCCCTCGAATACCGCCGCCTGATCGGCGAGGCGGCGCGCAAGCATCCCGGCGCGCTGCGCGTCAGCCTGGAAGCAACAGCCAGCGAGGTCAACGACTGGATCGCGCACATCTACATGCTGGCCCGGCGGCTGGACGAGTTCGAGGAGAACGACATCATCGCCCGCGATCGGCGCATGGTGCCCCACGACCTGACCAACCTGCGCCGCCGCCTGCGCAGCGAGGAATCCCCGGAGGTGCGCGCCGAGCTGGAAGAGGCGATCCAGGCCAAGGAGATGCAGCTTGCCAACCTGCGCGCCCTGGAGAACAACGTCAAGCGCGCCGAGATTCAGCTTGAGCAGACTCTCTCGGCGCTGGGCACCGTCTACGCCCAGGTGCAGGTCATTGACGCGCGCAGCGTAGATAGCGCCCGCACCCAACGCCTGCAAGCCGAAGTCCACGAGCAGGTCGCCTCGCTGTCCGACCTGATCGCGGCCATTGACGAGGTGCAGAGCTACCGGCGAAGTGTCTGACAAAAGCTATTGTTTGGGGAGATCCATGATTCACCAATTTCTATTCAGAATCTATGAGAACATCGAGATTTCGACAACAAATCTTACCAAGGGTCGCTATTGGATTCTGAAGGCGACATTGCTAATCACGTTACTCACGCTATTTTTCGCGTTTCCAAGCTACGACGACTTTGATAAAGGGGATACTTGGACAGCTGTTCTCAAGAAGGCTGATGATCTGACCTACAACTTACTGAACGATTACAGTCCTGGTTCAAATGCATCCAAGAGTAACTACTCAGGCTGAGGGATGAAGGGGCGTGCGAGCAGCGCATCATGCAGTGCCCGCAACACATTTTCACCTTGCTTGCGGACGGTGGAGATGTAACTGCGGATGTCGCAGAAAACCTCCGCGCCAGAACGAGTGCGGAATGTGCCGGAAACCTTCTGCTTGACCTTGATCATGCGCAGGTCACGCTCAGCGAGATTGTTATCGAAGGGGACGCGAAAATCGTGCATGAACGCCAGCGTCTGGGTCTGGTACTTGCGCAGCCGATCCACCAGGTTTTTGGGTGGAGACTGCTTCGTGCGTCCACGCTTGCGGGGAGACGGTGTGAGGGGTGGGGGATTGGCTGCAAAGCCCGCCTGGAGCAGCGCCTCGTAGCGCGCGGTATAGTGGGCGATACGGTCAGGCGGCAGCGTCACGGCTCCAACCGTTTGCGCGACCTCGGCTTTGATGTCCAGCAGCAAGCGGGCCATTTCACCGGCCCACGCCTGCTCGTATTGTTCGGTCACGAAGCGCAGTTCACGTAGATGATGGGCGTTGCACAGCGCATGAGTGCAATGGTCGAACTGGAAATAGGCGGCCAAGGCATCGTGGATGGCCCGGCCCTGGTAGTCAGCCAGCAGGCCAATGTCGCGCATCGCAACCTGACCACGCTTGGGGTGCACGGCGTAATGGGTCAAGCGTTCCGTGGCGAGCACGTGCAGCCAGTTGAGCTTACCCTCGACGCGCAACCCGCTTTCATCGGCATGGACCACAGCGGCCTGCACAAGCTGTTGACGGATGGCGCGCAACGCCGGGTCAAGCTGGTCATGCAGCGCCTGGGTCGCGCTCAGCACCAGGGCTTCGCTGGGACGATGCCCGTACAGGTCTTCAAATAACTCGCAAATCCGCGCTATCGGCAGCAGTGGATAGCTGTGGAGATACACCGCCTGCGCTTTCACCCGCTCACCGTACTGCACCGGCTGCGTCACATCCGCCGGAAACGCGGCTTTCACGCGCGCCTGGCAGTTGGGGCAGCACAGGACTGGCACCTGGTGTTCGGTCACTTCAAGCACCACCGGGGGCACCTCGAACACCTGCCGCCGCTCAATCTCCAGTACCTGCGCCGCGCTCAGATCATGCTGGCACTGCGGACAATTCGTCAGCCGGTGCACTTCAACATGCTCCGGCTCACTCACCATTTCCAGCGTGTGCCCCGCATGTCCTGGCTGTCCGCCCGACTGACGCTGCCCTTTCTGGCGCAGACTCTTCGGCGCAGGCTTTTTCTTCAGTCCGTCGCTGCTCGGTGGTTTGCCGCTGTTGCCGCTGTGTTTGGCCAGTTGGTCTTCCAGTTCCTGGATGCGCGCGGCTTGCTGCATGACCAGCTCGCGCAGTTCGAGAATGATCGCTATCAGACTCGCTTTATCCAGTTCGTGCAGTGCTTGTTCATCCTGGTTCATGCGGTAACTATATCGCTTTGGGCCTCAGACCCGCATATTTTGGCCTGAGTAGTTACCATTTTTTGGCGAAGGTATTGTAGCATACAATACCTTCGCCAATTTAAGCGGCGAAACGGTCGAATTGGCGAACGCGAA
>JBBIHG010000007.1:0-63233 GCA_037447125.1 Chloroflexota bacterium | reverse complement strand
CCTCGTCGCCCCCTCTCCATGCATGGAGAGGGGGCTGGCCGAGCGCAGCGAGGCCGGGGGTGAGGTCAATGCCCTGCGTCCAGCGAGTCGCTGTCAACTTTTGTACGCACCCGGCGTGCCCTGGCGACGCGCGCGTAGATCGCTCACCGGATCGGAGAAACGCCCTATGAAGATTCTGCTCCGCATCCTGCGCTACCTGCGACCCTACTGGCGGATCGCCGTCGTGGTCTATGCCTGCCTGATCGCCGTCACCCTGCTCACCCTGGCCGGGCCCTGGCTGATCGGCAGCGCCGTTGACACCGCGCTCGGCACCCGGCCAGGCCCCTCTCTCTTCCCCGCTGAGTGGAGCCAGCGCCAGACGCTGACTGCCACTACGCTGCTGATCGTCGGGCTGGCGCTGGTGCGTGGCCTGGTCAACTTCGGCCAGCGCTACGGCACCCAGTGGCTAGGCCGCAAGGTCGCCTACGACCTCCGCCTGGACCTCTTCGTCCATCTCCAGCGCCTGCCTTTTTCCTTCTACGACCGCACGCGCGTTGGCCAGCTCATGAGTCGCACCATCGGCGACGTGGACGAGATACGCTTCTTCGCTGGCATCGTCATCGGCGACGCGATTAACCTGGTCGTGCTGCTCGTGGGCATCTACGGGATCATGTTCAGCCGCAACGCCGGTCTGGCGGCCATCTTCCTGCTGCCCATGCCCGTTCTCTTCGCCATCGCCTATCTGTTTGGCATCCGCATCGAGCCGCTCTTCGGCGAGATTCGCAGCAAGCGCGGCGAAATGTACGCGCGCATCCAGGAGAACCTGGCCCAGATCGTGGTCGTCAAGGCGTTCGCCCGCGAGGACTTCGCGCGCGACCGCTTCGAAGAGGACAACAGCGCCGTCCTGCGCGCCTGGATCAGGCTGGCTAACCTGTTCACGCTGGCCCAGCCGGCGGTCTGGCTCATCGTCGGCGTGCTGGCCTTCCTGCTGCTCTTCTTCGGTGGTCGCCGTGTGCTAGACGGGGAAATCACCCTGGGCACGCTGGTCGAGTTCTACAGCTACATCACCCTGCTCTCCCTTCCTGCTATGCGCCTGGCCTTCATGATCGACGTCACCGCGCGCGCCATCGCCAACGGCAAGCGCATCTTCGCCATCATGGACACCGCTCCCGAGATTAAGACGCGCATGGGCGCGGTGAACCCCGGTGAGCTGCGCGGACACATCCGCTTCGACGATGTGTCATTCGTCTACGGCGCGCGCGAAGATGAGCCAGAAGTCGAAGTGCTCTACAACATCTCGTTTGAGGCCCAGCCCGATACCGTGACGGCCATCGTCGGCACGACCGGCAGCGGCAAGACTACGCTCATTGACCTCATCCCGCGCTTCTATGACGTGTCCGCCGGCAGCATCACCATTGACGGTCACGATGTCCGTGACATGCCGCTCAAGCTGCTGCGCGCCCAGGTCGGCTTTGTCATGCAGAACACCTTCCTGTTCAATGCAACCATTCACAACAACATCGCCCTGGGCCGCCCCGAAGCCACCCGCGCCGAAGTCGAGCGGGCCGCCCGCGCCGCCCGCGCCCACGACTTCATCACCGAGTTCCCCGACGGCTATGATACGCTGGTCGGCGAGCGCGGCGTGACGCTTTCCGGCGGGCAGCGCCAGCGCATCGCCATCGCTCGCGCCCTGCTGGTGGACCCGCGCATCCTCATCCTGGACGACGCCACTGCCAGCGTAGATAGCCGCACTGAATACGAGATTCGCGCCGCCTTGCAAGACCTGATGCAGGGCCGCACGACGTTAATCGTCGCCCAGCGCCTCAGCACGGTCATGCACGCCAACCAGATCATCATGCTCGAACAGGGGCGCATCGTCGAGCACGGCACACACCGCGAGCTGGTCAGCCTGGGCGGGCGCTACGCCAACCTGTGGCGCTTGCAGTCCGACCAGGAAGCGCCCACCGAAGACATCCGCGGCATCGGCCTGTCGGACGACGACACACTACCGCCGGACGAGCCTCCGCCGCCCGTCGAGGATCGCTCGGCGGACAGCCGGGTCGAGGCCGAATTCGCCCCCACGCCCAGGCACAGCTCGCGCCGGGAGGAAACCTGATGGACAACGCCAGGCCCCGGCTGGAACGCCCCATTCTGGAGACACTGACCCGGCTGCTCAGCTTCGTGCGCCCCTACCGCCGCCGCGTGTTGGTTGTCCTGGTGCTCATGCTGGTCACCTCCGCCAGCGCGCTGCTGGCGCCCGCTCTGGTGCGCCAGGCCATCAACCGCGGGCTGGGGGAGCGCAATGAATCAGCGCTGATAGGATTCAGCCTCGCCTTCCTCGCCGTCCTGATCATCCAGGCAATCGGCCTGCGCGTTCAGTTGTACAGCATGGTCTGGATCGGCCAGCACGCCATCATGGACGTGCGCCGGAGCCTCTTCTTCAAATATCTCGAGCTCAACCTGAGCTACTTCGACCACAACCGCGTCGGCGATCTCATGGCCCGCGTCACCGAAGACAGCAATTCGCTGCAGAATTTCACCACCTGGGCAGTCATCAACACCATCAGCAGCGCCCTCACCCTGGTGGGGATCGTCGCCCTGCTCCTGATCTTGGACTGGCAACTCGCCCTGCTCACCTTCACCATCCTGCCAGCCATGATCGGGCTGACCGTCTGGTGGCGGCACAATGCCAACCGGCGCTATCGGGCCGTGCGCGAGGCGGTCGGCGTTGTCTCGGCGACGCTGCAGGAAAGCCTGGCCGGGATGCGCATCGTCCAGGCATTCGTGCGCGAGTACCGCGAGGAACAGCGCTTCCGCGAAGTTACCGCCGTCGAGCTCAAAGCCTCCCTCAGCGCCGACAAGCTGGCCTCCATCTTCATGCCGGGTATTGACCTCATCTCGCAGGTCGGCGTGGCCATTGTGCTCGGCTTCGGCGGACTGCGCGTGCTCGATGGAGGCCTGTCCGCCGGGACGCTGGTCGCTTTCCTGCTCTACCTCACTATGTTCTTCGACCCCATCCGCGATCTGGCCATGCGCCTCGATCAGTTTCAGGAAGCCGCCGCCGCCGGCGAGCGCATCCTGAACATCCTTGACACCCAGCCGGATATCGCGGACGCGCCCGGCGCGGTGGACCTCCTGCGGATCAAGGGCCAGGTCGAGTTCCGCGAGGTCAGCTTCTACTACACCAGGCCAGAGCGGGTGCTGACCGATGCGCCACCGCCGGTCGCTCCGGCCCGCGGCGGCGATGGCGCATCCCCACCCGCCGAGGACGAGGAAACGAACGTCCTCCACGATATCAGCCTGACGGTACAGCCCGGCCAGACCATCGCCCTGGTTGGCCACACCGGCGCGGGCAAGAGCACGCTCGTCCGCCTGCTGGGGCGCTTCTACGAGGCCCAGAGCGGTCAAATCCTCTTTGACGACCAGGATATCACCCAGATCACCATGCGCTCGCTGCGCGACCAGATGGCCTGGGTTCCGCAGGATACCGGTCTTTTCGCCACCACGATCAAAGAGAATCTGCGCTACGGGCGGCTGGGCGCCACCAATGAGGAGATCGAGGCGGCGGCCCGCGCCACTGGCGCCCACGAGTTCATCGCCCCGCTACCCAAGGGCTACGACACGGATGTCGAGGAGGGCGGCTCGCGCCTGAGCACTGGTCAGCGCCAACTCATCTCGTTCACTCGCGCGCTGCTCGCCGACCCGGCGATCATCATCCTGGACGAAGCTACGAGCAGCGTGGACACCGTGACTGAGCTACAGATGCAAGCCGCGCTCGGCAGGCTGCTGGAGGGACGCACCGCCTTCGTCATTGCCCATCGCTTGAGCACCATCATACGCGCCGACCAGGTGATCGTTATGGATCACGGGCGTATCATCGAGCGCGGCACGCACGAGGAGCTGCTGGTCGCCCGTGGCCGCTACTACGACCTCTACACCACGCAGCTTCAGGGTGGACTGTCCACCGACTGAGCGCCCGTAAGCGGCAAAGCCTGACTTCAGCGGATGGGGCGCGAAGCTGCCGGGAGTTCGCCTAACGTCGCTACTGCTCTGGGCGCGTCAGGCGGCAGTAGGCAAATCAGCGTAGACAAATCAGCGCTTTTCGTACACAATTACTCCCCAGTCTGGTCGCGCCCGATATTTCATGCCGCCCAGCGCCAGGCCCACTGCCCGAGATCACTCCCGGTTCACCTGACCCTGGAGACGTGAAAGGACGTTTCATCGCGATGAACCGTAAGACTCTCTTCTACGCTCTGCTCGCATCCGTGATCGTGCTCGTCGGGCTGACGCCCCTGGCCGCCAGCGCCAGCAGCACCACGCCGGCTGGCCCGTCCAGCGCGCCACAGGCCGGTCCCACACCAACTCCTACCGATCCCGGCTGGCTCGCTTTCGCTGCGGCGCGCGCCGCCCTCGAAGAGAAGACCGGCCAGGACCTCACCTGGGTGCGCCAGTGGTTTTATGAGGAATACGAATTTGTAGATGGCATTGATAGCTGCCGCACGCTCGAAGAAGGCGAAGAAGCCCGCCAGATTTACTTCGGCTGGCGCTTCGTCATCACCGCGCTGACCGGCGCGCAGTATGAAGTGCGCACCAGTTTCAACCGCCAGATCATCGCCATCTGCGACGCGGTCACCGAGGGCACGTCGCCAGTGGTCGCCCCGGCCCCCGATGGCAGCCTCCCCGCGCCGGTCGCAGGCTCGGCAGTGGGCGGCGGCTTTGAGGTCGGCGGGCATGTCACCGGTCTATTCCCTAACACGCGCAACGCCATGGCAGCCGCCAAGATGAAGTGGGTCAAGTGGCAGCTTCAGATGGGCCAGAATGCGACCGGCCTCATCGCCGAGGCGCACAGCTTCGGCTACAAGGTTCTGTTCTCAGTCGTTGGCGACAAGAACCAAGTCATGAACGCCGGCTACCAGGACTCCTATGCCCAGTATGTGGCGGGCCTGGCTGCTGCGGGCGCGAATGCCATTGAAGTCTGGAACGAGATGAACATTGATCACGAGTGGCCGGTGGGCCAGATCAACGGGGCCAACTACGTCCCACTGCTGGCCAAGTCGTACAATGCCATCAAGTCGGCCAACCCTGGCACTTTGGTCATCACTGGCGGGCTGGCTCCTACCGGCTTCTTCGGGGCAGCAGGCTGCACCGCTCAGGGTTGCAATGATGATGTCTACACCCAGCAGATGGCCGCCGCTGGCGCGGGCCAGTACGCGGACTGCATCGGCGTACACTACAACGAGGGTATTGTCAGCCCTCGCCAGAGCTCCGGCGACCCGCGCGACAACTATCCCACGCGCTACTTCGGCACCATGCTCAACCGTGCGATTGGACCTTTCGGCGGCAAGCAGGCCTGCTTCACCGAGCTTGGCTACGTGTCGCCCGAAGGGTACGGCCCGCTGCCGGGCCACTTTGCCTGGGGGCAGAATACCAGCGTCGCCGAGCAGGCAACCTGGTTGGCCGAAGCGGCCGTGCTCTCCGCGCAAAGCGGGCGCGTGCGCCTGATGATCGTCTTCAATGTGGACTTCACGTTCTATGGCGCCGATCCGCAGGCGGGCTACGCCATGATCCGCCCAGACGGCTCGTGCCCGGCCTGTGTTGCGCTGGCGGGTGTGTTGCAGTAGCCCGACGGTACAGCAGGAACAGTCTGAACGAGGGGGGCGCTCCACCATCGCTGGAGCGCCCTTTTTCACCAGCCCGATTCCACGTCAGTACCTTGTTCGATACTGGTACGTGACGAGCAGACTCTCCCCGGCGGGCATGCTGACCTCCCAGCGCAGCAGGGTGTCAGCCTGACGCGAACACTCGGCAGCCTGCCCACCGTCACACTGCCTTCGCTGCCTGGGGGCGTCGTCTCCATGAAATCGCTCATACTCGCAACAAACAACACCGGACGGCGGGCCATAGGCGCAACCTCCTCGCTCCATCATCCAGACGGTCACACTCCAGTGTGCCATCACTGACCTCTGAGGGAGATGCGCCCGGCGCGTATTGAGCGATTCCCGACCTATGGAGTATTTCCTGATCGGGAGCCTCGCTGGGCGCTGATCACCGCGTGACTCGCGGCGCGCAGCAGCGGGCAGGCGCCCAGCCATTGGCCATCATCGCCGACAAGATGGTGCACCATGCCATGCGCGTGCAGACGCCACAGTTCCCGCCCGGAGTCGGGGGCGTATTCCCAGTGCACGATGCCCGCATTGTGCGTCCATATCTCGACGCGGCGCCGTGCACCCACGTTAAAGACATAGTCGAACGCTGCATCAATCACCCCGCCATGACACACAACCACAACGGTGGTCTCTGGGTCGCCATCGCCGTGCCGGGCCAGGACGTCGTCCAGAAAGGTCCCCACCCGCGCGCGGAACAAGATCCAGCTCTCTCCCCGCTCATTGATGGGCGTGTAGGGGCGCTGCGTGCCCCAGAAATCGGCATAGTGGATGGGCATCGCCTCCGCCGGCACCGGACGACCATCCGCATAGCAATTGCCGAACTCGCGCAGCCGGTCGTCTGGCTGGGCGGCCATCCCCGTCGCCGCCGTGATTGCTGCGGCGGTCTCTAGGGCGCGGGCCATGGTGCTGGTATACAGCGCGTCCATGCGCGCATTCTCGGCCATCCACTGTCCCAGCTGCTCAGCCTGCTGCTTTCCCAGCGGCGTCAGTCCCACATCCACATAGCCTTCTTCCCAGTCATCCAGGTTCATGTAACTCAGTGCGTGCCGCACCAGCAGCAGGTGTACCATGCCTTCACTTCTCCCTCTGCGACTGCGGGCCGCGATCCCCCAGGAATTTCACCCACACCTGGCGCTGGCGCGGCCCATCGAACTCGGCCAGATAGACGCCCTGCCACTGCCCAAGCTGAAGCCGGGCACCTTCCACGAAGACCAGCGCGCTCGAGCCAAAGAGCGATGCCTTGACATGCGCTGGGGAATTTCCCTCGCCGTGCCGGTGACGCGCGTCAGGCGGGGCAATGTGCCCGTCAACGGTCAGCAGCATATCGCGCTGAACATCCGGGTCCCAGTTCTCGTTCACCGTCAGCCCTGCCGTCGTATGCGGGCAGTACAGGTGCACAACGCCATCCAGCGCGCCCAGGCGGGACACGACCTCCTGTACCAGGCCCGTGATGTCCACCATCTCGGTGGCGCGGCTGGTCCGAACTGTGAAGCGTTCCATGGGCATCTTCCTTGGCCTGCGATGCCTTCCCAGGCCGGCCATTATACCCCGCCCAGGGACCCTTCAAATAAGCACCCGCTCGCACCGCCTCTGTACAGCGCGCGACTTCGCTCGGCCTACCCGTATCGCCCATATGCCGGGACACAGGCCTGGAACGGACGGCACCTGTTTCCTCAAATTCATTGACATTGCAGCCAGAATCCCTACAATGGAGATTAAGGTGGGAATCAGGTTTAGTCCAGGTTGTGAATCAGTATGACTTCCTTGCCCTGCCATCATGCAGGGCACAGCGGGCAACTCTGGGGGCTTCTCGTCAGAATCCCACCAAGGGTCAGCAACACGACCTGTGGGCAGCCGCAAGACTCCATACGGCAGTGACGTTGTCCGGTGTCGGCTGCCCGGGAGTCAGAAGCACGGGTTTTCACCTGTGCTGGCCGGGCAAGTGTGCCATCTGGCCGACTTGTCACAGCCTTGCGATGATCGGCGGGACTTAGGCCAATGGATGCATTGCGTGGACTGGTTTCTGGCATCACCCGCTCGCGCTCGGCCTCTTCAGCACGCCAGCGCCTGCTCAGCGATGGCGCCATGCGCGCCAGCCGGGTGCGGCGCACGGTCACTGCCCACCAGACAATGCTGGACAGCATTCCCGCGCCGCGTGGCGTCCAGGGCGCCCGGCCCGATGAGCCTGCTCTGGGCGTGATCCTACCGCCCTTCGAGCAGCGACGGCGCCTGATCGAGATCGCCGCCTCCTACCGCAGACACTACCTGGCCGCTGTCGAGTACATCGCCGAACAGAACGTGACCGTCGGCACCATCAAACCCGTGGGGTCAGCGCCAGATGGCTCGGGGATGGTGCTTGAAATCTGCATTGACGCCCGCGGCAATGCCAGCGTATCACCGGTCTGCGACCAGGCAGCTTCAGGATCGTCACTGCCTCTGGGTCGCCTGGCAGTGTGGTTCGCCGCGCTGCTGGCGGCTGCCGGCGCAGCCGCGTACTTCCTGTAGGATCGCTGCCGTCGAGAGGGGGATCATGCCTGACGCCAGCCGACCCGCCCCACGCCCCCACCCCCGCCGGGATGCTCCCGCCTGGCCGCCCTACATCGCGCGGATCGACGACGAAGATGACGTGTTCGCCCTGGATGCTGGCTCTCAGCCCACAGGGTCTCGAACGGCTGTAGTCGCCTGGCAGCCGCCGCCCGTAGTTAATCCTGAGCGGGCGAGGGCCCGTCCCTTTGCCCCACCGCGCAAAGATGTGCCTCACCCTCGCCGCGACAGGCCACGCGGCTCCGGCACGCCAGCGCCCCATGACCGTTTCGGAAACGCCCCGGCAGAGGGAGAGGTGCTCTTCGCCGACTTCGATTCCGCGACGCGACGGGCCATCAGCCACCGGCCCATTATCGCCCTGACCGTGAACGCGCTGGGCTATCATGTCTTCATCAGCCACGCAGCGCGACGCCTGCTGAGCAGGCTGGCGTTGATCGCGCTGGGTGCGCTGCTGGCCCTGCTCTGGGGCGATCTGACCGATGTTGCCGAGTTGTTGTTAGGAGTTTTCGCTCACTAGCCCCAACTTGGGGCCTATGCTACAGTAAAGACGCATTCATTCAAATTGGCCTGTGACCGGCGCACCGCACCCTGCACCGCAGATGCATTCCGGCGTTGCACAGAATGGAACGGGGAGCATGACACAAGCGGCAACCGTTGTCTTCATCAATTACGCGAATGCGGACGAGGCGCTGGCCCTGCGCCTGTACGACGACTTGCACAAGCTGGGCGTCATCGCGTGGATTGACCGCCGTGACATCACCAACGGCCAGCACTGGAACCAGGCGATCACGCGCGCGCTGCACGGTGCAACCCATATGGTGCTGCTCTGGTCCCGCCACGCGGAGGAGTCTCGCGAGGTGGAGAGTGAGTGGATTCACTTCGCCAAGCTCAACAAGCCGATTGTAATCGCGCAGCTTGACGGCACGCCGGCGCATTACCAGCTTGAGAACGCCATGTCGGTGGACTTCAGCCGCGACTACGCCGGTGCGCTCCGCCAACTGCTGACCCATCTCAAGTCGCCCCAGCGCGATCCTCAGGCGGCGCTGCTGCTCTTTGAGCAGGGCAACGCGGCTTTCGACAGCTTCGACTACACCAACGCCATCAAAGCCTACAGCCGCTCGCTTAGCCTGGACCCGACCAAAGCCGCGACGTACTTTAGCCGCGGTATGTGCTATCACAAGCTGGGGCACTATGAGCGCGCGCTCGAAGACTATGCCGAAGCCATTCGTCTCGACGCCTCCAACTACGAGGCGCACTACAACCAGGGCATGCTGCTGCGCATTCAGGGCAAACATGCGCGCGCGCTCGTCGCTTTCTCCGAAGCCATCCGCTACGCGCCGAACGCAGCCGCTCCCTACTACGATCGCGGGCTCACCTTCGAGCTGCTCGGCAAGCCTGATGAGGCCGTCGCCGATTACACGCGCGCCATCGAACTGGACGCAGACGGGACGGCCGCCCATGGAATGCGTGGGGCCATCTACTACTCGCAGGGCAGGTATGAGGAAGCACTGAAGGACCTCCATCGTGCCATCCTGCTTAATCCCGCCGATGCGTGGAGCTATCTGCTGCGCGGCCAGACCTTCCAGGCGCTCGGCCGCGAGCAGGACGCGCTCAAAGACTACATCCAGGCCATCCGCCTCGACGACTCGCTGGCTGAAGCCTATCGCGGACGCGGCATCATCTACGGCGCGCTGGGCAGCTTCGGGCCGTCCATCGAAGACCTCAACCAGGCGCTGCGCCTCAATCCCGCCGACGGCGTCGCCCAGCTTGCCCGTGGCGATACGTACTATGCCATGGGCAACTATGAGCGCGCCCTGGCCGACTACGATGAGGCCGTCCGCCTGATGCCCGACAACCCCTCGGCCTACCATAACCGGGGTGTGACCCGCCATGCGCTCGGCCAGCTTGAAGAGGCAATTGCCGACTATAACCGCGCCGCCCAGCTCAAGCCCGACTTCGCCTCGGCCTTCTACAATCGCGGCAACGCCCATTACGAGCTGGGCCGTCTGAACGCCGCCCTGGCCGACTTCGACCAGGCTATCGCCCTGGACCCGGACGACGCGAGCTCCTACCACAACCGCGGCATCGCCTACAAGCAGCTTGGCATGTTCGACGAGGCCATCTCCGACTTCACCTACGTCCTGCACTTGGACCCTAATTACGCCGAAGCCTATTTCAACCGGCACCTGACCTACCTGCAGCGCGGCGCGCCCGGTGACGATCGCCTCGCCCGCCGCGATATGGATCGCTACCGGCGCCTGCTGCAGCGCCGCCCGGCGGATAGCACCAAGTCAGCGTCAGGCGAATAGTTGGATACATTAGCCACGTCCCTTCCCGGCCCTGTTGTGGCGACGGGGTCGTGTCGTTGCAGGGCATATGTACGGAACAGCGGGAGAGACGTGTCCCGTTGCCGCCCGATTCAGGAGTGGGGCACATGGCCGCCGACAACCCCCTCACGCCCATCCTGCAAGCGTTTGTCCAGCCCTGGCACGATGCGCTCGCTGATCCCGCCGCCACCCAGGAGCGCCTGCTCCAGCAGCTTGTGAGCATCTACGCGCAGACGGAGTACGGACGCCAGCACGGCGCTGAGCGCGTCGGCTCGCTGGCGGACTACCGGGCCGCCTTCCCCGTGCGCACCTACGCCGACTACGAGCCGATCCTGCGCCGGGTGATGGCTGGCGAGACGCACGCCCTGCTCGAAGCGGAGCCGCTCGGCTGGGCCATGACCCGTGGCACGACCGGCCAGAGCAAGTACATCCCCATGACACCGCGCGACCTGGAGCAGCGGCATAACGCCGCCCGCGCAGTCATCCAGTATGTACTGCACAGCGGACGCTACGAGATCCTGACCGGCGCCAACCTCAACCTGAGCTTCCCCAGCGTGGTTGGCAGCATGGAAGTCGGCGGGCGGCGCATCGAGTACGGCTATGCCACCGGCATTTACGTCAAGCATGTCGCTGCGCGCACGCCGATCCGCACCATCCCCAGCCAGGAAGCGATAGACGCTCTGGGCGGCGACACCGGCCAGGCCGCCTGGAACGCCCGCTTCCAGCTCGCTTACGAGAGTGCTAAAGAGCAGAACATGACCATCCTGGGTGGAGCCGCCCAGGTCGCCATCAAGTTCGGGCGCTGGCTGCGCAAGACGCACGGCGTCTATCCGAAAGACGTGTGGACGCTGGGCGTGCTCTCGCTGGGCAGCACGCCAGGGATCAACACCACCTACCGCCCGCGCCTGCTTGGTTACTACGGGCATCAGGCGGGCATCGTCGAGATTTACGGGGCGACGGAGGGCATGTTCGGCCAGCAGCGTGACGACGTGCGCCGCTGGGTACCCAACTACGATCTCTACTTCTTCGAGGTGGAAACTCGCCGGGGAATCAAGATGCTGCACGAGATGAGACCGGGCGAGACGGGCAGCCTGATCGTCAGCACACCGGTGCTGCCTCGCTACAAGATTCTCGATCTGGTTCGCGCCTTCGACCCGCCCTATTTCCTGTGCATCGGGCGCGACCGCCCCTGGACGCGCGGCGTCTACTGGCTGCGTCGCGTCATCGAGCTGGACTTCTGGCGGGTCTGACGCCGCCCCCTCACTCGAAGAGGCGGTTAATCAGCAGGCTGGCGCCAATCCCGATCAGGACAAGCGGCCATAGCGAACTGAAACCCACGCCCATCCCCAGCCCGACCAGGAGCAGGATGGTGCCCAGCATCAGCCGCACGCCGGGCTTGGCGCGATACTCAGGGATCATCATCCGCGCCGCCACTTCGATGAACAGCAGCGCCCCCGCCCCAGAGAAGATCCAGGCCCAGGCGTTGCTCAATCCCAGCAGCAGCACGATCCCCGCCCACAGCACGGCCCCACCCCACGTGACCTGACTGAGCCGGTCGCCGGGGCTGATGTCGCCCCAGAACTCGCCCTTCTCCACGTTGACTTCGTGGCCCTTCTCGCGGGTCTTCTCGTCGCTCTTCTCCTGGCTCTCCTGTTCCTTCTCGCGATCCTTCTCCTCTTCTTTCTCACCCTGCGGCTCGCGGCGGGCCTGGCGCTTGGCTTTGCGCTTGCGTTTGGGCACGGCCGCCTCGTCCACGTCCTCTGCGCCAGCGTACTCACTCTCCGGCAGAATGCGCGATGCGCCGCCCACGCCTGTCGGGACGCGCTCTGCGGCGGGCAACACCGCCGCCAGGCCTGGCTCCCGTTGGGCTGGCGAATGTGCGGCCTCCTCGCCGAGCGCCCCGGCGGGCGCGCCCACAGCCCCGGTCAGCGCGTCGTACACAGCGCTCACCGACTGGTAGCGTTGCGCGGGGTCCTTCTCCAGGCAACGCAGGATAACCGCTTCAACGGCACCGCTCAGGCTCAGATTGAGCTGGCGCAGGGGAGTGGGCTTGACGTGCAGATGCTCGTAGACGATGCGCATGGCCGTCGTCGTGCCCACCGCGTCGGGACTGTCCCCCGTGAAGGGAAGCTGCCCGGTGAGCATCTGATAGAGCATGATCCCCAGCGCGTAGACATCGGTTGTCACCGTCACCGTGCCGGCCATGATCTGCTCCGGCGACATGTAGTGCGGCGTGCCCACCGTCGTGTCCACAGTCAGGGTGCTGGTGTCGCTGAGGATACGCGCGATGCCGAAATCGGTGACGTACAGCTTGTCGTTGTCGTCGAGCAGGATGTTCGCCGGCTTGAGGTCGCGGTGGATGATCCCTTCCTGGTGGGCGAAGTGCAGGGCGGCGGCCAGCGGCGTCAGGTAGGCGAGCGCCTCATCCGCCGTCAGGGGACGCCCGATCCGCCGCAGTTCGGATTGGAGCGTGCGCCCAGGGATGTGATCCGTCAGGATGAAGACGGTGTCGCCGCTCTCGACAATGTCATAGTAACGCACAATATGCGGGTGCTGCAGGCGCTCCAACACGCGCGCCTCGCGCCGGAAGCGCGCCAGAAAAGCCGGCTCGTGCGCGATGTCGCTGCGCAAGACCTTGGCCGCCAGGGTCGCGCGGCGGTGCTCGTCGAAGACGCGGAACACACGGGCGAAGGTCCCTTCGCCCACCAGCGCCTCGAACCGGTAGCGTCCGGCCAGCGTCTGGCCCACCAGATCGGCACTGCTCGCCGGCGACGGCGGCGCGGCGCGCCCGCTCGCTTCGTCGCTGGCCAGGGCGTCCGGCTCCTGTTCCGGTTCCATCTCAGGCTGTGGCCTGCGCTCATGAGCCATAGACTGCCCCCTGCTCTCCGCACACTGTGCTGCTCCATTATGTCCCCGAGCGCCGATCTCAGGCAACTCACTTCCCCCCGCCAGCCGGCAACGGCAAGGGGCGCATCCGCGCGACACGCCCCTTGCTCGTTTCTGCTCTTTGGCGGCGCCACCGCATCCCGGCGGCAAGCTGCACCTACTGCACGACAATCGTGATGTAGCGGTTATCCTCCATGCCGTTCACCAGGATAACACGCAGATTGTAGGTCGTGGTCCCCGCCGGGCAAACCTGCTGCGAACCCCAGCCAACCACGCCCGTGCCCTGGAAGTACACTTCGCGGATGCCTTCCACACGCCACGACAGAGTCGCACACTGCCCAGGCGGGATCACCGTCCTGTCCGCCCAGAACTCGATAATCGTCTGCGGGGCGACGGTCGCTGCCGGCGTCGGCGTGGCCGTGGGCGGCGGCGCGATGAACTGCACGTTGATAATCTGGACTGTGGACAGGTCAATATTGACCCTGAGCAGCGGTCGGAACACCCAGCCAACCGTTCCGTCCGGAAGCTGGACCTGGACCCATGTGTTGTCGAAGTAGCGGCCCAGGATGCGCAGCGGCGTGTCGCGAGTGACTCTGGTCAGAACAGTGGCCCCTTCGCCAGGATTGGCGCGCACGTTCAGCGTCGCCGCGTTGACCACCGCATCGGGCGTTTGAGGCGTCGGCGTCGCAACGATCGCCTGCGTTGGCACAGGGCCGGGCGGAAGCTCGCCCTCGGCGGCCCAGCCAGGGCCGCGCTCGTCCGCGGCGTCGTTGGTGAGCTGCCGGACCGTCTTCCCGTCCGCCGAGATCACGTAGAGGTCCCACTGGCCGTTGACGTCGGACACATAGACAATGTGCTGCCCATCGGGCTGCCAGCGCGGCTGCCGGTCCTCGGCCATGTTGTTGGTCAGCTTGACCAGGTCCGTGCCATCGGCGTTCATGATGTACAGCTCGTAGTCCCCGTCGCGGTCGGACGCGAAGACGATCTGCTCCCCGTCCGGCGACCACTGCGGCTCCACGTCGTTGCCGGGGTCATTGGTCAACTGCGTGGTCAGCCCGGTCTGCGGGTCCAATACGTAGATCTCGTAGTTCCCGGATCGATCCGATGCGAACACGGCCAATCCCGGGCCGGTATCGCCTTGCGCCAGCACAGCCGCGCCCTGCAGCGCCGCAAATGCGATTCCAGCCAGCGCAAAGGCCAACACAGCAGTCAGCAGCAATCGTCCTCTCTTAATCATGGTTCATCCCTCGCCTCAGCGTCTCACGGCTGCCCCAGTGATCGTGACCTTGAGACAGGCAGCCTAGCCCATACCCTGATTCTACCCCCGCAGCGAACGGAAAGCACCTCATGCGCGCAACGATTGCCCACTTGTCAGGATACGCTCGCCTGCCGCGTGGCGCGCTGTTCGCGGGCACGCCATCTCAGCCGGGCACGCCGACGAAGACAGCCATCAGATCGTTGACGTTGGTGTTGGTCGGCCCCGTCACCAACAGGTCACCGGCGTCGTCCAGGAACGCATAGGCATCGTTATCGGCCAGCGCCTCGAAGACAGAGCGCCCGGCGGCCTCGCCGCGCATCACAGTTTCGCCGTCAACCAGGCCCCCGGCAGCATCGGTTGGGCCATCCGTGCCATCCGTCGCCAGACTGGCGATCAGAATGCCGTGCGTGCCCTGGATGGCCAGAGCAGATGCCAGGGCAAGCTCCTGGTTGCGCCCGCCCTTGCCCTCGCCGCGCATCGTGACCGTCGTCTCGCCGCCGAGCAGCAGGCACGCCGGGGCCGTCACCGGTCGGCCATGCGCCGCGGTCTCCCTGGCCAGCGCGGCCAGCACCCGCCCCACCTCGCGCGCCTCACCCTCCACAAAAGTCGAGAGCAGCAGCGTGTTGAAGCCGAGCGCTCGCGCCCGCGCCGCCGCCGCCTCGACGGCCAGCGCATTGTCGGCCACGATCACGTTGTGCACCCGTTCCAGGGCCGGATCGCCCGGCTTGACCGTCTCCGCCACTTGCCCGGCCAGCCCGCGCTTTAGATGTTGCCGGATGGATGCGGGAGCCTGGTTGAGTACGCCGTAGCGCGCCAGCACATCCCGCGCCTCCTGGAATGTGGACGGGTCGGCGACCGTCGGCCCGGAAGCAATGACATCGAGCGGGCTGCCCACCACGTCCGAGACGATCAGCGTCAGCACCGTGGCCGGGTAGGCCAGGCGCGCCAACTGCCCCCCCGACACCCCCGACAGATGCTTGCGCACGGCGTTCAGCGCCTGAATAGGCGCGCCAGAGCGCAGCAGCGCAGTCGTCAGCGTCTGCAGTTCCTCCAGCGTCACGCCGGGCACCGGCAGCGGCATCAACGCCGAGCCGCCCCCGGAGATCAGGCACAGCACCAGGTCGTCCGGCTCTGTCTGCTCCAGCAGCGCGACCATCGCCCGCGTCGCGGCCATGCCGGCGCCATCGGGGATGGGATGCCCAGCTTCGCGCAGCGTGACCTGTACGGTCGGCGCCGTGTAGCCGTGCTTCACCGTCACCGCGCCGCCGCTGATCCGGTCGCCAAGCGCCTCCTCCACTGCCCTAGCCATCGGCGCGGCAGCCTTCCCCGCGCCCACGACCAGGACTCGCCGGAAGCGGCGCAGGTCATAGGATCGCCCCGCTGCGCGCAGCGTTTCACCGTCCCGGTGTAGCGTTCGGCGCAGCGCGGCCCCAGGATCGACGGCATCGAGAGCCGCCCCCAGCACTTCCAGCGCGGCCCTGCGTTGCCGATCGCCGCGCGCGTCTGGGCGAACGAAGCGCATGGCTGCCTCCTTTCGGGCATTCCGCTCAGCCAACATAACCGAATCCTAGCGGGACAGAGCGCCCCTCGCCACCGCCCGCTGGCCGCATGCCAAGTCGTTGCCTCAGAGGTCCGTTCTGTGCTATGATGCGAGAGGAACCAGGAGCGAACCGTCCCATGAAACTGATCATCGCCGTCGTCCAGGATCAGGACGCAGACCGCACCATCAAAGCACTCAACGAAGGCGGTTTCCGCGTGACCCGCGTCGCCAGCACCGGTGGCTTCTTCAGCGTGGGCAATACGACGCTCTTCTGCGGCGTCGAGGACGCCGGCGTTGTAGGGGTGATCGCCATCCTCAGGCAGACGTGCGAGCGGCGCACCCGCCTGATCCCTGCCGGGCCGAACCTGGTCGAATCAGCGGCTATGATGGGCGCCTTCGTCGAGGTCGAGGTGGGTGGCGCCACGCTGTTCGTCCTGGACGTGGAGCATTTCGAGCAAACATGACCAGCAAGCTGGTGATCGTTATCGTCCGCAGCGGCGATCACGACGCGCTGCTGCGCCATCTGCTTGATGCTGGCTTCCGCGTCACAGAGTTCAGCAGCGTGGGCGGCTTCCTGCGCCGCAAGAGCGTCACCCTGCTGGTTGGCGTCCCGGCCGAGCGGCTCGACGAGGCCCTCGCCCTCATCCGGCAGACATGCCCCACACCCCCCGACGCCGACGAGCACCGGGCTACTATCTTCGTCCTCGCAGCCGGCCAGCTAGTCTCCATCTGAGCGCCAACTCCGCCCCTGGGTGGGCCGCTGCGGCGTGGCCTGCGTGTGTTTCCTCACCGGACTCATGGGCTATTCGCGCGGCGCCCACAGCAGGACGCTGCTGTCCTCTTCCTCCGCCAGCCAGCGGTCGAACCACAGGCGCGCCGCCGCATTGTCATAGCGATCGCCCAGCTCGTGCTCAACAAAACGCAGGCGGTCGGGGCAACTGAACACCTCGTACATGGGTCGCGTGTGGTCGAACCACGTCCGGACGGTGAAGGTCAGCGCGCGCCCGCGCGGATACGCATAGAGCACCGGGCGGGGCACGATCAGGCGCGCCACATCGCTGAAGTCGGCATAGCGGCGCAGGCCCGGCACGAAATCGCAACCGTGCCCCTGCACCGCCAGCACATCAATGCCGCCGCCAACGTAGTTCTGGATGACCGTCACCCGCACGCGCTCATCCAGGGCCGCCAGGTACAGAGCCAGCCCGCCGCCCAGCCCCAGTCCCGTCGCGCCGAGGTGGCCCGGTTTGACATCGGGGCGCGTCTGCAGGTAATCGAGCGCGCGCGTCCCGTCTTCCAGGACCATCGCCAGCCACGTCCTGCCCAGCAGACGCGCGGCACTGTCCAGGCTCTCATGGTCAACCTGGCCCAACTCGCCGAAGCCGCGTCCCTCGAATGTCAGGGTGACGTAGCCAGCCTGGGCCAGCGCCAGGGCATTGGCCTGCTGCGGTCCCTCAACCAGGCCGGCCGTCTGGCGGATCGTGCCATGCCCGCTGAAGACGACCAACCCTGGCAGCGGTCCGGCGCTCCCGGCGGGCTTGAGCACATACGCGGGCAGCCACAAACCGTCAAGCGCCTCAAAGGTGAGCTTTGTGCGCTCCACTCCGCTCACAACAGCCTGTTCAATGATCTCCGCCGGCACCATCCCGCCCGGCGCCGCCTGCAAGTTCAGCAGCCCGATCAGGGTCGCTCGCAGATCCCCGCGCCATGCGCGCCACGCCTCGCCGCGCTGCCCGCGATAGGCCATCGTGGGGCGGATGGTGCTCATTTCCACCATCAGCCTGCCTAGAGGCTGATCCTCTCCCGGCGGGATAAAGAATTCCTCCGACGACGCGGCGTCGGTAGTCAGGCTGCTCACCAGGCTGCGCATCGAGCGTGCTGCCATCTGCACGGCCCGCTCCAGCGGGCCGGGGCGCTGCTGCTGCTCAGCGATCTGCGCCACCACATCGCGCAGCCGCACCGATTCGCCATACTGCTCCGACAGGTCGCGGCGATGGCGCATCACCCATACGTACAGGTCGGCTTCGGTGCGTCCGGGGAAGATGTCCAGCACGCCCGACTCCCGGATGACATCTACCGCCAGCGTGTAGACCATGTCGTACCAGTTCGCTGCCGCGTCTTCGTACGTCCGCGGCTCGCCATCAATGCGCTCCAGGTTGCGCCGGTACATCTCGATCTCTAGCTCAAGCTCCGGGTACATACCTGGCTCGGTGAGCGGGATGGACAGCCCCAGATGGCTCACGCCCAGGCGCGTCCGGTCGAGGAACGCCCGGTATTCGGCTTTGACGATGAGATCGTCCACGTCCGCCGACGGGCCGCCGACGGGAGACTCGTACTCCCACACGTAGGCTTCAATCGTCGTGGCCCCAAACTGCCGCGCGACCGACACCCGGTGATTACCATCTTTGACGAAATAGGCGTCGCCTACCTTGTACAGCTCAATCGGCGGCAGACCTTGTTCCCACTGCAGCTCAGCGACGCGCTGCCAGCGCGGCCTATCGCTCTCCACCAGCGGGAGAAATGTCCGCGTGAAATCGTGATAGCGCCCGACGCTGCCCACGATCTGGTCGAGGCTCACCTGCTGCAAGCCCCGGTAGGCGCTCTGATTCAGACGCAGCTTCTGCTGGACTTCTTCAAACGAGAGCAGAGCGGCCGGCTGACGGCTCAAACCGAGCGCGCTGGACAGCTTCCGCCAGAACACTTTGCGCCGCGCCTGGCCCCACTGCTCGCGCGAGACCAATTGAGCGTATCCGCTTGAATCCTGCGACATGACACATTCACCATGGTGACCGTTGAGGGCTGGTCTTAGCTTACACGGATTCGAGAAAAAACCAAAGGGGCGCGAGCATCGCTCTGGCCCCATCCTTCGAACCCGGTATAATGAGCGTGCTCGTAAGCACTGGCGCCGACCTATCCCTGGAGAACAAGCCGTCTCATGGCAGTTCCCCCTTCCGCGCACCCTGCGCCCGCCGTCCCGGTCCGCCTGGATCGCCAGCCGCCAACCCTGCTCGACTGCGCGCGCGACCTGCTCGCGGACTCGCCAGAGCGTACCGCGCTCACCCTGATCCTGCCCGACGGCACGCAGACGGTCAGCAGGCGCGCCTTTTTTGAGGGGGCGGCGTGCTATGCTCACGCGCTGGAGCGCGCTGGCGTCCGCCCAGGCGATCTGGTCGTCCTGGTGCTGCAGCACAGCCCGGAAGTCCTGTACTCGTTCTGGGGGACGATACTGCTTGGCGCGGTCCCCTCGATCATGCCCTTCCTGACGCCCAAGCTGGACCCGGACCATTACTACGACAGCGTGCGCCAGCTCGTCGCCCTGTCCGAGGTCAAAGCGGTCATCACCTACCCGGAGATGGAGTCGACCCTGCGCGCCCACCTGGAAGGCGTCCCCACCCTGGGAGCCATCCTGAGCATTGCCGGGCTTGAGCCGGGCGGTCGCCTGAGCGACTATCTGGATCGCGCCCCTTCCCGCCCCGATGACACAGCCTTCCTGCAGCACTCCTCGGGCAGCACCGGCCTGCAAAAGGGCGTCATGCTCTCGCACGGCGCGGTGCTCAACCAGATCGCCGCCTATAGCGCTGCCATCGCCCTGCAGTCAGACGACGTGATCGTAAGCTGGCTGCCGCTCTATCACGACATGGGCCTCATCGCTGGCTTCATCCTGCCCATCATCCAGGGGATTCACCTGGTGCTGATGTCGCCCTTTCACTGGGTGCGCGACCCGCTCATTCTGCTGCGCGCCGTCCACGAGCATCGTGCGACGCTCTGCTGGCTGCCCAACTTCGCCTACAACTTCCTGGCGACGCGCGTGCGCCGCTCCGCGCTCGACGGCCTGGACATCTCCACCGTGCGCGCCTTCATCAACTGCTCCGAGCCGGTCCGCCACGACAGTCACCAGCAGTTCGGCGCCATTTACGCCGCCCATGGCCTTCGCCCGCTGGCCTTGCAGACCTGCTATGCCATGGCTGAGAACACCTTCGCCGTCACCCAAAGCGCGCTCGACGCCCCGCCCCGCCTGGACATCGTGGATCGCCGGGCGCTCATGGAGCAGCGCCGCGCCCTGCCCGCTGACGGGGCGGACGGCTCGACCGTGACCATGGTCTCCTGCGGACATCCGATCGCCCACACCGAGATTCGCATCGTAGACGCCGAGCGCCACGACCTGCCGGAGCGTCACGTCGGTGAGGTGGCCCTGCGCAGCAATTGTATGCTCAGCGGCTACTACCACCGCCCCGACGCCACCGCCCAGGCCCTGGACGGCGGCTGGTACTTCACCGGCGACCTCGGCTACCTGGCGGACGGCGAGCTGTACATCACCGGGCGGCAGAAAGACCTGATCATCGTCGGCGGCAAGAACATCTACCCCCAGGATATCGAGAACGCCCTCAACGACCTCCCCGGCGTGCATCCGGGGCGCACCGTCGCCTTCGGCGTGCCCAACGAGGCGCTGGGTACCGAGGATATTGCCGTCATCTGCGAAGTGGAGACAGACGATCCGGACGCCCACGCTGCCATCACCCGCGCCATTCGCACCCGCGTCGCCCAGACCACCGACGCCACCGCCCGCTACGTGCATCTGGTCGGCCCCAGGTGGCTGCTTAAGACCTCCAGCGGCAAGATCGCCCGCGCCGCCAACCGCCAGAAGTTCATCGAGCAGGTGCTCAGCCAGAACAGTGAGGGCCTATGATCGCCTGGGTTCGCGCCATTCTGGGGCGCATCTTCAGCCGCGAGAACCTCTTCGCCCTGCTGCTGTGCGCCATCATCGCCCTGGTCATCATCGTCACGGCGGACAGCGCGCCGCAGTGGATCTACCAGGGCTTCTAGGTGAGAACCTCACCCCCGGCCCCCTCTCCATGATGGAGAGGGGGAGTAAGCGTGGCGGTAAGTCCCCTCTCCGCGTGTGGAGAGAGGATTTAGGGGTGAGGTAAATCGTAGCGCGGGCCTTTCCATCGGGTCTCTGATCCGGCGCATAGCGCAATAGCACCCCGCGCCGGTCACTTTCGTCACCTGGAAGCGCGCCCGGATTGTGCTATCATTTGCGTGATAGCCGTCTAGAAAAACAGGGGTGCAGCGCACCGTGCACGAGTTGGGAGTCACCAAGAGCATCCTGGAGATCGCCCTGCGCCACGCCAATCAGGCGGGTGCGGCGCGCATCAGGGAAGTGAACCTGGTCATTGGCGAGTTGTCGAGCATCGTGGACGACTCGGTGCAGTTCTACTGGGACATGATCAGCGAAGGCACCATCGCTCACGGCGCGGCACTGACCTTCACCCGCATCCCGGCGATGCTGCGCTGCCAGGACTGCGGGTACGAGTTCCCGCTCAACCACCACGACTACGCCTGCCCCGCCTGCGGCAGCAACAAGGTCGTTGTCGCGGACGGTGAGCAGTTCTACCTGGAAAGCATTGACGTGGACCTGGCCGAGCCGCAGCCCGGCTCGTAAACACCAACCGGAGCACACATGACCGAGAAAATCCCGGTGATCGAGAACATTCTCAGCGCCAATGACGCCCTGGCCGAGCAGATTCAGGCCCGGCTTGACCAGGCTGGCGTTCTGGCCCTCAACTTCATGGCCTCGCCCGGCGGCGGCAAGACGAGCGTGATCCTGCGCACTGTGCAGGTGCTGATGGCTGAGGTGCGCATCGGTGTGATGGACGGCGACATCGTGGAGATTGACCTGCGCGAGCTGGCCGCGCTGGGCATCCCCGTCTCGCTGATCAACACTGGCGGGCAGTGTCACCTGGACGCCAACATGGTGCACCGCGCCCTGCCCTCGATGGACCTGAACGCGCTCGACCTGCTGATCATCGAGAATGTCGGCAACCTGATCTGCCCGGCAGCCTTCAAGCTCGGCGTGCACCGCAGCGTGGTCATCGCCAGCGTGCCCGAAGGCGACGACAAGCCTTACAAGTACCCTGGCATGTTTCGCGGCGCGGACGTGCTGCTGCTGAACAAGATGGACTTGCAGGAATACATGGGCTTCAACGTGGACTACTTCCGCCAGGGCGTCGAGGCGCTCAACCCCGGCGTGGCCTTCTTCCCCGTGTCGTGTCGCACGGGCGAGGGCCTGGACGCCTGGTTCGCCTGGCTGCGCGCGCAGCTTGATAGCCGCAGCGCAGCAGGGTAAGATGAGCGCCTCTGTGCCGCCGGCCCGCCGCATTCATGTCAGCGGGGTCGTCCAGGGGGTGGGCTTCCGCCCGTTCATCTACGGGCTGGCCCAGCGCCATGCCCTGTCCGGCTGGGTGCGCAACTCGTCGGCGGGGGTGGATATCGAAGTCGAAGGGCCGCCCGCCGCGCTGGACGCCTTCCTCGCGGCCATCACCGCCGAAGCGCCGCCGCTCTCGCGCATCGAGTCGCTAACCGTCCAGGAGATTCCCGGCAACGGCTTTGCCCGCTTCGAGATTCGCCACAGTCACGCGGTGGAGGGGGTCTACCAGCCGATCTCGCCGGATGTCGCTACCTGCCCCGAATGCCTGGCCGAAGTGCGCGACCCTTCCGACCGACGCTACCGCTACCCCTTCACCAACTGCACCAATTGCGGGCCGCGCTTCACCATCATCCAGGACATCCCCTACGACCGGCCCGCGACGACGATGGCGCCCTTTGCCATGTGCCCGGACTGCCAGCGCGAATACGGCGATCCGCTGAACAGACGCTTCCACGCCCAGCCGAACGCCTGCCCGGTTTGCGGGCCGCGCCTGGAGCTGCGGCCCAGCCCCATCCTCCGCGCACCCACCGGATGGGACGCTCTGCCTGCCGATCCGCTTGACGCTGCGCGCACCTTGCTGCAGGCCGGGCACATTGTCGCCATCAAGGGACTGGGCGGCTTTCACCTGGCCTGCGACGCGACCAATCCCGCCGCCGTGCGGACACTTCGCGCGCGCAAAGGGCGCGCCGCCAAGCCCTTCGCCGTGATGATGCCCGACCTGGAATCGGTGCGGGAGGTGTGCGCGGTCAGCGACATGGCGGCGCGCGCGCTGCAAGGCTCCGAACGCCCCATCGTCCTGCTGCCGCTGCGGCCCGGCGGCCCCATCGCGTCGCAAGTGGCTCCCGGCTTGCGCGAGTTGGGCGTCATGCTGCCCTACACGCCGCTGCACCATCTGCTTCTCGAGCAGACGCCCGGCTTCCCGTCCGCGCTGGTCATGACCAGCGGCAACTTCAGCGAGGAGCCGATTGCCACCGACAACGGCGACGCCCTGGCCCGGCTCGGCCCGCTGGCCGACGCCTTCCTGCTGCACGACCGGGCCATCCACATCCGCTGCGATGATTCCGTCGTCCGCGCCACCGAGGGCGGCGTGCTGCCCTTGCGTCGCTCGCGCGGCTACGCGCCGTACCCGGTGCCGCTGCCCTTCGCGTCCCCGCCACTGCTGGCGACCGGCGCGGAATTGAAGAACACCTTCTGCCTAGCCCGCGACGCCCACGCCTTCGTCAGCCAGCACATCGGCGACCTGTCCAACTACGACGCGCTGCGCTCCTACGAGCACAGCATCGCCCACATGGAGCGCCTGTTCCGCGTCCAGCCGCAGATCATCGCTCACGACGCCCACCCCGATTACCTGGCGACGCGCTACGCCCTGCGCCGCCCGGAGCCGCGCGTCGCCGTGCAGCACCATCACGCGCACCTGGCAAGCTGCCTGGCCGACCACAAGGCCCCGCCCGGCGAGCCGGCCATCGGCGTCATCTTCGACGGGACGGGCCTGGGGCCAGACGGGGCGATCTGGGGCGGCGAGATTCTGATCGGCGGCTACGACAGCTTCCGGCGCTTCGCCCATCTGCGCTATGTGCCGCTGCCCGGCGGCGACGCGGCCACGCTGCGCCCCTACCGCACCGCTCTGGCTCACCTGTGGAGCGCGGGCCTGCCCTGGGAAAGCGACCTGCCGCCAGCCCTGGCCGCGCCGCCACAGGAGCAAACCATCATCCGCCAGCAGCTTGAGAAGCGCCTGAATGCTCCTCTCACGTCGAGCATGGGTCGCCTCTTCGACGCTGTCGCCGCTCTGTGTGGCGTGTTGCAAGAGGTCACCTACGAGGCGCAGGCGGCCATCTGGCTGGAGGCGCAGGCGGATGCAGACGAGGCCGGCGCATACTCCTTCGTCATCGCGCGTGGCGAGGACGGCGCGTATCTGCTCGACCCGGAGCCGCTGCTGATCGCCCTGCTGCAAGACCTGCGGGACGGCGTGCCCGTGCCCACCTTATCGGCGCGCTTCCACAACGGCGTGGCCGATGTCGTGCGCGACGTGTGCCTGCTGGCCCGCGAGGAGATGGGCATCGCCACCGTCGCCCTCAGCGGCGGCGTCTTCCAGAACGCCACGCTGCTGCGCGCCGCCGGCGAGCGCCTGCGCCACGCCGGATTCGCCGTCCTGACCCACCAGCTTGTGCCGCCCAACGACGGCGGCCTCGCTCTCGGCCAGGCGGCCATCGCTGCCATCACCGTCCGCCACACCTGACAGGAGAACGTGACCATGTGCCTGGGCATCCCCGGCAAGATCATCGAGGTTTACGAGCAGAACGGGCTGAAGATGGGTCGCGTGGACTTCGGCGGCGTCGTCCGCGAGACGTGCCTGGCCTACGTGCCCGACGCCCAGATCGGCGACTACACCATCGTCCACGTCGGCTTCGCCCTCAACCTGCTTGACGAGGACGAAGCGCACAAGACGCTGGAGCTGTTCAGCCAGATCGGGCTGCTCGCCGAGGAGCTGGGCGAGGAGCCGGACGAGAGCGCGCCATGAAGTACATCACCGAATACCGCGACGCCCGGCGTGTCCGCGAGGTGCTCGACGAGATTCACCGCATCACCACCCGTCCCTGGCGGCTGATGGAGGTCTGCGGCGGGCAGACGCACTCGATCATCCGCCACGGTATTGACCAACTGCTGCCGCAGCAGATCACCATGATTCACGGGCCGGGCTGCCCGGTGTGCGTCACCCCCCAGGAAATGATTGACCGGGCTATCGCCATCGCCGGCCTGCCGGGGGCGATCCTGGTCTCCTTCGGCGACATGCTGCGCGTCCCCGGCTCGCGTGGCGATCTCTTCCAGGTCAGGGCGCGCGGCGGTGACGTGCGCGTGGTCTACTCGCCGCTGGAATGCCTGGCCATCGCCGAGCAGAACCCGGACAAGGAAGTGGTGTTCTTTGGCGTCGGCTTCGAGACGACCGCCCCGGCCAACGCCATGGCCGTCCACCAAGCCCGGCTGCGCACCATCCCCAACTTCTCCATGCTCGTCTCGCACGTGCGCGTCCCGCCCGCGCTCGACGCGCTGCTCAGCGCGCCCGGCGTAGATGTGCAGGGCTTCCTGCTGGCCGGGCACGTCTGTGCCGTGATGGGCTATTGGGAGTACCACCCGCTCGCAGACCGCTACCGCGTGCCGATGGTCGTCACCGGCTTCGAGCCGCTGGACATTGCCCAGGGCATCCTGATCGCCATCAGGCAGCTTGAGGCAGGCCGCGCCGCCGTCGAGAACGCCTACGCTCGCGTCGTCGTCGAGGCCGGCAACCGCCCGGCGATGGATTTGATCAACACCGTCTTCGAGGAGTGCGACCGCCACTGGCGCGGCATTGGCCTCATCCCGCGCAGCGGCTGGGGGCTTCGCGCCGAGTACACCGCCTATGACGCCGCGCGCCGCTTCCCGGTCGGCCACATCCAGACCGAAGAGTCGCCGCTGTGCCACGCCGGGGAAGTGCTCCAGGGAATCCTCAAGCCCAACGAGTGCCCGGCCTTCGGCAAGGAGTGCACACCGCGCAAGCCGCTCGGCGCGCCGATGGTCTCCGCCGAGGGCGCGTGCGCAGCGTACTACAATTTCGGCAGATTTGAGCGGGCGCCCGGCGGAGCGTCCTGACGCTCGCCGCCGCCCAGGAGATAGCTCATGCGCAACCTTCTGCTCCGCCTGATCGTCAACGCCGCTGCGCTGGCGGCGACCGCCGCCCTGCTGCCCGGCATCGGCGTCCGCGACAACGAGATCGGTACCCTGCTCGTCGTCGCGCTCATCTTCGGCCTGGTCAATGCTGTGCTCAAGCCGGTCTTTCTCATCCTGAGCTGCCCGCTGATCATCCTGACGCTGGGGCTATTCGTCGTCGTTGTCAACGGTCTCATGCTTCTGATCACTGACGCCCTGGCCGGCGGACGCTTCACCGTGGACGGGCTGGGCTGGGCCATTCTTGGCGGCCTGGTCGTGGGAGCGATCAGCGGCATTCTGGAACGTGTTTTCGACCTTGACGAAAAAGATCGCGAGAAGCGCAAGCGTGACGACTCGTTCATCATCTTCCCAAGAAAGAAGGACTAGCCCGCATCCTGGCGCGTGATCCACGCGGCAAGCGCCTCGGCTAGGGTCTCGCCCGCCCCGCGCTCGATGATCACGGTCGGCGTGCCGTCCGGCAGGCCGAGGCGCGCCCGCGCGACCGCCAGCAGCGAAGGCCGCACGACCACGAAGCCCACGCCGAACGCCCGCGCCGCGATCAGGGGCAGGACATCCGCCCAGCCTTCGTCCCGCTCCAACTCCAGCGGGCCTAGCTCGTCGGCGAAGAAGACATCCGCGCCCTGTCCATCCTGCGCGAAGCGCAGCCCTGCCGCGATCCCCGCCGGGTGGAAGCGATAGCGACCCGTGCGCAGCGCCCCGCCCTCCCCGATCTCGGCCAGCGGGTACAGCGCGCCGCTCGCCGCGTCCATCACGTCAATACCCACCTTCTCACCCTCTGCAAAGCGCGCCACCGACAGAAAGCCGCCTGTCGTCAGCCCGGCGGCGAGCGCCGCCGGGCGAGCGCGCAGCAGCGCGGCGGTCTTGCCCGCGCCCCGTTCCCCGCTGACCAGAATCACCGTTCCGCGCTCGCAGTGGGATGGCAGGTTGATGACTGGCATGGCTCGCTCCAGGATCGGCGGAGGCAATTGCCCGGACATCGCTTCTACGGTATCACTACAGGCTGATCCCGACGCCAGTATACCGAATGGAGGCCGCCCTTGTCCGTCAAACCCGATCCTTTTGCCGCCCTCGACCGGCTGCCGCGCGTGCCCTTGGCCCTGCTGCCCACGCCGATCCAGCCGCTGCCACGCCTGAGCGCGCACCTCGGCGGCCCCGCTCTCTACATCAAGCGCGACGACCAGACCGGCCTGGCCACCGGTGGCAACAAGACGCGCAAGCTCGAGTTTCTGCTGGCTGCCGCGCTGGAATCCGGGGCGGACTGCGTGATCACCGCTGGCTCCACCCAGTCCAACCACGCCCGTCAGACCGCCGCCGGCGCCGCCGCCCTGGGCCTGGACGCGCACCTCGTCCTTTACGCGCCGGGCGACCAGCCACCCACCCAGCCGGACGGTAACCTGCTGCTCTGCCACCTGCTCGGCGCAACGATCCACTGGACGGACGAGCGCGCCCCCTACGCCGCGACCCTCGCCCGCGTCGAGGACTCGCTGCGCGCCGCCGGTCGCCGCCCCTACGTTGTGCCCTACGGCGGCTCGAACGTCCTGGGACTGATGGGTTATGTGGCTGCCATGCGCGAAGTCGCTGCGCAGATCGAGTCGCCAGACTGGTTCGTCGCGCACGTCTTCGCCACCAGTTCTGGCGGCACGCAAGCAGGGATGCTTCTCGGCGCGTATCTGGCGGGCATCCCCCGATCCGCCCGGCTGCTGGGCATCAGCGTGGATCAGCCCGCCGCCACGTTCGCCCCGCGAGTTGTCGCACTGGCCGCCGATGGCGCGCGGCTGCTCGGCCTGGACTGGACGCCGCCCGTTGAAGCGATCCTTGTGGACGATGGCTACTGCGGGGCGGGCTACGCCGTCGTCACCGAGCGCGAGCGCGAGGCCATTCGCCTACTCGCCCGCCTGGAAGGCATCCTGGTAGACCCCGTCTACACCGGGCGCGCCCTGGCCGGGTTGCTCGACCTGGTGCGGCGCGGCGCCTTCGCCCGCGAGGGGCGCGTGCTGTTCTGGCACACCGGCGGCACGGCGGCGCTGAGCGCCTTCGCCGGCGACCTGGTGTCCACATCCTGAGAGCTACCTCTGCTGCCAGGCCGGGCATGGGGTAGATACGGGTCCTGGAAGGAGATTCTGCGAACCGCAGAGACGCAGAGGGCGCAGAGGAGAACTATTGAGAAGAACTCATAGAGTCTTTGGCCTTCTCCGCGTTCTCTGCGCCTCCGCGGTGAGGCTCTGCCCCCAAATACGAAGACGCCTTGTTTGTGCTGACCAGGGTGTGGATGTAGAATTCGCTCGTGACTGTCACCACGCAGTCACCCGAGACGGCGCGCACCGATAGGGCTGGGAGCATGTTAGTTCGCGCGTTCCGCGTCACCGACCGCCTGACCAATGCAGCCTTGCGCATCGCGACCTGGGCGGCGATGGCGTTCCTTGAGCAGGCCGCCGGGCTGCGCCGCGCTGGGCTGGGCATCGTCGCGGCTGTTGCCCACGGCTTCATTGGTTTCTTCGCGGTGATCGCAAGCGCGTTCGGCAGAATCACGCCCACAGCCCGGCGAGCCGACAAGATGCCCCTTGAGAGAGGCGAGGCCAGCCCCCTGCGCCGGCGCGACTTGATGGCTCAGCGCGCCGCCGAGGCTGAACTCAAGCCAACCATCATCAAGGACCCGCTGCTGGCTCAGAATCGCGCTCTCAGTGCCTTCGCCGTGCTGCTGCTGCTCGTCCTCCTGGCGGTCGTTGTCATCCAGACCACCGACGAGGAGGACCCTGCGCTGCCTTCGGGCGGCGGGTGGCCGCAGGCGGCGGATACGCCCATGCCCACGGCGCTGTTCCCCACCCCACTCCCCACGCCCACGCCCATTCCCGACCCACTGCGCGCCGGCGGTAGCCTGGCCTACACCCTCCGCGAGAATGGGCAGGACGACATCTGGGTGATCGGCGTTGGCGAAAGCGACCCGCTCCGCCTGACCAACAGCCCCGCCGACGATCGCGATCCTGCCTGGTCACCAGACGGCACGCGCCTGGCCTTCGCCAGCCGCCGCGATGGCAACTGGGAGCTATACATCATGCAGGTGGACACGGGCGCCATCTCCCGCCTCACCTATACCCCGGGCTTCGAGGGCGCGCCCACCTGGAGCCCGGACGGGGCCTTCCTCGTCTACGAAGGCTATAGCGAGGACACCCAGGACCTGGACATCCACATCATCAGTTCCGACCCGACCCGCGCCGCCCGCGAAGGCGCGCTGCGCGCCACCTTCACCCCCGGCCCCGATACCGAGCCAGCCTGGGGGCCGGGCGGACGCCACATCGCCTTCACCAGTTGGCGTGATGGCAGCCGCGACATCTTCATCCTCAGTCTGGATGAAGACGGCGGCGACTCGCGGGCTGTCAACCTGACCCGATCGCCCGACATCCACGAGGATCACGCCGCCTGGAGCCACGACGGGAACCAGATCACCTACACAGCCCGTGTCAACGGCGTAGACGGTATCTACGTCAAGCCAGCCGATCAGCCTGAGGCGGCGCCGGCGCTCGTGGGTCGTGGCCGCATGCCCACCTGGGCGCCCAACGACGGCAGCATCGTCTACGTGCTCGACTACGAGCGTCGTAGCCAGCTCATCGCCGGGACGATAGGCAGCTTTGGCGCAGCGACCGACGCCATCGCCCTCGATTTCCGCGCCTCCGATCCGCACTGGGTAGGCGCCCCGCTGCCTGGCTCGCTAATCGCCAGCGGCGGCGTGCCGCCGGGGCCGGCATCCGTCCAGCCCCTCTACGTGGAGAGCGAGCGCCTGCAGGCCACGGGCCGCTACGGCATGGCGCCCCTCAACAACGTCGTAGCGCCTCAGGCGTACCTGTCCGACCGCGTCAATGACTCGTTCGAGGCGCTGCGCACCAGAGTGCTGGAGCGGGTGGGGTACGACTTCCTGGGCAGCCTCGAAGATGCCTTCTGGCCGCAGGGTCGCCCGCCCGACCCTGGCCAGCCGCGCCAGAACTGGCACTACACAGGCCGGGCCATCGCCATTGACCGCAACCTGGTCTATGCTGGCCCCCCCGCCCCAATTGAGGTGGTGCGCGAAGACCTGGAAGTCAGCACGTTCTGGCGCGTCTTCGTGCGCGTCGTGGATGATGCCCAGAACGGCTCGCTGGGCGAACCGCTGCGCGACCTGCCCTGGGACTTCGCTGCGCGCACCAGCGGCGCCGTCGAGGACTACGAGCGCGGCGGTCGCCTGAAGGATCTGCCGCCCCCTGGCTACTACGTGGACCTGACGCAGCTTGCCGATGACTTTGGTTGGGGATGGCTGCCCGCCCAGCGTACCTGGCAGTACAACTTCGGCGCTATTCAGTACTGGGAGCTGGCCAAGACGGGCGGCCTCAGTTGGGAAGCGGCCATGGTTGAGCTGTACAACCAGGACGAGCTGGCCGGCTTCCTCAGCGCGGCCACGCAGGTGCCACCCCCGCCGCCGCTGCCGACCGAGTCGCCCACGCCGTCCGTGCAGCGCACGCCCACACCCATCCCGCCGGATCAGCAATGAGCAGCACGCAGCGGAGTTAGACGCCTATGGAGCGCACGCGCCATTTCCAGGGGCTGCTCATCGTCGTTGTACTGGTTGCGCTGGTGGGTCTGTATCTCCTGCAAAACAGTCAGCCCTCAGTCAAGGTGTCCATTCCGGCAGCCTCTGCCACACCTGCGGACGCGCCGCCCCAGGACTGGCAGCTTGCCCTGGAACAGCAGCTTGCCGCCGCGGCCACCCTGCTCGCCACGCCCGACCTCGGCCTCTCGCCCTTTGTGCCGCCCACGCTGCCGCCCACGCCCACAGAAGCGGTCATCTTTCAGCCGGTCGAAATCCAGGGCACGCCGTGGCCCACGCCCACGCCGCACCCGACCGACCCGGCTGCCGACATCGCCGGCCCGACGCCGTTTCCCAGCCCCACCGGCGTGTTCGTCCCGATGACGACCGAAGACCTGGGCTTCGAGCTGCCGCCAGAACAGGTCCCGCTCAGCCCGCACGCCAACGATCATTTCTGGCTGATGCGCCCCGTGGATGCCAGCGCCAACAGCGCCAGCCTCTTCTACTACCCCTACGGCTCTGACGGCCCGCAGAACGAGTGGCGTGTCCATCACGGCATTGACATTCCCAACCCGGTGGGCAAGCCAATCCGCGCGGGGGGCGCGGGCACCGTCGTCTTTGCTGGCAACGGTAGTGAGTTGCTTGATACCCGTGACATGGATGTCTACCCTGCCTATGGCAACGTTGTTGTCATCGAGCACGACTTCGGCTTTCGCGGGCAGAAGATCTTCACGCTCTACGCGCACATGGCCTCCATCCTCGTCGCTCAGGGCCAACGCATCGCCGCCGGGGACATCATCGGCTTGATCGGGGGCACGGGCGATGTCAGCGGGCCGCATGTTCATCTCGAAGTGCGCCTCGGCGAGAACCGCTACTTCTCCGCCTACAACCCCCTGCTGTGGATCGCCCCCTATCTGGGGCATGGCGTCGTAGCGGGTCGCGTCAGCGGGCCAGGCGGCGAGCTGCTCGAAGACCTGACGGTGACGCTCAGCCGTCGGGGGCGCGTGATCGAGACCACGACGACCTACATCAAACCCAAACTGCCCGGACAGCGCCGCGACTGGCATACCATTCCCGATCCAGGATGGGGCGAGAATTTCGTCCTGGGCGATATTCCAGAGGGCGACTACGAGATCAGCGTGACCATCGGCGGACGGCGTATCGCCAGGCCGATCACCGTCATCGCGGGCACGACCAACTTCGTCGAACTGGGGCTCGAGCAGGCTGCCACGCCACAGCCAGCAGACGGAAGCTAGCCGGGGGCGTCAGCGGGAGTATTTCGGGCGTCTTCCCTACGCCTTGGCGATGTTCGCGCGTCCGGCCTTGACAAGCCTTTGCCTTTGCTCGTCCTATTGGCTACACTGTGAGCGTATGAGAGTGGTGGCACCACGCCGCCGCCCGTGATTGAGGAGTGCTGTGGATCATGATTCAGAGGAACAGGGTCGTTCATGGGTTCTGCCACCTGGGCCGCTGTACCGGCATGGTGGCATTGGCGGTCGCCCTGCTGCTGGGGCTGGCAGCGCCTCTCACGACAGCGCGCGCCCAGGGGAACACAGGACAGGCCATTGCAGTGGGCGACATCGTCACTGGCTCACTGAGTGCCGAGAACTTCGTGCAGGTCTACAGCCTGGCGGCCAGCGCGGGAGATACGATCACCGTTGATGTCGTCACCGAGGTCGTGGCGCTGGCGCCCGTCGTCGTCGTGACTGACGCCCAGGGGTCTGTGGTCGTCCAGGATCTCGACCTGGCGACGCCAACCACGGCAACTCTCGCCGATGTCGTGCTGCCCACTTCGGGCCGCTACTATATCTGGGTCATGCGTGGCTCTGGCGCGGACGGCACGGCCAGCGGTGATTTCACCCTCCAGTTGAGTGGACTGCAGCAGATTGGGGGGCAGACGGTCACTCTCGACAGCGGCGGCATTGTCTTCGAGTTGAGCTGGAGCGCCGCTGTGGACCTCAACCTGGAAGTGCGCGATCCGGTCGGCGGCGTCATCCATCGCTTCAGCCCAGGAGCGCCCAGCGGTGGTGTGCTCGACGCTGACATCAACGCCAACTGCGATGCGGCCATCGCCACCAATCCCACCGAGACCATCGCCTGGCCGGCGGGAACGGTGCCCGCAGGCAGCTATGAGATCATCATCTATTACTCCGACGTATGTAGCACCGGGGGCCCGCAGCTTTTCACCCTGAGCGCGGTGGTCAACAACGAGACCGCCGAGAGCCTGATCGGCACGCTTAACCCCGGCCAGGAGTATCTGGCCCGCCTTGAGCTGGATGTCAATGGAGAGTGGGCGCTGGTCAATGGCGGCGTCAACGCCGGGCTGGATCTGTCGGTCTATGCCGCCGAAATTGGCACCGCCGATCCCATCGCCGTCGGCAGCACCGTCTCCGGCGTCATCACCAATAACGTCCCTGTCCAGGCTTATGAGTTCAGCGGGAGCGCGGGCAGCGTGGTCACCATTGACGTGCGCGCGCAGTCGGGCAGCCTCGACCCCTTCCTCGTCTTGCTCGGCCCCGACAACACGCCCATCGCCACCAATGACGACTTCGGCGACTCGGTGGACGCGCAGATCAGCCGTAACCTTGTCGTGGAGGGAACCTACACCGTCCTCGCCACGCGCTATGGCCTGGGCATCGGCGGCACCGAAGGCGAGTTCACGCTCTCACTCACCACGGCGCTTGCCGCCGAGCCGGGTGCCGAGGCTCCCGTCACGCCGGCGGTCACGACCACAGGCGATGATGGGCTGCCCGCCGGTGCGATTGAGGTCAAGCTGGAATGGGCGACCAACGCGGACGTGCAGCTCCTCGTGCGCGATCCGAACGGCGAGTCCGTGTACGATGACATCCCGGTGGTACAGAGCGGCGGCTTCCTCGAGCTGGACGGGAACGTCAACTGCGTGGACACGACCACTTCGCCCGTCTCGTACATCTATTGGCCGCCGAACCGTCTGCTGCCCGGCGTGTATGAGATCGAAGTCTGGCACCAGAACACCTGCAACGACAATACGCCGGTCAACTTCGGCCTGACGGTCAACGTGCAAAACCAGGCGGTGATCAGCACCTCGCAGCCGGCCAGCCCGGACTCGCGCTACATGATCACCTTCACCGTCGGCCCCGATGGCACAGTGGTTGCCGGGCCTGGCGGCTTCTTCTCGATGGCCAACGCCAACTCGCTCAACTACCGAACCGCCCTCGCTGGCGCGACGCCCATTGCCTACGGCCAGACGGTGTCGGGCAGCATCACCGATCAGCGGCGCTTCGTCCTCTACTCCTTTGAGGGGCAGCAGGGCGACATCGTCACCGTCGGCATGAACGCCACCGGCGGCACGCTCGACCCGGCGCTTTATCTCATCTCGCCTGAGGGCATTCAGGTCGCCTACAACGACGATGTGATTCCCGGCGAGAACCCGAACTCCGTGATGGACAAGGTGACTCTGGCCTCGTCCGGCACCTACTACATCATCGCCACCCACTACGGCCTGAGCTTCGGCGGCACGCAGGGCACCTATACCCTGACCCTCGTGCAAGACTAGCTCGCGCAGCTTCGCTTCTTGCTGGCGCTCGTTGCCAAGACATGGCAACGGGCGCGTTTTTTTTCTGGCGCGGATTCGTGCTTGACGAACTAGAACACCCGTGCTACAATCAGAACATCAGTCGAACATTTGAGCGTATTCCCTCACCCGGCCAGGAGCAATAACCATGAACGACTCTTCCCGTCTCAAAGCCCTTGACAACGCCCTCTCCGACCTGACCAAGCGCTTCGGGGACGGAGCCATAGTCCGCCTTGGTGATGCTACTCACCTGCAAGTGGACGTGATCCCGACCGGGTCGCTGGCCATTGACCTCGCCCTGGGCGTTGGCGGCATCCCGCGCGGCCGCGTCACCGAAATCTACGGCCCCGAAAGCTCCGGCAAGACGACGTTGTGCCTGCACGTCGTCGCCGAGGCACAGCGTCTGGGCGGCGTATGCGCTTTCGTGGACATGGAGCACGCTCTCGACCCCATCTACGCCACGCGGCTGGGAGTGGATACCGACAACCTGTACATCTCCCAGCCAGACACCGGCGAGCAGGCCCTGGAGATCACCGAGGCGCTGGTGCGCAGCGGGGCGCTCGATGTGGTGGTCGTTGACAGCGTCGCAGCCCTGGTCCCGCGCGCCGAGCTAGAGGGTGAGATGGGCGACAGTCACGTGGGCCTGCAGGCCCGCCTGATGAGCCAGGCTCTGCGCAAGCTGTCCGGCGCCATCAAGCAGTCGAACACCGCCGTCCTGTTCACCAACCAGCTTCGCGAGAAGGTCGGCGTCATGTTTGGCAATCCCGAAACCACCACGGGCGGTCGTGCCCTGCGCTTCTATGCCAGCGTGCGCATTGACATCCGCCGCATTCAGGCGATCAAGCTGAAGGACGAGATCATCGGCAACCGCACGCGGGTGAAGATCACCAAGAACAAGGTCGCCCCACCCTTCCGCCAATGCGAGATTGACCTGATGTACGACGAGGGCTTCAGCAAAGAGAGCGACATCATTGACCTGGGCATCGCGGCGGGCATCATTGACAAGCGTGGGGCATTCTTGCGCTACAACGAGGGCCTGATCGGCCAGGGACGCGAGAACGCCAAGCAGTACCTGCGCGAAAACCCGGACCTGGCCTACGAGCTTGAGATGCTCATCCGCGATGCGCACGGCGTCATCCAGTTCGGTGGCACGTCTGGTGACGACGAGACTGTGCTCGAAGTGCCGGAGCTGGCTCTGCAGGAAGCGTAGACATTCGCGTGCCGCGCGTCCCGTCCGGCAGAGACGGGCGGGACGCCTTCCTCCTGGCGCGCAGGTTCTGGTGGAAGAAACGGAGCAGTATCGTATAATCGTCTCCGGCAGTGAGTTGTGCAGCGGGTGTCCGACGCACCGGACATGCCCGCAACTCCCCGCCCCCAGTGACCATTCATCGGCCAGGACACCGTCATGCCTCCAACGTCGCCGTCCGACCCTCGGCTCGCTCTCATCTCCGCCAGCCGCCGGACCGATGTGCCGGCGTTCTACATGCCCTGGTTCATGGCCCGCCTTCGCGCTGGCTCGGTCACCTATCCCAATCCGTTCAACAAGCAGCCCTGCCGTGTCTCACTGCGCCCGCAGGATGTCCACAGCATCATCTTCTGGTCCAAGAGCTACCGTCCCTTCCTGACTCACGTGGACGCGCTGGACAGCGCCGGCTATCGCTTCGTCTGCCATTACACGATCAACGGCGCGCCGCGCGCGTTGGAGCCGCGCGTGCCCGACTGGCGAATAAGCCTGGAGGTATGCCGCGCGCTCGCCGGGCGCATCGGCTCGCGCCGCGTGCTCTGGCGCTTCGATCCCATCGTCCTCACCGATACGCTGGACGCCACCCATTACGCTGCCCGCTTCGAGACACTGGCCAGCGCCCTCGCCGGCTCCACCGAGCGCTGCTACTTCAGCTTCGCTACCTACTATGCCAAGACCGCGCGCAGACTGGCCGCAGCCGGAGTCGTCTTCCACGATCCCCCGCTCGATGAGCGGCGCGCCCTGGTACAGACCCTGGCCGAGATCGCCGCCGGCTGCGGGATCACGTTGTACGCCTGCTGCCAGCCAGAGCTGGCCGTGGACCCCGTACAGGCCGCCTCGTGTGTAGACGCCGCGCTGCTCGCCGATCTCTTCCCCGATCGCCCACTTACAGTTGCGGCCCGCCCCACCCGTCCGGGCTGCGGCTGTGCCGCCAGCTATGACGTCGGCGTGTATGACACCTGCTTGTTCGGCTGCAACTACTGCTACGCCACGAACGACGACGCGCGCGCCGCCGCCTGGCACAGCCGCCATGATCCGTCCGCCGAACAACTCGTCTCGCCGTCCTTCTCCTAGCCCGTCCCATGTCCCTGCGGGTCCACGAACGACCTGTCAGTGCGATGCCTTGCTCTGCGCCGCTTTACCTCACCCCCAGCCTCGCTACGCTCGGCCTGCCCCCTCATATATTAGAGAAACAGGCTCAGACGATAGAATAGGCCATCTCTCCACAACGTGGAGAGGGGGCGGCGAGGCCCGCGTCAGTGGGCCGAGCGGGGGTGAGGTAAATCAGGGCATGGCAGGCTGCCTGACAACCTTGCACACACCTGTCCCCAGACGCCGGTTGCCGATCTGCGCGGCGCCCTCTTATAATCCCCCAATACGTGTCACGCGCTTGCCGCGTCTGCAGGCAGAAGGAAAACATGATGGTCCCCAACGCACCCGACGCTTCGCCCGATCACTCGCCCGGAACGGCCGGCGCTCCAGCGACATCGCGCTGGGGGCTGGCTGTCGGTGCCGCTTTCCTCGTCCTTGTCATCGCCATCGTGCTGATCCTGACCCTGGGTTCATCCCCTGGGGGCAAGGACGCGCTGACTGAGGACGATGTCCGGCGCATCGTCGCCGAGGTTGTCGGCACCCACATCGCGGCGCTGCCTGTTGTTAATGAGACTGATCTGAGCAGCGCCCAGGTGCAGGCCATGATTGACCAGGCGGTTGGCACGCAGGTCGCCCTGCTGCGCCCCACGAACACGCCCATCCCGCCCACGCCCACTGTCATCCCGCGCGGTGTTGCCGAGGATGACGACGCCTTCCTCGGCCCAGAGGATGCCCCGGTGGTTATCGTGGAATTCTCGGACTTCCAGTGCAGCTACTGCGGGCGCTGGTATGAGGAAACGCTCCCCCTCATTCTCAGTAACTACCCGGACGAGGTGAAGCTCGTCTACCGCGATTTCCCGATCTTCGGCGAGGACTCGCTGCGGGCGGCTCTGGCGACTGAATGCGCCAGGGAGCAGGACATGTTCTGGGAGATGCACGATCGCCTGTTCACCCGCCTCAACACGCGCGAAGACGCGCCGCTCTCAGAGGAAACGCTGATCAGTTTCGCCCAGGAATTGGGGCTAGAACCACGTAGCTTCAGTGAGTGCCTCAGCAGCCAGCGCTACTTCGACGAGGTACTGCTTGACTACCAGGCGGCCCAGACTTACGGCCTGCGCGGCACCCCCGGCTTCGTCATCAACGGCGTGGTCTACGCCATTGGTGCTCAGCCGTTCGACGTCTTCGATCAAATCATCCAGAGCGAATTGGCTCGCCTGGGCAGCTAGCGTCGCTGCGAGACCGGGGCCGCTGTGAAGAGCGGCCCCGTGTTTCTCCCCTCATCCCCAGCCGTCTGGCGATCAACTCGAATGGCGAGTGACGGCGCTCCTGTGCGTTGACCGGCTCGCCTGGACTGTGGGAGGCCCGTGCAGCGGGCCATAAGATGCCATCCAGGCGATCGCGGTCCCGCCGCTCAGGCAGTTTCACACCCGCCCCCAATTGCTCTATACTGGTGGCAGGGCAGACGAGCACAGAGGAGGCGGGTCTTGCTTGAGATAGCCAATCTCGACCAGCAGTTGGACAAGAAGGACTGGAAAGCCCGGCGATCCGCTTACCAGCAACGTCTTTACGACCTGGAGAAGGCGGCTTTCGACGCCGGGGTGCCCACGGTGATCCTGTTCGAAGGCTGGGACACCGCGGGCAAGGGCACCTGTGTCAAGACGCTAACCTCGCGGCTCGACCCGCGCGGCTTCACCGTCTGGCCAATCCGCGCTGCGCGCACCTACGAGCAGAAGCGTCCCTGGCTGTGGCGCTTCTGGAACAAGCTGCCGAACTACGGGCACATGGCCATCTTCGACCGTAGTTGGTACGGGCGGGTGACGGTCGAGCGGCTGGAGCTGGGCCTGCCTCAGCGTGAATGGATGCGCGCCTACAGCGACATTGTGGACTTCGAGCAGCTCATGGCTCTCGACGGCTACGTGATCGCCAAGTTCTTCCTGCACATCTCCAAAGAGGAGCAGGCCCGCCGCTTCCGGCAGATCGAGAAAGACCCGCTGGAGAGCTGGCACCTACAGATGGAGGACCGCGAGCGGCACCGCAACTACGACACGTGGCTGCTCGTCTATGAGGAGATGCTGGAGCGGACTGATACCAGCTTTGGGCCGTGGACCATCGTCGAGGCGACCAGCCGCTGGTTCATGCTGGACAAGGTCTACCGGACGCTCATCCGCGCCCTGGAGGCGCGCCTGGGCGAACTAGGCGCTGTTCCGCCCGTGATCAGCGCAGCCGAAGCGCAGGGAGACGAGGCGTATGCTTGAGACCGTTGATCTCACCAAGACACTCGCTCCGAAGGAGTATCAGGGGCAGTTAGTCGCGCTGCAAGTGCGGCTGGGCGAACTGGGCTACCAGGTTTATCTGCAAGGCCGGCCCGTGATCATCGCCTTCGAGGGGTGGGATGCCGCTGGCAAAGGGGGGGCCATCCGCCGGCTGACCGAACGCCTGGACCCTCGCGGCTATGTCGTCCACGCCATCAGCGCGCCCCGCGGCGACGATGCCGAGCATCCCTACCTGTGGTGCTTCTGGCGACGGCTGCCGGAGGCGGGGCAAATCGCCATCTTCGACCGGACGTGGTACGGGCGCGTGCTGGTTGAGCGCATCGAGGGCTTCTGCACAGAAGACGAGTGGCGTCGCGCCTACCGCGAGATCAACCAGTTCGAGCGCCAGCTCGTGGATTTCGGCACGATTCTGGTCAAGTTCTGGCTGCATATCAGCCAGGAAGAGCAGCTCCGCCGCTTCGAAGAACGCCGAGACACAGCCTACAAGTCGTGGAAGCTGACCGACGAGGACTGGCGCAACCGCGATAAGTGGAACCCCTACACCGAGGCCGTCGAGGATATGCTGCTCAAGACGAGCACGACCGTGGCCCCCTGGACGGTTGTGCCGGCCAACGACAAGCTATACGCGCGCGCGAACGTGCTGCAGACAGTGGTTGACGCCCTGGAGCGCGAGCTGGACCTGTCGTTCGAGGCCGAGGCCGCGGCCAGACACACCGACGGCAAGAAGCGCAAAAAGAAGTAGAGCGTCAGCAAGAAAACGCCCCGCATCAGCGATGCGGAGCGCCCGTAGTCCCAGGCCGGTTCACAGGGCAGCGCGGATCGTCTCGGCGAGCGCCTGAGTCTTCGGGTCAGGCTCCACATCCAGGGACTGCTTCAGTTCCTGCCTGAGGCGGTCATAAGCGTCCAGCGCCTCCGCTGGCATGCCCATTTTGTGGAACAACTCCATGATGCGGCGCACCAGGTCTTCCCGCTGCGGGTTGGCGGCCGCTGCACGCAGGAAGAACCCCAGGGCATTTTGCTGCTCATTCATCTGTGCGTAGAGACGGGCCAGCACGGCCAGCGCCTCAGAACAACTGGCGGCCAGCTCAGCGCGGCGCGGCGCGATCCACGGCTGTTCCAGGTTACTCAGGAAAGGCCCTCGGTAGAGGTCAATGGCGTTGTGCAACAGCAGCAGCGCTTCCTCGTCGGTTGCGACGGCGGCATTCTGCACGGCCTCGGCGAACTTCACCACGTCATAGTGTAGATCAAGGTCCGGCGAGATGCGGTAGAACCCCGACCAGTACACAGTCAGGTCGGTGCCGAGGATCTCGCTGATCTTGCGCTTGGTGACGTGGAAGACATTCGTGGCCTCGCGGGTGCTGAGGGTGGGCCAGAAAGTCTGGAAGATCTCGTCGCGCGTGGTCATGCCGCGGTCTACAAAGTAGAAGAACAGCGTGCGCGGCAGCACGCCGTCCCAATGGCTGATCAGCCGACCATTGATCAGGACGCGGCCTGGGCCGAGCGCCCGCACTTCGAGCACCTTCTTGTCCGCTAGATGAACGTAGTCCAGCATCATCTTGTCGGGATTTACCGGGACAATCGCCGTGCGATCGCGCAGGGCCGGAGCGGTCAGCAGAGGCATCGGCAGCTCGCGCGTGCCGAGGATCAGCCGGCTGCCCTCGCGAAGCTGGGGGACCAGCGCCTGGATGAAGGGCACAGCTTCATCCTGCTTGGCCCGGTCGTAGGCACTGAGGATCAAGGTGATGCCGCCTTGATCGGCCATGGTCTTGGCCAGGGCAGCAGCCGTGTCGCTCGGTGAGGAATGCGTTGGCAGGGTGATGCCTAGCTGCGAGGCGAACGCCTCCTGCAAATGACTGACAAGCCTGGCCAGCCCAAGATGGGACTCAGGCAGGGTGACGAACACAGTCTTCGCCGATTTGTCGGCAAGCGGCTGGGCCAGCAGACGGTTCTGCCCGTGGAAATCGGGATGGAGAATTGCCAATACCACGCGCTTGGGAAGGCTCCGTAGCTGTTCCTGGGCGTGCACAAATGAGTCCTGCTTTCTCATGATCGTATGCTCCACCTAGACAAGTCCGCTCCTGTTTGCCGAATAGCTCTTCGGTGGTTGCCTTGTTATAGTATGACACTCACCCACTTTATTGGTTCCATTATACAGGAATAAGGGAGATGACACAACATGCAAGATCAGCAAATCAGTATTGGGTAGGGAGGTATTTAGGCAGCGGCGGCTGGTGCCTGCCGCCGATCCCGTAAGATGGTCACTGCGCGGAAGGTGATGGCATGGCCGGGGTAGACAGTGCCAGCGTGGCAGTGCGTGGGAGCGCAACCGGAGTCCGCGAGGGCGGCGCGGTGGGGGATGCTGTCGCGCTGGGCGTGGCGGAGGGTGTGACCGTGGGTGCCGTCGTGGGGGACAGCGTGGGCACCGGCGTCAGCGTCGGCGGGCGCGTCGGGGCCGGATCGCCGGGAGCACGAAAGGTGGCACAGGCCAGGGCAGTCAGCGCCAGGCCGAAGGCACACAGGGCCAGGTAATGAACGGGCGACCGGCGGCGTTGCGTTCTGAGGTGCATGGGAGTGATGCTCAGGCGGTGCGGCGGAAGGCCTCGACGACGTTGGGCAGGCGCTCGATCTTGGCCAGGATACGGGCAAGCTGCTTGAGATCCTGGATTTCCATGGTCAGCTCAAAGGTGGCGATGTTCTGGCGCGTGCTGATATTGACATTGGACATATTGATCTTCTCATCAGCGATGACCGCGCCGATGTCACGCATCAGGCCCTCGCGATCATAAGCGACGATCAGCACCGGCACCGGGAAGGACTGGTCGCTCTCTGGCGGCCAGGTGACGCTGATCAGCCGCTCTGGCTCGTTCGTGTTGAGCACATTCTTGCAGTCGGCGCGGTGCACAGTGATGCCCTTACCCCGCGTGATGAAGCCGGTGATGTCGTCACCGTAGGTCGGGTTGCAGCAGCGAGCCAGGGTGACCAGCAGACCGCCCGTCTCGTCAACGCGCATCCCCTCGGCCCGGACCGGCTCACGGCGTACAATGGTCGCTTCGAGGGCCTCATCCTCCGCCGGGGCGTGCTCGGCTTCGAGCAGACGCACGCTAATATGCGCCCCGGTGACTTCACCATAGCCAATGGCCGCCATCAGGTCCTCGCTGCGCCCGAAGCCTAGATCGGCTGCGATCTGATCGCGCGACATGGCGCTCTTGCCGATCTTGCGCAGCTCGCGGTCCAGCACCTCTTTGCCGGCGGCGATGGCCTTGTCGCGCTCGCGGCGACGGAACCACTGCTTGATCTTGTTGCGGGCGCGCGCCGTGCGCACGAAACCCAGGTCAGTGTTGAGCCAGTCCAGGCTTGGCCCGCCGCGACTGGCCGTCGTGATCTCCACCCGGTCGCCGTTCTTGAGCTGATGGTCCAGTGAGACCAGGCGGCCGTTCACCTTGGCACCGCGGCAGCGATGGCCCACCTCGGTGTGGACGTAATAGGCGAAGTCTATCGGCGTCGCCCCTTCGGGCAGGTCAATGATGTCGCCTTTTGGCGTGATGGCGTAGATGCGCTCAGGGCTTATCTGCTCCAACATGCCCTGCACGAACCCATCGGCGTCGGTCTCGCCAGTTTCCTTGACATCGTCCATCATCCGCCGGATACGCTCCAGGCGGCGCTCGAATGTCAGCTCACTGCTACTGGTCGCGCGCCCTTCCTTGTAGCGCCAGTGCGCGGCGATGCCGTATTCGGCATCCTCATGCATATCGGGCGTGCGAATCTGCACCTCGAGGGTCTTGCCGTCCTGGTCCAGCACGGCGGTGTGCAGGCTGCGGTACGAGTTCTCTTTGGGAGACGAGATGTAGTCGTCGAAGTTGCCGGGGATGGCATGAAAGATGTTGTGGATGATGCCCAGCGCCTGGTAGCACTGGGGGACGGTCTCGACGATGATGCGGATGGCGCGGATGTCAAAAATCTGGCTGAAGGGCAGATTCCTACGCTCCATCTTGCGGTAGATGCTGTAGATGTGCTTGGGGCGCCCCTGAACCTCGGCCTTCAGACCCTCGCGAGCGAACTGGGCCTGGATGTAGGCGGTGATGCGCTTCATGTACGCTTCGCGGTCAGAGCGACGTTCGTCAATCTGCGAGGCGATCTCGTGGTACTTCTGCGGGTCGAGATAGCGGAAGGCGAGGTCCTCCAGCTCCCATTTGATCTGCCAGATGCCCAGGCGGTTGGCAATGGGCGCGAAGATATCCAGAGTCTCTTTCGACTTCTGAATCTGCTTGTGCGGCAGCATATGGCCCAACGTGCGCATGTTGTGCAGGCGGTCGGCCAGTTTGATCAGGATCACGCGGAAGTCGGAGCCCATAGCCAGGAACATCTTGCGCAGGAACTCCATCTCACGGTCGCTGGCTTTGCCGCCATGCATACCCTCCACGCCCGTAGGGAGCTGCTTCAGTTTGGTGACGCCTTCTACCAGCTCGGCAATCTTGGGGCTGAACTCGCGCGCGAGGTCGCCAATGGAGATGTTGGTATCTTCGGCCACATCGTGGAGCAGAGCGGCAGAGATGGTGGTGGCGTCCAGCTTCATATCGGCCAGGATGTGGGCGACAGCGACACAGTGGGCGATATAGGGCTGCCCAGACAGCCGGGACTGGCCCCGATGCGCCTTTTCGGCGAAGAGGAACGCGCGCTCGATCAACTCGCGATCGCTACGCGAGAGGTCTGGCAGCGCCGCGAAGATTCCAGAGATGTCTACGGCCGTCGCTTGCACGAGATCATCCTTCTCGACGCGCTTCCCCAGGCGAACCGGCAGGCACGCGAATGCTACCGAGTACCGTAGCAGCCAGGCTTGTGCCAGGCCAGGCGCGGCGGTTGGTCCGTTTGACCGAACAGCATAGAGTGCATTTCTCGGCGTTTGCGCTATATTTTACATGAAATGACGTCGGAACGTATCATTTCCAGCCCAAGGGGAGGGATTCTGACTGTGAGCACTGTGAAGACCGGCAAAGCCGTTGCGCCTGCGCGCGTCCTCGAGACGGAGTGGCTGCGCGTGGCTGCAGTGGTGCTGAGTGTGCTCGGTATTCTAGTGGCGGGGTACATGACCTGGGCCGAACTGACAGACAATCAGACGGTCTGTATTGATGCCGGCAGCATTGACTGCGCCGCCGTGCAGGATAGTGCCTATGCCAAGACTTTCGGAGTCCCGGTGGCACTGCTGGGGCTTGTGGGGTATGTCGCCATCCTGGGAGTGCTTGTGCTGGAAGATCAACTTCAGCTTCTGGCCGCCTACGGGCGGACGCTGGTAGTGGGCTTCGCGCTGTTTGGCGTCATTTTCCAGACGTACCTGACTTACGTTGAGGCGGCGGTGCTCGAAAAGTGGTGCCAGTGGTGCGTGGCCTCGTATGTCATCATCACGGCGCTGCTGATCATCGGGGCGCTGCGCCTGCATAGTTTCTTCAAGCCGCTGCGCTCCTGAGAGGGCGGAGCACGGCCAGCCAACAAAAACGGGCGGCGCAGTTGGCGCCGCCCGTCGCTCACACCGTGCGGGGACTCAGTCTTTGGCGTGCTGCTGCAATGTGCGCAGGAAGATATCCTCGCGCTCTTCATGCCGGCGGCTTTTCTTGCTGCGCCGCTTGGTCTTGTTCTCGCGGGTGGGCATGCTAAACCCGGACCCCTCAAGCGCCTGGCGCAGAGCCAGCTCCATGGCCGTGGGCACTTCCTCTTCTGCCTGGTCCTGCGCGACAGAGACGGTGACCGGCTCTTCGAGGGCGCGTACGCTGAGGTCAATCTGCTTCTTGCGACGGTTGACTTCGATGACCTTGACCTCGATCTCGTCGCCGAGGCTGACAACCTCGGCTGGGTCGCCCACATAGCCCGCTGCCAGCTCCGACACGTGGACCAGGCCCGGACGCTCGGCGCCGATGTCCACGAAGGCCCCGAACTTCTCCACGCGCACGACCGTGCCGCGATAGACATTGTTGACGGCGATGTCGTTCCAGGTGACGGCGGGCGGCTTGAGCATGGTCAGGCCAATGCGCCCACGCTGCCGGTCAATCTCCTGCACCCAGACCTCGACCTCGTCGCCTTCGTTGAGCACGTCGGCCACGTTCTTGACGTGGTTCTCCGAAATCTGTGAGATATGAAGCAGACCCAGCCGGCCGACACCGACGTCAACCAGCGCGCCGTACAGATCGATCTTCTTGACGACGCCTTTTAGCCGCATTTTGGGGGCGAGGTCATCAAAGCTGGTGGGCGCGGCTGTATCGCTGGTCATGAGACGTGCTCCTTGAGTCGCCTGTCCGCCGGTGGGCATCACCGCGAGTCTGCTGAGTGAATCGGGGCGGATTATACCGCCACCTTAACGGGGGGTCAACGGTCGGTTTGCGCTTCGGTTTCCCCGTCCTCATCCCCGGCGCTCGCCGCCCCGGTCGGGCCGGTGTCGCCCGCCACCGGCTCGATGCGCGCCTCGAAGCGCACCACCCCACTGACTGCCTCGTTCACGCGCGTCATCGAGATGATGTAGTCGCCCTTCGTGTTGCGTCCACCCTGAGGAGCCAGACCGACGCGCATGTACTTGGCCTTGCCCTTGTTCGTCACCACCACGATGTTGTCATCGGGGCGACCCACGGTTGCCGCCACCAAACCCTGCGCGTCTTTGGGCAACTTGATGGTGATCACGCCTTGGCCGCCACGCCCCTGGGTAGGATACTCCATCACCGGTGTGCTCTTGGCCACACCGGTGTCAGTGCACACCCACACGTTGGCACGCTGATCGGCCACGCCCGCGCCCACCACGCGATCGCGCGGCCCGAACAGCTTCACCGCGCGCATCCCGCCCGCGCCGAGTCCGGTTGGACGCACCTGGTCAATCTCGAAACGGATGGCCTGCCCCTGGGCCGTGGCCAGTACGATCTGGTCGCCATCGGCCACGTAGCCCACCCAGATCAGCCGGTCGCTCTTCTCGATGTCCATGAACTTGAACGGTCTCGCGACCAGCCCCGGCAGATCGTCGAGACGCAGCCGCTTGACCTCGCCCAGCGCCGTGAGCGCCGCCAGACAGCCGGTCGCCATGCCCGGCGACAGCGACAGGGCGCACGCGATCGCGTCGGTGCGGCTCAGGCTACACAGCGTCCCCAAATGGGTGCCCTCCTCTGGGTTGTCCGACTGCTGCAGCAGCTTGACCGGCGCGGTCGCGCAGTTGCCGTCTGCGGTGAAGAGATACAGCGTGTGTGTTGTGTTGCTGGCCAGGATCGCGCGCGGGGGGTCTTTGATCTCGGTGGTGATCCGCGGCGCGCTATCCGCGAACGTCCGGCTCAGCCGGCCGCTTTCCGTCAGCGTGACCCATGTGTCTTCGTTGGGACCCAGGAAGTCGCCGGCCTTCACGTCGCCCACGGCGCCGCTATAGATTACCGTGCGCCGCGGGTCCGCGTACTTCTCGCGGATGATATTCAGCTCGCGGGCCACTTCCACGCGCATCATGGCCGGGCTGGCCAGCAGCGCCTCCAGCATCTTGATCAGCCGCAATTTCTCTTTGTACTCCTCTTCCAGCTTGCGCCGCTCCAGCGCGGCCAGCCGGCGCAGTTGCATCTGCAGAATGGCCGTGGCCTGCGCGTCGGAGAGCTTGAAGCGCTTGCGCAGATTGGTGTGCGCCGACTCCACCGTCCGCGACTGGCGGATCGTCGCGATCACCTCGTCCAGATTGTCGAGCGCGGTGAGCAGCCCTTCGAGGATATGGGCCCGTGCCCGCGCCTGGGCCAGGTCGAATTCGCTGCGCCGCCGGACGACTTCCAGGCGGTGCTCAAGATAGACGCGCAGCGCCTGTTTCAGGCTCAGGCGGCGCGGCTCGCCGTCCACCAGCGCGAGCATGATGATGCTGAACGTGTTCTCCAGCGGTGTGTACTTGAACAGGGTCGCCAGCACATCGAGCGCATCGGCGGTGCGCATCACGTCAATGACAATGCGCAGACCGTTGCGGTCGCTCTCGTCGCGCAGGTCGGCGATGCCTTCGATCTTGCTGTCGCGTGATAGTTCGGCAATGCGCTCGATCAAGCCGGTCTTGTTGGTCTGGTAGGGAATCTCGCTGATGATGATGCGGCTGCGCCCGCGCCCCAGTTCCTCAATGTGCACCTTGGCGCGGACCTTGATCTTGCCCCGCCCCGTTGCGTATGCCGCCCGAAGCTGGTCCTCTTCCGCGCCGTTGTCAATCGTGTAGACCACGCCGCCGGTCGGGAAGTCCGGCCCCTTGATGAACTGCATCAGCTCCGGCACGCCGATGTCGTCGAGCGCTTCCCAGTGCTCCAGCATGAAGACCAGTGCATCGCACACCTCCCCCAGGTTGTGCGGCGGGATGCTCGTAGACATGCCGACCGCGATCCCAGAAGCGCCATTCACCAGGAGGTTGGGGAAGCTTGCGGGCAGCACGGCCGGCTCGCGCAGCGACCCGTCGAAGTTGTCCTCCCACTCAACCGTTTCCTTCTCAATATCAATGAGCAGTTCGTCGCCAATCGCCGCCATGCGCGCTTCGGTGTAACGCATCGCCGCCGGCGCGTCGCCGTCAATGCTGCCGAAGTTGCCCTGTCCGTCCACCAGCTCGTAGCGCATGGCGAAATCCTGGGCCATGCGCGTCATCGCCTCGTAGACGGCCACATCGCCGTGCGGATGGTACTTGCCCAGCACCTCGCCGACGATGCGCGCGCTCTTCTTGTACGGCGTTCCAGGGCGCACTCCCATGTCGTACATCGCGTACAGAATGCGTCGGTGCACGGGCTTGAGACCATCGCGAGCGTCAGGCAACGCGCGGGCCACAATGACGCTCATCGCGTAGTCCAGATACGATTCCTGCAGCTCCTGGTTGATGTCTCGCTGCCGTATCATGCCGATGTCCATAGCCGGTCTACCTCAACCCTGTACTGGATGCCACGTCTCACTCGGACGCCGAGTAGTGTAAGGAATAGAGACGGGTCTGTCAACGTTGGGCCAGGGGCTTCAACACCCCCCTCCCGCAATAGCACATATGTTCGCACTCATTATAGCGCATTCACGCCTGCTGCGCCATCCCTTACCAGTTTCTAATCGTCGCCGCTCGTTCCTTGTGCTACACTCCTGGCATGATCACGAGAACCGCCTCATGGGTTGGGCCGGCGCTGCTGGCTGCGGTGCTTGTGCTGGCGGCCTGCGGCCAGTCGGCAGAGCCAATCCCCGTCTACGTCACTCCAACACCCGTCCAGCCAACCGGCACGGCCCAGCCGCCCACCTCTTTGCCAACGGCGTCGCCGCCGCCCACCGCCGCCGCCTTGCTGAGCACCAACACGCCGGCGCCTTCGCCAACCGCACCGCCCGGTGTGAAGTTCGGCCCGATCGTGGCCAGTGCGACGCCCGCGCCGCCTACCGTGACCAGCGTCCCCCCGACCGTGCCCCCTGGCGGGCTGTTCGGGCCAATCGTAGGCCCAGAGCACACGCTCATCCCCACCGAGACGCGCGTCGCGCCCACCCAGCCAACACTGCCCATCCCCACGTCAGTGGCCCTTTTGCCTCCGGGCGCAACTCTGCGCCGCGATCTGCTGGGCGTGCAGATTCACCCGCATATTGACAGCCGCGAGTTCGACCGGGTGATGGGCCTGGCGCACGCGCTCGGGGTCCAGTGGGTCAAGTACCAGTTCAACTGGTCGGCGCTCGAATCCGCCCCCGGTCAGTTCACCGAGCTGTTTTTCATGCTGCGCTGGTACGTGCAGCGGTCGCACGATGAAGGCTTCGAGGTACTGATCAGCGTGGCCAAGGCCCCTGGCTGGTCGCGCACGCCGGACCCCGACGGCGTCCTGCGCGAGGCCGGCCCGCCCAACGACCCGCAGGCGCTGGCTCACTTCCTGCGCAGCGCGCTGGAAGCCATCGGCCACGATGCGTTCGGCTCCTCCTTCGTCAGCGCCATCGAGGTCTGGAACGAGCCGAATCTCCAGCGCGAATGGTACGGCCAGCCCCTCACCGGCGAGAGCTACATGCGTTACTTCCGTCCGGCTTATACGGCCATCCGCCAGTTCTCGCCGGATATCACCATCGTCTCGGCAGCGCCCGCCCCCACTGGCGATTCGCACTGGTCAACCAACGATCGCGCCTGGCTGCAGCAACTCTACGATGCAGGGCTGGCCCAGTATGGCGCGGACATCGCTGTCGGCATGCACCCCTATGGCTGGGCCAACGCGCCGGACGACCGCTGCTGCCACAATCCGGCGCGCGGCTGGGACGACCAGCCCCAGTTCTTCTTCCTGGACACGGTGGAGGAATACCGCCGCATCATGGTCGCCAACGGGCACGAGAGCGCGCTCTTGTGGGCGACAGAGCTTGGTTGGGCCACCTTCGACGGGATGCGCGATTCCAGCGGCGTGCGCCCGCCGGACCCTCCGGATACGCCCTACTTCAGCTTCATTGACCAGTGGCAGCAGGCCAGTTACACGCTGCGCGCCCTCTATCTCGGCCAGCAGCGTGACTATCTGGGGCCGATGTTCGTCTGGAACCTGAACTTCGCCACGATTCCAGGAGCCGTTGACCACTCGGACCCGCACACGGCCTACGGCATGGTGGACAACCGCTGGCAGCCGCGCCCCGTGTTCGCTCTTGTTCAGCAAGCGCCCAAGAGCTGAGAACAAAACAGGTGAGTGCAGCGTGCACTCACCTGTTCACTTGACTTCGTGACGAGTCCGGGCCACCGGGAAGTGTGCCAGGCTGTTAGTCGTCTTCGTAATCGCCTAGCTCGTCCTCGTCCTCAGCGATGATCTCCAGCGACGTGAGCTCGTCTTCGTCGTCCGCTTCCTCGAACTCCTCTTCTTCCTCGTCATCAGCCAGGTCTTTGTCGTCCTCGTCGGTCTCCGGCTCGTCGAGAGGCTCTTCGTCCTCCAGCTCACCCAGCTCTGGCACGCGCTCTTCGTCCAGCAAGTCCTCGTCGTCCTCATCCTCGTCATTGGCCTCGGTATGCAGGACAAACCTGGCCTCCAGGTCATCCTTATTGACCACGACCTCGCGCTCCTGGTAGGTGTGAAAACCAGTGCCCGCGGGGATCAGCTTGCCGATGATGACGTTCTCCTTGAGGCCAAACAGACGGTCAACCTTGCCCTCGATGGCCGCGCCCGCCAGCACCTTGATCGTATGCTGGAAACTCGACGCAGACAGGAAGCTCTCCGTGGTCAGCGCCGCTTTCGTCACGCCCAGCAGCACCGGCACCGCCGATGCCGGGTCGCGGCCTTCGGCGATCAGCCGCTCGTTGAGTGCTAGCAGGTCGAGCTTGTCAGTCAACTCGCCGGGCAGCAGTTCGCTGTCGCCGCTGCGCGTGATCTGGACCTTGCTCATCATCTTGCGGATCATGACTTCGAAGTGCTTATCCGCGATGTTCACGCCCTGGTTGCGGTAGACCTTCTGCACCTCAGTCAACAGGTAGTGCTGCGCGGCCTCCTGACCCTGAATGCGCAGGATGCGGTGCGGATTCTTCGACCCTTCAGTGAGTTGCTGCCCGGCGGTAACCTGCATCCCGTCGAACACGTCCTCCAGCAAGCGCGCGTTCTGGGGAATCTCGTAGTCGCGAATGTCCTCGATCTCGTCGCGGACGTAGATGCGCCCGTCCTCAAGGAAGACTTCGCCGGGTATGTCGGCGGTCAGCGCCATCTCGCCTTCTGGGTCCTCGGCCAGAGGCTGCCCGTCTTTGACCCGGTCGCCGTCCGCGACTAGCAGGCTCCAGCCTTCAGGAATATCGTAGGAGCGACTGACCACCTCGGAGTTGACCACACGGGCAATACGCACGCCCTCCTTGCGCAACAGGCGCAGCGTGCCCTCGATGTCAACGACGACCGCTTCACCTTTCGGCTTCTTGCGCGCCTCGAAAAGCTCCTCAACGCGCGGCAGACCGCTGGTGATGTCGCCGCCACCACCCGATGCCACGCCACCGGTGTGGAACGTACGCAGCGTAAGCTGGGTGCCTGGCTCGCCAATAGATTGCGCCGCGACAATGCCCACCGCCGAGCCGATCTCAACCAGCTCGCCACGCCCCAGATCGCGCCCGTAGCACATGGCGCAGATGCCATGCACGAGCGAGCAGGTCATCGGGCTGCGCACGTAGACTTGCTCGACGACCTCGCGCTCGAGCAGGTCGGCGAGGTCTTCGTCAATCATCTGGTTGCGATCAACAAGCAGCTCGCCCGTCTCCGGGTGGATCACTGGCCGCGCCGCCACGCGCCCAACCACACGCTCGCTGAGCGTCTGCCCGGCCACGTCTACCTCCGGCAGCGGCACGCCGCGCCCGTCCTGGTTGTGCGGATGCGCCAGGTTCGGGATGCGAATCCCGGCCTTCGTCCCGCAGTCGGTGCGGTTGATGATCATGTCCTGGGCCACGTCCACCAGGCGGCGGGTTAGATAGCCTGCGTCCGCTGTACGCAAGGCCGTGTCGGCCAGACCTTTGCGCGCGCCGTGGGTGGAGATGAAGTACTCCAGCGCCGTCAGGCCCATGCGGAAGTGGCTCTTGATTGGCAGATCAATGATACGCCCCGACGGGTCGGCCATCAGGCCGCGCATCCCCGCCAACTGGGTGATCGGGCCAAAGCCACCCTTGGTCGAACCCGACAGCGCCATGACCGCGATCGGCCCGAACGGATCCAGGCTGTCGCTGATCACGTCTTTCAGATCCGACCTCGCCCGGTTCCAGCTATCAATCGTGATCTGGTAGCGCTCTTCCTCGGTGAGCAGGCCACGCCGGAAGTCGCGCTGCGCCGTCTCGACTGTCTGCTGGGCTTCGTCGAGGATGCTCTCGCGCTCCGGCGGCACTGTGAGGTCAGAGACGGCGATCGTCGTGCCCGACACTGTCGCGTAGTGGAAGCCAATGTTCTTGATGGAGTCCACCACATCGGTCGTCTGGTCAGCGCCATAGCGCTGATACACGCGCGCCACCAGCTTCTGTAGGCTCTTCTTCGACAGCGTCTCCTGCACGAAGCGCATGTCGTCGGGCAGGATGCGGTTGAACAGCGCCCGGCCCACGGTCGTAGGCTCCGCGCTGGGCGGCGGCATGCGATCGGGATCGTCGTAGTAGTTGCCCAGCAGGATGGACGTGTGCAGGTCCACCATGCCCAGGCCGTACAGGTACTCGACCTCGTCCATATCCACAACGAGCCGACGTTCGTGCAGGTTGGCCAGCACCAACGGCAAATCGGGCTTGCGGCGCAGTACCTCCTGAAGCTCGTACGCATTGTGCACAGCGGCATCCAGCTCGCCGCTCAGCAGCCCTTCCACGAGCTGGTCGAGAGCCTTCCGTTTGCGGCCATCAACCACGACATCCCTGTACGCAGTCACATCGTTGCCGTAGTCCAGCTCGCGGCGTTCGATCTGGCGCCGTCCAGCGGAGTTCTCCACCGCGCCCAGGCGATAGCCACCCCGCCGGAGCGACTCCCAGGTTTCGAACTCGGCGGCGCGGTCGCGCCGGCACACGATCTCCGCCGTCGGGTCCATGGTCAGGTAGTAGTTGCCCAGCACCATATCTTTCGCTGGCGCCACCACCGGCGAGCCGTCGGCGGGCCTCAGCAGGTTCTTGGTGCTCAGCATCAGCTCACGCGCTTCCTGCACAGCCTTGTCGCTCAGCGGCACATGCACGGCCATCTGGTCGCCGTCGAAGTCCGCGTTAAAGGCCGCGCAGACCAGCGGGTGAATCTGGATGGCCTTGCCCTCAACCAGCAGCGGCTCGAAGGCCTGGATGCCCAGGCGGTGCAGCGTAGGCGCGCGGTTGAGCAGCACGGGTCGCTCCTGGATCACCTCTTCCAGCACTTCCCACACTTCGGGCCGCTCGCGCTCAATGATGCGCTTGGCCCCCTTGACGTTGCTGGCGTACTTGTACTGCACCAGCCGGCTGATCACGAAGGGGCGGTACAGCTCCAGGGCCATGATCTTGGGCAGGCCGCATTGGTGGAGCTTGAGCTTCGGGCCGATCACGATCACCGAGCGGCCCGAATAGTCCACGCGCTTGCCCAGCAGGTTGCGGCGGAAGCGGCCCTTCTTGCCTTTGAGCATATCGCTCAGCGACTTTAGCTCGCGCCGGCCGCGCCGGCTGAGCGCCTTACCGCGCTGGCTGTTGTCAATCAGACTATCCACCGCCTCCTGCAACATGCGCTTCTCGTTGCGCACGATTACGTCTGGCGCGCCCAGTTCCAGCAGCCGCTTGAGGCGATTGTTGCGGTTGATCACGCGCCGGTACAGATCGTTCAAGTCAGACGTGGCGAAGCGCCCGCCGTCGAGTTGCACCATCGGGCGCAAATCAGGCGGGATCACCGGCAGCACCGTCAGAATCATCCACTCTGGGCGGTTGTTGCTCTTGATCAGGCTCTCCACCACGCGCAGGCGCTTGGTCGCCTTCTTGCGGCGCTGCTTACTGCGCGTGGAGCGCACTTCGTGCCACAGCTCGCTGGCCAACTTCTCCAGGTCCATGTGCTTCAAGATCTCGAGGAAGGCTTCAGCACCCATGCTGGCCTTGAAGACCTGGCCGTACTTCTGCTTCAACTCGCGGTAGCGCGGCTCGCCCAGGAATTGTAGCTCCTCCAGCGAGAGCAGTTCGTCGTGCGCCTCAGCATAAGCTGTGCTCAGGCGGGCCAGGCGGCGCTCCAACTGGTTCTGGATGTCCTGAATCTCGTCCGCAGCCTCGCTGGTGCGCTCGTCCGCGCGCGCATGAAGACGGTCAATCTCGTTGCGCCGGTGCGCCTCAATGTCCTCTTCGATCTGGCTGAGCCGCTCTTTGGCCGCTTCCTGCACCACACCCAGCAGTTCGTTTCGCATCTCTTCGCCCTTCGCGGCGACCACCACATCACCCGCCGCTGCGAAGACGAGAGCGGCCTTCAGTTTGCTGCCAAGCTGGGACTCGATGCGCTCCTGCAAACGCTGGGCCTCGTTCATCACCATCTCGGTCTGGCGCGCGCGCTCGTCATCGAACTGCGCCTGGATGCGGGCTTCGTCCGCTTCCAGATCGGTCAGGTCGTCCTGCCGCTCCGTGCGAACTTCGGCTTGCTGCCCTTCAAACTCAGCGCGAATCTGCGCCTCTTGCAAGGTCGCGTCCTCGTCGAGGCGGCGCAGAGCTTTCTGCCGCGCTTCCTCGTCCACATGGGTAATCACATACTGCGCGAAATACAACACGCGATCCAGGTTGCGCCGGCTGACATCCAGCAGAATGCCCAGGTAGCTCGGCACGCGGCGTGTGTACCACACATGCGCCACCGGCGCGGCCAGCTCGATGTGGCCCAACCGCTCGCGCCGCACCGAGGAGCGTGTCACCTCGACGCCGCACTTATCGCAGACGATCCCGCGATAGCGCACGTTCTTGTACTTGCCGCAGTAGCACTGGTAGTCTTTGGTCGGGCCGAAGATCGCCTCGCAGAACAGCCCGTCCTTCTCAGGGCGCAGGCGCCGGTAGTTGATCGTCTCCGGCTTGGTCACCTCGCCATACGACCAGGAGCGAATCTGTTCGGGAGATGCCAAACTGATGCGCAGTGCGCTAAAGTCTTTCGCCTCCAAGGCGTGCCCTCCTGTGCGCTTACGTTACGGTATCCGACTGGCGTGACACGTATCCACGTGATGGCAAGGCCCGCTGACGGGTCTGGAGTAGTGCCTGCGCGCGGCCCACTTGCGCATGGCCGCTGACAAGCAAAAATGGCGCATGAAACTCGCGTTCCAGCGCTCGGAATGGTGATCCCGCATCATGGGCTGGGGTGCAAATCCACTTGACCGACCCGTTCCGCTCTACCCAACCTGCGGGCCAATGCAGCAGGTTGCTGCGCGCACACTGGCTTCCTGGTGATCAGGGCAAGTGTGCTGTGTCCTAACCTGGCGTCCGTATGGCGCAGTGCTGCGGTTGGCGAAGTTTCATTATAGCAGACTTGCCGCGCCTTTCCAATGCCCTTTTTCCGCGCGTCCGCGGGGTGTGTGCGACAGTTGTCACCCAATCGCTTGCCGCGGGAGTATTGACCTCACCCCCATTAGCGCCGAGCGGGGGTGAGGTTTTGCACATAACCCTTTTTTCGCGCGTCGCGCGGGCGCTGGGCTTGCCCCCGGGTTGTGCTATACTACCAGGTCTTCGACTGCATGTTGCCGAGGACTGCCACCATGAAGGCTGAAATCGTCACCATTGGCACCGAGCTGCTGCTCGGCGAGATCGTGGACACGAACTCGGCCTACCTCACCCGCCAACTGCGTGACATCGGCGTCAACATCTACTACCTGACCACCGTCGGCGACAACGCCGAGCGTATCGCCGACGCCATCCGCACGTCACTGGCCCGTTGCGACGTGGTCATCACCACCGGTGGCCTTGGCCCCACCGTGGACGATATGACCCGCAAGGGAGTCGCCCTGGCCACCAACCGCGAACTGGAGTTCCGCCCCGAACTGTTCGAGCAAATCCGCGAGCGGTTCGAGCAACTTGGCGCGCAGATGAGCGACAACAACCGCGCGCAGGCTTACATCCCTGCCGGATCAATCCCCATCACCAACCGACTGGGCACCGCGCCTTGCTTCATCGTTGAAACCGGGCAGGGCGTTGTGATCAGCCTGCCCGGTGTCCCCCGCGAGATGAAGGACATCCTCGCCCAGACGGTGATCCCCTACCTGCGCGAGCGTACAGGTGGGGTGGGCATCATCAAGGCGCGCGTGCTGCGCACCGCCGGCATCGGCGAGAGCCTCATTGACACGCAGATCGCCGATCTGGAGACGTGGAGCAACCCCACCGTCGGCCTGGCCGCGCACACCGGCCAGACGGACATCCGCATCACCGCCCGCGCCGACTCCGAGGCCGAAGCGGACGTGCTCATCGCCCAGGCCGAGACGATTATCCGCGCCCGGTTGGGAAACTACATCTTCGGCGTGGACAAGGCCGAGTTGGACGACGCTCTGGTCACCCTGCTCCGCCAGCGCCAGCTCACCCTGGCGGTCAGCTACGCCGGGCCTGCAGACGACTCGTTCGCCCACCGCTTTCGCCACGATGACGTGATCGTCGCCCGCACCTTCGAGCCGGACCTGGCCGCGCTCATCGCCCGCTTCGACGCCGCATCTGCCCCGCCGGACTACGGCCAGCTTGCCCGCCTGGAAGCCCGCCGCCTGCTGGATGAGACGGGCGCCGCTGTCGCTATCTCCTATCTGACCGAGGACGGAGGCACCGGCATCGCCGCCATGACCCGCGAAAAGGAGCGCATCAGGCGCTACAGGTTCGGCGGTGCCGATGTCGAGGCGCCGGTCTGGGCGGGGACGTGGGCGATCGGCATGGCCTGGCACCTCGTGCGCGAGATGGCCCCATGAGCCTGCACGGCGCGCCGCTATCCCCCGATACCCAGGCCCTGGCCCTCGCCCTGGCCCAAGCGGGCCTTATCCAGTTCGGCAGATTCGCCCACCCGGACGGGGCAACCTGGCCCCTGCTGGTCCGTCTGCGCTGGCTGCCCTCGTACCCGGCGCTTCTCCACGATGTGACCGCTGCCCTGGCTCGCACGCTAGACGGAGCGCTCGCCGACCGGCTCCTCACCACGCAGGATGCCATCTCGCTCGGCGTTGCGCTCAGCCTGCACACCGGCCTGCCGCTCGCCTATCCCTACGGCGAAGTGCGCGACTATACCACCGCTTTCGCCATCGAGGGCGCCTACGATGTCGGGCATCCGACTCTGCTGCTGGCCGATGTTCTGGAGGACGCGGCTCACGCCCAGCGCCTGACCGCGCTGGCGCGCCGTGTGGGACTGGATGTTGGGGACGTGCTCGCCGTGCTCGATCTGGGCCTGGGTGCCAGCGCCCAGTTGGCGGCGAACGGCTACCGCGTAGGAACCTTGCTCGCCCTGCGCGATTTGCTCGATCCGTTCGCAGAGGCGGGCCTGCTGACGCCCGCCATGCGTGCCACAATTGCCTGCTGGATGGACGGGGTCCCACCCGGCAGGTGAAAGCCCTGGCGGATCAGGGGCCTACTCAGCGGCGCAGTCCCGCCGTCACCTCGGCCTGGCGCAGCTTATGCAACTCGTATGCGGCGCGCGAAAGGACCAGTGTCTGGAACATGCCGTCGGCCCACACGTGCTCCACCACGAAGCCGGTCTTCTGGGCCATGCGCACGGCGCGGACATTGTCCACGCGCATATTCATGCGCATTGCCTCGCACAGCCCCGACGCGAACAGTGCCTCAGCATAGGCGCTCAGCGCCTCGCTGCCGAAGCCATGGCCCCACAGATCGGTCTCGCCGATGATCAGCGCGCACTCCACGCAGCCGGGCCGATCGTCGCTGGCAACATAGAACTCGCCAATAGGTCGTTCGTCCGCTCCACGCAGGCAGATGACGAAGTGGGTCGCGCACTCGCGACCGTCCACGTAGCGCCGGAACCAGTCTTCCATGTCCTCGTCGTCATACTGCATCCCGGCCAAGTGGCCGCCGGGACCAGTCACCTGCGGGTCGTTCCACCACTTTTTCAGAAACGGCGTATCGCCGCGCATTGAGGGACGAATCGCCAGCCGCTCGCTCTTAACAACCTGGGGCACGGGCGGGAAATCGGGCCTGCAATGGTTAATGGTCATCGTCATCTAGCCTCAGCACAGCCATAAACGCTTCCTGGGGGACTTCGACGTTGCCGATCATCTTCAGGCGTTTCTTGCCCTTCTTCTGTTTCTCGAGCAGCTTCTTCTTGCGGGTGATGTCACCTCCATAACACTTCGCTAGCACGTCCTTGCGCAGCGCCTTGACGTTGGCCCGGCTGACCACGCGCTTGCCGACTGCCGCCTGGATCGGCACCTCGTACAACTGGCGTGGGATCAATCGCTTGAGCTTGGAGACCAGCCTCTGGCCCTTGTTGAACGCCTCATCCTCGTGCACGATCAGGGCCAGCGCGTCTACAGGCATCTTGTTGACCAGCACATCCAGCTTGACCAGCTTCTCCGCCCGGTACTCGTCAAAGTGATAATCCAGGCTGGCATAGCCGCGCGTGGCGGATTTCAGCCGGTCATAGAAATCCACGATCAACTCGGCCAGGGGAATCCTGTACTTGAGCTGCACGCGCTTGGCGTCCAGGTACTCCATGCTCAGGTACTCGCCGCGCTTGCTGGTCACCAGGTCCATGATCGGCCCTATGAACTCCTCCGGCGAGAAAATCTCGATGGTCATCCACGGCTCGCGGATCTCGGCGATGGTGCTCTCGTCCGGTAACTCGGACGGGCTGTGGATGGTGAGTGTCTCGCCGTCGTGCAGCACCACCTGGTACTCCACGCTGGGCGACGTGGCCACCAGGTCGAGGTCATACTCGCGCTCCAGTCGTTCCTGGATGATGTCCATGTGGAACAGCCCCAGGAAGCCCACGCGGAATCCAAAGTTGAGCGCAAGCGATGTCTCCGGCTGATAGACCAGCGATGCATCGTTCAGTTGAAGCTTCTCCAGCGCGTCGCGCAGGTCGTCGTAGTCATCGTTATCGGACGGGTAGAAGCCAGCGAAGACCATCGGCTTAGCCTGCTTGTAACCGGGCAGCGGTCTCTCTGCGCCGCCCTGCGCCAGCGTCACCGTGTCGCCGACGCGACACTCGCGCACGGTCTTCAGGCCGGTGGCGATGTAGCCCACCTCGCCCGCCGTCAGGCTGTCCACCGGCTTCATGCTGGGGCTGAACACGCCGATCTCCACCGGCTCAGCGGTCACGCCCGTCGCCATCATGCGCAGGCTGTCCGTCTCACGAATCGTGCCCTCGAAGACACGCACGTAGGCGATCACGCCCTTGTAGGAGTCGTAGTGGCTGTCGAAGATCAGCGCGCGGGGGGGCACGTCAATCTCGCCGCTGGGGGGCGGGATGTGGCGCACGATCGCTTCCAGCACCTGCTCCACGTTCTGTCCGGTCTTGGCGCTGACCTGCAGCACGTCGGCAGCGTCAATGCCGATCAGGTCTTCGATCTCCTGGGCGATGTCGTCGGGCCGCGCGGCGGGCAGATCGGTCTTGTTGACGACCGCCACGATCTCCAGGTCTTGCTCGAGGGCCATGTACAGGTTGGCCAGCGTCTGCGCCTCGATGCCCTGCGTGCTGTCCACGACGAGGACGGCGCCCTCGCACGCTTGCAGCGCCCGGCTAACCTCGTAGGAGAAGTCCACGTGGCCGGGCGTGTCAATCAGGTTCATCTCGTAGGTCTCACCATCGCTCGCAACGTAATTCATGCGCACTGCCGATGCCTTGATCGTCACACCACGCTCGCGCTCCAGCTCCATGTCGTCGAGCACCTGCTCGTGCATGTCGCGCTCGGAGATAGTACCGGTCAACTGAAGCATCCGGTCGGCCAGCGTGCTCTTACCGTGATCGATATGAGCGATAATCGAGAAGTTGCGAATCCTGGCTTTGTCCATGAGTCGGCGCGTTTCCGTGTCGGCGTTGTCGCGTCGTGAGCACTGCCCCCAACTCCAAGTATAACGTACCTGAAAGGGGTTGGACAGGCATTAGCAGCAGTGAGAGCCTCGGATTTTGGGACAAAGCTTCACCGCCGAGGCGCAGGTAGCTCCGCAAAATAACGTGATCGTCGTTGGCCCCCCACCCCTAACCCCTCCCCCACGCTGCGCGGAGGGAGGGGAATGGCTCGCGCATCATTCTCCCCTTCCCTCATTTTGGGGGAAGGGGCCGGGGGATGGGGGTGGTCGCTGAATGGATCACGCTATTCTGTAGTCCTACCGAGGCGCAGAGCGCGCGGAGAAAAGAAAGATTCTCATGTTCTTCTCTGCATCCTCCGCGCCTCGGCGGTTCAGGCATTTCTCCCCCTCGGTGAGACATGCGCCCGCGCTTGACCATAGTCTTTCGCGCCCGGATTGACTATAATGGAGCGGCTGCCCGCATGGCAGCAGAGCGGCAGCCATGCCGCCAACCACTACGGATGATACAAGCACGAAGGGTGAAGAATCGTGGCTTCTCTACGTGACGGGCTGAAGCGCACGCGCCAGTCGTTTTTCGGGCGCATTGCTCAGGCAATCGGCGCCACTGAGATTGACGAAGATAGCTGGGACGAGGTCGAGGCCCTGCTGCTGCAGGCCGATGTCGGCGTCAGCACCACCATGCACCTCGTCGAGACCATGCGGGGCCGCGTGCGCCGCGACGGAATCACGCGCCAGGATCAGCTCATCCCCGCGCTCAAAGACGAGCTGCGCAGGCTGCTGACGGAGCCGCAGCCGCTCAACCTGAGCGGGCGCGAGCTATCGGTGGTATTGGTCGCCGGCGTGAACGGCTCCGGCAAGACGACCTCCATCGGCAAAATGGCCTACCGCATGCGTCTCAACGACCGCAAGGTGATACTGGCCGCTGGCGACACCTTCCGCGCGGCGGCCATTGACCAGCTTAAGCTGTGGGGAGACCGGGCTGGCGTCCCGGTCATCGCCGGGCAGCCCGGCAGCGACCCCGGCGCGGTTGTCTACGATGCCATCAGCGCGGCGCGGGCGCGCGGGGCCGAGGTGCTGATCGTGGACACCGCCGGTCGCCTGCACAGCAATTTCAACCTGATGGCCGAGTTGGTCAAGGTGCGCGACGTGCTGCGCAAGATCATCCCCGACGCGCCGCACGAAACACTGCTCGTGCTCGACGGCACCACCGGCCAGAACGCCCTGACCCAGGCCAAGAAGTTCCAGGAAGCCGTCGCCGTGACCGGTGTGGTCGTCACCAAGCTCGACAGCACGGCCAAAGGCGGGATGCTCTTCGCCATCCAGCAAGAACTGGGCCTGCCGGTGCACTACATCGGCATCGGCGAGTCGATCTACGATCTCGTCTTCTTCAACCCATCCGCCTTTGTGGATAGCCTGTTTGAAAACGGCAGCGAGGAGTAGCCCTCATGGAAGCGTTGATCAGCCAGCTCAACGAGATGCGCCAGACGGTCGAGCAGCTCATGGAGCGTCTTTGACATCGCGGGCCAGCAGACCGAGTTGGCCGCTCTCGAAGAGCAGAGCGCCCGGCCCGACTTCTGGAGCGATCCCGACAGCGCGCAGCGGGCCATGCGCCAGGCGGCGCGCCTGCGCAGCAGCGCCAAGACCTGGTTGGATACTCACCAGCGCGTCCGCGACGCCCTGGAACTGGCCGAGCTAGAGGACGACAGCATGGCCCAGGAGCTTGCCGCCGAAGCCGACGCCCTCCAGACTATCGTGGACGGCCTGCTCTTCCGGGCCAAGCTGAGCGGCAAGTACGATTCTGAGGACGCCTACCTGGCCATTCACGCGGGCGCAGGCGGCACCGACGCCCAGGACTGGGCCGAAATGCTGCTGCGCATGTACCTGCGCTGGGCGGAGCGGCGTGGCTTCAAGACCGAGATCGTCTCTGAGATGCCTGGTGACGAGGCCGGGATCAAGAGCGCCACCGTCTCCATTCAGGGCGACTACGTATTCGGCTACCTGCGCTCGGAGCGCGGGGTGCATCGCCTGGTGCGCCTCAGTCCCTTCGACTCCAACCACCGCCGCCACACGTCCTTCTGCCTGGTCGAAGTCTGGCCGGACGTACAGGACGAGGTTGACATCGAGATTGACGAGAAAGACTTGCAGATAGACACCTTCCGCAGCAGCGGCGCGGGCGGTCAGAACGTCCAAAAGAACGAGACAGCCATCCGCATCACCCACCTGCCGACCGGTCTTGTCGTCAGTTGCCAGAACGAGCGCAGCCAGACGCAGAACAAAGAGCGCGCGCTGCAAGTGCTCAAGATGCGCCTGCTCGACCTGGAACGCCAGAAGCAGGAGGAGGAGTTCGCCGCGCTGAAGGGCGAGCACGTTAGCGCCGCCTGGGGCAACCAGATTCGCTCCTACGTGCTCCACCCCTACCAGTTGGTCAAAGACCTGCGCACCGACTACGAGACGGGCAACACCCACGCCGTGCTCGATGGCGATCTGGACGCCTTCATGGAAGCCTATCTCGCCTCGCGCGTCCAGGCGGAGCGCTGATCGCGGCCCTGGTCACCGCGCCGGCCTGGCCCGTGCACCCCAAATGGCTGGCGGCGTTCCTGCGGGTGCTCGGCACGCAGATCGCGCCGTAAAGCGCGCCCGTCTCCACCCATCGCGCCCCTGGCACCCCAGGGGCTTTTCTTCTTGCTTAGCCCCCCTCGCCCGACCCCTTCGCCGTCTGCTCCTTGTGACGCTGGCGCTGCCGGTTGAGTGCCACCAGAACGCCGCCGATGAACCCCAGCAGCGACGTGACGAGAATCACGATGGCTCCGGCGATATCGGCTTCGAAGAACAGGAAGCGCACGCGGGTAGCGGCGGTGTTCTGCAGCAAGAAGATGACGAACAGCAACAGCGCCAGGACAGTCAGCGCCAGGTGCAGGCGAAAGCCCAGAGTAGACAGTCTCTCCCTCATAGTCATGATCCTCAGTGAATCGGGCGGCGTGCGCCGTAACCAGGCTGGCCGCGCGGACGGTGCTCGCGCCCTGGAGTGTAGCACGTCGCCCCATCGTCCCCAACACCGCATGGCCTGGCACGATAACCCAGTTGGCATTGCCCTGGGCCACGAGCGATAATTTCTGAGACGATCATCAAGGAAATCTAACGCGAATCTGGGCAAGCGTTAACAGTCCGCTCATGAAAGCCTGGTACTTTTTAGGCTATTGCGGCATCCAAGGTTATGAAGCGCGATGTCAGAGTCTTGTCGCCAGAAAGGGATGGTTACGATGAGCAGCAACGGCAAGCAGCACAGCAACGGCAAGGGGAATGGACACGGGCGCATCCACGAGCTCGCCGAGCGCATCGCCACCGCCGAGTTTGAGGCGTTCGATCCCAAAACGGAGATCGAAGGCGCCGTGCGGCTCATTCTGCTCAACGTCGGCGAAGACCCGGAACGCGACGGCCTGCTGCGGACCCCGCACCGTGTCGCCAAGATGTACGACGAACTGCTGGAGGGCTACCGCCAGGACGTCGCCACGATCATCAACAACGCCATGTTCGATGTCGAGTATGGCGAAGGTGAAATGATCGTGATCGGCAACATCGAGTACACTTCCATGTGCGAGCACCATATGCTGCCCTTCACCGGCAAGGCCCATATCGCCTACATCCCGCGCGACAAAGTCGTCGGCCTGAGCAAAATCCCGCGTATTGTGGATATGTTCGCGCGCCGCCTGCAGGTGCAAGAGCGCCTGACCAATGAGATCGCCAACGCCCTAGACACGCATCTGAACCCACTCGGCGTGATCGTCGTCGTGGAGGGGCAGCATAGCTGCGCGGCCCTGCGCGGCGTCAAGAAGCATGGCGTGAACATGGTCACCACCGCCAAGCGCGGCGAATTCCGCACCGATCCGGCGCTCGTCCAGGGATTCTACCGGCTGGCGGGGCTGTAGAGCTGTCAACTATCAGCGGTCAATGGTTCGGAGTCTTGAGTCATGAGTCGAGGGCCATGCTCTGACTTCCTGACTCCAGACTCTCGACTCCGAACTTTGACGACACGCGCCCTCTGATCACTGACGACCGACAA
>JBBIHG010000006.1:0-63710 GCA_037447125.1 Chloroflexota bacterium | reverse complement strand
GATGAAAGAAATCATTGTGCAGAATCCCGTCTCTCGTTATTATTACGCAGTCTCGGAGTGCGTGTTGCCGGGTGGGATACGCTTCCACCAGTCAAGCCGACTTCATCTGGGTGCTCTTTGGCCGTGGTCAACGATAGCAGAGGAGAGTGACTGTTGACAGTCCTGATGGAGGTCAAAGACCTCACAACGCGATTCCATACCGAGGAGGGAACAGTCTACGCCGTGAATGGCGTTTCGTACACGCTCCATGAAGGGGAGACCCTGGGTGTCGTGGGCGAAAGCGGCTGTGGCAAGAGCGTTCACGCGCTCTCGATTATGGGCTTGATCCCAAAACCGCCCGGCGAGATTCCCAAGGGCGAGGTCATCTTCCGCGGTCGCGATCTGCTCAAGCTGTCACCCGGCAAGCAGCGTCTGGTGCGCGGCGCCGAGATCGCCATGGTCTTCCAGGACCCCATGACTTCGCTCAATCCCGTGTTGACCATTGGCCGCCAGATCACTGAGGCTCTGCGCCTCCATTTGGGGATGGACAACAAGCAGGCCCGCGAGCGCGCGGCTGAACTGTTGGCGATGGTCGGCATTCCATCGGCCAAGGACCGCCTGGACGATTATCCGCACCAGTTCTCTGGCGGCATGCGTCAGCGCGCGATGATCGCCATGGGCCTGTCGTGCAACCCCCAGCTTCTTATCGCCGACGAGCCGACGACGGCCCTCGACGTGACGATCCAGGCCCAGATTCTTGACCTGGTGCGGCGTCTGCGCGACAAGATTGGTATGGCGATGATCTGGATTTCGCACGACCTGGGCGTTGTGGCGGGGCTGGCCGATAACGTCCAGGTGATGTATGCCGGGTACATCGTCGAGCGCGGCATCGCCAAGGATGTCTACGGCGATCCGCGCCACCCCTACACGGTGGGGCTGCTCGGTTCGCTGCCGCGTCTGGACCAGAAGAGGGAACGTCTGTTCTCGATCGAGGGGTCGCCGCCCGACATGCGCTTCCTGCCCAAAGGATGCCCGTTCGCGGTGCGCTGCCCCTTCAAGATTGCCAGGTGTGAGGAAGAGAATCCAACCCTTCAACCAGTCCCCGATGGCCGGGCTGACCACGTGATGGCTTGCTGGGTGGATGTGCGCAAAGAAAAGGAGCGTGGGTATGAGCGAAGCAAGGTCGTCTAGGACCTTGACCCAGCCTGCGGCTGCTCCCTCGGCCTCGAGGGACGGCAAGCGCGTGTTGGTGCGCGTCCAGGGGCTGAAGAAGTATTTCCCGATCAAGTCGGGGATCGTGTTCCAGCGCGAAGTCGCGTCGGTGAAGGCTGTAGACGGCGTCTCGTTTGAGATTTACGAGGGCGAGACGCTGGGCCTGGTTGGTGAGAGCGGCTGTGGCAAGTCCACCACGGGGCGCGCCATCCTCCAGCTTTACCGTGCCACCGAAGGCAGCGTGAAGTTCGAGGGCGAAGAACTAACCACGCTCAAGGGCGAGTCGTTGCGCAAGATGCGCCGCCGGATGCAGATGATCTTCCAGGACCCGTATGCATCGCTGAACCCGCGCATGTCGGTGGGGCGCATTGTGGCTGAGCCGCTGGTGGTGCACAACATTGGCACCAAGAAAGAGCGTGAGGAGCGCGTCGCCGAGCTGCTGGAACTGGTGGGGCTGAACCCCTACTTCGTGCGCCGCTACCCACATGAGTTCTCCGGCGGACAGCGCCAGCGCATTGGCCTGGCGCGCGCGCTCGCCCTCAACCCCAGCTTCATCGTCGCCGACGAGCCGATCTCGGCCCTCGACGTGTCCATTCAAGCGCAGGTGGTCAACCTCCTGCAGAAGCTGCAGGAAGAACTCGGCCTGACCTACCTGTTCATCGCCCACGACTTGAGCATGGTGCGCCACCTGTGCAACCGGGTCGCGGTCATGTACCTGGGCAAGATCGTCGAGATCGCCGAGAGCGAGGAGCTTTACACCAACCCGCTGCATCCCTACACCCAGGCGCTGCTGTCGGCGGTGCCGGTGCCGGACCCGGTGGTTGAGGAAAAGCGCCAGCGCATCATCTTGAAGGGCGATGTGCCCAGCCCGGTCAATCCGCCGAAGGGCTGCAATTTCAACACGCGCTGCCCGGTCTCCATTGAGGTGTGCCACGGAGAGGACCCGGAACTGGTCGAGGCACTGCCCGATCATTGGGTGGCCTGCTATCGTGTGAATTAGCGCGACTGCTGTTCCTGCGCGAGCCAATCGAAGGGGGAGGACCGGCAGGTTCTCCCCCGATCTGCCTCAGGGCAGGCCGTCAAAGACGCCGCCCAGCGCGGTGCCTCCCTGAGTGCCTCCTGTCACATGCTTTTCCCCGGCGGTGATCAGGGCACGCTCCCCTCTACACGGAAGATGATCATGATCGGTGCGCGGCTAGTCGCCCGCAGCGCGCATAGATGGCGTAGGTTGTCGTTTGAAGGCGCACCGCTACAATTGAGGCAGTCTGCGCGCGGGAGAGCTGTCTTCCGCTGCGCTGCTTGTGCTCAAGGATAGCAGCGATGTTGTACGGCAGAGTCGATGTCTACTGGCCCGACGGCCCGATCGAGAGTTATCGCCTCAACAAGGCGGCGGTGGCGGTGGGACGCTCGACCGGCAACGACATTGTGCTCGACACGACCGGCATCTCGCGCTACCACGTCAAGTTCAGTTTTGACGAGCGGCAGGCGCGCCTGGAGGACCTCGACTCCGCGAACGGGACGTATGTGGATGGTGTCCGACTGTTCCCTCATGAAGCTTATGTGTTGCGGGGCGGCGAGGAAATCCAGATCGGCGATGTCCGACTCATCTACCACCCTGCCGTGGCGCTGAACGGGGTCAGCGCTGAGGAGATCACCCAGCGAGTTGTGCTCGCGCGCACAACCTACAGCGTCGCCCTGGAGGGGCCGGATATGGCCGTCGCCCCAGGGGCACACGTGCAGGCGGTGCTCAAGGTCGAGAATACCGGCGAGGAAACCGATCGCTATTTCATCGAAGTGGATGGCCTGCCCAAGGGATGGGTGCGGGTGGATCGGGCCGAAATGGAGGTGGCTGCGGGCGAGACGGGCCAGGCGCTCGTCAGCTTCAAGCCGCTGCGGCGCAGCGAGACCCGACCCGGTGATTATCCGTTCGTCCTGCACGTGCGGGCCAAGTCAACCCCCGCCGAGACGGTTGACGCACCGGCGGTGCTCGCTGTGCTGCCGTTCAGCGGCTTTGGCATGGCGCTGGACGGCGAGCGCCTGGGCAATAGGGGGCATTTCCAGGTGTTCCTGCACAATCAGGGCAATGCCCTGCTGCCCATTGACCTGAGCGGCGCGGACCGGACGAACAGGCTGGTCGTGGAACTCTCAGCGGGACGTGTGGCCCTGCAGCCAGGCGAACGGCAGACGGTGAGCGGAACCGTCTACGCCCACCGCCAGCGGTTGCTTGGCGCACCACGGGCCCGCGAGTTCGCCATCGTGGCTCGCTCGCGCGATCCATCGGGGTTCACCGCATCGGTGCCTGGCACGTTCATTGAGCGCGGGGCGCTCCCCGGTTGGCTGCCTGTGTTGCTGTTGCCGCTGGTGGCCATCGGAGTGCTGGCGGCGATTGGCCTGGCGCTGGTCGTGTGGGATCAAGTGGGTGATGAGACGCCTGTGCCGCCGGTGATCGCCGCCTATGCCGTGTCCGCTGAGGAGATCGCGCTCGGCGAGGCGGTGACGCTGAGCTGGTCAGCGACCGGCGCCGATTCGCTGCTGCTGCGCGTGGCGCGTGCCGGTGAAGAGCAACAGATTCCGCTGCCACCCGACTCTACGAGTTTCAGCTTGCTGCCGGAGGCCAGCGGGCGCTACACCGTGGTCCTGGAGGCGCGGCGCGGCCAGACAGGTGCCCTCAGCGCTGCCATCCCAATCAGCGTGCGGCCCGTGGTGGCGCTCACCGTCGCGGCGGTGGGCAAGGACGCGCTGGTGCGCCATGTCGTCCAGGAGGTCCAGATCACCTGGACGGTCAGCGGCGCGCAGCCCTACGAGGGCGGGTATCTTATCTGGGCGACCAGCCCGGATGTGCCCGGCAACCTGCTGGTCGCGCCCATGCCGCTGACGGGGCAGCAGCGTGTCGCCGTGGCGCCTGAGGGCGGCCAGTCTGAATGGCTGGTGACTTTGCACGCTCAAGGCTATGACGGGGTCAGCACCAGCCTGACGCAGAAAGTGCCTATTGCCTACCCGGTATGCGAGTTGCACGCTGCGAGGACGATCGTGCGCAGCGGCCCCGGCCAGCAGTACCCGGCGATTCTGCCGCCGCAGCCGCCAGAAGGCTCGCCGCAGGGCACGCTCTCCTATTCACCCGTGGCGCGCGATCCGTCAGGAGACTGGCTGCAGGTGCCGGTGGGCGTTGGGGGCCGCCTGGGATGGGTTCCGCTGGCCGACTTCGCCTGCACGAACTTCGACCCGCAGCGGCTGGTCAAGACGACGGACTACCCGCCGCTGCCCACACCGACCCCTTCGCCGACGGCCCGGCCCCCTGCGGTCACCCCAACAAGCTCGATCTTGCCAACGCTTGCCCCCGCCAGTCCAACGGCGACTCCCCTGCCCGGTGGATGAGTGCAGCGGGGAGCGCCTGCTGTGCGGCATTACGAAAACAAGCCCCTGATCGCGTACAATAGATGTAGACGCCGCAAACCCACTGGACTCTGGCCAGGAAAGAGCGCTGAAGACAGAGTGGCGCCGGCGGAGAAGGGAACTGGTTGAGATGCTCCAGCGTCTTAGGGGCATGTACGTGATGATTCAGGCGAAGGTCCAAGCTAGGTGAGGAACTCGTGAGCCGCCGTCTGAAGTTCATGACTCTGCTGCTGGTGCTCCTCGCGCCGCTGGTGACCGCATTCTCGCCTCCACCACAGACGGCGATTGATCTGGCGATCAGCGCCGGTTATGGCGGCTACTACCGGCGCGAGCAGTGGATACCCGTGCGGGTCACCGCGGCCAACCCGGGCGATGAATTCGCCGGCGTCGTGCGCGTGCGATCTGAGGACGGGGGCGGGCTTGTCCATACGGAGTACCGCACGCCGCTTGATCTGCCGCGCGGCTCGCGCAAGCAGGTTTTCGTCTACGTGTCGCTGGAGACGTATTCGCGGGCGCTGTCCGTCGAACTGGTGGATCGCGCCGGGCGCATCGTGGCCCGCCGCACGGCCAACCTGCGCATGGTGGGCCGGGAAGACCTGATCTACGTCGTGGTGACTGAGTCGGCCCTGGGCGCGGTGGATATGACAGCAGAAACGCCGGGCACCGGTGCCGTCTACCAGGCGAGTTGGCGCGTGGAGCACATACCTGCCTCCGCTGAGGCGCTGCTGGGGGTGGACGTGCTGCTGGTCCATGATGCCAACACCGGCGCATTGAGCGTCGAGCAGACTCAAGCCATCGAGCGGTGGGTGCTGGCGGGGGGGCATCTGATTGTGGCGGGGGGCGAGGCATGGCAGCGGACGACGGCGGGGCTTGGCGCGCTGCTGCCGGTTGAGCTGCGCGGCACCCAGGTGCTGGAGTCGCTCGCCCCGCTGGCCGATTACCTGCGGCTGCCTGGCGATCCACTGGCCCTGCGCACGAGCGCAGTCAGCGGCACCCTGAAACCCGACGCGCGCGCACTCGTCAGCGCCGGCGATCTGCCACTGCTGGCCCGGCGCAAGTACGGGGCGGGAATCGTGGATTTTCTCGCCGTGGACCCGAACGCCGAGCCGCTCCGTTCGTGGGCGGGCAAGAGCCGGGTGTGGTACACGCTGGTCGCGTCAATCGGGCAACAGCCAAGCTGGGCGTTCGGCTTTCGCAACTGGCCGGTGGCTCGTGAAGCCACGCTGACTCTGTTCCGCACGGTGCTGCCGGGCTTTGGGCACATGAGCGCCTTTCTCCTGGCCTACATTGTGCTCATCGGCCCGGCCAACTACCTGGTGCTGCGCCGGTTGAACAGGCGTGAATGGGCGTGGGTGACGATCCCGGTGCTGGTCGTCCTGTTCAGCGTGCTGGCCTATAACCTGGGCTTCAACCTGCGGGGCAGCGAGCCGACCGTCAACCGGCTGGCGGTTGTGCGCGTGTGGCCGGGGGCGGAACAGGCGCAGGTCATGGGGCTGATCGGCGTGCAGTCCTCGCGGCGCGATACGTATGATCTGGCCGTGGAGCGCGGCTACGCGCTGCGCCCGTTGCCCGAGGTGGGCCTGGGCCTGGATGTCGCCGCGGCGATCAACCAGGAGACGCGCTACAGCGCCAGCGCCGTGCTGATTGACGCCGGGACGATTGCCAGTTTCGCCGTTGAGGGCTTCACGACGGCACCTCAGGTCAGCGGGTCGGCCACCTGGACTCTGGCTGAAGGATCAGCGCCGCGCGTCGCGGGCACGGTGACGAATCAGAGTGGCCGGGTGCTGCGCGACGCGGTGCTGCTGATCAAAGGGGAATCGCGTTTCCTGGGCGATCTAGGCCCAGGCAGCACCGCGACCTTCGATATCGCCATCGGCCCGCAGGACCCTGGCCCACTGGTGCGAGGCAGCCCGCTGCCGCAGCACGCCCTATACATGATGCCGCCCTGGCAGTTCGCCCGCAATGTGCCGGGCTGGTGCTTTAACTATCGTGGTCTCCCATTGACGATGGTGGATGTCATGCGCGGCGAGCCGTTCGCCTGCGCCTCGATGGGAGTATCGGATCGCCAGCAGGAGATCCGTCGGCGCTACCGCATGCTGGCCTCGCTGGCTGTGGACTACGATCTGAGCGGCGGGCGCGATATGGGTGCCTATCTGTTCGCCTGGACGGATGTGCCTCTGGTGGGCGTCGAGGTGGCTGGCGTAGCGGCGAAGTTCGAGGATACCGCCCTGATCATTGTGGACCTGCCTGTCACGGTGGAGGCGGCGAGCGCCGTTGCCGAGGTGCCGCCCAGCCTGACGACGTGGACGCTGGCGGCCACGCAGGATGGCCGGACGCAGATTGACATCGCGCCGGACGAGTTCGAAGTGCACCCCGACATGTTCGCCGCGTTCCAGTTCATGCCCATGCCGCTAGCCAGGTTGGAGCGCGTGGACGCCCTGGAAATCCTGTTCTCAGGGCGCGGCGCGCTCCTGGTCGAGCTGTGGGACTGGCTTGCGCAGAGGTGGGTCGAGGTGAGGCTGGAGGAGCAATCTACCACGACGACTCTCGCTCCGGCAGCCCGCTTCGTCGGCCCGGAGAATGCCGTCAACGTGCGGGTCTCGGCGGCGGACGGTTTGGCATACAATAGCGTGGAGTACGTGCGGGTTGGCTATCGCGGGCAGTTGGCTCGCTAGGCGGGGCGCGCAAAGAGGTCAGCGACATGGCAGCGGACGAGAACATCATCGAGACGCACGGGCTGGTCAAGCGCTACGGCAAGCTCACCGCTGTGGATGATCTGTGGCTGCAAGTGCCACGCGGTGCCATCTACGGCTTCGTGGGGCCGAACGGAGCGGGCAAGACGACGACCATGCGCATCCTGACCACGCTGATCGCGCCCACAGCGGGCGACGCTTATGTCGCCGGGCATTCGGTCAGCGAGCGTCCGCGCGAAGTGCGCCGCGCGATTGGCTATATGCCGGACTTCTTCGGCGTGTACGATGACATGAAGGTGTGGGAGTATCTGGATTTCTTTGCCGCCTGCTACGAGATCGCCGAGCGAGACCGGCCCGCGCTGATCAATGACCTGCTCGCGCTGGTGGACCTGACACACCGCCGTGATGACATGGTCGAGAAACTGAGTCGCGGCATGAAACAGCGGCTGAGCCTGGCCCGCACGCTGGCTCATGATCCAGAAGTGCTCATCCTCGACGAGCCAGCGTCGGGCCTTGACCCGCGCGCGCGGATCGAGGTGCGCGAGCTGCTGGTTGAGATGGCCCGCATGGGCAAGACGATCTTCTTCTCGTCGCACATCCTGGCCGACGTGGCCGAGATCTGCACGCACCTGGGCATCATCGAGAGCGGGGCGATGGTCGCTCAGGGCACGGTCGGCGAGATCCGGCGGCGGCTGCTGCCCACCCGCGAGATCACCATCGCGCTGATCGGCCAGGTGGAAACGGCCAGGGAGATAATTGCTCACTTCGAGGGCGTGAACAACGTGCGCGACCTGCCCGACGAGCACGAGCGCAAGCGGTTGCGCATTGACTTTGGCGGCGACGACGCGGCGATCAGCGCCTTGCTGGCGGCGCTGGCCGCACGCGGCGTGCCAGTGGTGGGCTTCTCTGAGGAGACGCGCGACCTGGAGTCGGTCTTCATGCGTGCCACGAAGGGCATTGTGTCGTAGAGACCAGCGTGAGGTGAGACGGACAGACCACACGTGATTCAGCATATCTCCGGTTGGTGGCGTGCCGTTGTGCGCCTGCTGATCCGCAACCCGGTGGTGTTCAAAGAGTTGCGCGGGCGGATGCGTGGCGCGCGCGCGCATACGGTGCTCACCGTCTACCTGGTGCTGCTGAGCGTGTTCGCTGTGCTCATCTACGTCACCGTGACCGAGTCCACGACGAGCATCAGTGGGCAGGCGACGGTGGGCGAGATAGGCCGGACGCTCTTCGGCGGCGTGGTCGCCATCGAGATGCTGCTGGTGGCGTTCATCGCCCCGGCGTTCACTGCTGGCGCGATCAGCGGCGAACGCGAGCACCAGACCTTCGAGCTGCTGCGCACGACGCTGCTGCCGGCCTATTCGCTGGTCCTGGGCAAGTTGCTATCGTCCATGGCCTACGTCGTGCTGTTGCTGCTGGCGGCCATCCCTTTGCAGAGCATCGCCTTCTTCTTCGGCGGGGTGACCGAGACGGAGATGATCCTGGCCTTTGTCGTGTTGATGGTCACCGCGTTGCTGTTCAGCAGCATCGGCGTGTTCTTCTCTGCGCGCGCCCAGCGCACGCTCTCGGCCAGCTTGCTGACCTACGCGGTGGCCATGTTCGCCATGTTCGGCATCCCGATCCTGGTCGGCGTGGTCATGGCATTGGCCGACTTCTCACTGGACAACGCTGGCGCGACGTCAACCGAGATAGGGCTGCTCTACGGCACGGGGGTGGCGCTCAGTCTCAACCCGGCGGCGACGGCGGTTATCACCCAGTACCTGCTCGTCAACCAGCGGGCGACGGGCCTCTTTACCTACACGCTGGCGAACGGCGACAATCTCACCCTCGTCTCGCCCTGGATACCGTTCACCGCGCTGTACGGGCTGCTGACACTGCTCTTCTTCATCCTGGCAGTCCGCCGTGTGCGGCAGAACGTTGAGTGAGCTGCCTGCGCGCCAAGTGCGGGCAGCCGGAGAGGATTGGCGAGCATGACTGCCATCATCGCCGGGCAGACAACAGCCGTCCTGACGCGCCGCGTCCGGGCCTGGGACCGCCGCCGTCGCCTGGCGCTCACAGTTGTGTGGCTACCCCGCGCTTTGATGCTCGGCCTGGGCGTTGGCGTGTTTCTGGCATTGGCGTCGCGCCAGAGACCGTGGCTGTTGCCAGACGAAGTGCTGACTCTGACAGGAGTGGTCTCGGCGGGGCTGGCGCTGGTGGTGCTGGCGGCTGTGTGGGCGTGGTCGCGCTCGGTCGCTCACAGCGCGCGCTACTTCGACCGCCGCTTCGAACTCAGGGAGCGGGTCAGCACGGCGCTCGAACTGGCGGAGGGCCGCATCCCTGGCTCCGGGCCGCTGGCTGAGCTTCAACTTGCCGACGCTGCGGCAGCCGCCGGGCGCGTGCGGGCCAGGACGTACCTTCCGCTGCGCGTCAACTGGCGCGAGATCGTGGCGCTGGCGCTGCTGGCAGTGCTGCTGGCGTTGCTGCTCCGCGACAATCCCCAGGCCGGCAGGCTGCGTGCCGAGCGCCGGCTCGAAAACGCCATCGCTACGCAGGTCGCCGCGCTGGAAGACGCCATCCAGGCTATCGAGCGCGACCCTGCGCTCACGCAGGCAGAACGGGACGCGCTGACGCGCCCGCTTGAAGAGGCGCGCGACATCTTGCAGCAGCCCGGCGTTTCGCAGGAAGAAGCGGTGGCGGCGCTGGCCGAAGCGTCACAGTCGCTGGGCGAGATGGCCAGCGGCATGACTCCCCAGGACGAAGCGCCCTACCAGCAGGCGGCTCGCTCGCTGGCTAGCTCGAAGCAGATGGCAGATGTGGCCGAGGCGCTAGGCAGACCCGATCTCGGCGAGGCGGCTGATGCGCTCGACGATCTGGCGGACGACCTGGCCGCCGAGCGCCTCGACGAGCAGGCCCAGCAAGACCTCGCCGGGCGGCTGGAGCAGGCTGCCGACGCCCTGGAAGAGCAGAATCCCGCCGTGGCGGAGAAGCTGCGCGAAGCCGCCGAAGCGTTGCGCAGTGGTGACCTCGAAGGGGCGCGGGAGGCGCTGCGCGAGGCGGGCGATCTGCTGCGCGAGGAGCAAGCGCAGCGCGAGCAGTCATCCCTGGCTGAGGCGGCGCGCGCTGCTCAGCAGCAGGCGGCAACGAGTCAGCGTGAGATGGCGCGGGCGGGACACGACCAGCCTGGTCCGCAGCGCGAGGAGACTCTCCAGCAGCCAGGCATGACTCTCTCTGGCGAGGTGGAGTCCGGGCAGGGGACAGGCGTTGATTCGGCGCAGGCCGTCCCTGACAGTCAGGCCGGGCTGCCCGAGGATGCCGCTGCCGGGACGGGTGACACGCAGGGCGAAGCGCTGGACGCCAATGCGCCCTCCGGCGAGGGTGGCGACACGGGGGCGAGCGCCGGGCAGGCATCGTCGGCGGAGGGCCAGACGGCCAGTGGCGCTCAGCCCGCTGGTGAGGCCGCGTCTGGGGCAGGGGCAGGCGAAGGCGGGGCAGGCGTGGACTCGACGGAAGGCGTGGCCGGCGCAGGCCCTGGTGCGCAGACACCCGGCCAGGTGCCAGCGGGCGGACTTCAGGAGTATACTCCTGAAAACGCCCCGTCCACGATTGGCGGGCCGGTCGGCGATATGCTCGACGTGGGCGGTCAGGGAGAGAGCGGTGAGAGTCCGCCCGCTCAGGGCGGGGAGTTTGGACCGAACCCCGCCGGGGAGTCCACGCTCACCTATACGGGCGTGCTGGGCGCGTTCCGCAATGTGGTCAGCAATGCGTTGGAAAGCGGGCGCATCCCGCTCGACCAGCGCGACGTGATCCACGATTACTTCTCGTCGCTGCAACGGTGACGGCGCGGGCAGCAGCAAAGGAAAAGATCGCGGTGAAGACGCTTCGAATGCTGTGGGGCGGGCTGGCTATTGCGCTGCTGGGTGCTGGCCTGCTGGCTGGCTGCATCCAGCCGGTGAGCAACACCGACCTGACCCAGACCGCGCTGGCTCCGTACGCAGCGTTCCCGACGCCTGCCGGCCCGTTGCCGGACGGAGGAGAGGTCGCAGCAACACCCGCGCCATCGGCCCTGGTCGCGCCATTCATCGCCAGCCGGGGTCAGACGCCCAACAGCCTGCAGGTGTGGTACGACCAACTGCTTGGCCCAGACCGGCTGCAAGGCTTCTCGTACACGGGGGCGGACGGGCTGCCTTGTGCCGGCTACCTGTTGCTCGCTCAGGCGGGGGGGGCCTGGCAACCGAACAACGGCGCGCTGGCCTGCGCCGAATCGCCTGCGACTGAGGCGCTGGCTGCTGTCACGTTCTTCCTGACCTCGGATCAGCAGCCCCAGACCATCGTCTTCGGGCGCGTGCTCGATCCAACCGTCACGGCCATCGCCGTCCAGTTCAGCGACGGCAGCAGCCAGCAGACGGCTCCGCAGGCGGGAGGCTTCCTGCTGGTACGGCCCGGCGTGGCGGGTGCCAACGTGATCACCGCCATCAACGCCGAAGGCAATACAATCTTCCCCAATATCCCGCAGTCTCCGGTCTGATGTGGGTTATTGGTGATTGGTGGTTGGTTATTGGTTTTGGCTAGAGGGTGTTAGCCACTTCTGCCAGATAGGGGACAAGGACAGGGGCTGCTCGCCTGTCGAATGCATAACAGTCTCCAGTGGCTGGTGGCTCTAATTGATGGATAGTTGCCTGGGGCACGCCAGGCTAAGGAGACCCTTCTTACCAACAACCAATAACCAACAACCAAAAACCAATGACCACATCCGCACAGAAGGGCTAACAACACATGACCGACACCAACCTTCCTGAACCGGTTAGCGTGGACGAGTTCCAGCAGACCGCCCAGGCGATCCTGCGCGAAGTGGGCAAGGTGATCGTCGGCCAGCAGACGGTGGTACAGCAGGTGTTGATGTGCATCATCAACGGCGGCCACGCGCTGCTCGAAGGCGTGCCCGGCCTGGGCAAGACGATGCTGATTCGCACGCTGGCAGAAGCGCTGGACTTGAAGTTCTCGCGCATCCAGTTCACGCCGGACCTGATGCCCGCCGACATTGTGGGGACAAACGTCATGGAGGAGAGCGAGGACGGGCGGCGCGCCTTCCGCTTCGAGGCTGGGCCGGTCTTCGCCAATCTGGTGCTCGCCGACGAGATCAACCGGGCCACGCCCAAGACGCAGTCCGCCCTGCTGGAAGCGATGCAAGAGAAGACGGTCACGGTGGCCAACACCCGCTACTCGCTGGCTCCGCCCTTCTTCGTGCTCGCCACGCAGAATCCGATCGAGATGGAGGGCACCTACCCGCTGCCCGAAGCGCAGCTTGACCGCTTTCTGTTCAAGGTGGATGTGCCGTTCCCGTCCACTGACGAACTGGTCGAGATCATGGATCGGACGACGGGGGCCTCTGCGTCCCGCCCGGCGAAAGTGGCCGACGGCGCGCGCGTCCTGGCTATGGGCGATCTGGCGCGGCAGGTGCCGGTCGCCTCGCACGTCAGCCAATATATCGCGCAGCTTGTCGTCGCCACACACCCCGAGGAAGACGGGCCGCCCAACAGCCTGGTGCGGCAGTACGTGCGCTATGGGGCCAGTCCGCGCGGCGCGCAGGCGCTGGTGCTCGGTGCGAAGGTTAACGCGCTGCTGGCCGGGCGCTACAACGTGGCCTTCGAGGACGTGCAGGCGGTAGCTCACGCGGCGCTGCGTCATCGTCTGCTGCTCAACTTCGAGGGGCTGGCCGAAGGGATTCGCACCGACGACGTGATTGATGACTTGCTGGCGCGTGTGCCCGTGCCGGCGGGAGCGTGAGGCGATGAGCGCAGAGCAACTTCTGGAGCGCACTCTCACCACGCCGACAGCGGACGACCTGTGGGCGCTGCACCCCCATCTGCTGGCGCTGGAAGGGCCGGAGGCCGAGCACGCGCGCGACGTGGCGCGCCTGTTCTACTGTTATATGAGCTGCGTGACCGGCAAGCTCACCTCGAAGGAGCATAGCTCCTCGGCGGCGCATCTGGCCGCCGGGTCGGTGGGCGTCATCGCCCTGCACGAGGTGCTGGAATCGCTGGTCACTGATCGCCAGCGCGCGATCAGCAATCTGCTCTCCGGCGGGCTGGCGGCGACGCTGGAAACGCTCTCCACGTTCCAGCACGTCAAGGCGTGGGAGCGCGAATTCGCCTCGGTGCACGAAGAGACCGTCTGGCACCTCTACCGCCTGCTGTGGGAGCTTTCGTGCGAGGCGCAGCCCGACCTGCCCTTCGCCCGGCGGCGCGCGCTGATTGACGGCCTGCTGGCGACAGTGCGGAGCGGGCAGCTTGAAGCGGGCGCGCGCGTGGCGGTCGTGGTCCGCCTGTTTCAGGTGTTGCTGGCGGTGCGCGTGGTTCCGCTGCTGAGGGATGCGCAGAAGCGCGAGGTGCCATCCATATGAGCCAGACAGTCGCCATCCAGACGCGCGGCCTGGGCAAGACGTTCGGGCGACGCGCCAGGAAGCGCATCCAGGCCGTCAAAGACCTGAACCTGGAAGTGCAGGCGGGCCAGGTCTACGGCTTCCTGGGGCCGAACGGCGCGGGCAAGTCCACCACGATCCGGATGCTGCTGGACCTGATTCACCCAACATCCGGCGACGCCTACCTCTACGGCCAGCACGTCCGCCGGCAGCACGGCGTTCTGCGGCGAGTGGGCGCTCTGGTCGAGGGGGCTGCTTTCTACCCCTTCTTGAGCGGGCGCGGGAACCTCGAAGTGCTGGCGCGCACGGCCAACTGCTACGATCCGGCGCGCATCGAGATGCTGCTGGCCCAGGTAGGGCTGGCCGAACGGGCCACGCAGCGCGTCAAGGGCTACTCGACGGGCATGAAGCAGCGTTTGGGGCTGGCGGCGGCGTTGCTCGGCGATCCCGATCTGTTGATTCTGGACGAGCCGACCAATGGCCTCGACCCCAGCGGGATGCACGAGATACGCACCTTCATCCGCGAGCTGGCCGACAGGCACGGCAAGACCGTGTTCCTGTCCAGCCACCTGCTGGGCGAGGTTGAGCAGGTGTGCGACCGGGTGGCGATCATCAACCTGGGCGAGATCGTGCGCGAAGGCGCGGTCGAAGACTTGCTGACCGGCAAGAGCACCCTGCGCGTAGAGGCCCAGCCCTTGCAGCGCGCGGCGGACGTGCTGCGCGCCCACTGGGCAGTGGCCGTCAACGAGACCTGGCTGACCGTCAGCGCGCGCCGCGACGAGTCGCCACAGATCGTCCGCCAGCTTGTGGCGGCGGGCGTGGACGTGTATCAGGTGGCCGGCCAGCGCCAGACGCTCGAAGAGTATTTTCTCGCGGTGGTGCAGGAGAGTCTCGCCCATGCGTGACCTGTTCCGCGCCGAATGGCTCAAGATCGCGGGCAACCGCTGGGTGGCCGGGTGCATGGTGTGGATTTTCCCGCTTGGCGCGCTGGCCTTCATCCTGATCGCCGGGGTCATCCTGCTGCTGTCGTCGTCGGCGCGCCAGGGCTTTCGCCAGGACGAGGCGGCGCTGTGGACGGAGCAGGCTATCGGCGTGTGGAGCTTCCCCAACAACCCGCTTGGCCGCCTGATTCTGCTCGGCTTCACCGCGGTCGTGTTCGCCGGTGAGTATCAGTGGGGCACCTGGAAGAACATCGTGCCGCGCAACCGGCGCTTCTCGCTGGTGCTGGTCAAGTTCGTCGCGCTGGGCGTTTTTGTCGTGCTGGCCTTCGCCCTGATGTCGGTGCTGTGGGCGGCAGGGTGGGGCGTGCTGACGCGCATTGCTGGCGACTCCTACGGGCCGCGCATCACAGCAGACGTGGTCCGCGACTTCGCCGGCGACTACGCGCTGGCCGCATCGCTGGCTTTCACCTCAACGATCATCGCGGCGGGCTACGCGGCATTGGCGGGGATGCTCACCCGCTCCATCCTGGGCGGCGTGATCGTCGGCTTCGCCGTGACTTTCGCCGAGAACCTGTCCATCGTTGTGCTGCTGTTGATCGGCTGGCTGCTGGACATCCCGAAAGCGGTGCTCGCCTACCGTTTCACGCCGGGCTACAACCTGCTCAACGTGGCAAGCTGGATCAGCGACAAGGCCCCCAGTATGGTGCGTCCCTACGAGAACGGGCCGCACGCGGAGATCGTGCTGTCCGACAGCCTGGAGTTCTCGGTGCTGGTGCTGGCAGCCTGGGTGGTCGGCCTGATCCTGCTGACCGGGCTGCTCTTCCGGCGGCAGGACATCACGTCGTAGGGTGGGATTTGCGGGCGCAGCAGAGCAGCGCCCCTACGCAGCGTACAGCTTGAATTCGGGGGCAAGACGCGCGGAGCGAGCGCCTGATGGCCGAACGCATCTTCGACGAGAAAACGCTGCGCAAGCTGGAACGGCTGACGATCATCGCCAACCAGGTGCGCGCGGGCGCGATCAAGGGTGAGCGCCGCTCGACCAAGCGCGGCACGAGCATCGAGTTCGCCGACTACCGCAACTACGCGCGCGGCGACGACCTGCGGCGCGTGGACTGGAACATCTACGCCCGTCTGGGGCGCGCGTTCGTCAAGCTGGTGGAAGACGAGGAAGACCTCGCCGTGCACCTGATCGTGGACTCCTCGGCAAGCATGGACTGGCCGCGCGGCGGCGAGCGCGACCAGCACAAGTTCCTCTACGCCCGGCGATTGGCGGCGGGCCTGGCGACCATTGCCCTGAGCGGCGGCGACCAGGTGACGGTTGCTGCCGTGCGTGGCGATGGCGTGGAGACATGGGGACCGCTGCGCGGGCGCGGGCGGGAGCTCAGTCTGCTCAGGTGGCTGGAGGAGCGCCAACCAGGGGGCGCGATTCGGCTCAACGACGCGCTGGCCAGCTACGCACGGCGCGCGGCCCGCGCGGGGGTGTGCATCGTCCTGTCTGACCTGATGGCCCCCGAAGGATTCGCCGACGGCCTGCGCGCGCTGCAAGGGCGCGGGCACGAGCTCACTGTGATCCAGGTGCTCTCGCCGGACGAGGTTGACCCGGTGATCAGCGGCGACCTGAAGCTGATTGACATCGAAACGGGCGCGCCGCAAGAGGTGACGGTGGACGCGGCGATGAAGGAACTCTACGTGCGGCGGCTGGCGGCGTGGCAGGCCGAGATCGGCGCGCTTTGCACGTGGCGCGGCGTTCATTTCGTTCCGCTGGTGACCAACGTCCCCTGGGAACAGGTCATCCTGATGCAGCTTCGTCAGGCGCGCGTGGTGCAGTGATGGTGCGGACGGCTTCTGCGTACCCGCGCCTGCTGGTGCTGGTCGCAATTCTGCTCGGCGCGTTCGCCCTGCGCCTGTGGGAAGTGGGCCAGCCGAGCATCTGGCACGATGAAGGCTGGTCCATCCGCGCCATCCGCGATCCGGTCAACACGCCGGACGACAAGACGCCGGTCGCCTACTACGCGCTGGTGCACGTGCTCTGGCGCGGGGCAGGCGACTCCCCGCTGGCGCTGCGCTACGGGTCAGTGTTGCTGGACGTGATCACCGTCGCGCTGGCGGCGCGGGCCATGCGGCGCTGGGCCGGGGGGGACGCCGGCGCCCTGGTCGCGCTGCTGCTGGCGCTGTCGCCGCTGCTGTGGGCCTACGCCCGCGAGGTTCGCGCGTATGTCGCCGTGCCGCTGCTGGCCGTGCTGATCCTGGCGCTGACCGAGTGGCTGTTGGGTCATCCGCGCGCCCGGCGCGTGTGGATCGCGCTGCTGACCGCCGAATTGCTACTGCTCTACACGCATAATCTCGGCGTCACCGTGGTGGCCTGGCTCAACCTGGTCGTGGGCGCGGTCTGGCTGGCTGGGCGGCACTGGCGGCGGCTGGGGCTGTGGGCGGCGGGGCAGGGCGCGCTGCTGTTGGCCTACCTGCCCTGGCTGCTGGGCCAGTCGCCGAGCGGCACGCCGCTCAACACGCCGCCGCGCCCCTCGCCGGGGCTGGTCTGGGACATCTGGCGCGGGTACTTCGCCCCGCTGCCGACGATGATCGGCGCGGAGACGGCGGTGGAGATCGGCAGCGCCGCGCTCGGCGCCGCCATGCTGCTGGCCGTCGCCGCGACCTTACTGTGGAACCGACGGCGCTATGCACTGCTGTTGCTCTCGCAGGCGATCCTGCTGCCCGCACTGGCGACGGCCATGCTGCACGCGGCGAGCATAGACTTCCACCCACGCTATTACATCGCCGGCCTCCCTGCGGCGCTGATGCTGGTGGCGGCAGCCGCGCATAGCCTGCCCGTCCACGCCGAAGTGCGACGGCTGGCGAGTGTGGGTGCACTGGCGCTGGCCGCGGGGACGGGCGCGGCAAGCTTTGTGGCGCTCTTTGACAAGCCAGCCTACCAGCACGACGACTTTCGCGCAGTGGCCGAGCACTACGCGGCGCTGCCCGCCGATGCTCTCATCGTCATTCCCTACGGTTGGGAGCCGGCGCTGGACGTGTACTACGCTGACCGGCTGGGGATCGCGGCGCAGTTCGTCGGCGTGGAGCTGCACAGTAGCGCCGAAGAGACGATGCGCGTCATCAACGAGGCACTGGCTGCGCGCGACGGCCCCGCGCATGTCGAGCTGCTGACGTGGTTCCAGCTTCCCGCCGACCTGCGCGGCATGTTCCCGTGTCTGCTGGAGTCCGCCGGGCAGCGGGGCGAAACGCTCACCGTGCAGGGCCTCAGCACGACGGCCTACACGGTTGCGCGTCCGCTGGCGCTGAGCGAAAGTTCGCCGCGCGAAGACTCCTTCGGCGCGCTCGGCCTGCTGAGCGCCGCATACGGCGGCGAGCAGACCGTCTGCCTGCGCATGGAGTGGGCGCTGCCCGCCGAAACGGGCGAAGACTGGCGCGTGTCGGCGCGGCTGCTGACCAGCGATCCGCCCGGCTGGGTGCTGGCTCGCAGCGATAGCGACATCCGCGATGACGAGCAGGCGCCCACGTCGCTCTGGGAGGAGGGCGCGCGCGGCGGAGCGTTCAGCCTGCTGCGCTTCCCGGCGGGCGCGCCGCCCGGTGACTACGAGTTGCAGGCGATTGTGTTCAGTGAGGATCATCCAGACGGGCTGGACCGGCTGGTGAACGGCGTCCCGGCGGGCAAGGCGCTGGCTCTGGCGACAGTCGCGCCGCCGGAGAGCGCGCGTGCCCTGCCGCCCGGCGATGCCGCGCCGCTGGCGGCGCTCGCCGATGGCGTGGCTCTCCTGGATCACGATGCGCGCGGGGGCGCGCTCGCCGCCGGGCAGGAGCTACGCATCACCCTGCGTTGGGGGGCTGCTGCCGACTGCTGCGCGGCTGGCCCCTGGACGGACGCGACGCTGGCGCTGCGCGGGGAAGGGTGGGATGTCGCCGGGCCGGTGAGAGTCTATCCGGGCTACAGCCTGGACTGGCACGCGCTCCTCGTGCCCGCCGAGGCGGAGGGCGCGGCGGTGCTCGCCCTGGAAGTGCCGGGCGTGAAGCCGATGACACTGGCCGCGTACACTGTCGAGCGGACGGAGCGCCTGTTCGCGCCGCCACCCTACGACACGGCGCTGCTGAGCGAGTTCCAGGGTGTGGCCGTGCTGGAAGGGTTCAGCGTGGCCCAGACGGAAGTCTCGCCGGACGAGGCGCTTGGCCTGACGCTGGTCTGGCGCGTCACGGAGACGCCGGACGTGTCGTACCGCGTGTTCACGCACCTGCTCAACGATGCCGGGCGGGTCATCGCCCAGCACGATGACATTCCGGGGCAGGGCGCGCGGCTCACGACGAGTTGGGTGGCGGGCGAGTACCTCGTCGACCCGTATGCGCTGGTCTTCAATGACGAGGGGCGCGCCTACCGGGGGCCGGCGCGCCTGGAAGTGGGCTTCTACGACCCGCAGACGGGGGCGCGCGTCCTGACGGTGGGCGGCGCCGATCACGTCATCCTGCCGGTTGAGATAGCAGTCAGGTAAGGGCGATGTCATTTCTCACGCCGCTGGCTTTTGCGCTGGGTGCGCTGGCGTTGCCGATCATCGCGCTTTACATGCTGCGCCTGCGCCGCGTCGAGCAGCCGATCTCCAGCACGTTTCTCTGGCAGCAGCTTGTGCGCGACCGCGAAGCCAACGCGCCCTGGCAGCGTCTGCGCTTCAACTGGCTGCTGCTGCTGCAACTGCTGGCCCTGGTGTCGCTGGTGGTGGCCCTGGCCCGCCCCTTCCAGGCGATCAGCACGATCACCGGCGGGCGCATCGTCCTGCTGCTCGATGCCTCGGCCAGCATGAGAGCGACCGACGTGATGCCGAGTCGTTTCGCTCAGGCCCGTCAGATGGCGCTGGAGATGGTGGACGCGCTCGGCACGGACGACACGATGACCGTCATCCGCGTGGCCGCCGTGCCGGAAGTGCTGGCGGCGGCCTCGCGCGACAAGATGGTGCTGCGCGAGGCTATCCAGGACGCCGAGCCGAGCGATGCCAGCGCCGACTGGCTGGCCGCGCTGACCCTGGCGGCGGCGGGTGCGGTGGGCGTCACGGAGCTTAAGGTGGTCATCGTCTCGGATGGCGGCCTGCCCCCCGACCTGCCGCCCGTGCCCGGCGACGTGCGCTATGTCCCCGTGGGCGCGGAGGCGGGCAACCTGGCGATCTCCGCCCTGGCGACGGCTTCCCTGCCAGGACGCCCGCCGCAGCTTTTCGCGCGGATCAGCAACTATGGCGCGCAGGACACTGAGGTGATCTTCGACGTGCGCCTGGACGGCAGCGACGTGCTCTACACGGCGCGCCGCTACGCGGTGCCCGCGCGCGGCTACGTGGACATCTTCGACATCGAGCTCCCGCCGGATTTCGAGATGCTGGCCGCCCAACTGACCCTGCCCGCCCGTGCCGCCGGGCGCGACTACCTGCCCGCCGACAACCGCGCCTATGCCGTGCGCGACCGCGGCGGGGCAGGGCGCGTGCTGCTGATCACCGAAGGGAATCTGTTCCTGGAGCAGATCTTCCGCAGCCTGCGCGGGGTTGAGTTGTTCAAGATGGCTCCGGCGGACGCGCTGCCCGCTGAGCCGTTCGATCTGGTAGTGCTCGATGGCGCTCTGCCCGCCGCCCTGCCCGACGCCGACCTGCTGCTGGTCAATCCCCCGGCGGGGACGGCCTTCTTCCAGATCGGAGCCGGGCGGGCGCAGGCTGGGACGATTGCCGTGCACCCTGACGACCCACGCACGCGCAATCTGGGCGTCTACATGGAGACGGTGCGCGTGGCCGAATTCCATGAATTGAGCGGGGCACCCTGGGCCACGACGCTGGTCAGCGTGGACGGCTTCCCGCTGGTCGTTGCCGGGGAAGTGGGCGCGCGCCAGGTGGCGCTCCTGCCCTTCGACGCGCGCTACCCCAACACGGACATGGTGCTGCAACCCGCCTGGCCGATCCTGATTGCGGAGTTGGTGGCCTGGTTCTCGCCGCCGCGCGTCACCGACGCCTCCACCAGTGTCTCGCCAGGAGCACCGGTGACGGTACGTTTCATCGAGGGCGCGGACGAGGCGACTGTCCGCCTGCCGGACGGGCGCCGTGCGACACTGCCGGCCAGCGCGAGCACCGCCATCTTCGCTGACACGCTGACGCCGGGCCTGTACGAAGTCGCGCTGCGCAAAGGGGGCGCGGCGATTCGGGGCGAGTATTTCGCGGTCAACCTGTTCGGCCCAGCAGAGAGCGAAATCGCCCCGCGCGAGAGCATCAGGGTGGGCACGGTCGAGGTCAGCCGCGACGCCCGCGAGGAAACGGGGCGCCGCGAATACTGGCCCTGGGTTGTTGGCGGGGGGCTGGCGCTGCTGGCCGTCGAATGGTGGGCCTATCAGCGCGCGCTGCGCCGCAGCCCGCGCCTGACACTGGCCGGGTCGGGGTCCGGCTGGCGCGGCGGCTGGCGGGCGCTGGCGGACCGTGTCAGGCGTGCGCCGGCGCGCCGCAGGCTGTGATGGCCAGAGCAGGTCTATGAGCTTCACGAACCCTCTCGCCCTCCTTCTGCTGCTTGTGCTGCCCGCGCTGGCAACCGTTGGCTGGCCGCGTCTGGCCTACCGCCGGCGGCGCGACGCAGCCAGCCTGCTGCTGCGTCTGCTCATCGCGACGCTGCTCGTGCTGGCATTGGCGGGCGCTCAGGTGCATCGCGCAGCGGATAAGCTGGCGGTCGTCTTCCTCATTGACGTGTCGGACAGCGTGCCGCCCGTCCAGCAGAGCGCGGCGGTGGAATACGTCCGCCAGGCCGCCGCGGCGATGGGCGCGAAAGATCAGGCGGCGGTGATTGTCTTCGGCGCAGACGCCCTGGTCGAGGTGCCGATCACCGAGCGGCTGGAACTGGTGCAAATCGGCTCCGATCCCGTGCGCCTGAACACCGATCTGGCCGAGGCCATGCGCCTGGCGCTGGCCCTATTTCCTGCGGACACGGCCAAGCGCATGGTCATCCTCAGCGACGGCAGACCAACGGTGGGCGACGCCGCAGAGGTGGCGCGGCTGGCGGCGGCGACTAATGTGCGGGTGGATACTGTGCTACTTGCCCCCGACGATCTGGGCTGGCAGGCCGTCGGCCCCGAAGTGTTGGTGGCGGGCGTGGATGTGCCGGCGACAGTCAACCAGGGCGAGCGCTTCAGCCTGACGGCGTCGCTGGCCGCCAACCGCGTGGATGCGGCGGCAGAAGTCCGCGTGCTCTCGCGCGGGCAGATCATCTACCAGCGCGAGGTCGTGCTGCAGCCCGGCGTCACTAATGAGGTCTTCGACGTGCTCGCTCCCGAAGCCGGGTTCATTGACTTCGAGGTGGTGATCGAGCCACGCGGCGCGGACACGTTCTACCAGAACAACCGTCTGGCTGCCTTCACCCAGGTCAGTGGGCCGCCGCGCGCCCTGCTGGTGGCCTCCGACGAGCGCGAGATCGCCGCCCTGCGGGCCGTCCTGGCCGAATCCGGCCTGCAGGTGGATGTGCGCGGCCCGCGCGACCTGCCGGTCGGCCTGGCCCCCCTGAGCAGCTATGACAGCGTGGTGCTGGCCAACGTGTCAGCTACTGAGCTTTCGTTGGAGCGCATGGAAACTCTACAGACCTACGTGCGCGACCTGGGCGGCGGGCTGGTCGTCATCGGCGGGCCGAACAGCTACGGTGTGGGCGGCTACTTCGAGACGCCGCTGGAGGAGACATTGCCGGTTGGGATGCGCCTGCGCGACCAGGAGCGCGTGCCGCAACTGACGCTGCTCTTTGTCATTGACCGGTCGGGCAGCATGGAGCTGGCCAGCCCCAGCGGCGTCTCGAACCTGGAACTGGCCAAAGAAGCGGTGGTGCGCTCGTTCGACCTGCTCAACGACAACGACCGGACGGGCGTGCTGTCTTTTGATGTCAGCGCCTACTACGTGCTGGACATTCAGGAAGTGGGCGACGCGGTCAACCGGCAGAGGATGCGTGATCTGGTCGGCTCGCTGCGACCGGGCGGCGGCACCAACATCTACCAGGGCGTTCTGGCAGCGGATCAATTGCTGCGGGGGGACCCCTCAGAACTTAAACACGTCATCCTGCTGACCGATGGCGGGGCAGACCCCACCGGCATCGTGGAAGCTGTTGAGCGGATGTACCAGGAGTACGGCATCACCCTGTCGGTCGTTGGGGTGGGCCGTGACTATGCCCGCTGGCTGGAGGAGGTGCCCACGGCCGGCGGAGGGCTGTTCCACCTGGCGCAGGACATATCCACCATCCCGGCCATCTTCACTGCGGAGACTCTGCTGGCGACTCGCTCCTACATTTTCGAGGAACCGTTCGTGCCAACGATCACCGCGCGCCATCCCATTGTGGGCACCCTGGCAGCGATGCCGCCGCTTCAGGGATATGTCGCCAGCACGGAGAAGAGCACAGCGACGGTCATCCTGCGCGGCCCGCAGGACGACCCGATCCTGGCCTCGTGGCAGTACGGCCTGGGGCGCGCGCTGGCCTTTACCTCGGATGCCAGCTCGCGCTGGGCGGCGGACTGGGTTACCTGGGGCGGCTACGCCGATTTCTGGAACCAGGCGGTGCGCTGGACGATCACAGAGGGCGGCACGGGCACCATGGAGGCGCGCGTCGTCGAGCGCGGAGAGAGGGCAGTGCTGATGGTTGATACGCGCGACAGCCGGGGCGGTTTCCTCAATGGGTTGGTCATGCAGGCCTCAGTCGTGGGCAGCGATCGGGCGACGACCACGCTCAGCCTTCAGCAGACTGCGCCGGGCCGCTATGAGGCTGAGTTCAGCCCGGCGCGTGAGGGCGCCTACTTCATCAACGTGGCGGGCAGTCTGGCCCAGGACGGCGGCGCTACATCGTCGCAGGCTGTCATGCAGACAACGGGCTGGGTGCTCGGCTATTCGGCGGAGTATGCGCTGGGTGGCGGCGCGCACGAGCAGGTGCCCGCCGATTATCTGCACGGGCTAGCCAGGATGACCGGCGGAGGCTCACTCAAGGACAATCCGGCGGGTGCGTTCGTTCACAACCTGGATCAGGAGCGGGCGGCGCAGCCGGTCTGGTCGTATCTGGTGCTGGTTGCGTTGCTTCTCCTGCCATTGGACGTAGCCGTGCGACGGCTGATCATCACGCGGACTGACCTAGAGCGCGCGCGCGAGTGGCTGCGGCTGCGGCGCGCCCAGCCGGATCTCGGCGCCGCGGGGGAACGCTTCGAGCGTCTGCTGGGCGCGAAGGGCCGGGCGCGGGTTGCCCCCGCGGAATCGCCGCCCGCTGAGACTGCTGCCGTGCCCGAGGCCGCTCCGCCGCCTGCAACCACTGTGCCCACACCAGCGCGCCCGCCGTCCGCAGAGGTTCCCTCTGCGTCGCGCCCCGCGCACGGTCCCCGCCCGATTCCCAGGCCTCCCGCCGAACGTGCCCGCCAGGAGGAGACGCTCGCCTCGCGCCTGCTGGAGCGGCGGCGCACGCACCGCGACAAAGACGACAGGTAACCCATGAGACGTAGCTGCAACATACGGTCTGGCCTGGCCAGGAGGTTCGGCGTTTGCTTGGCTGTGGCTGGGGCACTGCTGGGCTGCAACCTGGCCCGCGTGGACGGCCCGCCAGGGAACGATCCGCCCGCGCCCGGCCCGGCAGCGAGCGAATGGACGATCATTGCGCCAGGGATCGAGCGGCGGGAAATGGTCCTGCCGGTCGCCTCAGCGTCGGCGCAGGGGACCGCCCTGGTCGTGCGCGCTGACTCGACAATCGCGGCGCTGCGCGTGCACTACAGCCCCGGGGCGGCGCGCTCACTTGGCGAGTGGCAGCGGGCGCTACCCGAGGCCGGGGTCATCGTCAACGGCGCGTTCTTCGACGAGGCCGACCGCGCCCTGGGCCTGATCGTCAGCGATGGACAGACTTACGGGCGGTCGTTCATTGGGTTCGGCGGGATGCTCGAGGTGGATGCCACCGGCGCGCGCGTGCGCTCGCTGGTGAGCAGCCCGTACCAGGGCGAGCTGCTGTGGCAGGCAGTGCAGGCATTTCCCGTGCTGATCGAGCAGGGCGGCGTGCTCGCCCCACAGGGCGATGGCTTCGACCAGCGGTCACGACGCACGTGGATCGGCCAGGATCGCGCCGGGCGCATCATCTTCGGTGTGACCCACAACCTGATCACGCTGGCGGACTTGCAGGCGTGGCTGCTCGCGTCCGATCTTGATCTGGCGGCGGCGTTCGCCCTGGATGGAGGGCGTTCGACCGGCCTGGTCATCCAGACGCCTTCTCACCAGGAGAGCTACCCAGCGCTCGACCGTCTGCCATCGGTCGTGGCGCTGTATCCGCCGTAGCTTCTGGGGTATGATAGACGGGTTGGCCCGGCGCGCGCAGCGCCACAAACCGCACGGACCGCCTTGATGACCGACATCACAGAGACTATTCCGACATACATCCTCACGTCCAGCGGCCTGATGCCCACGCCCTATCAGGTGCGCTCGCTGACCGAGGCGATTCGCTACGAGCCGCGCGGCGTCTACACCGTCGCCCGGACGTTCTGTGGTGACCATGCGCTGCTCTTCGACGCGCACCTCGATCGGCTGGAGCAGTCCGCACACCTGGTCAACATCCCGCTGCGGCTGGATCGCGCGCGTCTGCGGGCGGCGCTGCGCGAGCTGCTGCACAAGGCAGGCTATCCCGACGCCAAGTTCCGCATCACGGTGCCGCACGAGCACCCGGACTGGCTGTACTTGGCGCTGGAGCCATTCCGCCCGGTCCCTGCTGAGATCATACGGGCGGGCGCCAGCGTCATCACGACGCCGCTCGTGCGTGAGAATCCGGTGGTCAAGACAACCGACTGGATGGTCGTCCGCCAGCCAGCCTGGGACAGCCTGCCGCCAGGCGTGTATGAGGCCATTCTGGTGAGTGAGGACGGGCGGCTGCTGGAGGGATTCTCCAGCAACTTCTATGGTGTGCTCGATGGCGCGCTGCGCACCGTGCGTGATGGCGTGCTGGCCGGTATCACCCGCAAGGCAATTCTGACTCTCGCGCCGGAGGTGCTGCCAATCGAGCCGTTGGGGGTGCATCGCTCGGAGGTGCCGCGCCTGACCGAAGCCATGCTGACCAGCAGTGGGCGCGGTGTGGTGCCGATCACACGCATTGACGGCCAGCCAGTAGGCAACGGGCGCGTTGGGCCGGTCGTCAGCGCCCTGCGCGCTGGCTACGAGGCGTGGACCGACGCGCATCTGGAGCCGATCTAGTCGCAAGGCCGGCGGGCATCACTCCTGCACGAGGGGAGCGTTACCCCTGCCTGGCCTGACCGTGTGCAGTGTTTGCTGTTCCTGGCGCGCAATGACCGAACCGGCCATCTGCCGGCGCAGCGTCTCCAGGCGAGGGTAGCCGTCGGCGAACTCGGCGGCCCATTCCTGAGCGAAAGCTCCGCGCCGGATAGTATCGAGAATGGACTCCATCTGGCGATGGTGTTTGACTTCGCGGAAGCGCTCCAGGCGCGACAGCGCGCCGTACTCGGCGGTGCGCGAGTGCTGTTCGAGCGTGGGCAGAATGCCTTGCTGGGCCCAGCGGGTGAGGATGTCGCCCAGCTCGCCAGACAGGTACAGGCTCTGGCTGACCGCTTCTGGCGGGAAGCCCTCGCGGTTGAGCACCTCGACCGCCGTCTGCAGGATGGCCAGCAGCGCCGGCAGGAGCGCCTGGTGAGTGAAGAGGTCTAGCTCGGCCTCCTGTTGGAAAGTCAGTTCAATGGCGCCCTGGCGCAGCGCCCCCAGTGCTTTGGCCAGGGCCAGCACGCGCGGCCATGCCTCGCCCGACGCATCCTGCGCCACGCCGACGATGCTGGGAAAGCCCGGACCGTCCACGTAGCTCTCGCGGACTCGCCTGCCCATCGCCTGCGGCGCGACGAGCACAACATCCACGAACGGGGGTGGCTCGATGAAGCCAAAGGCGATGTTGTATCCGGAGGCCAGGGCCAGGGTATCTCCCACCCGCAGGTTGAGCGCAATGTCCTGCAGGTAGACCCGCGGCGCGATCTCGTCGGGCAGGGTGAGGAAGAGTAGATCGGCGCGCGCCGCAGCGTCAGCCAGGGACGCGACCTCGAACCCTTCGCGGTAGGCCTGTTCCGCGTACTCGTCGTCGCGGTTGCCGATCACGATGGAGAAGGCGCTGTCGCGCAGGTTGAGCGCAAAGGCCCTGCCCATCTGCCCGTAGCCGAGCACGGCCAGGGTGCGCGGCATCAGCAGTGCCAGATCGGCATCTGACTCGCGGTAGATCATGGCCATTGAGGAGTCCTCCGCAGCGTGGTGAAGAGCCTGGCGGCCCGGTGCAGCGAGCATTCTACTGCGAAGGGCGGGCGTGTGTCGAATAGAGTCCGGTTGTTGGTTATTGGTTATTGGCAAGAACGGCTTCGTTCGGCGAGCGGCCTAACCACCAACAACCAACTACCAAAAACCAATAACCACAAGTGCAACACGCAAGCGGCGTTTGCGTATATGATTGGTAGTAGGGGGAGCCAAGTGCTCGACCAGGTAGGGTACAACTTGTGAACCAGGACAGCGATCGCCTGTGGGTGCAGCGGACGCTCGCCGGCGATCCACAAGCCTTTGGGGAACTTGTCAAGCGCTACGAGCGCGATGTGTTCAACCTCGCCTACCGCATGTTGAGCGAGCGCGGAGAAGCTGAAGACGCGGCGCAGGAGGCGTTCATGCGCGCCTACTCTAATCTTGACCGCTACGACATGGAGCGATCGTTCAAGACCTGGCTGCTCTCGATCACGTCCAACCACTGCATTGATCGGCTGCGCCGGCGGCGGCTGGTCTGGCTCTCCTTGGATGAGCCGCTGCCCCCTCATCCGGCGCTGACCAGCAGCACGCCCGGCCCGGAAGAAGAGGCGCTGACCAACGAGCGCAACTTGCTGGTGCAGGAGATGCTGGCCGATCTCAGCCCGGACTATCGTCTGGCGGTGGTGCTGCGCTACTGGTACGACTTATCCTATGCCGAGATCGCCGAAATGCTGGACACCACCGAAAGCGCCATCAAGAGCCGCCTGTTCCGCGCGCGGCAGGCTCTGGCTGACTATCTGGGCACGCAGCCCACTGCCGTGCTCGATCGCGCGATGGAGGGTTCCTGATGACCCACGACGACCTGCGACTCCAGCAGCAGATGAACCGGGCGCTCGATGGTGAGCTGGCGGCCGAGGAATTGGCTTTGCTGCAGGCCCGTCTGCACGAGAGCGAGCACAGCACCGCGAACTGGGAGTTGCTGCGCAAGACCGATGAAGTGCTGCGCACGACGCCCCTGGTCGCGCCGTCTCGCGGGTTTGCCGAGCGAGTGGTGACCGCTATCCTGGCGATTGGCGTGCCGGAGTTCGCTCGCCGCCACATGAGCGTTGGCCTGGCTCTGGGGCTGGTCGCGGCGGCTCTGCTGACCGTACCCGTGCTGTGGGCGGCGCTGTTCGTCATCGTCAGCGTAGTGACTGACCCCGGCGCACTGAGTGCGGTGTTGCAGACGATCTTGGGAGCGGCGGGTGCCGTGGCCGACCTGCTGACCGACCTGGCGAACCAGGCCCAGGCGTTCAGCGGCGAGGCGTCCCTGTTCGGCGCTGTATTCGCTGCCGTGACCGTGGTGACCATCGCCTGGCTGTGGCTGATCTGGCGGGTTGTGGGGGGGCGAGGCGCGTTGCCCCGACGCTCCAAGCTGTAGTGGCCCGGCCTGTGCACAGAAGCGAGGACTGGATGCCTCCCGAAATATCATCCACACGCAGATTTGCGCTCCCCGCCCTCATGCTGATGCTGGTGCTTGTGGTGACGGGGTGCCAGGGTGACGCGGGGGACTTCGACGGCTTCAGCGTTAGCTCATCCTATACCCTGCAATCGGGCGAACAGCGCACCGGCGACCTGGTCATTCTGGCGGGGACAATCGTGCTGGAGCCTGGCAGCGCCCTGGAGGGCGATGTCACGCTGATCGGTGAGAGAGTCACCCTCAGCGCGAGCGTGCTTGGCGACGCCATCGCCGTTGCCGACCGCCTGACTATTGGCGACGAGGCGCACATCAGCGGCGATCTGACGATCTGCGCCAAGAACCTGGAGCGGGGCGATGCGGCCCGCATTGACGGGGAGGTGCGCGAGGAGTGCAGCCGTGGCGGACGAGCCAGCGTCGCCAACACGATCAACTCCGGCTGGGAAAGCTGGCGGGGTAGCGCGTTATTCCGCATGAGCGCGGTGATCACTGGCTCGCTGTTCTTTGGGGCGCTGTCCGCGCTGCTGACCGCGATCCTGCCTCGTCCGCTGGTGCGCATGTCCGAGTCGATCTACCGTGCGCCGGTGGTCGCCGGGGGTGTGGGTATGTTGACCATGCTCGCCGCGACCGGCCTGACGGTCGTCTATGGCGTCTCGCTGCTGCTCATCCTGCCATTGGTGCTCATGCCCGTGGTGATCCTCGCCTGGCTGGTCATCGGCGCGCTGTCGGTGATGGGATGGGTGGCGCTGGTAGGGCCGTTCGGCGTTGCGCTGCTGCGGCGCGCCGGGCTGGAAGACCCGCCGCGCATGGTGGCGGCGGCGGTGGGAGGTGTCGCGTTGTCGCTGCTGCTGCGCGTGTGGAGTATTTTCTGGTTCACCGCGTGGATCGGCCTGCTGGCGACTGCTCTCCTGGGCGCGGTTGGCCTGGGCGCGGTGTTGCTCACACGCGCGGGCGCCCGGCCCTATCCGCGCCGCGATGCCGTTCCGGGGCGGTAGGGCGTTTCCGGGAGCGCGGGCGGCGAGGCGCGTCAGCGTCGAGCGGGGGTGAAGCCAAAGGACGCGACCAGACTGCATGGTAGCTCTCGTATCCCTGCCGGGCGTAGAGCATTCTCACTCGCGCTCGTAGACGAGAACCATGCTGACCAGGACAGCGCGCGTGAACTGGTTGACCTGGCGCAGCGTCTCGGCCCAGGTGGACTGTGGACGGACGGTGCTCGATTCGGCGAGCTGCACGACGGAATCTACCAGGAAGTCCACGAAGTAGAAGTAGCCCTCCAGCGCCTGCGAGAGCGACAGCCCCTGGCTCTTGAGCAGCCGTCCATAGGTCAGGCCAATGTCACGGGCCGTCTCGCGGCCACGGCTCGCGGTGGGCTGGGCCAGGTGATCAATCAGGGCGTCCATCAAGCGCAGTCCCTGGCGGCGCATGACTTCGCGCGCGTCAGGACTCAGCCGCCCGAACCAGCCCAGCCGGGCCAGCGCCTCGCGGTCGCTCATCTCCATCCGCGCGCGACCGAGGGCGCTCTGGACGAGTACCTGAGCATCTGCTGGCTGGGTGATGCGATTCGACGCCAGCCACTGCGCCAGGTCCGTCCGGCGGAAGCGCCGGTGGCCGCCCGGCGTGCGCCGGAAGGGCAGCTCGCCCTGTTCGGCCCAGTTGCGGATGGTGGCCGGGTGCACGCCGATGATCTGTGCGGCCTCGCCCAGGCTCACCCATTCTGATGGCTGGTCGCGCTCCGCGTCTTGGTCTCGCTTCGCCATTCTGCTCTCTGCCGGTGCGGGTGCCTTCGACAGCTTGATTTTACAGCATATCCACCGGGTCTATATCAACGATCCAGTCTTCAGGGATGTCCATGTCTTCCAGCACTCCCACCGGGTTGGCGCTGCGGATGACCAGATGCCAGCGGTAGAGATCGTTGCGCCGGGCGAAGAAGCACGGGGTGGGGCCGATGATCTCGGTCGCCGTGAATTGCCCGGCGGTGATGCGCCGCTCGATGATCAGTCGGGCGCGTTGCGCCTCGGCCTCGGCGCGCTCGGCGGTCGGGTATGCGAAGATGAGGCGCGCCAGTCGCCGGAACGGAGGGAAACGCTGATCGCGCCGGTGGACGATCTCCTGCTGGTAGAAGGTCAGGTAGTCATGATGGGCGGCAGCGCGCACAGCGTAATGCTCTGGCAGATAGCTCTGCAGCACGACGCGCCCGCCGAGGGCGCCGCGCCCGGCCCGGCCGGCGACCTGCGTCAGAAGCTGGAAGGTGCGCTCGCCGGAGCGGTAGTCGGGCAGGCCGAGCGCGGTGTCGGCGGAGACGATGCCCACCAGCGTTACCTGGGGCAGGTCCAGCCCCTTGGCGACCATCTGCGTGCCGATCAGGATGTCGGCGCGATGCGCGGCAAAAGCGCGCAGAATCTTGTCGTGTCCGTCGGCGCCGGCGACCGTGTCCGCGTCCCAGCGGATGGCCCGCGCCTGGGGGAATTCCTCGCGCACCGCCGCCTCGATCAACTCTGTGCCCTGGCCGAAGTGACGGATGCGCTGGCTGCCACACGCCGGGCAGACGGTGATGTGCCCGGTCGTGTAGCCGCAGTAGTGGCAGATGAGGGCTTCGCGCGGACTGTGGTAGGTCAGCGGCGTGCTGCAGCGCGGGCACATGGCGATGTAGCCGCAATCGCGGCACATGATGAAGGTGGCCGTGCCGCGCCGGTTGAGGAAGAGGATAGCCTGCTCGGCCCGCGCCAGCACTTCGCTGATCGCAGAGTGCAGCAGCCGGCTGAAGATACTGCGGTTGCCGGCGCGCAGCTCCTGGCGCATGTCCACGACGTGCACGGCTGGCAGGTCGGCATAGACGGCATCGGCGGCGTCGGTGGGGTGGTAGCGCGCCTGCGGCGCATTCAGCCGCCGGGTTAGCTCGGCGATGCGCTCGCGGTGAGCGATCACCCGGTCGGGCAGCGATAGAAGCTGGTAGTCGCCGCGTTCGGCGCGGAAGAACGTGCCCACGTCCGGTGTGGCGCTGCCCAGCAGCACCGTGCCCCGTGTGATGCGCATCAGGGCGATGGCCGTCTCGCGGGCGTGGTAGTAGGGCGGGGCAATGGGCGGCGATTGCTTATAGCTGTCGTCGTGCTCCTCGTCGAGGATGATCAGTCCCACATCGGGCAACGGCGTGAAGAGGGCCGAGCGCGCGCCAACCACCACGTGAACCAAACCGTCCCTTGCGCGCCGCCAGGTGTCGTAGCGCTCCCCAGCCGATAGCCCGCTGTGCACCACAGCCACGCTGCCCGGAAAGCGCGCGGCGAAGCGGCGCACGGTCTGCGGCGTCAGCGCGATCTCTGGCACGAGCACAATCGCCTGGCGGCCCTGGGCCAGTGCCCGCTCGACGGCGCGCAGGTAGATTTCCGTTTTCCCCGACCCGGTCACCCCATGCAACACGAACACACCGGATACGTCCGGCGCAGGGGAGACCTCGCCCCAGTGGATGGTGTCCATGTACGCCTGCACAGTTTCCCAGGCCCGACGTTGCTCGGCGGTGAGCGGCGGGGCGACGGTCGGCAAGAACTCCTGCTCGCCGACCGGATCGCGCCAGATCTCCGTCTCGCCCAGCGTCACCAGGTCATCATCGGCCAGGCGGCGCAGGTGCGCCAGCGTCGTGCCCGTCGCCTTTGTGACTTCGCGCAGCGCGACCGCGCCCCCGGCCTGGGCCAGGTATTCCAGCACGGCCAGGTAGCGCGCGCCGCCGCGCAGCTCGATGATGCGCGCCGTCACCGCCTGGGGCGGGTGGACGAGTTCCACCGTCGCCGGGTCCGTCCAGCGGCGGACCGTTCCGGCCTTTTCCAGCACGCGAACCGTACTGGCTTTCAGCGCGCCCAGGGGCAGGGGGCCTTTTGCCTCAAGAAGCTGCTGCAAGACCTGGCGTTGCGCGCGAGCGCGGGCGTAGTCTCCGGCCTCGAGGTGCGCGACAATCTCCGCTGGAGCAACGGCCAGTTCCACCCAGGTTTCGCGCGCCGTCTGGCGCAGATCGCCTGCCTCCACCAGCGTGCGGATCGGGCTCTCGGTGCAGCCGACCGCTGCCATCACTGCGCTCACGGCCATACGCCGGCGGCGCGCGGTGAGCAGCACTTCGAGCACGTTGGCCCTCCGCGATTCGCGGCCCAGCCGGGGCGCGATGTCCTTGATCCGCTCTGGGGCGATGTTTAGTTGCGCCGTGCGAACGGTCTTCGGGCGCACGTCCGGCGCTTCCAGGATCGGGTCCTGGCGGACGATGCTGCGCTTGACCAGCCCGGCCAGCGAGCTTTGCCAGCGGACGCGCGGCAATGCGTGAGCGATCTGCCGCCCACGTAACGGCCCGCGCCGCTGGAGCAGGCTGACCAGGCGCGTCTGCGTCTTGGTGAGATCGGCGGCGTCCTCTTCAACCAGCGTGTAGAGCAGATCGCCGCGCTTGGCGATGCCCGGCGGCAGCATCAGCCACAGGCACAGCCCCAGCGGGGCAAGCGTCTCGCGCGCGAGCCAGCGGGCCAGCTCAAGCTGGGCGGGGGTGATCACCGGGATGGGGTCTAGCCGTTCCAGGATGGGCTTGGTCTGGGGGATGGGCGCGTGCTCGTGCAGGGCGATGACAATCCCCGTCGTGTGGGCCGTGCCGAAGGAGACCTTGACCAGATGGCCCGGCGCGATCAGGCCGGACAGAGCGTCCGGGATGTGGTAATGGAACGCGCCCTGCACGCGGCGGTTGACGGCGATTTCGGCGAACATCATCTGCCGGGCGGCTCGGCGCCGGAGGCCCGCTGGTAGAAAGCAGCCGCGCCATAGCCCACCACCTGCTGGTAGTCGTGGGTGACATCACCCGATGTTGCGTAGCCGATCACCTGGGCAGCATCCGCCCCGAGGGCCCGCGCTGCGATCATGACTGCCGCGATAGCCCCCCGCCCGCAGGCAAAGCCGGAGCCGTTCATCTCCGCCTGGATCACGCCCGCCGGGTCGAAACGGGCGACCGCGTCGAGAATCGCCCCGTCCAGCTTGTGGGCGACGCTCTGCGGGTAGAAGTGCGACAGGTCTGAACTGGCGACCAGCAGCGCGCGCGCGTCACCCAGGGCGTCGGCGAGTGCCTGGCCGAGCGCCTGGGCCATCTCGTAGGACTGCTCCACCAGGGCGAGCGGGATCACCCGGAACTCGCCGAGCGCGCGCTGGAGAAACGGCAGCTCAATCTCCAGCGAATGCTCGGAGTCGGTGCGCACTGCCTTGATCGGGACGGCTTCTCCTAACGCCGCCAGAGCCGCCCGGTCAACCGGAATCTGGCCGAGCGGCGTCTCGTAGGCTTCATGAGCCGTGGTGATCACTGGCGCGTCGTAGGGGTAATGCGACGGGCCGACGAGGGCGACGACCTCCGCGGCCTGGCCCTGCACCAGCTTGAAGGCGTGCCCGGCGATGGGGCCGGAGTAGCGGTGTCCGGCGTGCGGCGTCAGAACGCCGATCAGCCTGCCATCCAGGGCGGGCACGTCGGCCTGCGCCATGTACTCGTCCACCGAGCGCGCCAGGCGCAGCGGGTCGGCGGGATACCAGCGCCCGGAGATCGGGGACGGGCGCACATCTTGATAGAGGTGTGGTGCGCTCATGGCTGGCCCCTTTCATGAATATGTCCTCTGCTCACATTCTACTATTGCCTGCCCCGGCAGACTAGTGCTCTATGCCAAAGGGTGCATTTCACGACGGGGTGAAAGGCCTGAACCGCAGAGGCGCAGAGAAGACCTATGAAGGCTCTTCGCTTATCTCCGCGCTCTCTTCGTCTCTGCGGTGATGCTTCGGGCCTGCCACGAGAACGCCCGCGCCAAAACAAAGCCGGGTGACTGCTGACAATCACCCGGCCCTCGCGAGTTAGTGTGTGGCTTGTTGCGGCGCTCTACTTGATACGCGCCAGAACGTCGTCCTCGTTCATGAGCAGGTACGTCTTGCCCTCGAACTTGATCTCCGTGCCGGTGTACTTGGGGAACAGCACGCGGTCGCCGACCTTCAGATCGGTCTCCATCTCATCGGAATCGCCGGTGGCCTCAATGATGCCCTGCTGTGGCTTCTCTTTGGCCGTCTCCGGCAGTAGCACGCCGCCCGGCGACTGCGCTTCACCCTCAAGCGGCAGGACAAGGACGCGAGCGCCCAGAGGTTCGATGTTGAGCTTTTTGGCCATGTGACTTTCTCTCCTTAGCACGTCAGGTTGTATAAGCCTATCGGTCCAAGACCGGCTGAGCGCGGTCGTTGGCTAAGTTCCGCCGCTGGAGCCAGATCGCTCACCGTACGGCGGCCTTCAGCTTCTCCAGGAGCATCTGCTCAGGTACTGCGCCTTCCAGGTAAGTGTGCTCGTTGATCACGGTGCGCGGCACGCCCATCACGCCGTACTTGTGGCCGAGGTGCGGGAACTCGGTGACTTCCACCATGTCCGCCGTCACTTTGTCCGACGCGTAGGCAAGCTGGTGGGCCAGCATCACCGCGCGCGGGCAGTAGGGGCAGGTGGGTGTCACGAACACCTGCAGGTGCAGCGGGGCGAGGAGCGTGTCCAGGAATTTGCGCGTGCTGTCTTGTAGCTCCATATCTCCGGTGCCGACCAGCACAATCGCTTCAAGCAGTGACGTGAACTCGTAGCCCGATGGGATACCGAAGAAGCGGATGCCGTAGTCGTGGCCGCCTTCCCCCAGCACGACAATCGCTGGGATCTTGTCGACTCCCAGGCTCTTGGCGAGATCGCCATCGGCAACGAAATCGTGCACTTCCACGCTGACCAGGTCTGAGAGTTCCGCCACCTCTTCGGCGATCTGGCGTGTCTCCTTGCAGTAGCCGCACTCGAAGTCCTGGGTGAACATCGCCAACGTGACCGGCGACTGGACTGCCGCCAGTATCTCGCGGACCTGCTGCTGCGTGTCTTGATCCATCAGGGGCATGATTGCCAATCCTTTTTCGCTGACTGGAACGATTCACCCAGTTAGATGCAGTGTCCCCTGGCCGGTTGCGCCAGCCTACGCTCATCATACCGGAAAACAGGCTGCCTTTCTAACAGAAATTCGTTAGAGGTGCGCGCGACTCCCCCCTGGCGGTATAATCACTCTCACGCACAGGCAACCCGGCACGATCAGGCGAAGGGACATCATGGGCAGCGCAACAGTCACTTGGGTTCAGAACCTGCAATTCGTCGGGACGGACAGCACCAAGCATTCGGTCGTTGTGTCTGCCCCGGACGAGGCGAACGGAGTCGGCATGAAGCCGAGCGAGCTGCTGCTGGTGTCTTTGGCAGCGTGTACGGCCTATGATGTCGTCAACATTCTGCAGAAGAAGCGCAAGGCGCTCAGCCAACTGCGCGTGGAGGTCACGGGGGAGCAGCAGAGCACGGCACCCTGGCCGTTCATGCGCATCCATCTGCACTACGTCATCGCCGGAGACGGTATCTCCGAGCGCGATGTTGCCCAAGCGATCCATCTGTCGCACGACAAGTACTGCTCTGTTTCGGCGACGCTGCGCCCGTCGGTCACCCTCACCCACGACTTCGCAATTGTGGGCGACGGCAACGACGATGGGACCTAGTGGCTGTTGGCGCAAGTCAACCAGCGGTTGTTCGATGATTGACCCCACCCTAAATCCCTCCCCGCCAGCAGGGAGGGACTTGAGTCTGCTCCCCCTTTCTCCGCGAGCGGGGAAAGGGGGCCGGGGGGATAGGGGTCCATCAGGCCCAACCGCGCACCGATTTCCGCCCTGATGTACTAGTGGCTGGGCCGTTAGCCTGATCGGGTACTCACGACGAGAGGGACTGACCAGTGGACCTCATGGACCTGTTATTTGGCCGGACCCAACGCTACGAGCGCGTTCCTGGCCTCCTGGGCCGGATGTCGCGTTGGCTGGTGAGTTGTAGCTGTCTGCTGATGGCTCTTGTCCTGCTGGGCGTGGTGCTGGTGCTGGGCGAGTTCATCACGCTGGGTGAGAGTGCGATCACCGTCGCGATCGTATTCGTGACGATAGTGGTGGCCATCGCCTCGCTGATCCGCACCAGTCTCGGCTACTGAGCCGTCGTACTGCGCTGCCTGGCTGCGTAATCCCGCCCACAGAGCGCGACGCAGCCAGGGGCGGATTGTCCGCCTTAGGGAAAAGCCTGTTGGACCCACTGCATCGGGTCCACTTGTACCCCGCCGACCCACATCTCCCAGTGCAAATGCGGGCCTGTTGAGCGCCCGGTGGACCCCACCGTGCCAATGGCCTGCCCGGCACTGACCACATCGCCCACGCGCACGCTGATCTCCGCCTGGTGCCAATACCCGGTCACGACGCCCCATCCATGGTCAATGATCGTAGCGTTGCCGCGCACGGGCAATGCCTCGGCCAGGATGACAACGCCCGCCGCCGGGGCAAGAATTGATGAGCCTGGATAGCCGCCGAAGTCCGTCCCGCTGTGGAACGTGCTCAGCACGCCGCCGTTGTAGGCTCGCCGTGTCCCGAACTGCGACGTGATCGCCCCGGTGGAAGGCAACCCCATCAGGCCATCGAAATAGCGTTGCGCGGTGAAAACGCTCATAGTACGGGCGACCAGGTCCCATTCCGGCTCGGTGACCTGGGCGGTGAGCAGGTCTTGCTGCTGCGTGTCCAGCGAGATCGTTTCCGTGCCGTAATTGCCGTCGTCCACGCGCACGCTGAAAGTAAGATGAGTCTGAGCACCATCGGCTGCCGTCAGGTCGAGTGTCAGCGGGTAGACGCCGGCCGCCGCAAAGGGATGGACGCCGAACAGCGCGTCATGGTGGAGGCCGTCTTGGGTCACGAACTGGAGGGGATAGCCGATGAAGTTGCCTGCCAGTTGCACCGGACTCGTCGTGGCGACCTTCAGCGCTATGGTCCGGCCCTGCACAGCGGGCGTGGGCGTAATGGTGAACGAGACGAGCGGGCGGGGTAGATCATGAGAGTCGCCCGCGCCAGCGGGCACCCACAATAGCTGGTCGTCAAAGACGGGGCCGGTTCCCACCAGGTTATTCGCTTCGGCGATCTCCCGCCAGGGGACGCCGAAGCGCAAGGCTACGCGCAGCGCGTTGTCGGCGCCCTCGATGCGATACAGACTGTGCAGCGGCGCCGCGTCCTCGCTGACTGAGCCCTGGTTGATGGTCAGTTCCTGGCCGATGAACAGACGTGCCGGGTTGGCGACGAAATTGGCGGTGGCGATGTCGTCCACCGTCGTCTGGTAGGCCGCGGCGAGCGTGCGCAGGGTATCGCCGGGTGCGACGAGATGGGTGATCGGCGCGCCGGGAACGCCCAGGCGGGCGTTGGGAATGAGCAGCCGCTGCCCGACGCTGATGTAGCGCGGATCGCTGATGCCATTCGCGCCAGCGATGGCCTCGACGGTCGTCCCGTAGCGCATGGCGATGCCGAAGAGGGTTTCGTCGCGCTGGACGACGTGGATGGTTGTACCCTCGGCGGGGGGCGGTTGGCCCGCATCCTGGGCCAGCGCCGCCAGTGGGCTGCTGACCGTGCCCCAGGTGATGATCAGCATGGCGACGGTAGATAAGAATCGGCGCAGCACTCGGCTCATCCTGATGGTCTCGCCCGTATCTGGTCGTACAGGTTCTGGGATTCGGTCAGCATGGCCAGAGCCTCATTGGCCAGCGCGAGGCCCTGCTCTGCCGAGCCGGCCAGCGCGTAGGCCATGCAGGTCGCCTCGTACAAGGCGCGCGCTTCGAGCGCCAGCCCCATGCCCTCCTGCTGCAGGCGAATGGCCTCCTCAAGCTGTGGGTCTGCCACGCCGGGTGCGTCGAGCAGAGCCTGCTGCTCCGCGGTCAGGGCGAAAACAGCGGGCCAGGGACCAAGCGTGCAGTAGCTTGTGGTCGTCTGTCCCTGCGGAGAGAGAGCCTGTTCCCACTGATCGGCCATGCCCGTCCGGAAGTTGTTCCTCAGATCAGCCATGACAGCGTAGCGTTCGCGCAGGGCGGGCAGAATCGCCCGATAGTCGAGGTCTGGAAAGGGCAGTGTGGCGGTCGGTGAAGGAGTAGGCGTCGGCGTGCGGGTGAATGTCGGTGAGGCGGTCGCCGTGAGCGTGGCTGTCGGCGGAACCGTCTCCGTGGGAGGCACCGTCAGCGTGGGCGTGCCTGGCGTGCTGGTGTGCGTGGGCGTCTGGGTGAGCGTCGGCGAAGCAGTGCTCGTGGGCGAGGGGGTGACCGTCGGCCCGAAGGTGGGCGCCGGGCTGGCGATGGCCTGTTGGAGTGTCTTGCTGGCCTCTTTGAGGTGGGCTTCCACTGTATCCAGCTCGATGGCAGACGCCAGCACGCGCTCCGTCTTGATGGCAGGGTCCGAACACGCATTCTGCAGGAACAGCAGTGCTTTCTGCAGCGCGGGGAGCGCGGCATCCACCTTCATCGCGGCGATGTTCAGATCGGGATAGGTGATCTGATCGATGGGGGCCAATCCAACCGGCTCCGGGACCTGGTAATCCAGGTCGCATGTGACCTGCCCGGTCGCGTCCGACCTGGCGATCTCCGCGCGCAGGCTGGAGGCCACTCCCTCTGCCTGGCGCAGGCGTTCCTCCACAAGGACGACCACCCGATCGCGGGGTGTGGGTGGCTGGTTGAAGATCGCGCCGGTCAGTCCATCGTCCGACTCGTCGTCCTCGCCCCACAGTGACAGCGCGTGGAGAGCCAGCGACGCCAGCAGGAGGATGGCTAGAGCGCTGGTCAGCACCTGCAAGAAACGCCGCCCCGGCGGGAAGCGCCGCGTGCTGTTCCCTTGTTGGCGCGCCTTGAAAAGGGCCAGGGCCTCGCGTGCAGCGTCGCGGACGGTCTCGTGGTCGTCCTGGAGGTAGGCGTTGCGCAGAAAAGGGATCACTGCCGGGTCGCCGGTTGCGGCAAGCTTGCGGCAGGCCCGGCGGCGACGCCGGGGGCTCTCCGCTTCACGAAGCTCCTCGGTCAACCTATTCCATGATGGCTCGCTCATCGGGCGTTCTCACGGAGATGTGTGCAACCGGTCCGGCCGGAGCCGCATGTCACGGCTCGACGACGGTGAAGACGCAGCTTCCTTCGTCCACTTCATTGGCAGTGCCCGGCCCGAAACGTTTGTAGCCGTCGGTGATGGGCGCATCCCAGGTCAGGCGGAAGTCTACGCGATGCTCTCCCGCGGGCAGCTTGCCGACAGGGTAGTACCAGTAGATGATCCAGACGCCTTCCTCACGCTTCATCTCTGTCGCGAAGCGCTCCCAGTTGGTCAGTGGCTGGCCGTCCAGCCGCACGTCGTAGGTGGCGTGGGTCAGGTGCTCATCCATGTACTCAGGACGGGACACATACCAGCTCCACTCGATGTACACCTCGTCGGTCGTCTTGGGGCGCGGCGGACGCACACCCTTGAGCTGGCAGTAGGCGAGAATCTCGACGCGGTTGGGTTCTGGCGTGGGCGCGCCGACGCTCGTCGCCGGCGGGGTCTCTGCTGAGTCCGGGAAGGCTGTGAATTCTGTGTTGACCAGGGCCCCCAGCGCCCACAGATAGCGCGCTTCGCCACCTAGTTCGCGCAGGGCGACCTTGTACCACAGCCTGCCTCGCGAATCAGCCTGCATTCCCACCACACCAACCTCCGTGCCGGGGCGCACGCTCAGCACGATGTCGTAGTCGGTCCCCGGCCCAGAGCGCAGGTTGACGTTCTCGGTCGAGCGGATCACGCCGGCGGCGGTAGGGGTGACGGTTGGCGTCACGGTTGGCGTGCGCGTTGGCGGAATGGCTGTCGCCGTCACCGAGGGTGTGACGGAGGGGGTGAAGGTGGCGCTGGGCAGCGGCGTCGCTGTGAAGCGGGGAGTGAAGGACACAATCGGTGCCAGGGTACGCGTGGGAACCTGCAACGCGGCGGTGTCTCCGCTGGTGATGGGAGAAGGCTCTGCCGGCGGGGCTTCCTGGCAGCCAGCAAGCACCAGCAGAGCAGCGAGCAGCGGCAAGATCATCCAACCGGCGTTAGGGCGCATCCGCCTTACCTCCGCAGACCGTTCTCCATCAACGGTGTCCAGCTTAGCAGCATTCTGCCTGCCACACAAGCAGCAGCCGTGGTCTGGCTGTGTCTGGCCTCTCAGATCAGGTGGGGCTGGTGGGTGGTTCGTCAGGCGGCGCGACCTGGCGACCGGCGGCGAGCAGAAGACGCACCCGGTCAATGAAGCTGTTGGCGATGTAGGGCTTGGTCACGTAGCCATCGGCCCCCGCGTCCAGCACGGCGCGGATTGTCTGGGGATCGACTTTCGCTGACAGAACGAGGACGGGCACCGCATCAAAACGCGGGTCGCCGCGGATGCGGCGCAAGATATCGAAACCATTGACTCCGGGAAGCATCAAATCTAAAATGATGAGGTTGGGGACAGTGGCTTCCAGGTAGTCCAGGGCCTCCTGCCCGTTGGCGATTGTGGTGGGCTGTGCCCCGATGCGCCGCAGGAGCAGTATCATCAGCTTGAGCAGCTCCACATCGTCGTCAATGACCGTGATGTGCGAGGTGGTGGTTGAATGCGCTTCGCTCACAGTGGGCCCCCTGCTGCTCTTGTGGTCCGCTCAGACGCTCAGGCTCCAAAGGGGGTGCCTCTCTTGAGACAGGCAGCGCCCTCCAACAGCGTATGTTGTACACTGCTTGGGACTGCCAGGCAAGTAACCTGGGCGACCAGACGGCGTATCGCGATGGTGTCCAGCGTGTTTCTATAGGTGTAGCGAGGGTTGTCCGCTCGTACCAGGCGGGCAGGGAAGGGCAGGGCGATGGGACCGGAACTGGTCGTGCTGGTAATTGCTATCGGCTACGTCATCGGGTCGTTTCCTACGGCGTACCTGGTCGCGCGGGCCAAAGGCATTGACATCTTCGCTGTGGGCAGTGGCAATATGGGCGCTAACAATGTCATCCGCGCGATCGGCCTGCGCTACGGAGTGCTGGTGTGGGCGATTGATGGCGCCAAAGGCGTCCTGGCGATCTTGCTCGCCCGGCTCGTCGTTCCTGACTACCAGGCGACGGCCAGCGTGCTGGCGGCTGTGGCCGCCGTCGCTGGCCACAACTGGTCCTTTTTGGCGACGTTACTGACGGGCAGCATTCGCGGGGGAAAAGGCGCGGCGACGGCGATGGGCACGTTCGTCTTGCTGGCTCCCACGCTGCTGGTTGCCCTGGTGCTGGCGTTGGGAATGGCTATTGTCCTGCTGACGCGCTACGTCTCCCTGGGCGTGCTGACCGCCGTTGCGGTCGCCGGCATCGCGTTCCTGGTTCTGGTGATCGTGGGTTGGATGGATCCCGTCTACACCCTGTATCTACTGGCGGGCTGGATGGTCTTCGTCCGCCATCGCGGCAACATCGTGCGCCTGCTGGCCGGCACTGAGCGCCGGCTTGGCGAGCGCGCCTGATTCTTGGAGCGCCGCGGGCGCTGCGCAGTGAGTTCACGCCCGGGCCCTGAAAGAGGGAGTCCGGGCGTTTTTCATTCTTACTGCGGGGCAGGCAGTGTCGCTAGCGCCGTTTCGTAGGGGCGATGCCACCGCGGTAATCGGGGGCCAGGATGGCGAAAACGTGGCACCGGCGGGCGTCCATCAGGCGGCTGCGCAGGTGAGGATCGAGCTGATTGAGGTCTAGCGTGGTGGTGAAGACAGTGGGCAGTTGGGCCAGGTAGCGGTAGTCGGCCACCTGGCGGATCTTCTCCAAGGCCCACGGTGACGCATTGGTCAGGTCCAGACTGTCAATGATCAGCAGCGACGCCGAGCGAATCTCGAGGAAGCGCTTGGCAAATGAGGTCCCGGCACTGGTGCTGAACGCCTCGCGCAGGTAGTCGAGCAGGTCCGGCGTTGTGACGAACATCACTGCCTCGCCCAGCGCCTGGCGCGAGTTGGCGATGGCGGCGGCCAGATGCGTCTTGCCGCAGCCATGTTCGCCCATGAAGAGCAGCCAGCCGCGCGGGTCGCGGGCGTACTCCACGGCTATCTCGAACGCCTGGCGCAGATTGCGCCGCTCGTTCTCCGGCAGCGTGTCTTCGCGGAAGTCGAAGGTCTCAAATACCATCTCGCCGTACAGCCCCAGGTTCGACAGCGCGCTCTGCTCCAAAGCGGCATCAATGCGCCGGTAGTCCGGCAGCGACATGTTGATGCTCTGGGTGAGCTGGCGGTCCACCAGCCGGCTGCGCACGCGGGGGTCCAGCCTGCCCGGCTCCACATTGGTGGTGATCACGGTGGGCAGCCTGTGCTGGTAGCGGTGGTTGATGAGCTGGAAGAGTTTCTCCTGGGCCCAGGGAGTTGGGCTTTCCGCCCCCAGATCGTCTAGCACCAGCAGCGGGGCATTGCGCACCCGCTCGAACAGGTCATCGTATTCAATCTCAGATGACGGGCCGAAGGTCGCGCGCAGATGATCGAGCAGATCGGGCACGGTGAGGAACAGCACCGTGTCGCCCTGGGCAAGCCGGTGATTGGCGATGGCGACGGCCAGATGTGTCTTCCCGCTGCCGAAGTTCCCCTGAAAGAGCAGCCAGCCATCCGGATTCTCGGCATAACGCAAGGCACGATCGTAGCTGATGCGCAGCGCGGAAATCTGTTCCTCGCTCAGGTTAGAGAGGTCGAGGCTGAACGTGGCGAAGGTCTTATCGGCGACGACATCCAGGTTGCTGAGCGCGCGCATCCGGGCGATGCGGCGCTCGGCGATGATGTCGCGCTGGCATTCGCAGGGAAAGGCCCGACCGAAGTCCGGGTGGCCCACTGGCACGCTCAGCGTCACGCGCCCCATTCCCTGGCAGATGGGGCAGACCTCGGCGGGGCCGGTTGCTTCGTCAGTGTCAGTAGTCAACGCTGTCCGAGAATTCTCCCTGGATATACCGGTAGCGATCCGCTTGAGTTGGTCGTTGAGTGAGTCCACGGTCTTTTCCTTCGGTCTGCCAGCGTTCCAGAACGCGGCGAATGTAGCGCCAGTTGCGCGCGTTGCGCTCCACGGCCAGGCGGATCGCCTCTTCGATCCAGCCTGGCGGGTAGTCCTCTTCGGCGGCGCGCAGTTGTTCGCTGATCAAAGGAGTCAGGGCGCCGATGTTCTCCTCATAGAGAGTGTAGATCGTGGGGCGCTCCGCCAGCAGCAGCACAGGCGTGTCGCGGTCGCCCAGCTCAAAGCGACCGGCAACAATCGCCCGCACGGCGTTGCGCCCGTGCGTCGTGTTCATGAAGTACAGGTCCTCGTGGCCACGCACCCCCTCCACGCTGGCGTGCAGCAATGTGCCACGCTCCACAGCACGCCCCAGGGCCGCGTCGAGGCGCTGCTTCGCCCGCTCGCTGTCCGGGTCAATAGCCCTCAGCAGCAGCGCGTCCTGCAGCATCTCACGCTTGAGCAGGTAGCGGGCCTCGCCCTCCTGGTGCTGCAAGGCCCAGAAGGCATACAGCGTGACCTTAAGCTCGTCCAGGTCATCAATTGCGCCCAGCAACTCGGTGAAGAACTGGCTCGGCAGGCGCACCATCGGTATCTTGCCTGGCGGGAATCCAGCGAACGCGCCCATCAGCGGCAGCCCCTCGCCTAATAGCCGGCCAGGTCCACGCCGGTCTTGCTCAGGTTAGCGAACTGGGTCAGTTCCTTGCGGAAGAACAGCGTCACACTGCCAGTGGGGCCGTTGCGATGCTTGGCTATCAGAATATCGGCCTCGTTCTTGCGCTCGGTGTTCTCGTTATAGACCTCGTCACGGTAGATGAACATCACCACGTCCGCGTCTTGCTCGATCGATCCACTTTCTCTCAGGTCCGAAAGCTGGGGGCGTTTGTCCTGGCGCTGCTCAACCGCGCGCGAAAGCTGGGCGGCAGCGACGACGGGCACATTCATCTCACGAGCGATGTGCTTCAGGTTGCGCGAGATGAAGCTGATCTCCTGGACGCGGTTCTCGGATGGTCCCGCCCCGGAGTTCATGAGCTGCAAGTAGTCCACCATGATCAGATCGAGGCCGTATTCGCTGTAGAGCCGCCGGCACTTGGCGCGCATCTGAAGCGGGGTGAGAGCCGGCGTATCGTCCAGATGGACGTTGAGCTTGCTCAGGCGGCCCACCGCCTCAACGAACAGCGCCCATTCGCGGTCTTTGAGCCTGCCCAGGCGCAGGTTCTGCGCGGTGATGCCGGTCTCCGACGAGATCAGGCGCTGCACGATTTGCTCGTTGCTCATCTCCATGCTGAAGACGGCTACGCGCGCGCCGGCCTTAGCGGCATTGAGAGCGGTGCTCAGCAGCCAGCCGGTCTTGCCCATGCCAGGACGCCCAGCGATGATCAGCAGGTCCGATTTCTGCAGACCGCCGAGCAATTCGTCCAGGTCGGTGAAGCCCGTCGGGACACCGATCGACTCTTTTTGATGGCTGTAAAGCTGCTCGATGCGATCATAGTACTCGGCGACGGCTGTGCGGATCGGCACGACTTCCTGGCGCAGCCGCCGCTCGGTGACGGCGAACAGGGTCGCCTCGGACCGGTCAATGAGATCGTTGATGTCCGAGTCTTCCTGCTGGGCCAGGCGGGCGATGGTCCCCGCGGCAGTCAGCATCCGCCGGCGCAGCGCGGCGCGCTCGACGATGCGCCCGTAGGTCTCGGCGTAGATGGACGAGGGCGTGTGGTTGATCAGGTAAGTGATGTACGTTGCGCCGCCGATCTCTTCCAGCCGGTTCTGCTCGCGCAGCTCCTGCACGACGGTCAGGTAGTCAATCTGCTCGCGGCGCTCGTGGAGCCGGGTGAGCGCTTCCCAAACCCATCCATTGCGGACAATGAAGAAGTCCTCGCTCTGCAGGAAGGGGGCGACATCGAACAAGGCATCAGGATTGATCAGAATCGAGCCGAGCACCGCCTCTTCGGCTTCGATGCTGTGGGGAGCCATCTGCTCAGGCGCGGCAGGTGCTGTATCCTGACTCATCGCTCAGCCTCATCTCGTGTGCGGTCTGGCTCTACAATAGATTGATTCGGGGCACCTGTCAAAACGGGGCGGCTCTCGCTGAGCTGCCCCGTATGCGGCCAGGTGAACAGTGAGCGAGTTCTACGGCTTGTCTTCGTCGTCCTCGTCGGGGAGATCATCCAGATCGAGCGATTCCACGAAGTCCTCGAAGAGGCTCAGGCGCTCCTCCGGCCCATCCTCGTCGGACGGCCGCGCGAGCGCCGACTGTGCAGCTTCTCCCTCAATTTCCTCGTCCGGCATAATCCCGGCGCGCTCCATGACCGTCTCCTCGACGTAGATAGGGATATCGAGCCGGACGGACAGCGCAATCGCGTCGCTGGGGCGAGAGTCAATCCTACGCTCCTCTCCGTTCAGATCGACCACGATCTGAGCGTAGAACGTGTCCTGGCGCAGATCATTGACCACGATGTGGTGGACGTGCCCGCCGAGTTCGGCGATGACGGACTTGAGCAGGTCGTGGGTCAGCGGGCGCTCGACGTTCACCCCTTGCAGCCTCACCGCGATCGCCTCTGCCTCGCACGGCCCGATGAAGATGGGGAGAAAGCGCCCGCTCAGCGGATCTTTGAGGACAACAACCCGAAGCTGGGACATCAGGCTCACGCGGATGCTGTCGATCTGCACTTTGATCATGAAATGTCCCTGACTCTCACGAGTAGTGCCGGATTCTTCTGTGCCAGGTACAGCGACTAAGACGATTATATCATTGAGTTCGAAACCCAGGCAAAGCGCGCAGCGACGTAGCGACGTGGCCCGCTGTCTCCCCTCACGTTTCGGCTGGCGCGGGGTCACTCTCAGCCTGCCCGGCGTCTTTATCGGCAGCAGATGGCTCAGGCCGCGCCTCACCAGCGGGTAAGGGGACGGCGGCCAGATCGAGCGCCTGTGCGGCTTCGTGAGTGACCATGGTGATCTTGCCGTCAATGAACGCGCCTTCCTCAGTGGAGATGGCCGAGGCGGTGATGTCACCCCAGACGCGGGCTGTGCGCAGGAGCTGCACCTTCTTGCCGCTCACGTCTCCGCGCACCGCGCCCGCGATGGATACGTTCTTGGCGTGGATATCCGCCGTGATCTTGGCAGTCTCGCCGACCAGCACGTTGCCGTCAATCTCCAGCGTGCCCTCAAAGGTGCCATCGAGGCGCACATTGCCCTGGCTGCGCAGGTCGCCTTGCAGGGTTGCGCCTGCTCCGAGAATCGTCTCGAAGCCGACCGGCTGGCGCGCCGGTTCGTGGGGTGGGGGAGGAGGGAAGCTGCTGCTTTCGGACGGCGGCTGCTTGCGCCCGCTGAACAGGGATGACATGGCCAGGGAATCCTTCCGGTGGCGCCGACAATCTGCTCAGGACTATAACGCGGGTCTGTCTCGTGAGTCAATTCGCGCGCGGTCAGGGCGCGCGCAGAAGAGGTCTATAGGATAGTGAGGCATCTTACAGGGAGCGTTCACCTCAAAGGATGATCTGCGCCTGTAGGGTCAGGCAGGGCTGCCATCAATGTCTTTCTTGACCTGCTCCTTGCGCAGTTCATGCCTGCTCACATACACTATCAGCCCCACCGCTATCCCCAATAACGCCAAGGCTACGAGCAACTGCCAGTCAAGCGCGGCGGGCAGGCGATTCACCTCCACCAGAGGCACTTCGTTCCCGTGCCGATCCAGGCCCGTCTCCACCGTTTCCTTCCAGGGCCACACCTTGCGCAGCGATCCCAGCAGCACTCCGGTCAAGAAGGCCATCATCGTAGTATGATGATGCAAGAACATATACGACAGCACCCGCGAGAACAGAGCCAGGCCCACCACCGCTCCCAGCGTGAAGACTCCCAGGGTCACTACGTCACGGTTTGTCACTGACTCCAGCACCTGAGCATACTTGCCCATCAACACCAGCAAGAATGACCCCGAAATCCCTGGCATGATCATGGCCATGATGGCGATCATCCCCGCCACAAAGAATGCAGGTAACGCCGCAGGCGTGTGTACCGGCACCGCCCCCACCAACACGTAGGTTGCTACCGCTCCGACCAGCAGCAGCCCATAGGCCTTCGCGTCCCAGTGCCCCACTCTGCGGCCCACTACCCACACGGACGCCGCCACCAACCCAAAGAAGAACGACCACACGAAGACCGGGTGGTTAGTGAGCAGATGAGAAATCAGTTTGGCCAGGCTGAATATCGCCGCCATCATCCCTGCGCCCACCGGCACCAGGAATCCCCACGGCACTACCAGCACCGCGTCCTTGATCTTGCCCTGCAAAGCCAGCTTCACTGCCTTGCTGCTGACAATTTTGATGCTGTGAATCAACTCCTCGTAGATGCCAAAGATCAGCGCCATGGTCCCCCCACTCACCCCTGGGACCAAGTCGGCGGAACCCATGCTGAACCCCGTCATAAACAGCCGCAATGTGGCGGCTCGCCGCCGCACCGACTGCTTGATCAGGTTGCCGAACTCTCGCATCTCAACTCCCCTCAACGAGCCGGACCTTATGCCATGAGGCTGTGTCGAAACCTCACTCGCGCCGCGACTGCTGGCCGCGCTGCCGCTACCGGTCGGGCGCACCATCCACACACGGAAAGGGGGAGTCGGCGTTCTGTGAAGTTCCCTCTCTGGAGGCCGGATGTGCAGCTACGCATATGCGGGATTATAGAGGTGAAGTGAATCCAGAACCCAACTTCTCACCTAGAGGTCACGCCTCGATGTGTGGCACGTCTGCGGCGTGCGCGCGGCGATGGGCCAGATAGTCCTTGAGCACATGCATCGCCGGAGGAGCGACCGAAACAAGGATGATCGCCAAGACAATCGGCAGTAGATACCCGTCGGCGGCCTCGCCCAGGTAGTAGCCGGCGGTAACGACGCCTGATGCCCAGAGCAGCCCGCCGAACAAGTTGAAGAAGAGGAAGCGCGGATAGTGCATGGTGCCAATGCCAGCGACGATGGGGGCGAAGGTGCGCACAATGGGTATGAAGCGCGCCAGGACGATGACCTTGCCGCCATGCTTCTGATAGAACGCCTCGGCCTGGTAGAGATACTTCTTCTTGAAGAGCAGCGAGTCCTCGCGCTCGAACAGGCGTCGCCCGACCCGGTTGCCGAACCAGTAGCCCACGCTGTCGCCCGTCACTGCGGCGATGAAGCAGCCGATGGCCAGCACCGGGTAGCTCAGTTCAACGCCGAGTGTGCTCTGCAGCGTCTTGCTGCCGGCGATGACTCCAGCCGTAAAGAGCAGGCTATCGCCTGGGAGGAAGAAGCCGATCAGCAACCCGGACTCAGCGAAGACAATCGCAAAGATGCCGGCGTAGCCTATGGTGGCGATGAACGTCTTGAGGTCGAGGTGGAGAAGCTCTTCCATACTCATCAGCGCCGGGCAGTCCCTGCATGAGTGTCGCGCGGCGTCCTACTCCCTTCGTCAGCGATGTCAATGGATCAGTGAGGGCAGGCGACCGCACCTGCGCGCGGTGTCCCCCGTCTCCGCTGCGGCGGAAGTGTATCACAGGTCGGGCCGTCTAGCCAGGGCGGGTTAAGGGCCGCCGGCAACAGCCGGCGGCCCGGCTGTTGCTGTCTCGGTGCCTTGTCTCCCCCTTGGTGTGCGTTTTCCGTTAGGCTATACTTGCTGCCATGCGCATCGGAATTGACGCCCGACTGAACTATTATCGCCCCGGCGGAATCGTCGAGTACACCCGCTACGTCATTAGCGAACTGGCCGCGCTGGACGAGGCCAGCGATTATCGCATCATCCAGCACATCCGTGACCGCGAGACGCTCGCTGCGGCGCCGAACTTCAGGCGACTGAATACGCTCACGCCGAGCCATCACCGCCTGGAACGCTGGACGCTCTCTGCAGAGCTGGCTCTTCGCCGCCTGGACATCTATCATACGCCCGATGCGATACTGCCAGCAAGTGCGGCTCGCCGCCACGTGAGCACCATCCACGACCTGCACTACCTGCACTATCCCCAGTTCATGACCGCCGACAGCCGCCGTTACTACGCCGGGCAGATCCGTTGGGCGGTGGGCAGAGCCGACCATATCCTGGCCTCTTCGCAGGCGACGCGCACCGATCTTGTGACGCTGCTCGGAGCGCGCGAGGACAAGATCACTGTGCACATGCTCGGTGTGGATGCCTTGTTCCAGCCCGCGCCTGCCGAGGCAATCCAGGCGTGCCTGGCGCGCTGGAGCCTGCCCGCGCAGTACCTGCTGTTTGTCGGCACGTTCGAGCCGCGCAAGAATATCCCGACCCTGCTGCGCGCCTACAGCCATCTGCGGCGCGATCTGCCGGACGCTCCGCCGTTGGTGCTGGCCGGGCGGCGCGGCTGGCTGCAGGAGGACATTCAGCGGACAGTTGAGACCTTCGCCCTGGGCGACTGGGTGATCTGGGTCGAAGACCCGCCGCGCGACGATCTGCCCGCGCTGTACAGCGGCGCGGCGGCCCTGGCCCTGCCCTCGCACTACGAGGGGTTCGGGCTGACCGCGCTGGAGGCGATGGCCTGTGGCACGCCGCCGGTCGTCTCGGATCGCAGTTCCCTGCCGGAAGTGGTGGGCGACGCCGGGCTGCTGGTCAATCCCGATGACGCGGACGGCATCGCCGACGCGCTGCGCCGCCTGCTGACAGACAGCGACCTGCGCAATGCGCTGCGCGACGCCGGCCTGGCCCGCGCCGCGATGTTCACCTGGCGGCGCACGGCGGAGATCGTCCGCGAAGTCTACGCGCGGGTCATGGCGGAGTGAACAGGATTCCATCCACCCAACGGATCAACCGAACCTATGCGACTGCTCTTCCTGACTGCTGAACTCCCTGAGCCTGCTCACGCGGGTGGCACGCTGCGCACCAACGGCCTGCTGCGCGCGGCCCACGCAGCGGGGCATGAGGTACACCTGCTCTCCTTCGCCACGCGCGACCAGCTCAACGTGCAGCGCGAGCGGCTCGCCGCCTACTGCGCGCGGGTCGAGACGGTATCCCCGCCACAGCGCAGACGCGCCGCCCGGCTGCGCGACTTGCTGCTGACCGAAAAAGCGGACATGCAGGGGCGCTGCTTTTCCGCGCACTACCAGCACGCCCTGGCCAAGTTGCTGGAGGAGACGCCCTACGATCTGGTGCAGATTGAAAGCCTGGAGATGACCATCTACGCGCCGGTCGTGCGCCGCGTCCAGCCCACAACCCCCCTGATCTACGACTCGTTCAACGCGGAGGCCGATTTGCAGCGCAGCATCTTCGAGGCTGAGCGCGGCAGCCTGGCCCGGCTGCCCGGCGCGCTGTACTCGTTCGTCCAGTGGCGCCGCCTGACGCGCTACGAGCGCCAGGTTGTGCGCGAGGCGACGCACACCATCGCTGTCTCCGACGCGGACGCCGAGGCGTTTCGCCGCCTGGCTCCCGGCTGCCCGGTCAGCGTGGTGCCCAATGGGATTGACGTTGCCTGCCATGCCATCGCCGACACGTCGCTGGACCTCGGCCTGGCGCCGTTGGTCTTTACCGGCTCGATGGGCTACCGCCCCAACGTGGACGCGGCGCTGTGGTTCGCCAACTATGTATTGGATCGGGTGCGGGCGCACGTGCCGGAGGCGCGCTTCTTCGTCGTGGGCAGCCACCCTCACCGCCGGCTGAACAGCCTGCGTGACCGGGACGGCGTGCAGATCACCGGCTGGGTGCCAGATGTGCACCCGTTCCTCTCAGCGGCGGCGGTCTATGTCGTGCCGCTGCGCATGGGCAGCGGCACGCGCCTCAAGCTGCTGCAGGCTATGGCTGCCCGCCGGGCGGTGGTCTCGACGCGGGTGGGCGCGCAGGGTCTCGACGTGCAGGATGGGGCGCAGCTTCGTCTGGCCGATACCGAAGGAGCGTTCGCCCGCGCGGTGATCGAGCTACTGCGCGACCCCGCTGAGCGAGCGGCATTGGGCGAGCGCGCGGCTCAGTACGTGGCGCGCGGCTATGACTGGTCGGTGATCGCGCCGCGCCTGCTGGCTGTCTACGACGAGGTGCTCGGCAGGGCACGTGCGGCAGAAGGGAGCGGCGCGCAATGAATGACAAGCGACAGCTACTCCGCCCCAGGCCTGGCGACTCTGTCTGGCTGGCGGACTACGATCCCGGTTACACAGGAGACTACCGCGCCAAAGACGACGCCCTGGAAGACCTGGCGCGCAACCGGGCGCGCCTGGGCGCGCTTCAGGAAGTGCTCTACGCCGAGCACAAGCACGCCCTGCTGATCATCCTGCAGGCGCTGGACGCTGGTGGCAAGGACGGCACCATCCGCCACGTCATGCGCGGCATCAACCCGCAGGGCGTGCAGGTGACGGGCTTCAAGGTGCCCACCGTTGAAGAACTCGACCACGATTTCCTGTGGCGTATCCACCGGCACACGCCGCCGCTCGGCATAATCGGCATCTTCAATCGCTCGCACTACGAGGACGTGCTGATCGTCCGGGTCGAGGAACTGGTGCCGCGCGAGGTGTGGGAGGGCCGCTATGACCACATCAACGCCTTCGAGCGCCTGCTGGCCGAAAGCGGGGTGACCATCGTCAAGTTCTTCCTGCACATCTCCAAAGCCGAGCAGAAGAAGCGCTTTGAGGAGCGGCTGAGCGAGCCGAGCAAGCACTGGAAATTCGCGCGCGGCGACCTGAAGGTGCGCGAGAAGTGGGAGCAGTACATGGCCGCCTACGAGGATGCGATCAGCCGCTGCAACACGCCCTGGGCACCCTGGCACATCGTCCCGGCAGACAAGAAGTGGTACCGTAACATGGTCATCTCCCAGGTACTCGTCGAGACGCTGGAGAAACTCGACATGCACTACCCGGAGCCGGAACCGGGCCTGGAGACGATCATCATCCCGGACTGAGCAAAGCGACTATTCCGGGCGCGGCGTGACCTCGATGGGCTGCTCGTTGCGGTAGGTGACCATGCCCGGCTTGCCACCCTTGATCTTGCGCACGTACTTGCGGCGCGTCACATCTACCAGGGCGCGCGCCTCATTGCGCGCGGCGCTGTAGTAGGCCGCAATCTCCGCCGCGCGCCGGATCACTGCGTCCGGCACGTCGCCCGCGTTCGCCTTGATGATCACGTGCGCGCCGGGCACGCCCCGCGCGTGCAACCACAGATCGCCCGGCCCCCCCCGGTCGAAGGTGACGATGTCGTTCTGGCGGGCGTTGCGCCCCACCCAGATCACCGCCCCGGACTCGGTCGTCACCTTGAGCGGGGCCGAGGCCGCGCTGCGCGGCCCGGCGGTGCGCGGCCCGCGCCAGTATCCGCCCCGCTGAAGCGCCTCCTGCACCTCGCCGATGTCCAGCCAGTTGCGGGCCATTTCCAGGTCCATCGCCAGTTGGTCCAGGTAGGCCAGTTCCTGCTCGGCAGAGGCGACCAGTTCTGGCACGCCGCGGCGAGCGCGCTTGGCCTTCTCGTACTTCTCGAAGTAGCGTTTGGCGTTCTCCAGCGGAGTCAGCGCCGGATCGAGGGCGATAACCAGTTCCGGGCCGTCCACCTCATAGGCAGCGCGCAATTCACGTGCGCCCGGCACGAGTGTGTACTGGTAGGCCAGCAGCAGCTCCCCGCTCTGGCGCAGATGCTCAAACGCGGCATCGTCCTGCAACGAGCCGCGCAGCGACTCCAGCTTCCGGGCGACGCGAGTGCGCGCCTCGGCGATAGCCTCAGCGACCGGGCGCCTGGCGGCGGAGTAGGCGTCCGCCCCGACCAGCGGCCCGTAGAAGCGGGCGACGGCCTCGCTCATGCTGCCCGCCGGAGTCCAGCCGGGCAGGTGCGTGATCGGGTAGGCAGCGTAGGCGGTCACGGCTCCCTCTTCCTGGGCGGTGCCGGGCTGCCACGCGCCCTCGCGGAACGCGCCGAACAGCTCGCCGATGGCGGCCAGCAGCGCCCGCGCGCTGGTATCGGCGGCCTTTGTGTTGATCCCGCCCGTCGCCCGGAAGACGATCTCCTTGCCCAGCAGCGGGCTGATGCCCAGCACGCGGCGGGTGAGAATCTCGCGTGCCCGCGCGCCCGGCTCGTTGTCGAGCATGTCGCCCAGCAGCGTCAGGGTCAGCGCCAGCGGATCGCGCTTGAGGCGTTGCGGAGGCGGCGGCTGGTAGGGCTTGCCCGGCAGACTGACGCGCACCCGGTTCTCCTGCGGCCCCACGCGGCGGATGCACTCGACGATGACGCCATCATCGCGCACGAGGAGCACGTTGGCGCGGCGCTCCATCGGCTCGGCGATGAGCGAGAACACGCCCTGGGGGCCTTCGAGGTCGAAGACGAGCACCCGCTCCCAGGGCGGCTGGCGCACGGCGCTGATCCACGCGCCTTCCACGTGGCGGCGCAGCAGCAGCCCCAGCGGGGATGGCGTCTCCACGCCGCGGCGCAGCTTGTCATTGCTGAGGTAGACGCGGGCCAACTGCTGGTGCGCGCTGAGCAGCAGGTAGTGGCGCTGGTGATTGGCGTAGACTTCCAGGCCGATGCTGTCCTCGTCCACTTCGAGTGTGTCCTGCACCCGCCCGCCGACAAGGGCCGCGCCTAGCTCGCTGGCCAGGGCCATGATCGTCACAGCATCGAAATTCATCGTGTGCTATCCTTCTCTGCCAGAAGTGTTCATAGGTTGATCTTGGCAGGCTGTGTCTGAGTGCGTCTGAAGGGCTCGCTTGCCTGATTAGTCATTTCGTGGGGCCAATGCTACAATGCGGTCACGGTCTTGGGAAGGGCCAGCCCATGCGCATTGCCATCGGTTCGACCAACCCGGTCAAGTGTAGCGCAGTGCGTGGGGTGCTGACGCCCCTGTTTTCCAAAGCCACCTTTGTCAGTGTGGAAGTGCCGTCCGGCGTCACGGAGCAGCCCTGGGGCGACGTGGAGACGCGCACGGGTGCGCTCAATCGCGCCCGCGCGGCGCTGGCCTCAGCCAGTGCTGACCTGGGCATTGGCCTGGAAGGTGGCGTGCAGGAGTCAGAGTTCGGCCTGTTGACGACGGCCTGGTGCGTCGTGGCCGCAGCCGATGGGCGCATCGGGGTGGGCGGCAATTCCTGCGTGCTGCTGCCCCCGGCGGTCGCCGCCGCGGTGCGCGGCGGGATGGAGCTAGGCGAGGCGATGGATCGCCTGGCCGCCCGCACCAACACCAAACACCAGAACGGCGCCATCGGCATTCTGACTGGCGATCTCGAGACTCGCCAGAGCGCCTATGAGACGATCATCCGCCTTGCGCTGGCGCCATTCATCCGCCCGGAATGGTACCCTGGCGCCGGCCCCGAAAAAGCCTGAATTTGCGCGTCGTTGCAGTAGGAGATTGCAGATGAAGACCCGAACCTTTCTCTTCCTGATGCTCTTGGGCGCGCTGGTCCTGGCGCTGCCCGCGTGCGGTGATGAAGAATCGGGCGCTGTCGCGCGTCCGGTGGTTCGTCTGCAGGTCAACGACCAGACCTACGAGGAGAACGCCTACAGCTATTGCTGGCCGGAGTCGGCGGACAATCTCAAATGCGACGTGGATGCTGTCGCGCTGGTACAGCCACTGCGCAACGTCCCGATAGGTGAGGGTGACGCGGTCAGGTTCGTGCTGGACAGCGATGCGGGCACGCCAACCCGCTTCACCGCAACCCTGCTTGGCTTCGACGACGTGCGTGACCTGGGCACCGGCACTGTGGGCGAGTATCCGATTGCCCTCGAAGACAGTCTGTATCGCGTGCGCGTGGATGCGGAGTACGACAATGTGGAGGGCCACCCAGCCTACATCTCGTACGTCTTCGGGTTGGCCGTCGCCGGGGTTGTGGCACCCACGCCCACGCCGACACCGCAGCCCACCGAAACGCCCCTGCCCACACCGACGCCCGCTCCGACGCTCACTCCGCCGCCGACGGCCACGCCCCTCCCGTCCCCGACGGCAACTACCGAGCCGACGGCCACGTCGCTGCCATCACCGGAGGCGGCGGCAAGCGAAGAAACGCCTGAGCCAGAGGGCGGCGCGCCCGCAGGGACTCCCGCTGAGACAGCGGAGGAGGCTGCTCCGCCGGAGACTCCTGTGACGGAGCCCATCGCCGCTGAGGGGATGCCCGCGCTGCTACTGGTGGGCACGGTCCGCGTGAGCGATAGGGGCGTCACGCTGCCCGTGGTAGGTGCGACCGTGTACTACGTGCACGAATCGGCGGTCGCTCCGGAGAAGACCAGTTCGGGAGCCACTCTGACGGGCGCGCAAGGCCAGTTCAACATCGGCCCGCTGACCTTGCACGAGACTGATACCCTGACCATCAAGGCGTTTGCACCAGGCTACGAGACTCAGGTTCTTGAACTGACCGGCGAGGAGACCTGGGCCTCTGGCGGCGTGATCGAATTCATCCTGGTGCCAGTCCCCTCTCCGGCGCGCGAGGCCGGTGTCGCCCTCGTACCGGGCATTGGCGCAGCAGCCCCCGGCCCTGCCCCGTTGCTGAATCTGATCGTGGCCGGGCGGGCGCACGTCCCGGTCGGCCTGCGGTTCTGCCAGCACCCGGCAGACGGGGCGCCGGCATGTGTTGAGCTGCCGTCAGCAGACAGCCCCACTGAGCGCCTGAACCTGCTGCGAGGGTCTACCGCCCAGCTTCGCATTGGCGGGGGGCGTCCCAATTCGGTGCGCATCGAGTATCTGACGGATACTGGCATCCCGACCGGCCAGCCGGAGAATCGTCCCGGTGACAACATGATTCTGTTCATCGTGACGCCGGAGCCTGGCTCGTACATCATGGCGGTCCAGGTGGCGTGGGCCGGTTACGAGGCGACCTACTTCTTCCGCGTGAGCGTGAGCGACTGATCGCCGACCCGCTGCGGCTGGCGCAGCGGCGGAGGAGCATCTCGTTGCTGAGGCAAAAAACCACCGCAGAGGCGCAGAGAGAGCAGAGAGAAAGAAGGTAAGAACATCCTTAAGCTCTTCTCTGCGTCCTCTGTGCCTCTGCGGTTCAAAGAATCTCGCTCTGACTGGAATGTGCCCACCGGGCCACCGGCGTCCCCGTTGGTGGAACGCCGCTTCCGTGCTAGAATGAAGACGAGAGACACATGAGCCAGTCTGCCCACAAAGCCAACCCTGTTGCCCGGCACCAGCGTGCCGTGCGCCTGACGATCGTCGGCCCGGTCGCGCTGGCCATGATCGCTCTGGTTGGGGTATGTGCGGGGATGATCCTGGCGGTGATTGGCGGCGCGTTTGAGGGCCAGCAGATCACGATCGTCATGAGCGCGGTGGCAACGCTCTTTCTCGCTCTGCCGATGGCGATTCTCTGTCTGGTGCCGTATGTGTTGCTGGCCGTACTGGCTTCATTGATGGGACGCGGCTATGCGGGGGCGCAAGGTCCGCTGCGCTCAGCACGGGACGCAACGGCACAGGTGGCGCAGGTCACCGCTGACGTGGCCCCCAGGCTTGCCCGCCCGCTGATCGCCTTGAACGTGCGCCTGACGCGCTGGGAGTCTGTGCTGCGCGGGCAGTCGAGTTCGGCTCTGCCGGTGGAAAGGAAGGCATCCCATGAGTGAGATGATCAAGAACCTCGAAGGACAGGGCGCCAGCGCGCTCAAGCTGGCAGAAGAGCAGATCAGCGACCTGATCAAGACGCTTGAAGACCAGGACGCCCAGGTGTGGGCGTACCTGATCGGGGGCGTCGTGGCCCTGATCGTCGGGCTGATCGCCGCTTACCTGATCACCAGCGCGGCGCGGGAGCGGCGCAAGAGCCGCCTGGAACGCATCAAGGAGTCGCTGCGCGGAGGGATCGTGCGATGACCTCCGAGGTGTGCACTGATCCGCCCGCGAAGTCCGAGACCGCATGGAAACTGCGCGTATATCTCTTTGGCGGCCTGGTCGGTTTGATGGTCGGCCTGCTGGCGGCCTATTTCTACGCCCGCGTTTCCGAAGAGAACGGCGTCGCGCAGCCCAACCGCATCAAGACGATGGACGCGCTGAAGCTGGCTGTGGCGCTGCTGTCGGTCGTCCGCCAGATCACCGATCTGGGTGCCAGGCGCGGCGACTGAGAGTCACCGCCCGCACCATGTCATCGTGCGGGGGGTGCACTGTGCGTCCCCCGCGCCGTGACTGTCCCGGCCCGCCAGCAACCTCCCCCTCCTCCACGCCATGATGCGCCTCACCCGTCTCGTTCAGCGCAAGGCGCTCTCCCATCTGCTGCGGGCCAGTGGCCTGCTGCTGGTCGCGTATCTGCTGGCGGGCCTGCGCCCCAGCGCGCCTCGCGTCGTTCTGGGGCCGCCGCAGAGCGCGCAGACCGTCAACTCGACAGTATGCGTGCACACGCGCCTGACCGATGAGGTCGAGGAGTGGAAGATTCAGCGCACGTTGCAGATGGTGCGCGAGATGGGTGCGGCGACCATCGTTGAGTTTTTCCCCTGGCCCTATGCCGAGCGCGAGCGGGGCAGTTACGATTGGGCGCATGCCGACCGCATCATCCGCCACGCTGAGAACCAGGGGCTGACCGTGATCGCGCGGCTGGGGCTGGTCCCGGCCTGGGCGCGCCCGCCCGTGCGCGAGAAAGTGACGACGCTCACCTACCTGCCCGCCGATCACTTCGACGACTTTGCCCGCTATGTTGGCGCCTTCGTGGCGCGCTACGGCGACCGGATTGGCGGCGTGATCGTCTGGAACGAGCCGAATCTGAGCCATGAGTGGGGCGACCGTGGCCCCGATCCTGAAGCCTACGCTGAGCTGCTGCGCCTGTCGTACCGGGCCGCACACGCTTCCGCCCCGGACGTTGTCGTCTTCGGCGGGGCGCTGGCCCCCACCAACGAGCCAGAGGGCAGTGGCAGCGGTCTGAACGAGGTGCGCTTCCTGGAGCGCATGTATCAAGCGGGCGCTGCTCCGTACTTCGATGCGCTGGCCGCGCACACCTATGGCTTCACCCACGCCCCGGCAGACCCGCCCGACGCGCAGACCATCAACTTCCGCCGGATCGAGTTGCTGCGCGAGGTGATGGTGCGTTTTGGCGACGGGGCGAAGCCAGTCACTATCACCGAGAGTGGCTGGAGCGACGACCCGCGCTGGACGCGGGCCGTGCGCCCTGGGCAGCGCATCGCCTACACGCTGGAGGCGCTGGACATGGCCACCGCCTGGCCCTGGGTCGATCGTCTGTGCCTGTGGCAGTTCCGCCAGCCGGCAGACTCTCACAACCGCCGCGACGCCTATTACGCGCTGGTCTCGTCGGACTTCTTCGCCAGGCCACTTTACGAGGCGGTTCAGGCTTACGCGCGCGGCTGGGAGAATCCCTACGCCCCATGAACCGCTGGATGGCGCGTGCCCGCTCCCTGTTCGGCGACGCCCGCTGCCGGGCGCGCCGGCATCCCTGGCTGGCGCTGGCCGCGTTGCTGGTGATCGCTGCTGGACTGGCCGCCTGGCGACTCACCCGGCCCGGCGCGCTCTTCGGGCCGCAGGACGGTACCTGGCGGCGCGTGCAGATCAACGGCGATCTCTACGTTGGCGTAGACCCCAGCTATCCCCCCTTCGCCGAGTGGACGCCAGAGCAGATCGCCGGCATCGAGCCCGACCTGGCGCGGGAGATCGGGCGGCGGCTGGGCGTCGAGACGCACATCCTGATCATGGGCTACGACAGCCTGTACGATGCCCTCTATACAGGCGGCGTGGACATGCTGATCGCCGGGCTGCGTCCCAGCGCCGCGCTGACTCACTGGGTATACTACTCGCAGCCGTATTACGACGCCGGGCAGGTGCTGCTCTGGCGGCGCGAGCAGTTGGTCAGCGGCATGGGCGCGCTTGACGGGAAGACCATCGCGGTGGAGATGGCCTCGTCGGGCGACGCGGAAGCCCGGCGCTGGGCGCGCCGCCTGCGCGCGCTGACGATCGAACGCTATTTGCTGCCACAGGAGGCGATGCAGGCTGTGGAGCAGGGCGAGGCCGCCGCGGCGCTGGTGGATACGGTCAGCGCGCGGCTGTACCTGCCCGCCCATCCCGGTCTGGTCATGGCCACCAGAACGACCGTCGCCGAGCCTTACACCATTGCCATGCGGCGAGGCGACTTCCGCCTGACCGCGCACGTGGAGCGGGCGCTTGGGGCGATCCGCGCTGACGGCACGCTGGAGGCCATTCTCGCCCAGTGGTTGTCCAGTCAAGGCTTTGAGGGGAAACCTGAGCGCCAGTGAGTGCTGAAGTCGCGATTCCGAGCCTTGACGGCGGCGCTCCGCGCTGGTAAGATGACGACCGGTAACACCACCCAGTTTAGGTTGGCCTTTTACCGCAGACAGCAGGGGCCTGACCGGGCTTAATGGGACGCTCCCCCCTGCCGAGGTGAAGACCCCGACCGGACCACCAACACGTGTCGTCACGGATTGGATCATGGCACGGTCTTCGCCCCTTGTGCGGAGACCGTTTCTTTGTGGGTCTCCTCTGCGGAATCACCATTCCGAGGAAAGGAGGAATGCACGCTTGGCTATCAGCAAAGAGCGTAAGCAGAAACTGGTTGCCCAGTACAATGAGATGCTCCGGCAGGCGCAGGGCGTCATCGTCACCGAGTATCGCGGTATGACAATGGCGCAACTCAATGAGCTACGAACCCGGCTCCGCGAGAACAACGCCCAGTTCACGGTCACCAAGAACACCCTGCTGAAGATCGCTCTGGACGAAGTAGGCATGGCCATGCCCGACGCCATGCTCAGGGGGCCGGTGGCCCTGGCAGTCGTTCACGGCGATCTCTCAGCGACGATCAAGCTGGTGCTGGAATATGCCAGCAGCAACGAAGTCATTGTGCTCAAGGGTGGCATCATCGGCCAGAGCGTCGTGCAGGCTCAGCAGCTTGACGCCATCTCCAAGCTGCCGTCGCTCGACGAGATCCGCAGCCAGTTGATCGGCGTGGTCACCATGCCCATGACTCAACTCGTTGGCCTACTCAACGAGCCTGGACGCCAGGTCGTGGCCGTCATCCAGGCGGCTACCGATGGCCTGGTCAACGTCCTGGCAGCCTACAGCCAGAAGGAAGCGGCCTAAGCCCTGCGGCTTGTCCGCTAGCGCACCAGATCATTCAACAGTTGGCAACGACGCGGCTCTGCCGCGCCAGTGACGAGACGAAAGGACACAATCACAATGGCGGACCTACAGAAGTTGGTCGAACAGCTCAGCGCCCTGACGGTCATGGAAGCTGCCGAGCTGAAGAAGATGCTCGAAGAGGCATGGGGCGTCGAGGCGGCCGCGCCGATGGCGATGGGCGCCATGCCGATGATGGCCGCTGCGGCTGCGCCCGCGGCTGTCGAGGAAGAGGAAGAGAAGACGGAGTTCACCGTCGTCCTCAAGGATGTCGGTCCCAAGAAGATCGAGGTCATCAAGGTTGTGCGCAGCCTGACCAACCTCGGCCTGAAGGAAGCCAAGGACCTCGTTGAGGGTGCCCCGAACAACGTGCTCGAGGACGTTGGCAAGGACGCCGCCGAGGACGCCAAGAAGAAGCTCGAAGAAGCGGGAGCGGTCGTCGAAGTCAAGTAGCACGCTTCCTGCCACCTAAACTGGTCCCTTGAGGCGGCGCGGCCAACCGACCGTGCCGCTTTCGTTTGTCTTCGTGGAGGTGCTGCACCACGGCGCATCCAAGCGCCGGCGATGTTGACAGCTCTCGCCGTCTGAAAGCCGTGCGCAGGCTTTGCGGAGAATGGCGCCGGAAGGGCAGAAGGACGGGGCTGGCCTCTCCGCCGAATTTGATACAGCACCCTGACACGATGCGGCTGGACTCGCAGGGCGAATCGCCCTACACTAGAATAAGCACGAAAACGCAACGTGGTGGGGGAGCGATGACCACATTCGAACTAGAACACACGGAGATCGACATCCGCGATGGTTCCTGGCGGTTGTATCCTATAGGGTCAGAGGTGCTGTCGCGAGTTCCCGTCTTCGAGGCGACCCGCGGCAGCGGCGTCATCGAGTACTCAGCGGACTTCGGCGAACCGCGGGGGCTACTGGGCACCATCCTCTCCGTTGAATTTGTGCAAGCGGTTGTGCTTGGCTACGACGGGAAGACCCAACGCTGGGTGCTGGGTTTTCACCTGGCGCGCCGCGCCGACGACAAGCCGCGCTGGCTGGAACTGGTGGGCTGGCCGCCTGGGCCCAATGCGCTCCACGCTGCCAGTGCTCAGCAGGCCGCGCGCGAACTGGCGGAATACGTCGGGTGCCCGCTGAAGATCTTCGGCGCCAAGAAGCTGGTCGAGCAGAAATCCTCCCGCGGCCAGGTGCGCCGCGGGATCACAGGCCCTCTTGAGCCGCACACGCGCGAGGATATTGATCCTCAGCGGGTCAAGATCTACGCCCAGTCGGTGACGCTACCCATCCAGGCTCCAGGAATCTGGCTGGGCGCTGGGCGCAATGACCTCACTCTGCGCCTGGCCAAAGATCGGGCGACGGGCAGGCGCGGCGAGGAAGCGCCCGCTTTCGTCCAGTGTGTCTTTGACCTCGAGCGCCGGGTTATCAGGCTGCATCCCCCCACAGGGCTTCTCACCGGCTTCTTCGGCGCGCGGCGCGGGCGCGAACTGCGCACCTCGGACGTGCGCAATGTCGAGCTGCGCCATGTCATCTCGCGCGATCACACGACCAGGAAGGAGGGCCGCGATCTCGCCACCGAGATCACCCATGTGCATTACACCTGGGGCGTCTACCTGACCCTCTCTGATGAGTCGCTGCTGCTTCTGCAGACCAGCCACGACACCACCAGCGAGCTATCGCGCAAGCGCGCGTCGGTGGGCGACAAGTTCGCGGTGGATTCGAAGGCGGGGATTGAGTACCTGCGCCAGCACCAGGCAGACCAGGCCGCTTATGAGCACGCCGAGACCATCGCCCGCGCGGTGGGCATTGTCATCGCCAACACGCTCGGGGTGCGGCTGGTCAAGACGCAGGTAGACGACGAGATGCTCTCCTGACCCCCGCTTCGCTCAGAACTTCAGCCAGTGGTAGGCGTAGGGCTTCAGCTCAATTTCATACGCTGCGCTCCCCACGGTAGGCCACGTCTCCTCGCTCAGCACGTCAACGGGCCGCTTGCCTGCCCATTCTCCCAGGTCGAGCGCGATTTCCTGGGGCGAGTCCGTCAGGTTGACGAGGATCAGGAAGCGCTCGTTGCCTTCCGCGGCGCCAGATTGCACTTCCAGGATTCGCCAGTAGCCCAGTACCGCTTCATTCGCCGGGAGCGCCAGCTCGAAGCTCCCGCGACCGAACGCGCGATACTGTTCGCGCACTTCCAGCATATGCCGGGTGCTGTGCCAGAGTGACCGGGGGTCCATGCGCTGCCGCGCCACGTTGAGCGAGCGGTGGCCGTATACCTCATCGGCAATGACCGGCTCGTATGGCGAGTCAGCGGACGAGAACCCGGCGTTTTTCGAGTCGTCCCACTGCATGGGCGTTCGCACGCCGTTACGGTCGTGCAACCAGATGTTGTCCCCCATGCCGATCTCGTCGCCGTAGTAGAGGATGGGCGAGCCGGGCAGGGTGAAGAGCAGCGCATTCAGCAGCCGGATACGGCGCAGGTCGTTGTCGAGCAGCGGGGCCAGGCGGCGCCGGATGCCCAGATTCAGTCTCATGCGTGGCAGCGGCGCGTACTGCTCCCACATGAACTGGCGCTCTTCCTCGGTGACCATCTCCAGTGTCAGCTCATCGTGATTGCGCAGAAAGATGCACCACTGCGCGAGCGGAGGAATCCCTGGCGTCCGCTGCAGAATCTCGACAATCGAGCGCCGCGTGCCCTGCTTGAGGGCCATGAACAGCCGGGGCATGATCGGAAAGTGGAACGCCATGTGAAACTCATCGTCGTCACCGAAGTACTCGCGCACATCCTCCGGCCACTGATTGGCTTCGGCCAGCATGATGCGCCCTGGCCAATGGGCGTCCATGTGGGCGCGCATTCGCTTGACGTACTGGTGCGTCTCTGGCAAGTTCTCACAGTTGGTCCCCTCGCGCTCGAACAGGTATGGCACGGCATCTACGCGGAAGCCATCCACGCCCAGCGCCAGCCAGAAATCAAGGATGTCCAGCATTTCCTGCTGCACAGCCGGGTTGTCGAAATTCAGATCGGGTTGCTGAGAGTAGAAGCGGTGCCAGTAGTACTGACCCGCAAGCGTATCGTAGGCCCAGTTGGAGCTTTCGGTATCTTTGAAGATGATGCGCGCTTCGTTGTATTTGTCCGGCGTGTCACTCCACACGTACCAGTCATGCAGAGGCGAGTCTTTCGAAGCGCGGGCCTGCCGAAACCAGGGGTGCTGGTCCGATGAGTGATTGACCACGATGTCAATGATCACTCGCATCCCGCGCGCATGGATGCCCTCGACCAGCGCCTTGAAGTCGTCGAGCGTCCCATAGTCTTCATGAATGTCGCGATAGTTCGACACGTCATAGCCATCGTCCACCAGCGGCGACGAGCAGAGAGGCAGCAGCCAGATACAGTCAACGCCCAACTCCTGGAGGTAATCGAGTTTGTCCAGCAGGCCCGGCAGGTCGCCGTGCCCATCGCCATTGCCATCCTTGAAGGCGCGCACGTAAAGCTCATAAAAGACAGCATCTTTGTACCAGGTAGGATTCTGCTCGTCAGGCATCAATCATTCTCATCAGGGATGCAAAGCCGCGCGGTGAAGCAAGTGCTCTCCGGGCACGCTCGTCGCGAAGAAGTCCCGCTAG